>CBFGUG010000072.1:0-40049 GCA_965651905.1 uncultured bacterium | reverse complement strand
GATCGGCGCCAGTCCCAAGCATGAAACGCAACTGGTGTCTGGCGGTTGTGCGAGTTTGCATACTCTACTGCCTTCCGGTGATCTTGGTCGCCTGTTCCCGAGGACAGTTGCGATCGTCTTCTCAGTTCGACGAAGCCAAGGTGCTCTTCGCTCCTGCGTACTCGGCGTGCGACGCCGGATCGGCCGAAGCCTGCTCTCGCCTGGCGTTCCAGATGGCGGATTGGGGTGAACGCAGCCGCGTATCCGTCGTTGTCGCGCTACACGAATTGGCTTGTCGCGATGCTGTCCTCGCGAGCTGTGTCGAGTTGGCCATCATCGACTTCAAACGCAACCGCTCGCAGACCAGTCGGTTGTCGACCTACTGTCACGGCGAACGCAGCGTTCGCGCCTGCGAGGTCCTTGCGGGGACGGGAGACGTGGCGGCCGCAATCGTCGCCTGCAAGTTTGGAGTTCGCGTCGCTTGTTACCAACTGAACCGCTTGTGGACGGCGAATCCACCTGGAGACGAAGCTCGCCTGTTCTTCGCAGATCTGTGCTCCCTCGGTCGTGGCGAGGCCTGCGTCCTAGCGGCGGACTGGCTCTCCGACTCAGGACCCACGCCAAAAAGTGCTGATGGCCCCACCCATCGTCATCTGCTCGCCAAAGCCTGCGAAGCTTCCCAAAATCCCAATTGCTACCGCATCGACGAGGCTGTCGTCGCTCTGGCCGCGGGCGTCGGTGTCACAAGCGAGTGCGCCGAGTTTCGCGCTGCTGTGAGTCGTGCCTGCGTCGAGTTCTCCCGATGCCGCGCGCAGACGTTCTGCAGAGCTGCTGCAGGCGACGCGAAGGCTCAGTCGCTCCTCCAGACTAGCTGCAGGCGAGACCCGGAGGGGAGCGACTGCGCACTGCTGCTTGAAGCGGCGCAACCGAGCCATCCACGGAGCGTCATGCCTGACTGACCCCCCAATCGCTGATCTATCCGCGCCTTGAAGCCCAGACACGCGGCGCCGCGACTCGACGGATTGCGCGGGCTTCGTGTTTGCCCCGGCAAGTGCGCCTGAATGCGTCGAGGAGTCGGAAAAATTGGGGGACATCCGCGTCGGGCGCCGTCTCACGTGTTGAACCGCAGGTCGCGTCTGAGATCCCGCAAGCACTCTTCTGGAAGCGAGGTACGGTTCATGAAACGCGCGCCTCACCGTGGGGCGACTGGAGCGATGAGGATGCGACTGGTTTGGATTGTTCTGGGTGTTGGGCTCGCCGTGGCCTGCAATGGCTCCGCCGATGAAGCGTCGTCGGATGGTGCGGAGCTGAGTTCGAATACCGACTCACACCGAGACACATCCGAGTCCGCCGTCGACTCGAACTCCGACGGCGAGACCTCTGGAACGCTGACGGACGAGGCGCAGCCTGAAAGCGGCGACGATGTTAATCAGAAAGACGCCGCACCGAGCACACCGGACGAGCGCGACACCGCTGCCGTTGACACGCAAGACGACCGCCAGCGCGACACAGTGCCTTCACGTAACGAGCCTGACGGCGGTCCGTCAGCGGGCGGCGACGGCAGTGCGGTAGCAGACGAACACAGCGACTCCAGCGGCGGACTTCCACCCGGCGAAGCCGCACGAATCCGATGCGAAGCGATGGACGAACAACAATGCCGCGACGACGAGGATGACAACTGCGTTCCGATGCGAGGCGCTCGTTACTCGGCGCAGGACGCTTGCATCGAGCCCAGGTTCGTGAGGTGTACTTGCACGGCAACCGTGTCGATGGAGTGCAGTAGCTCGTGTAGCGACGATCTCGCGATTCGCTACATGCAGGACGACGAGGACGCGTTGTGGATGTTTCCCACCACGTGTACACCTGATGAGTGGCGCGAGGTGGCAGCGGACGACCCGATGGTGAGCGTGTTCGACGATGCTGCGAAGTGTGGTGGGGATTGACGGGTTCTGAACAGTCGATCCAGGCGACTATGTTCGATAGCAGCGCGTTCACGCAGCACTTGGGGACCAAGCGACGCGGCGAGTGCGAGCGTGTTGTCGTTGATGCCATGTGGCGTCGCGGAGCCGTCAGTCAAAACGGGCAGCGTTGGGCGACGGCACTGGCTGTCACGCTAGCGTTTGGGTGCGCATCGGAACGCTCGGACGAGCGAGCGATGACTCGCATGGATGGTTCTGCCGGCTTGTCTCAACCTCACTCGAGTGCTGTCGCGTCGGATACCTCTGTGGGGCGCGAAGCGGGCGTACCCCATGCCGATCCAATCCCGTTTCGCGTGGTCCGGTTGGAACACGGCTGGATGTGCGACATCGGTGAGGACAACTGTTGGCGTCAGCTCGAGGTTCATGAAGACCTGACGTTCGTCGCGGCTGACTCCCTCGGGCAAGAGTCCTTTGGGCTGAGTGCTGAGCAGTTTCAGCAGATTGCAGAGATCGTCAATAGAGATTCATTGAAGGTCGCGCTAGCCGACACCGCAGGAACCCAATGTGGCTCGTTCTTTGGTGATAACATTTTTCTCACAGTAGAATGGACGAATGGGAAGACTCTCCGTGCGTCCGCAGCCGGATGTGTTGAGACTGAGGGCCACATCTACAACGAGCTTGTTTACGCGTTGGCAGAGTTGCGCGTTGAGTTCGTTGAATGCGTCGATCGCTCGGCGCCGGACTTCGACCATGACAGTATCGACACGTCCAACATTCGCGGCCTTTGCCGGCCCTGCAGCGGAACGTGTTAACCAGCTGGGCACTGGCTGATCCCCTTCTCGTCGACGTTCGCTGGCTCTTCGGGTCAGTAGCCACCCAGAAGCCTGCCTTGTCGCCGTCTTGTCTCGGACGTGTAATTGCCCGTCACCAGCCCCTCCACTCCTTCCGTGACATGATTCCAGTAGCCATGCGCCTCACGATCGATACTGAGCAGGAAGACGACGGCCGCTGGATCGCCGAGGTTCCTCAGCTGCCAGGCGTTCTCGTCTAGGGTGATTTCCGCGAACATGCCGCTCAGCTTGCTCGCGCGCTCGCTCTGTGCGCTATCGCCGATCAGATCGAGGCCGGCGAAATCGCTGACCCCAATCTCGATTCCGTCTCTTTCGCCGCCTGACGCGTGTCTGAATCGCGGTGCTATCTCCAGCTCACGACACCTAGGCCTTTGAAGCGACGGAAGTCCTTTGCGTTGTTGGTTACCAGTTGTAGGCCGTTCACAAACGCGATGGCTGCTATTTGTCCATCGACGAATGGCGCTGGCTTGCCTAGTTTTTCCAGCCTTGCCCGTTCTTCCCCGTGCCAACTCGCTGCTGCCTCGTCATACGGTAGAATCGGAAACGACGCTTGAACGACCTCGTTCAAGTAGGTTTGCAACTCGTTTCGCCGTTTGCCTCGGGACATTCGCTTCACGCCGAACACCAGTTCATGCCAGATGGGTGCAGCAATCGCACACTGGTGAGCCTCCTCTTTGAGGCGGCGCAGTAGCCGAGCGTTGGGGGCCTGAAGTGCTGGCTCCGAGATCACGTTGGTATCGAGCAGAAACCGCGTCTTCATAGCTGAACGGCTCGACCACCTGTGCGATCGCGCAGCCCCTCGAGTTCAGACCGTTCCAAACCTTGGTGATGCTTCCGATGCTCGTCATACGCTTCCGTGAAGCTGCGGTATCCGCCCGACATTCGCTCATACGCTTCCACCGAAACCAGCACCGCGACCGCCTTGCCTCGCCGAGTCAGTGCCACCTCCCTACCCAGCTCCACTTCGTCGAGAATTTTGGGTAGCCTTGCCCGAGCTTCTGCAACTGAATACTTGGAGGACATTCGATAATTGTACATCTGCATGTACATGTGTGCAAGCCGCCAACCTGCCGCCGAACACGGGCCTGCTGCTGGTACGGCAAGGGGCTCGCCCCGCAACTTCTCAGTTGGGAGACCCGACGGGACTGCGACTTCGTGTTTGCCCCAACCCGTAGTCGCCTAATTGACAACACGCGACGACTGCGCGCGCCAGCTGCGCCGAGTCCTTCGTCGCCAGCCTCTGAAGCGCTCAACCTCTGGAGCGTTCAGCTCAAGAAGTTTACATTTCGAAAAGCTCGACTCGTCGAAGCAAACCCGGCCTGAGTGGGATTCCCGCCAGCCGGGTTTCGCTAGTTGACGTCGCGACCCAGCGCGACGCACGCGTCAAGACCGCCCCACCCCCGAGCGTGGCATGTGCGTTGCATCACGCCGCGCGTGCGGTGATGGGTACCGGCGCCGCATGCCACTACGAAGCGCGGTACCGAGACTCCAGAAAGGAAGTTCACCTTGCCAAACACACTACTATCCAGCGCCCTTCTCGTGACTCTCACCCTGGGCATGGCGTCCTGTCAGCAAGACACCCAGCTACGCCAAGAGGTCGAGGATCTGCGTGAAGCCAGAACCGAGACCGCAAAAGAAGCCCAGGAGCTACGGAAGGAGATCAGCGAACTCCGACAGGAACTCAACGAAAAGAAAACGACTTTGGCCAACGCGCGGACGGGCGTCTCGGACAAGGTCAACGAAGAACGAAAGGAGCTCACGAAGGAGCTCGAGGACACCAAAGCGGAGATTCGGGACGAAGAAAAAGCTGTCGAAGAGGCAGAGCGGGCCCTCGAATAACCGACGCCACGTTGGCTGATGAAAGTCGCCCCAAGTGGGGCGGCTCAGCCCACTACCTCACTGTCTGTTTGCCAACAACGCGCCCTACAAGGCGCAAAGACGTGGCCCGCACGAGCGAAGCCAGTGTACCGAAGGAGCAACGCGCGTAGCTGAAACCGGCCAAAGCGCATCTCTGGGGATGTTAGAAAGGAAGGATGGGAACGAGCGCAACCACAGCCCCGCGTGCACTCTCGTCGCGCCTGCAGTGCGCGGGACTCGGGATGGTCGTCGTTGCTCTGTCTTGCTCGCGCGACGTGTCTCCCCAACAGACGCCGGGTGGGGCTGCTTCAACCGGGCAGCGCGAGGGCGCAACAGTAACCTCGGAGGCGGAGCACGCGAGCCGTCTAGCCGCGAACGCTGATAGCGACAGTCGCGAAGGTGCCGAGGCCCAGCCGCAGCCGGGACCGCTCGCCCTTCGCGCGGAAGACGAGCTCGTCGCCTTGGAGGTGGAAGGTCACGGCGACGCAGTCGTGTGGCTGCCTGTGGGCGCTACTTCGCCGCGGCCCGTGATGGTGGCCACGCACGGCAACTACGACACCCCCGAGTCCACTTGTTTGATCTGGGGCAGAATCATCAGAGACCGAGGTTTCGTTCTCTGCTTGCGCGGGGTGCCACGCGCGGACTCACCGTCGCCGAACGATCTCGTCTACCACTACAAGACCCCTCAGGCCGTGACCAAGGAGCTCGATGCGGCGCTCGCGGCGCTTGCTGCCAGGTTTTCCGCCTACGTCGATGCGGAAGCGTTGATCTACTCGGGGTTCTCCCAGGGCGCGTACATCGGCAGGCACATCGTGCTGGCCGATCCAGCACGCTTCCCCCGCACTGTCCTGATCGAGGGGGCGTTCGAGCCGTGGAACAGTGCGCGCTGTCGAACGTACGCGGCAGGCGGAGGCGAGCGCCTTCTGTTTGCGTGCGGACAATGGGGATGCAAACGGCAAAGCGATCGCGCGGCGCGCTGCCTAGAGCAAGCTGGCGTCGCGTCGCGAGTCGTTTTCGCCGAGGGGGCAGGGCACACCTATGGCGGGACGGTTGCTCAGAAGATCGCTGACGCGTTCGACTGGATCGTCGCTGGCGATGCGCGGTGGGCTGAGAGGCTGTGAGTTGGAACAGTCTCGGGCCAAAACTTGGTCCACGATGCAGTGCCTACGTCGAGCTGCCGGGCGCTGGTGCGCTCGTATGAACACACCAGCGCCTGGGGTCCGTTCAGCCGTTATTCTCCCACGTAACCAATGGCGACGATGCGGTCGGCGTCATCATCACTGGTGAACAGCAGTGTGCCGCTTGGAAGAATGGCCATGTCGACGGGACGCTCTGACCAGTCGCTGCCCGTGTCGCCCGCCCCAGCGTACTCGTAGAGCGGTTCCCACGTGCCCGTCGGCATGTTGTCGTCACCGAACGGAACGCGAACGATCTTGTAGCCCACGGGAGGCTCTGCGTTCCACGAGCCGTGGAACGCGACCAGCGCGTCACCGTTGTACTCCGATGGGAAGGCGCCGAATGAGCTAGACTCGTAGAACAGAATATCGAGCGGCGCCGCGTGCGCTGGCCAAACGAGTACGGGGGGCGTCACGTTGTCCGGATCCTGGCACCACTCGTCGGAAAGCCCTTCAGGATCGAATGGCTGACCGCCATCACCGACGGTGTTCTCGAACAACCACTGAGTGCCAGTGCCCGCGCCTGCGTCGGCGATTTGATACTCCGTCCAGCAGTAGGGGTAACCATAGAACGCGCCAGGTTCACTGAACAGATTCAGCTCTTCGCCGGGGTTGTCGTTGTGAATGTCGCCGCCGAGATCATCATCGAACAACTCATCGAGCCCGTTTTCGACACCCCACACGCGCCCCAGCGCATCCACGGCCAGGCCAACCTCGTTGCGCAGGCCATCAGCGAAAACTTCGCCGGCAGAGAACGCTACTGCGTTCTCGAGGGCGGCGACAGGGAAGCGGCTCACACGGGCACGCGTCGAGTCCGAGTCGACGTTTTCACCCGAGCCGACGCTCACGTACAGGTAAGAATCGTCGAAAGCGAGGGTACGCGTGGTGTGACGTCCACCGTCTGGAATGTCCGTAACGACCGCTGTACCAGCACCGAGTTCGGTTCGCGTTTCGGTGTATTCCCAGTGGTACACGGTCGTAGCGCTGGAGGCGTAAAGGTACCCGCCCGCAAGCGCGATCCCGTGGTTGAGTGCGTCACCTTCGACGATCACCATGCGCTCGCTCGAGCTGGAAGCGCCATCGCCATTGTCATCCCACAGGGCGAGAATGTGGCCCGTGTCCTGCTCGACGACCAGAACGTTGCCATCCGCGTCCGTGATCATCCCCCGCGGCTCCTGCAGATCGTCGGCCCACTGCCACGCGACAAAACCCTCTGGCAAGCTCGCGTTGTCGATGCGAGCCTGCTCAGGGAACACGACGCCCGCTTCTGGTCCTGCTTCCGCGTCGCCTGCGCCTGCATCATCACCCGCTTCTGGTGGCATCGAGGCGTCGCCCATACCCGCGTCGCCCATACCTGCGTCGTCCATGCCGGCGTCTGGCCCGGCGTCATCCATGGCACCATCGTCCGCTCCCGCGTCGACCATGTCATCGTCGTCGACCATGTCGTCGTCATCGACCGTGTCGTCGTCATCGACCGTGTCGTCGTCGTCGACCGTGTCGTCGTCATCGACCGTGTCGTCGGTTCCTGCGTCGTCGAGTATGTTGCCTGCGTCGATGCCGTCTCCGAAATCGGGACCATCGTCGTCGCCGCATGCTACCGCAACGCTACAGGCGGCCAGGACTGGGAGCGAGGCTCCACGTAAGCATTTCCTGAGTTTCATTTGATTGCTCTCCAGGTGATGGGAGGTTTACGTCTGCCGCCGACCACCCTCTCGAGATGATCCGATTGAGGCTTGTCACTCGGGAGCAGCTGCGGGTGTGCTACGTCAGATCGCGACACTCGCTGATCAGCGATAGGCGTTTGGCTCGATGCACCTGCTAGCGTCGTGCCAAGTGCGGACTTGAAACCCGAGCACAGCAGAGCCCGGCGGTTCGCGCCTCTTGCTCGCTTTAGTGGCGTTCGTGCAGCTGGGGCGAAGTGCATCGCAGCGCGCCGCCGCCGTCTCTAGATTGTCGACGCGTGTCACGACCGCACGGGGAGTTTCGAACAGCGCGGAGCTGTCTCATGCCGCGCGTTTGGCAGAAGCAATGGGCTTCTCGACGCGAGGCGGCAGCCACTCCCATTGGCCCACAAACGTAACAGCGCATCGGAAGCCGAAACCATACCGCCAGCGCCGCAACGCCCAACCACGTTAGCCAACCTTCACCCCCAGCACGCTGCGAGGTCGCACACGATCCCGACGACCCCGCGGACGCACGCGGCGCGTTTACGACGGGCACCCCGCCGTCGTCGCGTGACGTGCTGTCGTCGGCTGACGCACTGCCGACGGGCATCGCGCCATCGGAAGCTTGAACGCACGGGCTGCTCTCGCGCCACGTCGCAAACTGAGCGAGCAACTCCTCGCTCGCGCTGCGCGGTGCGCTGTTCACGACGCCGAGCTTCAAGGGCGCGGTGAGTCGCGCCTGCGCGTGGAGGTGGGCGCTGTCGGAGTCGATGCCCGCCTCCGTGCAGCGGGAATCGCCGCTGCCGTCTCGAGTCGCGGCGGCCATTGCCGCGGCTAGTGCTGCGGGCAGATCACAGTGGTCACTTTCCGCGGACGCGTCGCTGCTCGTCAGTGCGTCGACCATACGTTGCAACATGTCGGGGTCCGTCAGGATGTTACCCTGCACCGAGTACACGAAGGGGCCAGCGTGGCCGTGCAGGTGGGTGGCGACGGCCAGGGTCTCTGCGCCCGTGAAGGCGGCAGAGTCGCCGCTGAGCAACACGACGCCGTACTGGCGTTGTCGTGCTTCGGGGTCGAAGGTCGCGTCGGTGATGGTGTTGAGCACGTTCGCGGCACTTTCGCCGCTGTCGAGCAAGTCGGGCAGCGCGGCGCGACCTGGCGAGGGCACGAGACCTTGCGCGGCAAACGCGCCGACGTTCGGCACGATGCCGATGCTCGACTCCAGGTCGTAGTCGCCGACGCACGACGCGACGACGCCGCCGAGCTCACCGCTGCTCGGGTTGGCGAGCACGACGCTGAACGTCGCGTGTGCAACGCTCGGCAGCTGCGCGAGCAGCGCGAAAGTGACGACCAACGCACGTCGTAGCACGGTGGAACGCGTCGAGGCGACGTGCGCATGGGCTCGCGCCGCGCTCGGCCACGCTGACACGACCTCGCGAACGACGCGTTCGGCCATCAGCTCTGCGAGTAGTCGCGCAGGAGTAACTTGGCGATGGTTTGCAGCTGCATGTTGCTCGTGCCTTCGTAGATCTTGCCGATCTTGGCGTCGCGGTAGAACTTCTCGGCGGGGTACTCCTTGGTGAAGCCGACGCCGCCCATCAGATCGATGGTGAGTGAGGCGCTGCGCTCGGCGACTTCGGACGCGTACAGTTTGGCCATGGCGGCTTCTTTGATGAAGTCGTGGCCCGCGTCTTTGAGGCGTGCGGCGTTGTAGACCATCAAACGGGCGGCTTCGATTTCGGTCGCCATGCGCGCGAATTGAAACTGTACGCCCTGGAACTCGGCGATGGCTTTGCCGAACTGCTTGCGCTCTTGCACGTGAGCCATGGCCAGATCGAACGCGCCCTGGGCGATGCCCAACATCTGCGCGCCGATGCCGATGCGGCCTTCGTTCAGCGTTTCGATGGCGATCTTGTAACCCTTGCCGACTTCACCGAGCACGTTGGCTTTCGGCACGCGACAACTCTCGAGGTGCAGCGCGCAAGTGCTCGAAGCCCGGATGCCCAGCTTGTTCTCTTTGTGGCCGACGGAAAAGCCCGGAAAATCTCGTTCGACCAAGAATGCGGTGATGCCTTTGTAACCTTGTTCGGGGGCGACGTTGGCGAGCACGATGAACAGGCGACTCTCCGCGGCGTTGGTGATCCAAAGCTTTTCACCCGAGAGCAGCCAGTGCTTGCCGTCGTCTTTGGCGGTGGCCTTGAGCGCAAACGCATCCGAGCCCGAGCTGGCTTCGCTCAGCGCGTAGGAGCCGACCCAAGTGCTGCACAGTTGCGGGAGGTACTGCTGCTTTTGCGCGTCGTTGCCCCAGCGCAATAGCGCGTTGTTGACCAAGGTGTTTTGCACGTCGACCAACACCGAAAAACTCGCGTCCACTCTCGCGAGCGCCTCCACCGCCAAGATCGCCGTGAAGAAGCTGCTGCCCGCACCCCCGTATTGCTCGGGCACCTCGATGCCCATCACGCCGAGCTCGAACATTGTTTCCACCAAGTTGCCGTCCATACCTGCTTGTTCGTCGAGTCGTTGCACGTGGGGCCCAATGCGCTCGCGCGCGAAACCCAGCACCGTGGACTGAAACAGCTGTTCTTCTTCGGACAGGACCGTGATCGCGTTCATGCGCTGGTTATAGCGCAATCGTCGTGCGTCGCGCGCTGCGTGAGCGACGTAGGTGGTTCGCCTACGGCGTGTCGTTCTTGCTCGCGTACGTCGTCGGTCGCGCTGACGCATCGTCGGAGGAACGCTGGAACGTGGGCCGAGCCATGACAGCTGGGGGATTGGGCCATGGGTGCGGACGCGATGCGCGGTTTTGTGGTAGCGGTCAAACATGGCTTCCGCAGCGAGAGCGAAGAAGAAGAAGACCAGCAAGAAACTCCCCCTGTTTGCCAACTACACGCCCATCGCAGGCGCTTTCGACGAGTTCGTCGCGCCCGATGGCAAGCCTCAACCCGGCTTTCGTCGCTTGATCGGCGCGCTCGACCAGATTGGACAGCGCGAGTTCATGCGGCGCCAGGCGCTGGCCAACAGCGCCTTTCTCAACAGCGGGGTGACGTTTTCCGTGTACGCCGACAGCCGCGGTGCGGAGCGCATCTTTCCGTTCGACCTGATCCCGAGGGTGATTCACGCCAAACAGTGGCAAGCCGTGGAGCAGGGTTTGACTCAGCGTGTCAGAGCGCTGAACGCGTTTCTAGCTGACGTGTACGGTGAGCAGCGCATCCTGAAAGACAAGGTGATCCCCAAGCGCTTGGTGCTCGGCTCCACGGGCTACCAAAAGAAGATGCACGGCGTGAAGCCACCGAGCGGCGTTTACGTGCACATCGCGGGTATCGACTTGATTCAGGGTCCGTCGGGCGAGTTCTTGGTGCTCGAGGACAACGCGCGTACGCCCTCTGGCGTCTCTTACGTGCTGGAAAACCGCGGCGTGCTCAAGCGCGCCCTGCCGCGCGTGTTTCGTAAGTTGCCCGTGCGCACCGTCGACGATTACCCGACGCGGCTGCGCAGTACGTTGGGGGAAACCGCGCCCGTTCGTGCGGGTCAAGCCAACGTGGTGGTGCTCACCCCCGGTCCGTTCAACTCGGCGTATTTCGAACACAGTTTCTTGGCGCGACGCATGGGCGTGCCGCTGGTGCACGCGTCGGACATGTTCGTCGATGAGGACCGCGTGTACCTCAAGACCACTTCGGGCAGACAAGCCGTTCACGTGATCTACCGCCGTGTGGACGACGAGTTTCTCGACCCCGACGTGTTCAATAAGGAGAGCCTCTTGGGCGTTCCTGGTTTGGTGCGCGCCTACGCGGCGGGGAACGTGACCTTGGCCAACGCGATCGGCAATGGGGTCGCGGACGACAAGGCCGTTTATCCCTACGTGCCTGAGATGATCAGGTATTACCTGAGCGAAGAGCCCACGCTCGGACAGGTCACGACGTTCGACTGTTCGCGCAAGAAAGATCTGGACTACGTGCTCGACCACTTGAACGAACTGGTCGTGAAGGCGGTAGATGGTAGCGGCGGTTACGGCATGTTGATGGGCCCGACCGCCACCAAAAAAGAGATCGCCGAGTTTCGCACTAAGCTGAAAGCCAAACCGCGCGGCTACATCGCGCAGCCGCGCATCGAACTGTCGACCGCTCCCACTTGGACTGAGCAAGGCGTGGCGCCGCGCCGAGTCGATCTGCGACCGTTCGTGCTCACGGGTAAACGCACCTGGGTGTTGCCCGGCGGGCTGACGCGTGTGGCGCTGAAAGCGGGGTCTTACGTCGTCAACTCCAGCCAAGGTGGCGGCTCCAAAGACACCTGGGTGCTCAACTCGATCAACGAGGAGGTCGGCAAATGATCTCGCGCGTGGCCGAAAACAGCTTCTGGCTGCATCGCTACGTGGAGCGCGTCGAGAGCACGGCGCGTGTGCTCTCCGTCAACCGCCTGGCCATTCTCGATGCGGAAATTCACGAGGCGCAGCGTTGGAAGCCGCTCATCTTGGCCGTCGGCGAGCAAGAGCGATTCGAGAAGCTGATCGGGGTGACGGGTTACGACAAGGACATCGTCGCCGAAGAGTACCTGACTTGGAGCACGGACAACCCCGTCTCGATTGTGTCGAGTTTCGCTGGGGCTCGCGAGAACGCGCGTATGAGCCGTGAGGTCATCAGCCGTGAGATGTGGGAAACGCTCAACATTACCTGGCAGTGGCTACAGAGCCCCGCTGCGCGCAAAGAGTATCGAAAAGATCGCGTGCAGTTCTACGAGAGTGTGCGCTCGGCGTGTTCACGCTTTCAGGGCGATTGCCACAACACCATGTTGCACGATGAACCCTTCGACTTCATGCGCCTCGGCATGTTGCTCGAGCGCGCGAGCCAGACCGTGCGCGTGATGAACGTCAAGAGTCACTGGCTGGTGCGTGGTCCGCGTCCCGACGCGGAATGGGAAACGCCGCTCGAAGCCGCACAATGGATGGGTTTGCTCAGGCTGTGCGCCGCGGTCGAGCCGTTCTTCAAACGGCATAGCGCCGCACCCACGGGCCCGCTCGTTGCGAGCTTTCTGCTGCAAGACGTCGGCTTCCCGCGCTCGGTGCTGCATTGTTTCGATCGCGCCCGCAACTTCATCGAACGCATCGATGGACGCACCAAGCGTCGCGGCGCCACCAAGTCGTTCAAACAAGCCATGACTGCAGCCGGCAACCTACGCAAAGCCAACGTTGCGAAGTTCACCCAAGCCGAGCTGCAAGCCGAGCTCATCGGACTCGGCGTCACGACTGGTGAGCTCTGCGATCAATTGTACGTTGACTACTTCGACCCCACGCCGTGAGCGTGCGCAACAGGCCAACACGAAGGAATGAACTTTTTCGAACAACGTTGGGGGAGTCGCGGTGCTACCGTTCGGCTGGCGGCGCTTTTGGTCGTCATCACGTTGAGCATCTTCGCTAGCAAGCTCGCCGAAGATCACTTCATTCAGACGCTGCGATACGACTGCAACTCGTTGTTCGCAGACCGTCTGATGCCCGCCATCACACTGTTTCAACTGAGTGATGCCATCTATCGGCGGCGCGACGAACTGGTTTTGCATTTGCAGGGAGAGTCGGACGCGGAGACCGACATCCAGTACCGCTTGGGACGACACCACGCGTCCATCGATCATCACATCGCCACCATCGAGAAGACCTATCTGGTGGCTGACGAGGCTCGTCTGCTTCAGGAGCTGCGTGCGTCGCTCGAGAACTACGCGCAAGTCGAGGCCAAGCTCATCGCCCAGCGTCGCGCAGGGCAACCCGCCGACAGTTTGAAGAGTTTGTACGATGCGTTCGATGAAGTGCGCCTGGAGCTCCTGAACTTGACGCGGGTGCAGGAAACTGTGGGTCTGGAGCTCAAGAGCGAGTCGTTGGAAAGCGCGACCCACGTGACGACGCTGCTGTACTTCCAGCTGGGCGTCGCGTTCGCGCTCGGGATCGTGGCTTCGGGCCTAGCGATGAGCTTGCGTCCACGGCAGCCCCCACCGCCACCCAACGACCAGGTTCACTGACGTGTGTACAGCCGCGTGGATGACATCGGCTCGATAGCATCGTCCCGCGTCAAAGTGGAATCCACGTACGTGCCTGACCACAGCCACGCGGGCGATCGTCGTGCCATAGCCTACTCCATCGCGAGCAGGCTGACGGCGCGATAAGCCAGAGACTCCAAGCTGACGAGCGTGTGCTCGCTTTCGAATGAACGCAGGTTGACGCCGCCTTCGTGAGTCGAGGGTGATAACCACGCGCCAGGAACGCAGATCATGCGCAACGCACGACCGCGACGCGTGCGGGACAGCAACAAGTGCAGGCCCGGCGGCGTTCCCGGGGACCATTGCGCATACAAGTCGATGTTGTCGTCCTTGAGGCTGAGGCTGAGCACGAGACGTTGCGCTTCGTGGTCGCACGCCAGAACGCGGCGCGGTGGGCTCAGCCGTAGCTCGACGCCTGTGGTGCGGGCGTATTGTCCGACGTGCCACTGCAAGAGCTCGAACAGCTGCGTCATCACGCGTTGGACGGCGTCGTTGGCCCACAGCTGCGCTGCAACGCGCGCTTGCTCAAGCGCTCGACGGTCCTGTTCCGCGGCATCCAACCGCTGCGATTTCGTGGCGATCCGGGCGCCGAGTTGTGCCCAGTCGGTCACTGTAAGGGTGTTACGCCAGACCGTCTCACGATCTTCCCGCTGCCCTGGGGGTGGGCGTTGGGTTGCTGGGCGGCGGGTTTTTCTCATGGGTTGTACGCGAGGTCGCGTTCGACGAGATTGCGCACTGCGCCATCGCTGTTGGCGTTCGCCTTTCAACAGAACGTTCCACGTGGGGCAAGGCGAGCGTGGGTGGATGTGCGCCGCCCCAGCGCGTTCAGTTTTTGTGAAGCGTGATACAGAACGTTCGATTGGAGAGAACGGGGCTATTCCGACATGGTCGTGTCCATGAAGGACGCCATCAGATTATCGAAACCTTTCTCCCACACATCTCTCGCTCTCGTGTTCGGTGCGACTCTTGTTGTCGGTTGCGCGGCTTCGCAGAAGAAAGAGGTCGCGAGCCCTCCCGCACAAGCCCCCGCCGAACCGGGTGAGGCGGAGCAACCAGTTGCTCACGCCGATCCACATCAGCAAGGGCACCACGGTCGTCATGGTCCCTTTACGAATGAGGACTGGTGGCCAAACCGTCTCGACTTGCGCGTCCTCAAGGCTACCTCACCTCAGGGTGATCCGACCGATGCGGACTTCGACTATCGCAAGGAGTTCGAGAAACTCGATCTCGTGGCTGTGAAGAAGGACATAGAAAACGTCCTGACTACATCACAAGCTTGGTGGCCCGCGGACTGGGGACACTACGGCGGCCTGATGATCCGCCTTGCGTGGCACAGCGCTGGAACGTACCGCGTGCACGATGGTCGGGGTGGTTCGGCGGACGGAACGATTCGCTTCGCCCCTCTCAACAGTTGGCCCGACAACGCGAATCTCGACAAGGCGCGCCGCCTGCTCTGGCCAGTCAAAAAGAAGTACGGCAAGAGTTTGTCCTGGGGGGATTTGCTGGTCCTCTCAGGGAACGTCGCTCTGGAGTCGATGGGGTTCAAGACGCTCGGGTTCGGTGGCGGACGCGAGGACGTTTTCGAGCCCACAGACATCAACTGGGGCCCCGAGACCGAGTGGCTGTCGGACAAGCGCTTTTCGAAGGGCGAGCTCGACGAGGGGCTTGGTGCGACCGAGATGGGGCTGATTTACGTCAACCCTGAAGGTCCTGGTGGAAAGCCAGATCCGATGGCTGCCGCTCAGCACATTCGAACGGCCTTCGGTCGCATGGCGATGAACGATGAAGAAACCGTGGCTCTGATCGCTGGTGGGCACACTCTGGGCAAGGCTCACGGCGCGCACAAGCCTGGTGAATGTGTGGGACCCGTGCCCGAGGAGGCGCCAGTCGAAGAGCAAGGGTTAGGCTGGAAGAACAAGTGCGGAACGGGCAAGGGCAAGGACACGATCACGAGCGGACTCGAAGGCGCTTGGACGATGACGCCGACCAAGTGGTCCCATGACTTCTTCTCGAACCTGTTCTCCTACGAGTGGGAACTGATCGAGGGGCCTGGAGGAAAGAAGCAGTGGCAACCCAAGGGAGACGTCGCCCGAGTGCCAGATGCTCACGATCCCACGAAGAGTCACAAGCCGATGATGCTCACGACTGATTTGGCTCTGGTTACCGATCCTGCGTATCACGCCATTTCCAAACGGTTCTACGAGAAGCCTGACGAATTCGAGAAAGCCTTCGCCCGAGCTTGGTTCAAGCTCACTCACCGTGACATGGGCCCCCACGCTCGACTCGTCGGCAGCGAAGTTCCCGACCCACAGCTGTGGCAAGACCCCGTGCCGAAGGTGGATCATCCGCTGGTGACCGAGCCCGACGTCGCACGGCTGAAGAAGGAGATCTTGGCGTCTGGTCTCACGACTGCGCAGCTCGTGTCTACAGCTTGGGCCGCTGCGTCGAGTTATCGGGACACGGACATGCGCGGCGGAGCCAATGGTGGCCGACTCCGCCTGGCTCCGCAAAAGGACTGGGCAGTGAACGAGCCAGCGGAGCTCGCCAAGGTCCTCACGGCTCTCGAGAAGATCCAGACGAAGTTCAACGACGCCCAAGCAAAGCGAAAGATCTCGATGGCCGATCTGATCGTTCTTGGGGGAGCGGCTGCTATCGAAGATGCTGCGAAGAAGGCGGGAGCAACGCTGGTGGTTCCGTTCACGCCCGGTCGCACGGACGCGAGCGCCGAGATGACGGACGTGGAGTCGTTTGCTGCCCTCGAACCGACCGCAGACGGATTCCGAAACTACGTGGGAACCAAGAGCGAGCGAACACCCGCCGAACTGCTGATCGACAAGGCTGACTTTCTCGGGCTAACAGCGCCCGAGATGTCGGTACTGCTCGCAGGAATGCGAGTTTTGGGTGCCAACCACGGCGGTAGCAAACACGGTGTGCTCACGGACCGACCGGGCACCCTCAGCAACGACTTCTTCCTGAACCTCATCGATTCACAGGTCAGTTGGCGCAAGGCGAACCAGGGTGACGATCTGTACGAAGCTGTCGATGCCGAGGGCAAGGTCGTTTGGACGGGCACTTCAGTCGATCTCGTGATGGGCTCGAACTCGCAACTGAGAGCCATCGCCGAGGTGTACGCCGCCGACGATGCCAAGCAAAAGTTCTCGAACGACTTCGTCGCCGCCTGGGTCAAAGTGATGACCCTGGATCGTTTCGATATGCAGAAGTGAACCTGCTCGTCGATGAGCGAGAGTGGTGGCCGTCGCGTGCCCCACTCTCGCAGACTTGCAGGTTGCTGCGCTGACCGAAACGCTGATGATGCGAATTGGTCGCGAAAGCACTCTACGCGATTTATGCTCACCGCACGGGTTGGAGCAGTCGAGTGACGAGAGCGGCGAGAAGGGCGATTCAGTGTGTGGACTTTGGCGCGGATGCGCGGCTCGAGCTTCGCGCCGCGTGGCTGCCGGCTGACGAAGCGCGTTCACTCGAAGAGCACCTGCGCTATTCGTGCGAGTGGGAAGCGCGCAGTATCGTGTTGTTCGGACGGAAGGTGCTGCAGCCGCGACTCGTCGCGTGGTACGGCGAGCTTCCGTATCGTTATTCTGGGCAGACGCTGGAGCCCCGGACGCCGCCGCCGGAGATCGCCGACTTGATGCGGCGGGTGAGCGACGTGAGGGATACGCCGTTCAATCACGTGCTGCTCAATCGCTATCGCGACGGGCAGGATAGCATGGGGCGGCACAGCGACGATGAGGCAGAGCTGGGCGAGTCGCCCGCGGTGGCGACGTTGTCGCTGGGGGCGAGCCGTCGATTCGACGTGTATCGCGCGAAAGCTCGTGTGTGGAGCGCTGAGCTTGCGCACGGCGACTTGCTCTTGATGCTCGGCCGCTGCCAACACGAGCTCGAGCACGCGTTGCCCAAGCAGCGCCCAGTGACGAACGAGCGCATCAGTTTGACGTTTCGCCGTGTGTTGCGACCACCCGGCGCTCGCCCGGTTCGATGACGACGTGCGGTTCCACGACGACGTGCCGTGCGAACGACCGCCAGCCACCGTAGAGGGCAATCACCACTGCCTTCAGCAAGCCCTTGTTGAGCAGCTGTCAGGCATCCTAGCATCGACGTATGCTCGAATGCGTTGGTTCGACTCCGTGTTGTTCGTCGGTGCTCGCGGCGATCGAAGCGGCGTACGACATCCCCGCTGGTTTGGAGTGTGAGCTGCTGCAGGCCCATCTCGACGCGACGTATCTCCTACGTGACGAGGTGGGCCGATACGTAGTTCGCCTGTACAATGCTCGCTGGTGGGGCGCGTCTGAGGTGACTGGGGAAGTCGAGCTTCTGCGTCACCTAGTTCGCGCGGGCGTGTGCGTTGCGGAACCCCTGGCCCGTCGAGATGGGCAGTGGGTCACGACGGCAGTCGCTCCCGAAGGCGAGAGGCAGCTGGTGGTGACACGGTTTCTGAACGGCGAGGCGGTGTTACCCAGTCGGGATGCGCGACAGTTCGGTGAACTAGCGGGGAAGGTGCACCAAGCGACGGAGGGGTATGAGTTCACAGTGCCGAGGCGAGAGCTCACGTTCGAAGCGCTGCTTCGCGATTCTTTCGACGTGTTGATTTCGAACCCAAGGGAAACGAAAGAGCAGCGCGAGTATCTAGAGGGACTACGTGAGCGCGTGACGCGGCGGGCGATTCAGCTTGGCGTGCAAGAGTTTCGGAACGGGATATGTCACGGAGACTTGAACTTCTCGAATGCGGTGAGGCTGCGTGATGGGCGTTTGGCACTGTTCGACTTCGAGATGAGCGCGTGGGGATTGTTGGCGTACGACGTCGCGGTTTTTCGTTGGACGCAAAAGGTGGTCAACGCGCCAGAGCAAGCTTGGCAAGACTTCTTGAAAGGCCACCGTCTGCGAAACCCTCTGAGTGATGCCGAATACGCGGCCGCGGACTTGCTGGCGGTCGTCCGCCACGCCTACCTTCTAGGCCATTGGACGAGACGCAGCCAACTCGAGTTGATGGGAACGGCTTGGCGAAGGCCACCCCGCATGGCTCGCATGGATGCACTGCGCAAGCTGGACGCTGAGGCGTTCGGCACCGAGTACGTAGAGCCGAAGCGGTGAGGACTCACCAAGTTGCGACGGGGCCGTCGGCGCAATGACACCTTGCAGCCCAAACCAGTGAACGGACGAGGGCCCCGAAGGAGAATCTTCGGGGCCCTCGTTTTCAATTGCGTGGGGCTGTTCCGCTCGCGCGGGAGCGGACAGCTAGTGCCCGTCCGTTGCAGGCCGGCACCAGCTCGTGATCACCACGTGGCGAAGTATGCCCAGGGGTACTGACCAGCTGTCGTCCACACGCAGTAGCCGCCGTTCACGGGTGGCGGCAATGAAGGCCAGTTGCCTGTGCACGACATTTGCTGCCCGTTGACGTACAGGCTGCGGCCATTGGCGAAGTTGCCGCAGACGCCGCCGTTCAGCGGGCTCGTCGTCTCGTGACAGGTGGCGCCCGAGCCTAGGCTGCCAGACTGGAAGTTGCCTGAGAACGGGACTGGGTTGCTGCAGTACGCCGCGCAAGGACTCGTGGGCTGACACGTGCCGTTGTCGGGGTGAGTGCAGGTTCCGCCGCTGCAGATGTCGTCGGTGCAGCTGTTGCCATCGTCCGCGCACGGATCCGAGTTGTTCGTATAGGAGCAACTGCCCGAGATGCAGGCGTCGTTGGTGCAAGCGTTCGAGTCGTTGCAGTCAGCGTTGCTGGCGCACTCTGGTTCGGGAATTCCCTGGGGGCTCTCGTTCGGACCGAGGCCGCTCGGGAAGTAGTTACCGTTCGTGGTGAGCAGTAGTTTGTCGAAGCGGAAACCGTCCTCGCGCATCCACAAGCTTATCGTGTGAACGCCCGCGGAGTTGACGTTGATGGTGGCGACTGGACCGTCCATCGTGCTGCGGCTCCAGCTCAGGTTCGTTGCGAACGAGCTGATGCGGTCGGCACTACTGGGACCAGTGCCGTCGATGCCCACGTGGCATGAGTCATCGTCGCCCGACTGCCCGATGCCCCGTACCCAGACGTAATAAGTGCCCGTAGTCTGGAAGTTGACCTCGTATCGCAACTCGGGGCTGCCGCTGACGTAACCCGTGTTGATGTTGGTGTTCGTGTTGGGGTTCGCTACGAGCAGTTGTCCGCCAGAAGCCGAGCCGTTCGAGGCAGGAGTCCAGTTGTGATTGGCGCGCGCGATGTGTTCATGGAAGTTCTCGGCTTCCATCACGACCGTACCGCCGCTTTCCAAGAACACCCCTGGACCGCAGCTGCCGTTATCCGGGTGGGTACACTGGCCAGCGTCGCACACGTCGTCGGTGCACTCGTTTCCGTCGTCACTGCAGGTTCCCGTGATGGGCTCGTTTACGCAGCCGAGCACTGCATCGCAGCTGTCGGCCGTACACTCGTTTCCGTCGTCGCAGTCGAGCGCGACAGAGCTGCAACCCGTTGCTGCGTCACAGCTGTCCACCGTGCACGGGTCGCCGTCATCACAGTCGACTGGAGTGGTGGCGCAACCCGTTTCCGAATCGCAGCTGCTGACCGTGCACGGGTCGCCGTCGTCGCAGCTGATGGGCGACGAACTGCAGCCAGTGACGGGATCGCAGACGTCTGCCGTACACGCATCGCCGTCGTCACAACTGACGGGGCTGACGAAACAACCGAGCACTGGGTCGCAGCTGTCGTTCGTGCATGGATCGCCGTCGTCGCACTCGAGCGGGGTGCCTGCAACGCAGCCGCTCGCTGGGTCGCAAGTCTCGGTGCCCGAGCACACGTTGCCGTCATCACATGCCGAATCGTTCGGCGTGTTCACACAGGAGCTCAGTTCGTCACAGCTGTCGACAGTGCACGCCACGGCGTCATCACAGTCGACGGGCTGTCCTGCTTGGCAAGCGCCGTTCACGCATGTCTCCGCACCACTGCACGACAAGCCGTCATCGCAGTCCGCGTCAGTCGAACACGTTGCGCCGAACGCACGCAGCTCGACGTCGTCCACGAGGAAGCCCGCGTAGGTGTTTGCCACGGAATCGACGGAGTCGAACGCGAACCGGATCTGAACGTCAGCGCTCGGCAAGCTCGACACGAGCGAGCTCAAGTCGAGCTCCGCTTGTTCCCAGACTCCAGTGCCCTCGGGGAGATCCGTCCCGATGCCGTAGTTGGTGGCGAGCGTGACGAACGTGCCGCCGTTGACCGAAACCGCGACGCTGGCGCGATCGTAACTGTTGCTATTTTCCGTCTGCAGGAAGTAGTTCAGACGCAATAGGAGCAGCGAAGTGTCCGTGACCGCGACGACGGGTGAGGTTACCGTTCCCGCGACCAGACCCGAGTTGAAGTTGCAAGTCGAGTCATTACCGAAGTAGAGACTGGATGGCGCGCTGTGGCCGGTCGTGAGGGTCGAGGCGCAGCTCGTCGTCAGGTGCCACAGGTTGTTGGACTCGCCGCCGATCGTGAAGTCGCCCAAGCCGTCCTCGAAGTCCTCCGAGTAGATGGCCAAGGGTACCCCGACGTCCAACTCGACCACGCGAGTGGTGTTGCCGACGCCGTTGGTCGTGTTGTCGAACAGCACGTTGGCCGCGTACGCACCATTGCTGAGCCCAGCCGCCGCGGCTTGGTCAATCTGCACGGTGACGCTGGCGGTCTCGTTGAGCAGTACGCTGCCGCTCCCGTCAACGACCTGTACCCAACTCGGGCTGCCTTCTATGCTGACCGCGTAGTCCAGACTCGCCTCGGGGCCCAGGTTCGTGACTTCGTACACGAAGGTCGCAGGCGCGAACGGTCCACCGTTTGGACCTTCGGCTTCTGCCACAGCGTCAGGAGCCACGGCCATTCCCTCCAAGATGGGAGGACAGCTCATGCCATGCGCCGCAAAGCCCGCGCAGATTTCGGCGTAGTGAGGCGTTCCGTTATCCAGGAGCCCGTCGTCGTCGTCCAAAGTGAGCAGATCGATGGCGATCGATTCGTTGATGCTCGTCCCCGTGTGCATGGGAATGGAGCTCAGCATGAGCGTGCTCAGGATGTCGGCGTATTCGGTTGGCTCAGTGATCAGCAACTGCTCTCGAATGTCCCAAACCACGCCCGAAATCAGATTGCCGCACGCGTGTGAGCTGCTGCCGCAGCTCGAACAACTGGTGGCTGAATACTGACAGTCGTTGTCTGCAGTTCTGAGTGGGCTATCGCACTGATTGAGAAAGAACCCGTACCCGAGGCCCGGATCTTCAGCGATGAGTAGCGCCACCACATCCGACATGCCTTCGCCGTACGGTCCCTGACCACTGCCGCCCGAGGAAACGATGTGGTGTCCGTACTCGTGATGATTGACGCTTGCGAACGAGGTGTTGCCGTACTGACTGCTGCTTCGGCAGAAGTTGATCGAAGAGTAGTCGTACCAAGCGTTGCCGGGGCAATACAGATCCGTACGGTTCACGCTCACGGGGAAATCCACCTGCGTCGAGATGGTGGGATAGTCGGGCACGTAGGAAAGCAGAAAATCCCGCACGATCATCGCGTGCACGTAGCCGTTGGATTGAGCCCGCAGGTCATCCGTGAGGTTCTCTGGGTTGTGCAAGAAGTCGATCGGCCCAGGAGGGGTGACCGTGCTGGTCAAGACTTCGTTGGCCCCGCTGTAGTCGGTGACGTCGAAGTAGACACCGCCGATCTGAGAGGTGACATCGACGGGATCCGTACCAGGGTTCGGGATGACGAACTGTCCGTCAAGACCCGCCGTCGCCGTGTCGCCGCCCGAGATGAACACGTCCGCCAGGGGAAACGCCGTGGGGACTTCCTCGGCGCAATCCATCGACTTGGCGCCTTCCGTGACATTGCCTGAAACGCTGCCGACGACGTCCTCGAAGACGATCAAGCTCTCGACGTCCAGCACGTCGCCCGTGGCGGCGTCAGTCACGACGCGCCACTTGCCCGGAGGATCCGCCGTTTCTGCGATGAACGTACTCGCCATGGCGGGCGCGACAGCGGTAGCGCCGCGACCCGCAAAGACTCGCAGCTCGGGGCTCGTCACTGAAGTTACGCGGGAGGAACTACCGAAGCGGCGTCCCGTGAAGTCCGTCATCGGTTCGAGGGCGCGCAAGATCTTTGCGGTGTCTGGAGCCTTTGCTGCCAGGGTTGGGCTCGCCCTGAAGCTGCCCACCGACCTCAGCGAGGATGAAGACCAAACGACGGGATGATCACCCGCGTTACGCACGAGCGCCAGCAGTTGACTATCGTGGACGGGCACTCCGTCTCTCACCTGAGCGTAGCGGTAGAGATAGAATTTGTACTGGCCCGTCGAGCGATCGAGCATCAAGCCGAGTGGCTGCGCAGCGCTATTTATCTCCACCCGCCCATCGACGACCTCGGCCGGCCGCAGGTCACTGGGGTTGGCTCCCAGCGCCAGCGAGTGAGCGCGCACGAAGCTCTCGGCAGCCTGCGCGTGAGTGCGACCGGTTGCCAACGCCGTGCCGAACGCCCTCGAGACTCCGCCATCGTCCACGGCGCGCGCGCCAGGAATGGCTGCCGTCAAAGCGCCTCGTTGTTGTTCGATCTCCTCTTTTGCCTCGTTGTTGTCCTGCTCGTGATCGGACTCGTTGCTGCAGGCTGAAACGGCCAATATGCCGAGCCAAAGCAGCGCCTTTTGGGTGCTCAGTTGCTTCACCATGTTCCCTCATGGGTGTGTTTCGGGCGCCCCACTGCTGCCCGACTTTGCCCACAGGCCTTGTACGCGGTTGCTTTCGATTCGTGAAGTCGTGTCGTGTAAAAAGTGATCGACTGTTCATCCGATGGCGTCAGTGCGCTCTGATTGATCTGGGCTGCTGGTGAGAGGTGAGTGACCGCTCGAGGGTTTATTCAGATTGATTTCTCTTTTCGTGATCGCGGCGAGAAACCTGCGTCTCGCTCTACGTTCACCGAGTGAATCTCGACACGCCCCGCCACGGATGGTGTGTTTCACCTGCGACACGCACGGTTCGACGGCGGTTCGCGACCGAAGATCGACGACTCGAGCGCGAAGGGCGACTGTCCGCGACGAACGGAAAAATGGTCGGCGCGAGGACGTTGTTCGCCCACGGGGTTACGACGCGCCGCGTCTCACTCGGCGGGCTTGCGATGAGCGAGGTTCCACTGAAGCGTGCGAGTCCCGCATTTCGCTGCGAGAGCGAGGCTGGCGGGAGTGCAGAACTCGCGCTGTGGAATAGGACGCAACTAACGGTGCGCGGTGTCCGAGTCACCTCGCGGAAGGACTTGACTATGCGACAACATGATACGTGGCGCCGAACGCGCGTGGCTCAATTGATCGGCGTACTCATCTGCGGGGTGACGTCTTGCTCGGACAGCACTTCTGGCTGTGTTGAAGGACAGTCGGTGGAATGCACTTGCACGGACGCAGGTCGAGGAGCGCAGGTGTGCTCCGCCGACGGAAGCTATGGGAGCTGCAATTGCGAACTAGGAAATGACCCCAACCAACAGCAAGAAGGTGGAAGCAACGACGGGCAAAGTAGCTCCACCGCGGATGACGAAGCGCCCGCTGAGCCCTCCGATGACGAGCTGGTAGAAAGTGAAGGCGGGGTAGTGGGCAGAGAAAATGACGAGCCCCTCGCCGCCGATGGACCCCGCACGAGGGAAGGTAGTGACCCCGCTGGTTCCGCTGACGTCGAGCCTCCCGCAGATTCACGGAATGCCGACGACGAAGAGTCGTTCGACCCGCGCGTGGATTGTCGGCTTTTTCCCACGAACATCACGCAGGACACGACCATCGTGCCGGACTGCTATCGAATCGCTGCGTCCCCGTCGTTCGCCGAAGATACGACTCTCACGATCTCTCCTGGTGTGACCATGTTCGTGGATCCTGGCGTCTGGATCGAGATTCCAGAGGACGTCGTGTTGAGAGCCTTCGGATTGGAGGCCCAACCGATCGTTTGGCAAGGGGTCGAGGAGGAGCGAGGCTCATGGGGTGGACTGTTCGTCATCGGCCAGGCCTCGCTGGACCATGTAGAGATCAAGCACGGCGGCGCCACGATTCCTGTAGCAGCTGGGCGTGCGAGAGCAGGGCTTTCGGTGGATGGTCGTCTTCTGATGTCCAATACTCTTCTCAGTGAAAACGCGGGCTACGGACTGCGCTACGAACCCGGCGGGAACAGGGACGAAGCGCCTTTGCTCGAAGGTAACGTCATCACTGGCAACGAATCTGCCGTGCTCATCAACGTTTGGCATCGCTGGGTCCTGGAGCCGTCGCTTAGTCTGAGCGGCAACGACGAGGACACGCTAGACATATCGCTCCGCCCGATCCCCACGGTTGGATCGGCTGGTTCCTCAGAAACGATCAGCGTTGCCAATCACGCCGCAGGTGTGGATGGTGGCGCATGGCAGGATCTGGGCGTTCCCAACCGAATGATGGGCGGGCTCGTCGTGACGGGTTCGCTGCGGGTGCTTGCTGGCAACGAACTTCGGTTTCCTCCGGGCACGGGCGTGGTAGTTGGCGGCGAGTTCGTCACCGAAGGCTTCAGCGATAGCCCGGTCGTTCTGACGGCTGACGACGCAGGGAACGCTTGGTACGGGATCGTTTCATGCGGCAACGGGTTTGCGGACCTGGCTGAGACTCAGATTGTCGGCGCCGAGGGGAACCCCTCCTTCGTCGCTTCGGCTTGCAAAAGGGGTGACGGAACTTCGACGTCAGGAATTCAGATCGCGCCGTGACACCATCCGTCGAGAGCTGCGTTGCTCGACCGGATCGGCGTGGCTGCGTCCAGTGAACTCGGCGCAGTTGCGTGGTCTGATTCACGGCAGGCAAATCGCAGAACGCACGTCGTAGACGAGAGTGCGCGGCTGGCTTGCTTGCCGCAAGCGCGGTGTTGCTCCCGGACCTATCGACGCGAATGTCTCGAAGCGCCGAGATTTAGTGCGCGGCATGTGGCTGACGTTGGATCAGGTCGTCTACGGACGACGACCACGCGGGGGCTTCATCAACCGTTCGCCAGGGGATACCTGTGGCCCACCATTGGTCGATGAAGGTGTCGTTGTTGGGTTCGACCCAGCCGCCGGGGCGGGGTAACACCAGGGTGACGCCCGCTGCTTCGGCGGCTTGAATGACGCGTTCTACGGGTTCCGTCCAATTGTGTGGGGCTAGGTCGAACATGCCCCAGTGCACGGGCAGCATCACTTTGCCGCGCACGAGTTGGTGGGCGATCACGGCTTGTTCTGGGCCGAGGTGAACGTCCGCCCACAGCGCGTTGTAGGCGCCCGTTTCAATCAGCGTGAGATCGAACGGACCAAGCCGTGTGCCGATGTCTTCGAACTCGGGGTGCAGTGCAGTGTCGCCGCTGTAGAACACGTTGTGCTTGGGGCTCTTGATGGCCCAGCCCGCCCACAGTGTGGCGTTCTGATCCGAGAACAGCAGACTGCGGCCCGAGAAATGGCGAGCAGGTGTGCAAGTGAGCGTTACCTCACCGAGCTGGGTTTGCTGCCACCAGTCGAGTTCGATGATCTGCGACGGGGGTACGCCCCAGTATTCGAGGTGTGCGCCGATTCCCAGTGGCACCACCCACGGCGCGCTCGATGCGAGTTCGAGCAACTGCACGACCGTCGGGTAGTCGAGATGATCGTAGTGGTCGTGGGAGATCAGGATTGCGTCCACGCTCGGCAATTGTTCGAGCGCTAGCGGGGGTTCGAAGAATCTTTGCGGGCCTAACCAACTGAGCGGCGAGGCGCGTTCACCCCACACGGGATCGACGAGAACACGTCGCCCGTCAATCTCCACCAGAAACGACGAGTGCCCAAACCACGTGACTCGCAGGCCCGTTTGCGGGGGCTGGTCGAAGTCCGTGCGCTGCCGTGGTTGGATCTGGATGGGCTCGTCGGGAACGCTGTGCGTCTTGCCGAACTGGGTCTCGAGCATTTCCCAAAAGCTGCCGTCTACGCGCGCTAGCTCATTGTCGAAGCTCTCGCCGTTCCACTGCGGGGACTGCTGCATGCGTTCGAGCCGCGGACCCGCTGCGACCGTGCCGCTGGCGGGGTACGCCGAGTATGCGATGATCGCCACGCCCAGCAGCAGGACGAGCGCACAGGCGCCGGCCACGACCTTGAACCAGCGCTTCACGGCCGTGGACATGAGGCTGGACGGTGCTGGATGTCAAGCGCCGATCGGCGCGGCGTGATCAACCCACAGAAAGCTCAGCGGATGCGGACGCCTCAGAAACAGCCAGGGACCATAGAGGAGGGCATGATCAGGTTGCCGTCTTCGTCGCGCATCTCCTCTGGGCATTGCGGCGCGGTGCTGCAGAAGCTGCGAGTGAGCTCGTTGCCCCGCCCCTCGCCGTGAATGATACCCGAGAGCACACAAGACGCGCCGTCCGCGCACTGCGACCAGGTACGACACTCGACGTTTTCTTCGAGCAGGCAGTAACCGCTTGCGCACACTTCGCCCGTCGCGCAGGTAACGTCGCCTTCACAGGTGATTTGCTCTGGTTGACCGTTCGGGTAGGAGCAGGTGTCAACACAGGGCCCG
This sequence comes from uncultured bacterium, assembly GCA_965651905.1. GTDB lineage: Bacteria > Myxococcota_A > Polyangia > Polyangiales > Polyangiaceae > SZUA-265. The sequence goes on along the minus strand of CBFGUG010000072.1, from coordinate 13,081 downwards.
CAGCGCCCCGCATTGCAAGCGAGGCCACTCGGGCAGTCGTCCGCGGTTTGGCATTCTGCTGCTGGCTCGGCAGCGCACGTGCTGCCGTTCAGGTCATCACGATGTGCGATGATCTCGTCGTCGGGCAACGAGCAATCGAACGCGGGTCGCGAGCTGGATGGCTGCGCGGCATAACACTTGCCGTCGAGCTCGACGACCATCTCGCAGTAGGCCCCGTCCATGCAGCGGGCTACGCGCTGAGCGAAGCTGTAGCTCGCGCGGAACTCGGCGTCTTTGGTCGCGGCCAGCTGGGCGCACGGCGCGTCACACGCCGCATCGTCGCCGAGCTGGCACCCTGGAAACTCGCTAGCGCAGTACGAACACTCGGGGGTGCGACCGAACACCGAGCAGCCGTTACCTTGTGGCGGTCCGCGATGGCCGGCGTACTCGACGAAGTCGTAGGGCTCTGTACGCGGAGTAAACCCTTCGCCCTCGGTGTTCGATTGCAGAGACTCTTCGCTGGGAGTTACCGATAACTCGCAATGGCAAACGGGCAAGGTGTCGTTGTTCGGGTCGATGAAGTCGCAACGCGCCGAACGCAGCTCCACTGTTCCGAGGGGCAGTGTCCACTCGACGCCATCCACGAGGCAGTCCTCGTCCGTAGAGCACACCGAGGAGCCAGGGGATCCTGTTTGCCCGTTGTTCGGCGGATCGGGATCGTTGCCGATGTCAGGGGGGCTCTGAGTGTCGTCTGCGCTGGACCCGACGCCCGTTTGGGAGTCATCCGTCAGCGAACCGTCGTCGCTCTGCCCGTTCATGGTCGCGCTGGAACCCGCGGCGTCTTCTGAGCTTCCACAAGCGAGCAACGTGATGCTCACCAGTGCAGCGCTGAATGGCCGAGCGAAGAGGGACCAGGTGTCGGGCGAGTTCGTGCCTTTCATGGTTCTTGTTTTTGTGGTCGCTCTGGAGCGTCGCGTCGAATCGTTTGCGACGTCGGTGACCAGAAAGTTTCCCTCTGATTGAGCGGTCCTTGTTGCAATCTGATCGTGCGAGCGGGTGACGAACCGTCTTTCCTCTGCTTTCGAGGCGCTGGCGTCAGGCGCAGGGCAGCAACGGTTGACGTAGGTCGCGGGCTTGCGTCAGAACCCGTCGAGGCTACCATGCGAAGACAATTCATTCTCGGGTCACTCGCCGCTCTGCTTCCCGCCTGCAATTGGCTGAAAGGTGTGTTCGGCGGAGACCCGCGCGATTCCGTCGAACCCATCGCGCATGAAGAACTGGCGCAGGTGCTGCCCAAGTTGGACGGTTGGGATGTCGAGTCGCCGAACGGCAGATTGGAGACCGTGGGCGAAGATCAAGTCAGCATCGTGAGTGCGCGTTACGAAAAAGCGAGTGAACCCAACCCGCAGACCATCGACCTGCAAGTGGTCGATCGCGCCTACGCGTCGACGGTTTACTCGCCGTTCGCGGCGATGGCTCACTCGGCTGGAGGCAACGACGTTCACAAGATGCGTCTCGACGTCAACGGTCACCCGGGTATGCAGGAGTGGAAGCCCGCGGCGAATGGCGTGTCGGTTGCGCTCCTGGTGTCGAAACGATTCGTGGTTTCACTCGAGGGGAGCAACGTGTCGCCGACGACAGTCAACGAGTTCATCAACGGCATCGACTTGAAGCGGATGGAGGCCTGGGCCGCGGCCGACGGCGTGTCCAAACGTCGCTGATGGAGGCCTCAGGCCTCTGCGGCTCGGGCCGTCGAACTCGTGCAGGGGCCTGTGTAAGCGCTTGTCCGAAAGCGGGGCTACGCACCAGGCTGGCTGGAAACGGTTCCGAATCGGCCATCGGCCGGGTTCAGCGCGGGCCTGTGGTGGCAAGCTCGAGCCATCGTGGTGCGTCGCGTCAGGTCTGCAATGCAGGTGTTCGTACGGCAACCGCGTACTCGCGCCCGGACCACGGTAAAAACGCTGCCTGTTTCACCCCGACTGCTGGGCGCGTTTCCGGGCACCCCAGAGTTTGTGAAGCCAAGCGGAATCGCTCCCACAACGTTTGTTGGCATCATGCGGTTTGCTGACAGGGATCGGTGGTATCGCGGCATTGACGAACAGCTTGATGCGCCAAACTAATATCAATTCGTGGTTAACGGCGTCTGTGCTGGCGTTCAGCTTCGGCTGCGGCACGGACCCGGTGGATACGCGGGACCCCAATGCCCCTCCCGGCGGAACTAGTCCGCTCGGCGAGATGGGTGCGACGGGAAGCGTGGGGACCGACGGCACCCAAACGGGTGCGAGCAGCGCAGGAGCGGCTGGTGGTGGGGCTCCGGGCTCGGGTGGCTCAACCCCCGGACAACCGGCCGCAGGCGAAGGCACTGAAGCAACGGCTGGCGGCGCAATGTCGGGCATGGGCGGCACTCAAACGGGGTCGACGGGTGGGACTGACCCAGCTGCTGCCGACGAACCTCCGGGAGCACGACCAGGTCTCGTCGCGCGTCTAGGCAAGGCCGAATACACGCACAGCATCCTGGACGTGACGGGCGTTCAGCTCACCGAGGAGGAGCTCGACGCGGCCAGCGGCGGCATCCCCGACGATACAGGTGACGGCGTCTTCAAGCACTTCGCCGACAAACAAACGTCTGTCGAACAGCACGCGAGCGCGTACTTCACCGCGGCACGCGGCGTTGTCGAGCGCATGGACGTTCAGGCGCTCAGCAGTGAGTACGGGTTTTGCGTGGAGCCGACCGTCGACTGCGGGCAGGCTGCGGTCACGAGCGTGGGTCGGCGTTTGTTTCGGCGAGCGCTAGACGACCGCGAAACCACGGTGTTCACCAACCTGTTCACGACGGCCCTCGACGAAGGTGAAGACTTCGATGGGGCGTTCGGCGTTACGTTGCACGCACTACTGCAAGCGCCACAGTTCTTGTTCCGCATGGAAGACGAGCTTGCGGGAACGGCGGGCAGCGATCGACCACTGAGTGACACGGAGTTGGCAACGCGCCTGGCGGCGTTCTTGTGGGTAAGTGTCCCCGACGAAACGCTGCTGGCCGCCGCAGAGTCGAACACACTGAGTGATCCGGCTGCGCTGCAGGCTCAGGTCGAGCGCATGCTCGCCGATCCCAAGGCGCAGCGATTTACCGAGGCGTTCATCGCCGACTTCAGTCGTGCCAAGTTGGCGTCGTTCACGGGGGCGACGGACGCCGATCGCGAAGCGCTGCACGAGTCGGTGACCGCTACTTTTCAGCACCATTTTTGGGAGGCCGAGCGCAGCGTAGCGGAGCTGTTCACGACCACCGAGTACATGCTCAACGCGCGCACCGCGGAACTGCTCGAAGCGCCCATGCAGGGTGACGGCATGCAGCTGGTCGACGTCGCAGGTCTACCCGAGCGCGTGGGATTGCTAGCGCACCCCGGTATGATTGCCGGCATGGGCGACCTGGACATCGGCTCGTTCGTCAATCGTGGCAAGGTTCTGATGGAGCGCCTGTTGTGTACGAATCCCGTGGCAGTTCCCGCGGGTTTGCTCGAGGAGCTCGAGGAGTTCAACGCGGATACCACGGGTCTCAACGAACACGAGCGGGCAGAGATTCGCAAGACGCGTCCCGTGTGTTGGGGTTGCCACGCGCAGTTCGAGCCCCTGGCGTTCGGCTTCTCACGCTTCGACGGCGCCGGGCGCTACATCGGCGAGTTCGACGCAGATGGTAAACCGCTACCGCTGGACGGCTGGTTGCCCCAGGGTAGCGAAGCGACCAGTCCGCAATACACCAACTTCACCGAGTATATGGACATCTTAGCGACTGAGCCCGTCGTGCAGCGCTGCATGACTGAACACTTCTTGAGCTTTGCCACCGCGCACGGCACAGACGCGCTCGCGAAGCGACACGCCGACGTCGTCAGCGGCGAATACATCGCGGGGGGTAGCACGCTGGACGCCATGGTGTCGGCGGTTGTCAAAACTACGCTGTTTGGCAGCATTCGCACATATGACCCCGCTGCCATCGCAGCAGGTGAGGAAAACTGAGGAGCACCCAGATGAGACGCCGTTTACCTCGCCGCACGTTCCTACACGGTCTTGGCGCCACCGCCATCGCCCTGCCCTTCTTCGAAGAGATGCTGCCTAGCGTCTCGCGAGCGCAAGACGCGGATCCGCCGATGCGCTTGATCACCATGTTCTTTGGGCTCGGCATGCCTCGCGAGCAGATGCTGGACGGTTTCATGGGGCCGCTGCAGCCTTACGAACCCCTTGCGGACAAGATGGCCATCTTCCGCAATCTCGAGCTCAATCACGCGCACACGTTTGGCTCGGGTGAACCCCACTTCAAGGTGGGCGACGTCATTTTCGTCGGTGATCCGCAAAAGCGCGAATACGAAGCGTCGGGCCCATCGCTCGAACAACTCGTCAAGCGTGAGTTGCACCCCGACGGCGTCCCGACGTTGATCGGGTCGAAGTCCGTCGGCATGTGGTTCCGTACTGGATCGGTGTCGCAATACACGCGTCACTGGAATCACGACGGCAGTCCCGGCGAGCGCCCCGAGCGACGCCCCACGCGCATATTCGAGCAATTCTTCGGCACGGGAACAGGCGCGGTGGCCCCCAGCGATCCCGACGCGGCGCCGGATCCTGACGCGCTTCGTCGTCAACATCTCGAACGCAGCGTGCTGGACACCGTCAAAGACGAGTACGCGTTCTACACGGGCGAGCGTTCGCCGCTCGGCAGCGAATCAAAGGCCAAGCTGTCAGTTCACCTGGATAACATTCGCGGTGTCGAGCAGCGGTTGGTGCCCGTTGAAGCCGCGATGGAGGACGCGCTGGTGCAAGAACCGAGCGTGTGCGACTCACCAACGCCCGTGACCGATCCCGGGACGGACATTCCGTACGACGCCGCGCAAGGGGGCTCGGGTGCGAGCGCGCCGCGGGTTCACTACGAAGACTTCGCGGCGGCCTTCCAGATCCAGGGCGAGCTCATGGCTTTGGCCTTGCGTTGCGACATTTTGCGCTTTGGCAGCATGTTGTTCGTCGGCTCAGGTGGTCACGTCGGTTTCGAAGGGACGTACAGCGCGCTGGGTAGCAGTGTGGACTTCAGTGCCGATCTGCGCGGCACCAGCGCGCACGACTCGTACTTCCACAACAACCGCTGGGACCGTGTGCGGCTGCATCAGCACTACGCGCAAGTCAACTTGGCGGGCGTGTTGCAAAGCTTCGACGACCCGATGTTCGTCGAACCCAACGGCAAGACCGTGCTCGACAACACGCTGGTGATCATGGGGACCGACTACGGCGGTGGCGGGACCAGCACGGGACACATCCCCGAAGGCGTGTTCCACGCCATCGCTGGCGGCAATGGCCACTTCAAGCCCGGCTTCTACGACGACGTGTACAACATCATCGACGTGTACGAGACTGCGCTCGCGCCCTACGGTCTAGTCTCGGGAATGGGCCAGGGCAACCACGCGAGCTATCGCTATACGCCGAGGGTTCTCAGCGAGGTCTTGGCCTGAGCTCATCGTCCCACGTCAGGGACGATGTCATCTTCCGAAGCGTCAGGACGCCGCACGCCTGAATGCGGCGGTATCTCGAATGATGCTGCCGACCAAGCCGTAGTCGACCGCTTGCTCAGCGCTGAGCCAGTGGTTGCGGTCCGTATCCTTTTCGATGCGCTGAAGGCTCTGCCCCGTGGCGTCGGCGAATATCGAATTGAGTCGCTTGCGCATGTCGATGATCTGTAGCGCTTCGATCTCGACGTCGGTTGCCGGCCCCTTCACGCCGCCGAGCGGCTGGTGCAGCAGGAACCGCGTATTCGGCAGTGCGTAACGATGCTCACGGCGTGCGGCGGCGTAGATCAACGCGCCCGCGCTGGCGACCCAGCCTGTCCCCAGCATCAGCACGGGTGCGGGAATGAAGCGCACCACGTCGTGGATGGTGTCGCCCGACTCGACGTGGCCGCCCGGCGAGTTGACGATCACTCGGATCGGGTCGCTGCTCTGCTCGGCTAGCGCCCACAACTGAGCCGTCACGGATTCGGCGAGTTCGGTCGTCACCTGACCGAAGATCAGCACCGTGCGCGCCGCGAATAAACGCTCACGTACGAGCCGCGACGGGGTCGGCGTTGCGCCGTCGGCGTCGGGTTCGTCGGCTGCATCGGCTTGCCACTGGTTCATCACGCAGAGCACATGCGCCGAATCTCGAGCGGGCGCCATGTCCGAAACGCTCGAAACCATGTCCGAAGCGCTCCGCGGTGGACGCTGCGCAGAGCTCGCGGCAAGATGCGTGCGTGGATGAGCGTCCGACGAGGGAACTGGAAGTGCAGATTGAGCGTGTACGTGGCGAGCTGAAGGTCGTGGCGCGACCGCTGCTCCCTCAGGGCGAGGAGGGCCGCTGCCGCACGACGATCGAAGCGACGTTTTCGGGTGGACCCGAGGGCATGAGCTTGCGGCTGATGGATGACAAGCGCACGCGAGTGTTCACGCGTAGCACGCTGGCGCGACACCCCGCGCTCCAGGGAACGCTTCGTTTGATCGCCGACGAAGTGGACTCGGGTGCGCCCGACAGCACGCGCTTGCTCGACTTTCTGTTCCAGAGCCTGAAGATCTACGCGGATCGTTTGCGGATGCCCGCCGCCGTGTCCAGCTCAGTGCCCAGCGTGCGTGATCCGCGCATCGAGAAGGCCGTGGAGCTACTGAACACCGACATTGCGAGGCGCTGGACGGTCGAGCACCTCGCGAGCGCCGTGGGCCTGTCCCGACCCGTGTTCGCCCGAGAGTTCCTGCGGGTGCTGGGGCTGTCGCCCATGCGTTATTTGCGCACGCGGCGCATGCAAATAGCTGCTCGTCTGCTGTTGACCTCCGATCAAACGCTGATCGAAGTAGCGACGCACGTAGGTTACGCGTCGGAGTTCGCCTTCAGCCGTTCATTCAAGCGCTACCACGGTGTGGCTCCAGGGCAGTACCGCAGGACACCCACTAGGCTCCAGATCGTCAATCGCGCTGCGTGACACGTATGGCGAACTCGTCAGTCGCGCTGCGTGAACACGTACCATGAACGCCTAGGCAGGGCGCGTGCAAAACGCGCCAGTGTAACCCGTTCGCATGTAGCAGGGTGCTGAGTGTCGAAAAAGAACCGACCCTCCGCTCGAATCGGGGCTTCGGGTTTGGTTTCGGCGCGTGCACGTCTAAACCCGGCGCATGTCGACGGACTCGCGCAAGCTTGCGATCAATCCGCCCGTGTTCTTCGTTTCTGGCGCACTGCTGATCGCTTTCGTCGCGTTCGGTGTGTTGGACACCGAGCGGGCCTCGCGAATTTTGCCGCAGCTGCTCGAGTGGGTCTCGACGCGTTTCGGCTGGCTATACGTCACCTCGGTCGCGTTTTTCGTCGTGTTTGCGCTGTGGCTGCTGTTCAGTCGCTTCGCGCACATCCGTTTGGGCGCCGACCACGAACGCCCCGAGTTTGGGCTGCCCACCTGGTTCTCGATGTTGTTCAGCGCGGGCATGGGCATCGGGTTGGTGTTCTACGGCGTCGCGGAGCCGATGATGCACTACACGAGTCCGCCCGGCGGTGGAGGGCCGTCCGTAGAGTCCGCGCGCGGCGCGTTGCCCCTGAGCTTCTTCCATTGGGGCATTCACGCGTGGGCGATCTACGTGCTGATGGGCCTCGGTATCGCGTACTTTTCGTATCGCAAGAACCTGCCGCTCAGCTTGCGTTCGTGTTTCTACCCGCTGCTAGGTGAACGCATTCACTCGTGGCCCGGTCACCTGATCGACATTCTGGCGGTGTTCGGCACTCTGTTCGGCCTGGCGACGTCACTCGGACTCGGAGCGATGCAAGTCAGCGCGGGTTTGAACCATCTATTCGGTGTCTCCCACGACATCAGCACACAACTCACCTTGATTGCAGTCATCACTTTGGCCGCGACACTTTCGCTCGTCACGGGTGTGCAGAAGGGCATTCGTCGTTTGAGTGAGCTGAACCTCGGGCTCGCCGCGCTGTTGATGTTGTTCGTGCTGGTTGCTGGCCCGACGCTATTCATCGTCAACACGCTGGTGGACAACACGGGGCGGTACTTGTCGACCGCGTTCACTCGAACTCTGCGCTTGGTCACGCTCAGCGAAAGCGACGCCGAGTGGATGAAGAGCTGGACGTTGTTCTATTGGGGGTGGTGGATCGCGTGGTCGCCGTTCGTCGGGATGTTCGTGGCTCGCGTCTCTCGCGGTCGCACCATCCGCGAGTTCATCTTGGGTGTACTGCTCGTGCCCACCGCAGTCACGCTGATTTGGTTCAGCGTATTTGGCGGTACGGCGCTGCACATGGAGATCTTCGAGGGTGGGGGCATCGCGCAGGCAGTTTCGAGTGACGTCTCCACCGCGATTTACGTCATGCTCGAACGCTTGCCGCTCAGTGCGATCGCGTCGTTCTTGGCGACGTGTGTGGTTGCGGTGTTCTTCGTCACCTCCAGCGACTCGGCGTCATTCGTGGTCGACATGCTGACGTCGGGAGGCCACCCCGACCCGCCGATCTGGCAACGTGTGTTCTGGGCCATCGCCGAAGGGACGTGCGCGGCCGTGTTGCTCTACGCGGGCGGCAGCAAAGCGCTCTCGGCGTTGCAGGCGGCCGTGATCGCCGTCGGTTTACCCTTTTGCTTGGTACTGCTCGGCATCTGCCTGAGCTTGTACCGCGCGTTGAAGGAAGAAAGCGCAGCTCGCGAGTCGTAGAAATGAGCTGAACCGCTTGCTTCTGTCACTCCAGCGTTGAGATTTCCCAGTCGCGCCGTCAACGCAGCCAAAACACGGAAAAAACCGGGATCTGCGGACGTCGCCCCAGCAGAGTTTCTGGCAGTAGTACTAGCGCGCGGCTAACCCCACGCCCACGCCTACAGGGCTTCTCCAAGCTTTCTTCAGACTCCCTCCAAGCAGTCGTTGCGGGCCTCACGTAGCTTGATTGGCGTCGGGAGAAAGACCTCTCGACGTTCACTCAGCCAGTCCGCGCGTCCGCGCGTGGCGGCGCCTGAAAGGACGCAAGTCATGGTAACTACATCTGATTCTCCCCGCTCTCCAGTTCTCCGCGCGGCTGGCTTCGGCTACGCCCTGTCCGCCTACGTCGGCTTCTTCGCGAGCTTCGGGTACTTCATCCTGCGCGCGATGGGTTACGTCGATCGTTGGGAGATCGGCGCGGGCATCACGCAGCCGCCGGTCGCCGCGCTGTCACTGAACCTCGCCTTGATCGTCGCGTTCGCGGTGCAGCACTCCGTGATGGCTCGCCCTTGGTTCAAGCGCGCGTTGACCCGCGTCGTGCCGCAGCCGCTAGAGCGCGCGACCTTCGTGTGGGCGTCCAACATCGCGCTCGGCCTCGCGTGTTACTTTTGGGCGGTATCGCCCGGTGAGACCTGGACACTGTGGCAGGTAGAAAATCCAATCCTCGATTGGGGCCTCTGGGGGTTGGGGTTGCTCGGGTGGTTGGGGGTCGCAGGCGCTAGTTTCCTGATCGACCATTTCGAGCTGTTCGGTCTGCGGCAGGCGTTCTGCTGGGCCACGCAGCGCCCTTTCATTCACAACGAGTTCAAGACGCCGGGTGCGTATCGGGTAGTGCGGCATCCCATGATGCTGGCGATGCTGATCGGTCTGTGGTGCTCCCACGAGATGAGCGCCGTGCGGCTGTCGATGTGCGTGCTGCTGACGGGTTACATATTGTTCGGCGTGCGTCTGGAAGAACGCGACTTGGTGGCCGTATTCGGCAGCCGCTACTTGCGTTACGCCGAGCGAGTTCCCCGACTGTTTCCACGGCTCGTACGCACGCGCATCAATCCAACGCAATCCGTCGAGCAGCTCGGCACTGCGAAGTGAGTGGAGACGCAAGCGGACTCCCGCCTACGGGCGCGGTTGCTGCTGCACGCGGTACAGATGCCAAGCGGCGGGCACTCCTTCGAGCTGGTGCGCTCCCAGGTCTTCGAACTGCAAGTTGGAGCCCACGATCAGATCGGTGACGGTGCGTGACACGACCACTTCACCAGGAGCTGCCCGCCGCGCGATGTCGCTGGCGAGACTCACGGCAAAGCCTTCTACGCGGTTGGCGAAGATGCGCACCTCTCCAGTGTGCACACCGAGTTGGGCCAGTGGGATGTTCTGCCGCACCGACGTCGCGAAGCGTACCGCGCGGCCCGGCGCGTCGAAGGTGGTCACCCAGCAACGTTCGATTTCGAGCAGTGGCCCGCCGCGGTGCTGCTGCAGCTGCTCCTGCAACGGCCGCAGCTGTGCGGGTTCGAGGCGCTTTTCGCGAGAGCGCGTATCGATCACGACGACGGTGGCCAGCACGCGGTCGGGCTCGGGCAGGGCGCGCACCGCGTGTTCGAGGAATTCCCGCATCGCAGAGGCCTCTTCAGCCACTGTCGTGCCGACCCAGGGGATGTGATCTTTGCTCGGCAAGCTGAGCAGCCGCGCCCCCGGAATGCCCTCGCTGAGTTGCTTGCCCGCGGCCACGTCGATCAAGACGTCGTGGGAGCGATGCACCACGAGCGTGGGAACGTGAACGGACGAAAGTACACCTTCGATGTCGATCTGACTGTTCATGCGAATCAGATCGATGACCGCGGCATGGCTTGCGCCCATGCGTTCGAAGCGACCCCACCAGCGTTCGAACTCGGTGTTCCCGATCAGTGAAGGGGCGAAGTTGGGCAGACTTCTGCCCGTGCCCCAGTGTTTGCGCACGTATTTGGCGAAACGCTCGATGCCTTCTTCGGTTGCATCCAGTGCTTTCGCAAACGAGCCGATCAGGATCAGTGCTCGGCAGCGCTCGGGATGCGACGCGGCAAACAGCGTAGCGAGCGAGCCGCCCTCGGAGATGCCGATGAGTGCGGCCGCATCCATGCCGACCGCATCCATCACGGCTTGCACATCTTCCATGCGTTCGTCCATGGTGGGCAGTCGGGAAACGCGATCGGACAACCCAGTGCCGCGCTTGTCGAACATGACGACCCGGGCGTAGGTCGCGAAGCCGCGAAGCCACGCGGCACACTCGGGATTTTCCCAGCTGATGTCCACGTTGGAGATGAATCCGGGTACGAGCACGATTTCGAGCGGGCCCTCTCCGAACACCTGGTAAGCGACGTGCACGTCGTCCACCGAGACGTAACGGGTGACGGGTACCTCCCAGCTCGTCGTTGCGGGAGTCGTCGCGGAAACGGTTGGTGGCTCACGCCCAGGTTTTCCCGCGGCATCGCCGTTCGAGATCTCACCGACGAAGCGGAAACCTCTGCCGTACACCGTGCGCACGATGTCTTGCCGCACGCCATCGTCGCCGAGCAACTTGCGGATGGCCTTGATACGGCTGCTGAGCGCCGACTCGGAGACGATGCGCCCCTTCCACACGACCTCGAAGATCTCTTCTTTGGTGACGACCTGCTCTCGTCGTTCGATCAAGAACAGCAAGAGCTCCAGCACTTGGGGCTCGACGGACAAGCGTTCGCCGCCGCGCCGCACCTCGTAGGTGCGTTCGTCGATGTCGAACTCGCCGATCGAATAGGGCACGTCGGCGCTATAGCGGTCGCGGCTGATGCCGTCGAGACCTCCGCCGCGCCAAAGTGATTCAGGTTCCACGACGTGCGGCTACGCGCGACTTCGGGTTTCCTGGGGAAGGCGAGGTGCGGGCCCTGCGCGGCTCCCTCTGCGAAAAATGCGTCGCGGTGCGGGCTAGCGTCGCTTCACGACTGACGGCGCGCTGGCTGCCTCGTTGCCCCAAGGCACCGACCCAGACCAGCAAGAAGCCAGGCCGAGCGGCGGACAGCTGAGCCAAGCAGGAGGCCCGGGCACGAAGCCCCGAGCGGCGGCGATGAATCAGATCGAGCAGTCTGACTGCGCGACGCCAACAAGCGGGTACCTCAGACCGTTCACAAGTGACGAGTAAGTGTGGGGCCGTGAGTTGCGTGGCAGGCGTGTCTGCAACGAGGCATTCGTGGCGTGGCGTCTGGGCACGTTCCGCTCGGGGTTCACCTGCACGTGGGTCGATCGACAGGTGGATCGACGAGGTGGGCGCCACACGATCGCAATGGCATGCAGCTTGCGTAGTCGGCGTCCATCAGCGCCATACGGCGCGACCTTTCCCAAGCTTGTCGCGGGTTGTGATGACACTCGCGGCAGCGTCTCAACCTCCCGAGGAGAATCGATGAACATTTTTGCAACTCTAAGAGCAGACCACGATCGGCAACGAACCCTCATCGACTTGTTGTTGAAGACTCACGGCGACAGCAGGGGTCGTACAGAATTGCTCGAACGGCTCGAGCGCGAAATCAAGAGTCACGCGGCCGCTGAAGAGCGTCACTTCTACTCGCAGCTAATCCGCGACGATCTCACGCAAGACAAGGTGCGTCACAGCATCGCCGAGCACGAGGAAGTCGACGAGCTACTGGCCAAGCTCAAAACGACGGACAAGAGTTCATCGGGTTGGCTAAACACCGCTGAAAAGCTGCGCGACAAGCTGCTCCACCACCTAGACGAAGAGGAGCACCAGGTATTTCAACTCGCTGGCAAGGTCCTCTCCAACGAGCAAAAGACGTCGATGGCTCCGCTGTACGCGAGCTACCACGAAGCCCAGAAGCAAGAATTCACGAGTTGAGCTCGGACGCCTGCGTTTTACCAAGTTGGAGGCGTCCGCAAATTGGGAACGAAAAGAAAGGCAAAAGCAGTATGAATAATCGAATCACACTTTCATCGTCTTCTCTGGTCGGCGACAAGGTCGTCAACTCTCGCGGCGATGATCTCGGAAAGATCGAGGAACTCATGATTGACGTCCACAACGGCGCTGTCGCCTACGCGGTCGTCTCCTTCGGAGGGTTTCTCGGAATTGGAGACAAACTGTTCGCCGTTCCGTGGAAGGCATTGCGCGTGGACGAAGAGAACAAGAACGTAGTCTACGAGACCACGAAGAAGGAGCTGGAAGCCGCGCCAGGGTTCGACAAGGACAACTGGCCCGACTTCTCGAGCGCACAGTATCGCGAGGAAGTCGACGCGTATTATAGCGCGCTATGATGCCAAACCGCCCTGTAGGGCCAAGCGAGTTGGCGGCGTCGCGTGAACGGAGCGGCGACGCCAACCGCGCTCGATTCATGCTCTCGTCTGCGCGGAAGATCGTG
>CBFGUG010000071.1:0-40097 GCA_965651905.1 uncultured bacterium | reverse complement strand
CGAGCTTCAGCATCTCGACGAACTCGATCACGCCGCGGTTGGCGACGTTGAACTCACCGTCGAAGTTGAACGCTCGCGGATCTGAGTCGGATCCGTACTCGGCGATCTTGCGATAGTTGATGTCTCCCGTCAGCTCGGTGGAGTCCTGGTTCTTCTCGTCTTTCGGCTGAAAGGTGCCGATGCCGATGCGGTCCTTCTCGCTGAGGATCAATCGACGCACCCGGATGTGCTTGGAGACGACCTTGCCCCAGTCCCCGCCGTACTTGGCCATCAGCCCCTGAAAGATGAAGCGACTTGCGGGATCCAGGTCACCTTCGACACGAACCGTGAACAGCTCGCTCGACAACCCCAGCTCGGTCACGGCTTCCTCGCGCCAATCTTGCGGGATCAAACGCAGGGGCTCGTCGTTCATCGGCGAATCGAACTCGTCTTCGTTGCCACTGGCGAGCCCGGTGCCCTTCAGGTTAATCCACTTGAACGTGTAGATGGCGCCATCAGGCGTGCGAGAGTACGCCTCGAGCCCCTTCTTCAGCAGGCGGGCGATGGTGCTCTTGCTCGAACCCACGGGACCGTGAAGCAGGAGCACACGGCGTTCGGGTCCGTAACCTGCCGCGGCCGCCTTCAGGACGTTCATCAACCGCATCAGCGGGATGTCGAGCCCGTAGACGGCGTCCTTGTGGTTATCGATCGGATCCTGAAAAAAGTTGTACCTGATCAGGCGCTTCTTGTTGTCGATGTACTCGTCGGAGCCGTACGACAAGACCATGTCGTAGACCCGCTGAAACGCGTTGCGAGTGACCTTGGGACGCTCGCGGACGATCTGTAGGTACTCCTCGAATGTCCCGTCCCAGGACAGGTCCCGATACAGGTCATAATCTTGCAGGCGGGCAATCCGCGCTGTGAGTTCTCCAGGATCTAACGTCACGCAACCTCCTCGGTCAGAGCAACATAGCAGCAAAGGCGGGACGTGTCCCAAAACCGGCCTGGCGCCACCTCGGAACGGGAGGCCAGGTAGCGTGCCTCATACGACATTCGGCAACGACGAAAGCGGGAGCCGCGTCCCAGAGGAACGTCTGGAGGGCAGAATCGGCTACCTCCCAGGTTGCGCTCCGACTTGTCGGAAAAAACCCCTCGATCGCCGGACTCGATGGGAGAACGTTCGATCCAGCCGGCGCGGCAGGCCGTGTACGCCAGGACCGCGCGCGGTGGAACCGTACGCAGCGACGAGCAGGCCACTCGTCATACTAGCTCGATTGGCTCTAGTCGCGACCGCCGGCTGGTCAAACGACGTCGACCGAAACCCCAGCGCCAACGGCTCGCGCGCCACGTCCGCCGAGCTGGCGGCAGGGAAAACCGGCTGCCACGCTGTGCGCGGCGCGCGCTGGGGCCAGAGGACGACGCCCGTTTCAAGGACTCAGCGAACGTCCAGAGTCGCCATCGTCTCGACGAGAGTTTGATAAGCGGGGGTGGCATCTCCCGTCGCCGTGCGCAAAGCGATCGAGCAGCGCGCGTCGACCGCGACGGAGGGAAGGCGGAAGTCCTCTTGAAAGACTTCGCACTGCTCCTGCGTTGGCGAGTCGAGTGCACTGACGGCGAAGAACGGCACGGTGTCCGCGCGCTCGTCCACGACGGACAAGAGACTGTCGTAGAATGCCTGCTGCTGAGCTCGATTGCTGCCCGCGCTGGTAGCGTTCGGGTAGCTGACGTCGCTCAGCGCAACATGTAAGCCCTCGCGCTCAGCAACGTCGAGGGCGTCTTCCAAACGCGCGTCCGCGATGGTGTCCGCCAGCGCGCGGCCCGTGTCTGCCAAACCGAACCACGACAGAGCCACGACGTCGCTCTCTGCCGTCCAGATCCGGAAGTCCTCCGCCTTGTCCGTCCACCCTTCGAGCGTCACGGCGAACCCAACTCGGGTACCTGTGGGTCGTTTCGGGTGTTCTGCCGCATGCGCGATCGCGTCAGCCAGTAGCTCGAAGAGCGCAGCGCGCTCGTCGGCAGGTACGTTCGCCAGGTGAACGTCGGCGCCCTCACCGAAGACCAAGGCGTGTAGCGGCACTGCAGCTGAGTATACCTGATCCACGACCTGCTTCATGCGCGCAGGCGTCGCAGCATCCTGGTCGAGTAGCACGCGTTGGCCTCGCACCACGTTGACACTCAACAACACTGAAACGTTCTCTTCCGAGAAGCGACGGGCTCGCGCCAGTGCGCGGTCGATCGACTCCTCGTCGAACGCATCGATCGTTATCGTCGTCGCTCTACTTCCCAGTGCGACTACCTCGAGGTCCGCCAGCAGTTGGTCCTCCGAGGAGACCGCGTTGAGCCCGATCGCCAGCGGATGAACGACATCGGCATCGCGGCTCGCTTCCGAAACCTGCGCGTCAACCTGGCCCGCGTCGAGGTCCTGCAACGAAGCGTCGAGAAGCGCGGTGGGGGTAGCGTCAAGCCGGCGATCGCCCGCGCCGATGGTCGTGTCGCCCGCGTTGTCACTTTCATCACAACCGACGACCATCAGCGCCATCGCAAGGCAAACCGCCGAATTTCGTCGAGCAGACATCTCGGCAGCTTTCTCTCACAAGCACGTCAGAAGGTCGAGAGCTGACCCATCCCCCGCGCATGCAATCCACTTCCTCCCATCGGCAGAATCGACAGGCGCGCTTCAGCGCAACACAGGCACTGTTGGGTTACCGCTTCTTATTCGGGCGAAGCTGCGTCGGCCGCTGCACGGACCGTCGAAGCTCTTTGACGGCGCGGGGTGCTGGTCGTTTGGGGTTCGCCCGCGGTTTCAATGAGGGCGCCTTTTTCGGAGCCGTAGCTCGATTGTCACGCGAAGGTCGGGCCTTGGGGGTGGGGTTGGGTCGGGACGTAGCAGCGTTGCGTTCTTCAACCCGGCTAGATCGCTTCGCTTTGTCGGGGAGTCGGGGCTTCGGCGCCACGACTCGGGGCTGACGTGGGAGCGAACGCGAGCTCTGGCCCTGCGCTGCGCGTCGCTTCGCGCTCACCGAACGTCGCTGATTGCTGCCCGAGTCAGACCGCGGCACCGTGCGTCGCTCGCGTGCATCGCGCTTCGCTTTGAAGGACCTGTGCCGTGTCTCGATCTGCGTCCGCGTCGCATTCCCAGGCGACTGCTCGAACGAGCGCACCGCGCCATGCGCAGCTGCCCGCTTGCTCCGAAGAGCGTCCTCAGCGCCACGCGAAGGTGCGGCCTTTGAGGTAACGGTCGAGTCACGAGTCGACAATCGCCTCGAAGCGGCAGAGCTCGCGGAACGTTGCGGCGTGCGCGCGATACTCGGCCTGCCCTCGAGCTGCGGCACTCTCCTCGAATCGAGACGACGAGTCTTGCTGCGTGGCGCTACCTTCGGAGGCCTCACTAGATCCGTCGTTCTGCGGGTTGCTGAACGCACCCCGGGCCCGTTGCGATCGTCAATTTCGGCCAACGCAGTCGCGGGCTCGCGGTAGCGAACGCGCTGGGCCGCCAATGGCTCTGGAGCACGACGCCCGCTGGGACGCGCACGCGGCGGGATGTATCGAACTGGGGGGCAGTAGTAGTAGCCGTAGAGAGCGCCCGTCGGCCAATACACCCACGAGTGCATCATCCAGTGCCGTACGTGCCACGGGTGATAGATCGCGTAACTGTGTACTGACGGGTAGAACGCGTAACGATAGGGCACGAACACGAACACGGGCGGTGGCACCGAGGACAGCATGACCGCCCTGCCCGAACGCCAGACGTAACGGGGCGGCATCGGCGCCCATCCGACGTACGGCTCGTCCGAGACGCGAAACGTCACCCACGCGGGAGCATAACGGCGTCCGGGGATCCAAACCCAGCCGTAATCGCGCGTTTGCACCCAACGGCCATAGTGAAACACGATCGCCCCGAACGGGTAGTTGCTCACCCAGATCCACTGGTCACCTTCGGTCAGCGCCCAGCGCCCTGCACTCAGGTAGGGCACGAACTGCGTGCCCACAGCCTGTTCGTAGGGAACCCACACCGTTCCATAATACGGATCTTCGAACCACTCGCCGTACGGTTCGAGATCCTCCTCGAAATCAACGAGCGCCGACGGATCCGTGTCGGGGACCTGCTCGTCAGCCCACGAGTGATCGACAGGTTCGTCATCGGAAGCTGAGTCTTCCGCGGCGGCTGCCATCGAACCGATGCTGCGCGACTCGCGCAACACCTGGGAGTCTGGATAAGGCGAGGAAACGTACGTACCGCCAGCTGGGAGCAACACCACGGAAGAAGGCGGCGCGGGAGGCGGCTGCGACGAGCAGGCGAGCGCGAACAGCACCCAACAGCACCACACCCAAGTTGCGAGTCGCCTCCAGACCGTCACGTTTTCACCATCCAGCTCCCAGAAACCCAATCCGACCCGATACGTATCGTCCCGCGAGTTGCGGCAGTTTCCAGATTAGATGAACAATCCTCGAACGCTCGTTTTTTCAGGAAGACCACGCGAAGGCCCCGTACGAGAATTCGTGGGGATGGCAGGCCGCTGAAGGCGAGAGTAGTCTGCTCAGCGGTGATGATCGGACATCGCCCTGGCCTGACCAGTGAACGTGAGTCATCTCGAAATGTTGGAATTCGAAGAGGCAAGAGCAAAAATCCTGAACGCCGCTCGCCCACTTGCGCTGGAGCCCGTGGAGCTGAGCCAAGCGCTGGGTCGCGTGTTAGCTGCAGATTTAGTCGCTGAAAGCCCACTGCCAAGTCTGCCCACTAGCGCCATGGATGGATACGCAGTTTGCGTGGGCGATCTTCCTACGGAAGCGAGCACGCCAACTATCCGAGTTAACGGAGAAAGTCGCGCAGGCGTCCCCGCCGGGCCACTGCAGCCTGGCAGCGCCTGTCGGATTTTTACGGGTGCAGTCGTTCCGCACGGAGCAGACGCCGTCGTGTTGCAAGAAGACGTAGAGCGCGAAGCAGACGTGATTCGCATCATGGAGTCGCCCGCGGTCGGTCAGCACATCCGCGCTGCGGGGTCGGACCTCGCCGCGGGTGAAGTCGCGCTGCCTCGGGGCACGCGTCTGACGGCGTTTGCCCTCGGCACGGCAGCCGCGCTCAATCAGTCACAAGTGTTAGTCTTTCGCCAACCTCGCGTCACCATCGTCTGCACTGGGGACGAACTGCGCCCCGTCGGCAGCGTACTATCTGCAGGTACACTGACCGAGTCCAACAGCGTCGTGCTCGCCGCGCTGGCGCAGCGCGCGGGTGCAAGCGTGCGCATATCCCCACTGACACCCGATGCTCCGAGCGCCACGCGCGAGCAAGTCGCGGCAGGACTCGAGGATACGGACCTGCTGCTGACCGTCGGTGGTGTCAGTGTCGGCGACCACGACGTGGTTCGTCCCGCGCTCGAAAGCGCGGGCGCGCAGATCGACTTCTGGAAGGTCAAGATCAAGCCAGGCAAGCCCCTGGTGTACGCCCGCACCGAGAGCTGCACCGTGCTCGGGTTGCCTGGAAACCCGGTCTCTGCTCAAGTCACGTTTTGTTTGTTTGGCTTGCCCTTGCTGCGCGCGATGCAAGGCGACAGCACGCCACTTCCGCGCGTGCAGTCGGGCGTGCTGGCAGCTGCGCTACGTCAAAAGGCGGGGCGGCTCGGCTTCCATCGCGTGCGGGTGGTCGACGGAACGATTGTGCCGCTCAGTGATCAGAGTTCAGGCTCCGTTTCGTCACTGGCTCGCGCGGATGCGCTGGCCTTGATGCCTGCAGACTGTGAACACTTGGCAGAAGGCGAACGCGTGGAATTTCTATGGCTGGATCAGATGTGATCGAACGTTCCGCGAACTGCAGCGCCATCACGGTTGGCATTTTCGTCGGTGGCCGCGGTCAGCGCATGGGCGGCGTAGCCAAGGGGTTGTTGAAAGCCGATGACGGGGAGACGATCGTCGCTCGCCAGCTGAAGACGATTCGAAACGTCTGCGCCGACGCGACGGTTGTCCTGGTGGGAAATCACGACGCCTATTCAGACGTGAAACTCCCCCAGCTCGAAGACGCTCCAATCGGGATAGGCCCGATGGGCGGCTTACGGGCATTGATGTTGTTCGCGCACGACAGAGGCGCACGGGCCGTGGCGCTAGCGTGTGACATGCCTTCGCTGAGCGAGGCGCTACTACTGCGCCTGCTTTCGGAGTCTCCAGCAGCCAGCGTGCTTTCGCCGCGTATGGAGGGCCGCTGGCAACCGCTCTTCGCTCGCTACCAGCCCGCCACGTGTTTGCCTGCGATCGACACCGCCATTCGGGGCGGACGACACTCGTTACAAGTCGTGCTGGATGGGGCCCAGGCAACGGAGCTCATGCTGAGCGCGGAGGAGCTGACCACGCTCCGCGACTGGGACGAGCCCAGCGACCTCCCGAAGTCTCACCAGCAGACATGACGATAGCCGGGCAGTGAGGTCAGCGCGTCCAGCCCCACGAGGTCGATGATCACTTTGGCTTGGAGCCCCGCAGGATCGAGCTGGGCGGGGCTCTTGCGTGCGCAGATGAGCGTTTCGCACTGCCCGACCAACTCGTCCAAACTCGACGCGAAGCGCTGGCTCAAATCCGGAATCCCGAGCTGCGCGAACTGCAGATTGCGGCCGCGCATGTCCGACTTCTGCACTTCGGGGTCGTACACCCGCACGTCGAAGCCCGAGAGCAACAACGCTCGCACGATCTCGACCATTGGGCTCTCACGCAGATCGTCGGTGTCGTCTTTGAACGCCAACCCGATCAGGCCGATCACGCGATGTTTAGCGTCGCGCGCCGCGTCGACGATACGCTCGATCTGCGCCTCGTTGGACGGAAGCACAGAATTGAGCAGCGGCACGCTCACGTTGTTGTCGAGGGCGAGGTGCGTCAGGCCACGCAGATCCTTGGGGAGACAGCTGCCCCCAAAGGCGTTACCCGGGCGCAAGTAAGCTTTCGAGATGTTCAGCACGCTGTCCTCACACAGCAGCGCCATTGCCTCGCGGCCATCGGCACCAACCTGACTGGCAACCGCGCCGATCTCGTTCGCGAACGCGATCTTCATCGCGTGGAAGCAATTGCACGCGTACTTCATCAGCTCGGCGACTTCCAAGCTCGTGATCCGCGTCGCGGCGTCGATGCCTTCGAGCAGTTTCAGATAGGCGGCGGCGTGCTCCTGTTCGAGAGCGCCTACCAACGTCTGCGGAGGATTGTCGAAATCTTGAACCGCGCACCCTTCACGCAAGAACTCTGGGGAGAACACGCAGACGAAGCGCTGTCCGTGTGCGGTACCGCTCGCCTTTTCGATGGCAGGGATGAACGCGTCACGAGTCGTCCCGGGAAGCACCGTGCTGCGCAACACTACGCACAGTGGCGTGCCTGCGGTGCGCTGCGCAAGCGCTGCACCGATCTGCTGAGCGACCGCGTCGACCGCGCGAAGATCGGGTTTGCCACGCGACCCCGTGGGGGTCCCCACCGTGACGATGACGACGTCAGCTTCGGCGATCACGCTGGCCGCGTCGGTCGTTGCGCTGAGCAGCTGCTTTTGTTTCGCTTCAGCCATCAACTCCGCAAGCTGAGGCTCGACGAAACTGGGTCGGCCTTGGTTCATCAGCTCGACCTTGCCTGGATCGATGTCCACCCCGACCACGTGATGGCCGCGGCCTGCCAAACACGCGCCAGCGACGGTGCCCACGTAACCCAAGCCGAGAATCGCTACTTTCATCACAATGCTTTCAACTCGATGCGCCGCTTCACGGCGCGGTTCCTGCGGGGGGAGATTGGCTCGATTCGGGCTTGGATGACAACAGGCGCTCGACGTGCCGCCGTGTGTCACGCCAACGAGCTAGCTTGTCTGCCCGAAGCTCGCGTGCTCCCTGACGCAATTCGCCTGCGCGATCGCGCGCTTGTCGCAGGCACTCAGCAAGCCCCTCCGCGGTGTTGTCCACCCAAAGCGCGCCCTTCGCGAAGTTGTCGCGCAAAACAGGCCAGTCACTGACGATCGTCGGAACCGCAAGATACGCGGCCTCGTACGCGGCGCGTTGCATCGTGTGATCACGCGTGGTGAGCGCTAGCACGGCGCCCGCCCCCGCGACCGCTGCGAGGTAGTCTTCTCGCGAAAGGAAGCCCAGCAGGCGCACGTTATCAGGAGCGGTCTCCAACAGTCGTTTGGCGTCGCCCTTGGGACGCCCAGTGAGCCACAGCGTGACGTCGGGCACGCGGCGCGCTGCTTCTACGACGATCTCGAAGGGTTCGTCGGAGCTGTACGACGCGACGTAGAGCACGTGAAAACCTTCGCCGAAGTCACGCGGGGCCGCCACTTCGAGCTCCGTCGGGACATCGGGGACGAGCATGGCTTCGCCGTCGTGCGCCTCGACCATCTCTTTGAGAAAAGTGTTCGTCACTGCCGTTATCTCGGCGTGACGACTCAGAAAGAACTGCAGAATGCGCAACCTCGCCCACGGCGAACCTTCGAACGCGCCCGTGTGCGCGTCGATGGCTAACCGACTGCCCGTGGCAGCGCAGTATAGCCAGGCAGTGGCGGCGGCCAGCGGCGTGGGGCTCATGCACCACACGACTTTTGGTCGCTCCCGCACCAGGTCCCAAGTGGTCGCGGCAAACTGATAAGCGTACTTACCGACGAACGACACGGGCCCCGAGAACGGTCGATGGCGTCGCATCAAGCGCATCCCCATGCGGCGCGCGAAGTTTTCGGAGCGGCTGCAGTGCGCACTCCAGTCGATGAAGACCCAGCCGGGCCGCAGCTCAGGTTCGAGGTCTTTCGTGCTGATTTCGCCGTATTCCATGCGCCGAGTTGGACTTCGATTGGGACCCGCACAACGATGATGCATCACCCAGGGCGTCGATGCCTAGCACGCTCACCGAGTCTCCTGCCGCCGTTTCGTCACAGTTACGGCCAGCGATCCGACGCGGCTAGAACATGCGGCCCGCCACGGGTTCCCAGCGTTACTTGCCGCCCGTGCGCGCATCTTCCCAGCCGACCCAATACGGACCCTGGGGACCGTGTTCGCGCTTCCAGATGGGCACGCGCTGCTTGATTCGGTCGATGAGCGCGCGGCACGCGCGGAACGCTTCGTCGCGGTGCGGGGCGCTCGCCGCGCAGACGACCGCCAAGTCACCAACCACGAGGTCCCCAACGCGGTGGGTGCACGCGAGGTTCACTCCCGGGATCTCGAGCGCGATCTCAGCGACGATGGCCTGCATCTCGCGCTTGGCCATCGAATTGTACGCCTCGTACTGCAATGCCTGAATGGCTTGCCCCTGGTTGTGATCGCGGACGCGTCCTACGAACACGCAAACGCCGCCTTTGTCGTCGGCGCACACCGCTTGATAACACTCGTCGATGCTGAGCGGCTGGTCGCGCACGTCGATCAGCGACGCGTTCACGACTCACTCCTCGCGGAAAAGTCGCCCGTACGACCTCCAGTCTTTTGGAGCAAGCGCGTCGGACCGATCTGCATGCCGCGGTCGAAAGACTTGAGCATGTCGTATATCGTGAGCGCTGCAGCGTTGGCCGCAACCAACGCCTCCATTTCTACCCCCGTGCGGTCGCGCGCTTCGACCGTCGCCTGAATGTGTACGGCGTGCTGCGCGGGATCCAGCGCCATCTCGACGTTCACACGCGTGAGGCGCAATGGGTGGCACAGCGGGATCCACTCGGACGTGCGCTTAGCCGCCATGATCCCCGCCACGCGAGCCGTACCGAACACGTCTCCCTTGGGCACGCGGTGTTCAGCCAAGCGGGTGAACGCTTCCTCGTTCATGACGACCCAGCTCTCGACGCTGGCTCTTCGCTCGGTGATGTCTTTCTCGCCGACGTTCACCATTCGCACGCCTCCGCTCGGCGCCAGGTGACTCGAGAGCGCCGAATCTCCAATCAACTCGGCGTAAGCTTCGTCGAGTCGTTCCTGGCGACCACCTTGGGCGATCTTCACCAGCACGTAACGCTCGAGCGGTGACAGAGCTGCCCAAGAAGCATCGGGAATCGAGCGCTCTTGGCCGTAGGCTTGCGCCACGAGTTTCGGCACCTTGGCGTCTTCTGGTTCGACCATCGTCGTCACTGGTCGCACCGAGCTACCCAGGGGGGTGAGCAGTGCGAGCACCGCGGAGATGTCGACGCGGGGACCGCTCCCGAGCTCGACCAGCTTGCGCCGCAGCTCGAGATCTTGACGTTTCCACGCTTCCAGCGAGAGCTTCATGCCCGCCGCGTCGAGCGCGCGCCGCGCTGCCATCGGCAGCAGCTCCAACTGCTCGTCCACTGCATCCAGTTTGAACAATCTCACGAGCGCACGATAGCTCACAGCGCCGAGCCCTGTCACTCGTTCGCCGTCGTAGCAACGGCGCAGGGCTATTTCGCCCGAGGGAACGCTACCGGGTCGGCACGGCATCGTGGCGGCGCAATTGCTGCGAACCACCGGATCCTTTGCGATGGAGGCAATTCTGCTACGAACTTTGGGTTCGGCACATTAGGGTAGGCGCGTGACGAAACTCGCGTGGGGAGCCTGGCTGATTCTGGGTACGGCCATCGGCTGCGGTCCGAAGCCGACGCCGAGCGCAGGGGGAAACACCGCTTGCCAAGATCTCACGGGTCCTGTGCACCCCTACTCTCCACCCGACTCACGCCTCGGGGTTAGCGTGAGCGTGCACGAGGATCACATCCAGCGCGAAATTGGCAAACGCGTCCCCACCACGCTGGCGACCGGCAAAGGGCAGGCGATAGGAGCCGCTGGCAAGGTCTCGTACACGGTCAAGCGCAAAGGCTTCTCCGTGCGCAGTGGGGAGGACGAGATATCGGTCACCACGAGCCTGTTCGGCGAAGTCGACGTTTGCAAACCGATTGGGGGTATGTGTCTCAGGTACGGCAGCTGTCGCCCGGAGTGGGCGGTGCGCGTCGGTCTGCCCACGGACTGGGCCCGCGATCCGTCGATACGCCCGAGCACACTGGTCGAAGTGAGCAAGGGCTGCGTACTCCGTCCTGTGGGTTACAACGCGACGCCTGAACTGGAGCGCATCACCCGACAACAGGCCAGCAAGGTACGCAGCCAAATCCGTCAAGAGGTGCGGCGCATCGAACGCGAGTTATCCTTCGGCTGGGAGCGTCTCCGCCGCCCCATCTCAGTCGCGGGAGGTGGCTGCGTCAGATTGGAAGTGGACGAAATCGCGTACGCTCCCATCCAACAAGAGGGCGGCCTGCTGAGCACCCGAGCCGAAGCACGCGGGCGATTGCACGGAGACTGCTCGTCCGCCGTCAGTAACTCTCGCGACGACAACACCGACTCCGCAACGTCGAGCACCTCCGCTCCCAAGCTGGTCCAAGACGCGCAGCTGGCGCCCGAGGTCGACATCAACTTGACCACGCCGTGGCCGCTACCTGATCTCGAGCAAGCGCTTTCCGCGGCGCTCGAGAGTCCCGTCCAGCTACGTGTGCAAGCGGAAGAACATCAAGGTACGGAGCCAGCGAAGTCACCCAAGAACGTACTGTGGGTCGGCAGTAGAGCAGCGGGTTGCCCAGGGTGGCAAGCGCTCGAGCCCTCACTCGACGGGGACACGCTCCGTTTCGAGTCCGCCATCGAAGGCGTCATGCTGTCGGACAAACTCGCGAAAGTGCGACTGCCCCTACCCGAGGCCGCGCGCCAGGCGAGTTCAGCGGCTAACGAAGTCGAGCAGCGTGTGGTGGCCGAACTGCGTGCCAGCGCGCCAGAAATTACCCCGAAGATCGACGCCCGCATCAGCCGACGCGTGGACGTCGGTCCCAACGCACTTCACGTCGTCGTGCGCGTGAGCGGTACGCTGACCGCGGAACTGCGCTGACTCGACCTGACGGTGTGGCTTCCGATCGGCTGCTCGGCAGACGCGAAAGGTGCGGGGATTTTTTTCGTGGGCTCGAGCGTCACGACGTCAATTCCGCATTAAGGTCCCGCGCATGTCCGTGTTGCTGGAAACGCGCATCTACCTGGAAGACACCGATGCGGGAGGCATCGTGTACCACGCGTCCTACTTGCGGTTCATGGAGCGTGCGCGGACCGAGACACTGCGGGCTGGGGGCTTGGAGCAGAGTCGTACGTTCGAAGACAACTTGTCGTTCGTGCTGCATTCGATGCAGATCCGCTTTCAGACGCCGGCCGTGCTCGACGACCTGGTCTCGGTCAGTTGTGAACTCGTGAGCCATCGGGGGGCGAGCTTGACGTTCAAACAACAGATACGCTCCGTGGAAAGCGGCAAGCTTCATTGCGAAGCGGAGGTGTTGGTC
This sequence comes from uncultured bacterium, assembly GCA_965651905.1. Taxonomy (GTDB): domain Bacteria; phylum Myxococcota_A; class Polyangia; order Polyangiales; family Polyangiaceae; genus SZUA-265. The sequence goes on along the minus strand of CBFGUG010000071.1, from coordinate 27,883 downwards.
GCCTGCATCGCGCTCGACAGCAAACGCCCACGACGAGTGCCGCCGCAGCTCATCGAGCTGTTGCGCAATGCCGCAGCGCCTAGCGGTGCGAATCACGATCCCGAGCAGAGCTGAATGCAGCAACTAAACCGCGAAAAGCAGCTGCATGATCGATAACTCAACCCCCACCACGTTGCTCCTGGACTTGGACGATACGATCGTCAGCTTCTCGGTCGGAACCTCGAATCTGTGGTGCGAGATTTTGACGGTCCACGCCGAAGCCCTGGGAAGCGTTGACCCATACGAACTAGCCCGAGTAGTCCAGCAAGAGATCACGCCAATCTACTGGGGAGACGCGGAGCGTGCGGCGTGGGGCCGCCGCAACATGTATGTGGCGAGACAGCAGGTACTGAAACAGGCGCTGGACTTCATGGGTCGCGAGGCGAACCACGCCGCGATCGCCGCCGCGGCTGACGCCTTCACCGATGCCAAGGAGGAGGCCGTCGCGCCTTTGGACGACGCCGTAGAAGTGTTGGGCGCCTTGAAACGAACGGGTTTGACGCTGGGACTGATCACCAACGGCAGCTCGACGTTTCAGCGCCGCAAGCTGATGAGGTACGACCTCGAACGTTACTTCGACGTGATCTTGGTCGAAGAGGAGTGGGGAGTCGGCAAACCCGACATCACCATTTTCGAGGAAGCGCTGAGAGCACTCTCCGCTGAGCCGACTCACACGTGGATGGTTGGAGACAACTTCGAAGCGGACATCGTCGGCGCGCACCAAGTCGGCGTACGGGGCGTCTGGATGCAACACGGCCGCCAGCCGCCACCCCACCCCGAGGTGAGGCCGCTAGCAAGCATCGATCATATTCGCGAGCTTTCGTGGCTGTTGAAGCGCCCCGCCTGAGCACACGTGATGTCGACCTGCGCGCGCCTGATACCGTTCGGTGGTGTCCCGAACTGCGTTGCTTCCTACTGGTGAACGTCACCAGGGCAGGCGCTCACCATTGGCGTGCCAGAAGCCGCCACTGGTCTCGAGGGTCAGTTCGTCGATTCGAGCGAGCAATCCCCGAACCGCCTGATCTGGCTCGACCTGGCCGCTTCCGCCGATCATGTCCGTGCTGACCATGCCAGGGTGGAGGATCGCGACGGCAACTTCTTTTGGAGCGAGGTCACGCGAGAGGGACTTTCCAACCATGTTCAGCGCGGCCTTGCTCATTCGGTAGCCGTACGCGCCACCTGAACCGTTGTCCTCGATGGAGCCCATGCGACTCGTGATCAGCGCCACCTTGGACCCCTTGCCCAGACGAGACGCGAGTGCCTGAGTGACCAACAGCGGCCCGAGCGAGTTCACCTCGAACTGCTTGCGGATGCCTTCCACATTCAGCGACTCGAGTGAATCGCCCCAGACCAAGATCCCGGCGTTGTTGATCAGCAGGTCGACGCGCCGATCGCCAACGGCGTTCGCTAGCCGCGCGATGCCCTCGGACTGGCTCACGTCCACACCATCTACGACCTCTACGCCCGACTCATCGAGCTCGGCGGAGCTCTTGCGACAGGCTGCAACGACGGTCACCCCCCGTGCAGCCAGTTGCTTGGCGAACTCCAAACCAATGCCGCGATTGGCACCCGTGACGACAGCTAATGATGACATGTCGCCTTTATGTGCCGCATGAGGACGCACGACAAGCCCCCAAAGGATCGCACCGCGGAACCTGCACTGGACTTTTGCGTGAGGCGCGAGTCCGAACGATCGTCCCCCGCGTCTTCATGAGTCCCAGCGTGGATTCCAGCACTCCACGATGCTAGTGCGTGCAGTGATGCAACAGCGCCCCACAAGCACCACCCGAAACGTTTTGCGAGCGCACGCGGCCCTGGCTGCAGGCGGTTTCACCCTCGCGCTGCTCGGGTGTGGTGACGAAAGCGAGCCAGCGGACGCTGCTTCCTCGGAAGCGAACTCGAGTGCGAGTTCGAGCCAGTCGTCCACTGGGGGTCCTTCGGGTTCGGGCAGCGCGACGGGCGGCCAAACGAGTGGGACGACCACGTCAGAGTCGACGAGCACGACGACGGCAACCGGATCCAACACGGGCGTCGACGGCTCCAGCACGACGCAGCCCACGAGTGAAACGACGACTGAACCTACCACCAGCAGCCCAACCGACACGTCGAGCACGCAGGGCACCGCAACCAGCGAAACAGGCGCTGGAGGTGGTCCCACGACTATGGGGATGGGCGGGGCTGGCGGCGACAGCGGTGCAGGCGGCGGTGGCAACCCGACTGCGGACGGCGCCGGGGGCAATGCAGCGGGCGGGGCAGGTGGAGCCGAAGGGGGCGCGGGAGGGTCCATGAACCCGACACCCACCGTCTCAGGCGGCGCGTCGGCGCTGGCCGTGTGTGAGCCGGGCGCGAGCTATGGCGATCCACTCGCAGGCATGGGCCAGGTCGTCAGTATCAACCCGCCGACCATGGGCGACGTGACGTACTTCGCGTTCATCGAAGGCCCCGTATGGCTAGCGAGCCAGCAGACGTTGTACTTCTCGGACAATGCGTCTTCGCCGCAAGAGCGGATCTTCAAGCTGGAGCCTCCATCAGACGCGCCCGAAGTGTTCATGAACAAGAGCGGAAGCAATGGCCTGGCGCTCGACAACGACGACCAGCTGCTCCTCGCCGATCAGCGCAACAAGCGTATCGTGCGGGTCGATCCCGCGACGGCAATGGTCACGGACACCGTGGTACCCGCGGGCAACTACACGCCCAACGACCTGATCATGCGCAGTGACGACAACCTGTACTTCACGGATCCCAACAGCGCGGGGCGTGGCTTCTACCGAGTCAGTCCCGCGGGCGAGATCGACGGGCCGTTCACGGAAGTGGGGGCGCCCAATGGCATCGTGCTCTCCACTGACGAAAACACGCTGTACGTCGGGGACGTGCAAAACCGCACGGTTACGAGCTTCGCAGTGGGCGCCGACGGCAGCGTCGACCTCGCTTCTGCGGCAAACTTCGCCACCACCGAGGGCAACACAGTCGACGGCATGGCCGTCGACTGCGCGGGAAATGTGTACGTGGGCACGGCAACTGGCGTCGAGGTGTTCGCGCCCGACGGCACCACGCTCGGTACTGTGCCGACAGGCGAATCGTCGAACGCCACCTTCGGTGGGGCTGACCGCACGACCCTCTACGTCACATCGAGGGCTGTATTGAAGGCCGTCACACTAGCTGTACCAGGTTTACCCAACTGAGGCTCACCTGAGGGCGCACCGAGTGAGCGCGTTTCTGAGTGAGTACTGGTTCAAGGCGTCACGCCGATACCCCAGCGCGCCTCGATGTACTCTTCGACCGCGTCACGCTCTTCGCTACTGAGCGCTCGTTCGAACAGGATGACCTCGCCGATGTCTCCTGAAAAGAAGAATTCACCGTCAAACCCGCCCAGCGTCATCGGCTCGGTTGCGGCGAGAGCCGGTCCATCGAACGTGACCGAATCCGACTCCGTGCCATTCGTGTACGCAACGAATCCATCATCGCCGAAGGATGCATTCCACAAATACGGCGTACCTGCGGCCGCAGGAGCAAACGTCACGGCTCGGTAGTCGTCCTCCAAGAAAGATATCGCACTGTTATCGAAACCATCGAAGGAGTGTCCGTGCATGAACTGCACGTTCACCTCTTCCATCAACCCGTTGGAGAAAATAATCGAAAGCTCGTCGCTCGGCACCACGGGACTTTGCCAAACCGCGAACAACTCGAACGCCGCGCTGCCTCCGATCACTGGGCCCTCCAACCACGACTCCCCGTCGAAGTGAACGGCGTCTCCAGACGCCGTTCCGATCTCCCCACTGTACATGGGTTGCTCTGCCGAGGTCGTCTGCCTGAAGTGGTGGTGATTGAGTGAACGATCCGCCCACAACCGAACGGAGCCCGCGCTGTGTTTGACGCTGCCGCGCAACTGCGCGTCGAGCCAAAGGGCTACGTCCGTCATGGGAACGCCCCCGGGCACCTCTGTCGCCGACGTCTCGAAGGTCCAGGTGTCGTCCGAAAGGCCTGCGAAGAACACGCCCTCACCATCCTCCACGGCCGTGGCCGGCACTCGAACGGCGTAGTTCGTGCCGCCCAACAGTACGTCGTCGAGGTCGATGGTGAGCGTGTCACCGTCAATGTCGACTTGTGCGTTGTCGAGGGCTAGCGAGTAACTGACCTCGGCCGCGTCCAAGTTGGTGATCTCGATCTCCCCGCTCCCGAGTTGGATGGCTCGGTCGAAGCTGAGCACCAGATTAGTTCCGATACTGATCCCGTCGCCGCCCGGGGCTGGAACGATCTCGAGCACGCGCAGCGGCTCGGGCGGGTCTACGGAAGCTTCTGGCTCAGTGCTGGGGACGCCCGCTTCGACAGGCTCGGGATTGGAATCGTCGGCTATGTCGTCATCGGAGGCGTCGTCGTCAGTGGGCTCATCGTCGATACCAGCTTCCGTCGACACGTCGTCCGCGTTCATGTCGTCGTCATTCGTCGTGTCGTCGGGCGAGTCGTCGTCGGTCACGTCGTCTGGCGAGTCGTCCGCGGTATCGCCAGGCTCGAAATCGTCGCTCGCGTCGTCATCTAGCGAATCATCCGCTGCATCGTCGGTACTGGTGTCGTCGGGTGCGTCATCCACGGCGTCATCGTCTTCAACCGCGTCGTCCATCGTCGCAACGTCGTCGTCTGCCGCGATCGGCGTCGCGGGGCCCGCTTCGAGCGGGGCAGAATCATCTGGAACCAACGTCGAATCGTCAGCTGCCGAATCATCCGTCGATGAATCGTCGTCATCACGCGACTCATCGTCCGTCGGGTCGTCGATGAGGACGCCGTCGGAAAAGTCGCTCGCCAGATCGGATGTGCAAGCCAGCGCCAAGGTCGGCAGCAGGCACGCGAACAAGAAAGATCTCATCAGTTGAAACAGAGAGGTCCACCGAAGACCTCTGAACAACCAATCGTAGTCCGCTCGAGCGAGCTAGCAAGCGTGGCTCGCCGTCTGCGCGTCCAAGCGAGCACACACTTTGTACGAACTGCGCTCGGCCTGATACGGCGCCACACTGTTACTGGAAGCTGAGGTAGGGTAACACGCGACTCAGTCGTGCATCACGCCGCGCGTGTAGCCGAGTAAGCCCGACACTCACACTCGTGCGACGTTGGTGCCCGAGTCACCAAGCCCCACTTCTTCCGTCGCCAGTCCCCGTTCACTACCCGTGGGTGCATCAAACGGCGCACGGCCTATCTGCTTCGTGCCCAAGCTCGGAAAGAATGGCGAAAGTGCGTACTGCTTGAACCAGTACCACCACAGACTTCGCTGTTTTAGCTCGGGCGCAATCTCGTGCTCGAAGGTCGCGTGCAGTTGCGGAAGCTTGCTCCAGTGTAATCCCGCCTGGTCGTGGTGTGCGGTGTGGAAGCCGTTGTTGAACAGCCAGAAGTTGAGCACCTTGCCCACGAAGTTGCGTGAGTGGTTTCGCTCCGACCAAGGGTCGGTGTGCACGTGTTGCTCGTAATTGAACAGCATCAACGTCCACAACGCGAAAATGGCAGGCAGCCCCATCGACATACCCCACACGAAGACCCCTTCACTCACGCCATGAAGCGCGATGGCTAGCGCCAGCATCGCCGCGTGCACGCCGTAGACGAACACATACTGCAACTGAATTCGACGGAACTGGTCGGGCTTGGTCGCCTTCGTCTTCTTCAGGAACACCGAGATGGGCTCTGCCTGGTAGTAGGCAGAAACGAAGAAGTAAGTCACCGCCACGAAGAAGTCGTGACTGTTGGTCAAGCGCCAGGTGATTGTCGCGTCGCCGGCCTTGTTCACAAACTTGTGGTGATTGAGGTTGTGGGTGGGCACCCATGCGGGCGTCGTCGGATAACCGTAAAAAATGGAAATCCAGTTGCCGAAATACCTGCTCCACACCTTGCTCTTGAAGGTTGGGCAATGTTGATGGTTGTGGGCGATGACGCCACTGGCCACCGCAAAGTAAAAGCTCATCCAGCAGACGTACGGGATGAGCTCAGGGCGGGCGTACTGCAGGGCAACCAAACCTGGAGCCAGCAAGCACATCCAAAGCAGGGTTCGGCGATCGGCCTTGTTGCGTAGTTCCACCAGCAGGTCATATCAGCGTGGTGGTTGCATGACCAGGATTGTCTGCCACGCCGAAACATCGCCACGTCGACGCCGCTTCGCCCCCCGAACACGCTGACGACGAAAAACGCCCAACCGTGAGGCTGGGCGTTTCTTCTCGGAAATGCTTCGGGTTAGGGGTGCGGGAAGTTACCCGTCAACACCAACAGCGAGAGCAGGCCAACCGTCGTCGGGTAGTAGGTGTTGTAGAACTCGGGCCGCTCCATGATGTCCAGCGTGGCGCGGAACGCCTTCTCCATCGTCACGGTGTGACCCGCACCCATTGCTCCAACGCCAATGGGCCCGATGAACGACATCTGATTGCCCTCGGCCAGCTCGTGTTCGTCGCCCGACGCCGTGTAGCCTGACATCACCAAGTTGACGCCTTCTCCACCATCGTACTTGTCCGCGAAGAAGCCGATGAGAGAGTTGATGTAGGTGGATCCCGCCCCGCCCGCGATACACGCATCCAAACCGATACGGAACGGCGTACGCGCGGCGTCGAAGGCATACGCCATGTCGCCGTTGAGACTCGTCACTTGCACGGGGATGTTGCCTGGAGGCACGGCGTTGCCGCCATCACACCAGTCGGACGGTAGCGGATGGCCTCCGAACGCGTTGGTGCATGTGTTGAGCGTCCCGTAACCAGCCGAGATGACATCGTCCCAGCCACCGAAGGAGCGGTAGAACGACGGTGAGAAGTAGGAAGCGTTGAACGCGTCGGAGTTTCCGCCGTTCGTGTAGTTACTTCCTGGCGTCAGGTGGGTACCTGCAACGTCCATCGAGCGCGCATCAGCGATCAGCGTTGCGGCTTTCCCCGAGTAACCGCCCCATTGCGCCTCAGCCATGAGCAGCGCGTACGCGGCGTCAGTATCAGCGTCCGTTGCCGTTCCGCTGCCACCCTGCACCCAGGTCATCAGTGACGAGCCACCCTCGGTGTTGCTCTCCCAGTAACCGAGTAGCGCGTCGAACAGCGCCTTGTCGCCCATCGCTGCAGCGATCAACATGCCGTAGCCTTGCGACTCACTGATGGTGCGGCTGTCTTCGTTCGACCACACCTGATTGCCGTTGCGGACGTGAATCGCCTTCCAGCGCGCGTAGGCTTCGGACACTGCCTCGTTGAACGCTTCGGCGTTCTCGGGCAGGCTGCAGGTGCCGAGCGCCTGGTTCTGGGGGAACGGCATGCTGGCTCCGTCCGTGGACTGAAACAGCGAGCGCGGCGCGCACTCCGAGTTCACCAGCTTGACGTCGTCGACGTAAAAGTCGAACGAGTCGCTGAGTGAGTCCTGGTCACCTTCGACGTTGAAGCCCTGGTTGAACTGGAACTGCATCTTGAGCAGGCTGCCGTTGATGGCCTTGCGCTGAGCCGATGTCACGTGCGTCGGCAAGAACATCGGGTAAAAGTCGCGGTCGAAGCAGAACGTGTACGTGCGCCAGTCGTCTTGCAGCTCCTCGTCGTCGATCAAGAAGTGCCCCAGGTGGTTCCAGCACGGGTTGTCGACGTCCATCGAGTCGGTACAGCTGCCATCGCTGAAGTCGCCGCCTTCCGTCCAGGGAGTGGCGATGCTGAAGCGCACACCGTTTTGCTGTCCGGGCCCCTTTTTGGCGCGGAACTGAACGGCGTTCCATTGGCTGCCGTCGTAAACGTTCGGCTCGTATTCCTCGTTGGCGTCGTTCCAAGTGCCATTGAAAACGGTACCGATGCCCGCGTAGGAGCTGTATCCCGAGCCAGTGGTGTGGAAGACACCCGAGTTACAATCCTCGGTGCCGTCGGCTTCAACTGCTGCCGTTTGCGAGCCCGACTCGTCGCCGTAACCTTCCCACAAGCCAATGCGGCCTTCGATCTCGAGCACAGCTGCGCTGCCCTCTTCGAAATCGGAGATCAGACCCGAAGTGACTTCGCAGGTGCGCCCCTCGGGAGCGTCGACCACCTCGCCCGGTGTCGTGTCGTCCGCACCATCGTCGACAGCGCTGCCGTCATCGGGCGTCGCGCCGTCATCGGGCGTCGCGCCGTCGTCCGGCGTCGAACCATCATCGGGGGTCGCGCCGTCGTCGGGCGTCGCGCCGTCGTCGGGGGTCGCGCCATCATCGGGCGTGGACGTCGCGCAGGTACCCATCGGAACACACGCGCCTTCGCAAGATTCCGTGCCCTGGGGGCAGCCACAAATGCCACCATTGCAGGCTTCGCCAGTCCCGCAGGGTCGATCGCACGTGCCGCAGTGCAACGCCGAGGTCTGAACGTTGATGCATCCCGTGCCGCAATCGGCCTCTCCAACCGGGCAAGTACACTGGCCCGCGTCGCACGCTCCCGACGTGCACTGGGTACCGCAACCGCCGCAGTTCAGCGGGTCAGTCATCGTGTTCACGCAACCACCGTTGTTGCACTGCACTTCGTTGGCGCCGCACTGCGCAACGCAGTTACCCTGACTGCAGAACTGACCTTGGGGGCACATCACCCCGCAGCCGCCGCAGTTGGCGGCGTCACTTTGCGTCGGGATGCAGAGCCCCGTACCGCAGTCCTCCGTGCCGTCGGGACACACGCACTGGCCGTCGCGACATGGCAGCCCTTGAGGACACGGGTTGCCACACGCACCACAACTGTCGACGTTGCTCAGAATGTCGACGCACTGGGTGCCTGGACCGTTGCACTCCAGAGAGCCTGACGGACACACCGAGCAGTTGCCGAACGTGCAGCTGTTGCCCACGTCACAGGCGTTTCCGCATTCGCCGCAGTTCGCGGGATCGGTCTGCAAGTCCAGACACATTTCACCGCACGCGGTGCGTCCGTCGACGCAAGTACGACCTTCCGGTTCCTCCTCGCCGCAGGCGGGGATCAGCAATAGCAACGCGAAAACCGCGAGGAAGACGTTGCGGATGTAGGTGTCCAAGTTCTTTCGATGGTGAGCCACGGTGTCACCATAGACTACACACGCGGAGCAATCCAAGGCGATCAGAGGCCCGACTGTTGGGGGCCGCGACCTAGCAGATCCGAGTGCAGAACCGGGTTCCGCGGGCCAGGAATTTATGCGTCCACGTTGCACGCATGCGCGCCATAGGGCGACGTGGTCGAACGCAGTGGCGCTGGCGCAATTTCCAGCCGCGCTCTGGGACCCGCGTATGGTCGGGTGGTGCTGACTGCCTGAAGCTCAACCCACGAGCGTCTCGATGCTCCGACCTCAGTCGCCAGCTCCGCTGGCAACCCATCGCTCCCTCCGCGGGGAGCAGACTGCGGCGGAATGGCACCGAACATGTTCCAACGCGGAGCACCTGAGCCCGCGGCGCGCAACGCCGTTGAATCACGCGCAGGCTCTCCGCGTCAGACGGTAACCCCCGCCGCCAACCGAGTTCGTCGATTCAGGCGTGCTCACTGACACCACCTCGCAATACGCCGTCACTAGAACCTCAACCAATTCGCCCTGTTTGGCGTTTCACCAAACTGCGCTTCTGCGTTCTACTGCGACGGCACTCTCCGGGTGAGGGCGGAGACCGTCCATGGGGCTCGCGACACACGCGGCTCCACACCTTTCATGGAAGGGATTGGAACCTATGCGCTTGAAGTTAATGACTGGACTGCTTTTCGGTTCACTGCTGCTCAACTGCAGCTCGTCCGATGACGAAACTGACGACGGCAGCTCGACCGACGATAGCCAGGAGGAAGCTGGCACTTCCGACGACGATCCCCCCGCTGACGCGGGCGCCGATGACGACTCGGACGACGACGATTCGGACGACGACGATTCGGACGACGACTCCGACGACGACTCCGACGACGACGGGACCGAAGCTGGCGCGGACGACGGCGCCGACGAAGAGGCAGGCGCGCCGATGGAGCCGCCCGACGGCGGCATGCCAGAGCCCCCCGAAGGCGACGGCGGTGACGTGCCCGACGAACCCGTAATCGCCGAGTGGCCCGAAGACGGCGTCACGCTCATCGAACTCGACGACGATGGCCACGCCGAACTCTCGAGCACGTTGGTCGACGCGCCCGAACTCGATGACCTCGACTGGGCAAAACTGCCGGGCGTCGCGTGTTGGGAAGACGACGGCATCTCCGACGAGTTCTTCTCCGCGGAACACACCGCGTTCGCCCTCGCTGACGTAGTCCCCGAGTGGAGCGAAGTGACCATCACGATCACCCCCGCCGGCAACAACGAAGCAAACCTGTACGTGATCGAAATGCCCGTCGATCAAGCGGACGTCCCGCCAGTAATCGACGACGCTACGTTCTGCTCGGTGCCCGTGCAGATGGGCTCACCGGGTGAACCCTCGACGGTCACGCTGCGCACCTACGCGCACGACAGTCACGTCATGTTCGGCGTGTCGCACCGAGGACGTTTCAACCCGGGCGACTTCGACATCGAGGTGCAGGTCAGCGAGCTCGACGGCGCCGACCGCTGTTACGCCGACATCGAGCAACCCCACAAGTACCCGAGCAATGTCCACTTGTTCGAACTGAACGACGAGGGCAAGGCCGTGATCAGCGGCAACCTCGGCAGCGGCGCGCCCGTGTGTGACATCGAGTTCATCGACGACACGACGTGTGCCCCCGCCACGCGCTTCGACATGTTCGGCGGCAATCACGTGTTCTACGCGATTGACGGCGGCATCGACGACCACACCGTGCTCAACATCACGGTCACCCCCGACCCGGGTGTAGACGTCAGCCTGTACAGCGCGCTGCAGGGCACCACGAGCTACTATGTTCCGCCGAATTTCTTGGTATCGAACTGTGACGGCGCGTACCACGCGACGTTCCCGGGCGCGCCCACCGACAGCAACCCCGGCGAGTCCGAGTCGCTGTTGCTCAACGCCATCAACAACCCCTACAACGTGTTTTTCTCGGTAGCGGGCACGACTGAACAAGGCGCGAGTGGCGGTTACACCATCAGCATCGAAGCCATCGACACCAGCACCAACAACTGTGAGGAAGACGACATCGAAGCGGTGCTCGGGCTCGATGCCTGGCCGAGCAGCGTCGAGACCATCGCCGTAGAAACCACCGACGGCGAAGGTTCGGCAAGCCTGACGGGCAACCTCGCTGACGGCGCTGAGCAGTGCACGTTGGATTGGGCCGCCAACAGCTCGGTCGCGTGTTTCCCCGGCACGGAAAACGACTACTTCGCGGGCAACCACGTTTTTTACGCGCTCGAGGAGCCGCCCCCTCCGGGTTCACAGGTCACTTTCCGCGTGATCCCGCAGCCCGGCGTGGAAGTCAGCACGTATGCCTATCGCATCGGCACGCAGAATTATTTGGTGCCGCCCTTCGTGCCTTCGGTCGTGCAGTGTGAGGCGAGCTACCCGCTGGCCATCGGCACCCCGACGAACCCCGGCGTGGTCGAAGAAGTGTCGTTCTACGGCGGCAGCAACGCGTACAACTACTTCCTGGGCGTCGCGGGCTACCGCGATGGTGAGGCGAGCGGCGAGTACGAAGTACAGGTCGAGATCACCGAGCCACCGCCCCCGCACTGCCCAGAGTCGCTACCCGGCGCCACGTACGCGGCATGGCCGGGCAACGTCGAGCTGATCGACTTGAACGACGACGGCGAAGGCAGTGCCAGCGGCGACTTGAGCGACGGCCGCTGCGTCAACCTGAGGTTCGCGGAAAACAGCAGCGTGGCGTGTTTCCCCGGCACGCGCTTCGAACACTTCGAGGGCAACCACGTGCAGTACGCGCTGAGCGAACCCCTGCCCCCGAACTCGGAAGTGACCATCACCGTGACGCCTCGCGACGACGCGGACATCAACCTCTACGGCTTCCAGTCGGGCATCACCTCGTTCCCGGTTCCGCCGAACATCCCGAGCGTTCCCGTGTGTGAGGCGAGTTACCCCCTCGCCATCGGGACGCCGTCGAACCCCGGCGAAGCCGAGTCGATCTACTTTGCAAACCCGACTGACGGCAACGAGTATAACATCTCGTTCGTGGTCGCGAGCAATGGCAGCGGCGAGTACGACGACGCAGAGTTCGACATCGAAGTGGTGATGAACACCTCGGAGCCGCACTGCGAAGAGTCGCTGCCCGGCGAGTCGGGCCTCGACGACTGGACCGACAGCGTCACCACCGTGAGCGTTGATGGCGACGGCAATGGCTCCGTCAGTGGCGATCTGAGTGACGGCGAGTGCACCAACCTGACCTGGGCCGAAAACAGCAGCGTCGCGTGTTTCCCCTCGACGCGTTTCGATCGCTTCCAGGGCAGCCACGTGATGTACGCGCTCGAAGAGCCGATGCCGCCCAACTCGGTCGTCAGCATCACGCTCACGCCCGACGAAGACGTGGACGCCAACCTGTACGGCTTCCAGATCGGCGAAGACAACTACATGGTGCCGCCCGCGGTACCGTCGGTCGTCTCGTGTGAAGCCAGCTACCCGAGCAGCCCGTTCGGCGGCTTGAACCCTGGCGAAACCGAGAAGATCTACTTCTACAATCCCAGCGACAGCGCGCAGTACAACATCTTCTTCGCCGTTGCCGGCCCCACGGGAGTGGACGCGGGCAGCTACGACGTGGATGTTCACCTGGTGGCAGGCACGACCCACTGCGAAGAGTCACTCCCCGGTCAGCAGCACCACAGCTGGCCAGGAACGGTCACCCAGCTTTCGGGCAGCGGCGACTACTCGGGCGACTTGAGCGACGGCAGCTGCGTCAACTTGGCGTTCGCTTCCGACAGTGCGGTCGCCTGTTTCCCCGCCACCCAGAACGAAAACTTCGAAGGCAGCCACGTGATGTATGCCCTCGAAGTTCCGGGAGCCTCGACGGTCGACATCTCTTTGACGTCCGCCAACGAGACGGCAAACCTCTACGGAATGATGATCGGCGACGACTCGTACTACGTGCCGCCATACGTGCCCGGCACGATCTTCTGTGAGGCTTCCTTGCCGCCCTTCGACGGCGCAGAAGACGACGTCATCCACTTCGAAAACACCCTCGACGTCCCACGTAACCTGTTGTTCGTGGTCGCGGGTGAAGCCGGCGAAGACAGCGGCGCCTTCGACGTGAACGTCGACATCAGCAGCCTGTAAACACGCAGCACATCTTGGGCCCGGCCTTCGTCCGTTAGCGGACGAAGCGTCGGGCCCGAGTGTATTTGGAGCTTTTGCTTTGGAGCCACACTGCAGCTAACGCGCCGCGCGTCGAGAGCAGTCCATTCGCCAATACCCGCAGCGCAGTTCGGACGCGATCCCCCCGCGCCTGGGCCGCGCGTATTCCCACCAGGTAACAGGCCGAGACTGTACTTGGCTGCGCGCGCCGCTTCGTCGCCTCCAGAGTTGGAACCGCCAAGGCGCCAAGGACGCCAAAGGGACGCATTGGCGGCGGACCCGCACGTTCGAGAGGGCCGCCCGCGCGTGCCTCGCCCTCGAAAATGGCGTTCTTGGCGCCTTGGCGGTTCGAGAGAGCTTTCGTGCTGCAGTTGCGTAAGCCGGGCTACTGCTTCAGTTCGGCGACGTCGCGGCCTAGGGCGTGGTCTAGTTGAACGCGGGCGACGCGCAGGGCGATGTGGGCTTCGACTAGGTTCAGGCGAGCTTGCAGGCGTGCGGTCTCGGCTTGGATCAACTCGAAGCTGGTGGCGCGGCCACCTGAGTGCAGTAGTTCTCGGGCAGCTAGTGCGGCTTCTGCAGCTTGGTGCCCTTGCTCGGCGGTTTGTACGGCGATCTTGGCCTCGCGAAGTGCGCCGTGCGCGGTGAGGATTTCCAGCCTGAGCGCGTCTTCGAGGGAACGTCGTTGGGCGATCAATTGTGCCCGCTGGTTATCGAGTTTTTGACGCTCGGCGTCTGCGATCCACAAGTCGTTGATCGTCCAGACCGCCTGCACCCCGACGTCCCACGTACCGTTCCACTCTTCTTCCATCGGGAAGATGCGTTGATTGGGGTTCGCATAGGTGAGATTGCCGAATGCCTCTACCCGCGGGTAACGATCGGTATCCTTCACCTCTGATGCTTGAGAGAACGAGTATTGCGTGCGGTCGAGCGAACGAATTTCGAGACGCTGCCTGACGGCTTCGGCATACATCTGGTTCAGGCTCGCCGACTCGTCGGAACGCCCGAAAGGCTGCATCACGTCTTCGCCGACGAACAACACTTCGTCGGGCTCCGCGTGCATACCCGTGCGCAAACGCTGCTCAGTCACCGTCACCGCGGTTTCAGCCCGGGTGACGAGCAGTTGGGATTCGGAGACGAACGCTTGTGCCTGCATCACGTCGGCCTCTGCGATGCGCCCCGCCGAGAAGTACAGCTTGGTTCGTTCGAGTTGAGCTGTCGCCTGCTGCAGAGACTGCTTGGCCACGACCACTTGCAGCTTGCTGCGAACCCACTCGTAATACGCGAGCTTGGCTTGAGCAGCTGCGTCGAGACGAATGGCGCTCTCTTGCAACTCGGCGCCCTCGCGCAGGGCTTTGGAGCCGCGCATGGCCTGGGTGGTGGAGAGCAGGTAATCGGAGAGAGGGATCGTCACCCCCAGATTGAGGTGATAGTAGTTGACGGGGATTGGAAACGAGAAGTCGGAATCGACACCAATCAGCGTAGCTCCCGGACCCAACACTCCAGGGCCGTCGGTAGTCACGACCGACTGTGCGTCGGGGCTACCTAACGTAGTTTCCGGAACCCTAGAGAAACGCGTGTAGCGTGCTGTTGCGGTAAGCCGAGGGAACAAGCTGTGATAGGTGCGCCGCGAGTCTGCAGCGGCGTTCAGCACCTCTTGGCGCTGCACTTCTGCGTCGTAACTGCTGGCGGCGGCACGTCGCCCAACCTCCGCTGAAGTGAGTCCACCCTCGACGCCTATCTCCTTCAGCAGTTCGGAAAACGACTGTTTCGACGGAGCCGCAGGAGCGACTACAGACGGCGCAGTAGCCGACTGTGCGGGCTGCTGCACCGCGCTTGGGGCGCCTGGGGTTTGCACTGCGCCTGGGGCTTGCACTGCGCCTGGGGTTTGCACTGCGCCTGGGGCTTGCACTGCGTCCGGGGCCTGCTCACCAGTCGCGGGCTGCGCCAACGCAGAACTCGAAACGGCCGAAGGCAAGAGAAAGGCGGTACCCACCAGCACGCCGAGCGCTGTCAGGCGGGAGTGAACGGGTCGGATCATCTGCAGGACCTCACGATTGGCTTGTACGCGTTGTCATCGGAACGGCGGAGCGGTCACTCACCCGCGCTCACCGCAGGCGTCGTAACCTGCTGCGGTGGAGAGCGGAAGCGCACCTTGGACCAGATACGTCCTCGCCATCCCGAAAAATCATCGAACAGGGTGTACAGCGTGGGAACCACGACCAGCGTCAAAATCGTCGCGAAAGCCAGACCGAACACCACGGCAACCGCCATCGGGCCCCACCAATCGCCACTTTGCGTCCCCATGAACATCTGGCCCGTCGAAAAGTCGATGCTGAGGCCAATGGCCATGGGCACCAAGCCCAAGATGGTGGTGATCGCCGTCAACATCACGGGACGGAAGCGAGTTACTCCCGCTTCGATCACGGCCTGCTGGCGTTCTCTGCCTGCGGCACGCAGTTGCTCCACGTAGTCGAGCAGCACGATGGCGTTGTTCACGACCACACCCGCGAGCGAGATCACACCGAGCCCCGTCATCACGATGCCGAAGGCGGTCTCAGTGACAATCAAACCCCACAACACACCCGTGAGCGAAAGCACCACGGACGCCAAGATGATCAGCGGCAAGTCGAAACGATTGAACTGCGCCACCAGCACCAGCGCAATCAGGAACAACGCCACCAAGAACGCCGTCGACAGAAACTCTTGGGTCTTGCGCTGCTCGTCGTCCGCGCCGCCCAGGCGAGTGCTGATGTTCGGCGGCGTTTTGGCGTTTTCGATGTAGTCGACGACGGCCGCGCGAACGGCGTTTTCGTTGAAGCCTTCGAGCACGTCACCGCTGATGGTGACCATCGGCTCTTGAGCTTTGTGGTTGATCGACCCCGTACCACCCGCGAGCTCGTAGGTCGCGACCGTGCTGATCGGCACGCTGAAGGTTCCGAGCTCCATGTCTTCGCGACCTGGAATGCGCATCGCGAGAACCGATTGCAGGTCCTCTTTGAACTCGGGCGCGAGCTCGACCATGATCGAATACTCGTCGTCGCCGTCGCGGTAGGTGGATGCCTCCGTGCCGTTGATGGCGTTTCGAACCGCGCTGGCGATTTCGCCCGTGCTGGCGCCGATGCGCTTGGCGGCGCCGCGGTCGACGCGGAAGCGCAACTCGGGGCGGCCGACGCGGTAATTGTCGGTGAGGCCCGTCACGCCGTCGATCTTGGCGATCTCGCGACGTAGCTTGGCCGCGAACTCACCCGCCTCGTGATAATCCTTTGCACTCACTTCCACAGCAATGGGCTTACCCACAGGCGGGCCCATGCGTTCTTTCTCGACTTTGATCTCCGCGCCGACGATGTCCGCCATGCTATCGCGAATGCGATTGAGCGTGATCTCGCTGCTCTCTTTGCGCGGTGTCTCCCCAGGCTGCGCTTTGCTCGCGTGCGGATAGAAGTCGACGGTGATGCGCGCCTGGTTGGTGGCCTGCGACGTGGAGAAGTCGCCCATCGAAACCCCAGTCTCGGCCACGTAGGTCTCGATGTTGTCGTCGGCGAGCAAGCGTTGCTCCATCGCGCGCACGATGCGGTCAGTCTCCTCGAGATCTGTACCGTCGGGCGCGCGCATGCTGATAGTCGCGCGGTCGGGCTCGACCTCTGGGAAGAACTCCACACCGTGGTTGAACTTGCCGTACGCGATGAACGTGCCGATCAAGATCGCGAATACGCCAGCGGAGGTGATGATGCGGTGTTTCAGCGACCACTGCAGAATGGCCTGATACCCACGGATGATCGGATTTTCGAGAGAACGCGCGAGGTTTTCTGCTTCGAGCTCCTCTTGGGTCTTGCTGGCTTCGGCAGCGTTCTTTTGGGTCAGGCCCAGCGCGGTGAGCACGGGCAGTATCACGATCGCGACGAACAGCGAGCTGAGCAGCACCATGATCACGGTCAGCGGCAGGTACATCATGAACTCGCCCATGATGCCCGTCCACGCGAGCAGCGGCGCGAACGCGGCAACTGTCGTCAGCGTCGAAGCGATCACCGCGCCCGAAACCTCTTTGGCCCCTTCAATCGAAGCGGCCATGGGTTGCTTCCCCATCTCCAAGTGACGATAGATGTTCTCGACCAACACGATGGAGTTGTCGACCAACATGCCGAGCACGAGGATCAGCGAAAACAGCACGACCATGTTCAGAGTCACGCCCATCATCGAGAACACGATCATGGCGCCGAGCATGCTGAGCGGGATCGCAAACGCGACGAACAGGCTGTTCTTCAAGCCCATGAAGAAGATCACGACGCCGACGACCAGGATCAGCGCGAGCAGGATGTTGTTCTCCAGCTCGAGCACCATGATGTCGACGTTGCGACTCTGATCGGCGAGCACGCGGTGCGTGACGCTCTTGGGCCAGTTTTGCGCCTCTTTGGCGGTGATCGACTTCACCCCCTGGGCGACTTCGACGATGTTGGCACCTGCACGCTTGACGATGCCGAGGGAAACGCTGGCTTCGCCGTTCATGCGTGAATACGTGGCGCGGTCGGCAAAGCCGTCGACAACCGTGGCCACGTCACGGACGAAAACGGGGCGGTCACCGCGACGAGGCAACGCCACCTTTTCGATTTCCGAAGCGTTGCTGAACTCGCCGGGTACGCGCACCAGGAAGTTCGCAGAGCGCGCTTTGACTTCACCGCCTGGGATGTTGACGTTCTCGTTGTTGATGGCGTTGACGACGTCAGTCAGCCCCAGATCGTAGTGCGCCAAACGCGTGGGGTTCACTTGCACGCGGAACTCTCGCGTGCGACCGCCGCTGAGCTGGACGTCGAGCACGCCAGGCACGCGCTCGAGTTTATCCTGTAGATCTTCTGCGTAACGCTTCAGTTCGATCTCGTCGACGGGACCCGCCAGATTCAGCAACATGATCGGCAAGTCCGAGAAGGAAAACTCGGACACGCTCGACTCTTCCGCGTCGTCAGGCAGATCGCCTTCGGCCCGAGAGACTCGATCACGACAGCGTTGAAGCGCGTCTTCGATCACGACGTCGGGTTCGAATTCGAGGCTGATGATGCTCAGGCCTTCGGCGCTCGTACTCGTGATGGTCTTGAGATCTTTGACGCCCGCGAGTTCGTTCTCGAGTGGCACCGTGACCAAGCTCTCGATGTCGCCGGGCGAAACCCCGGGGTACGGAGTCGTGACCGTGACCAGTGGGATCTTGACGTCTGGGCTCGCCTCACGTGGCAGCCGTTGGTACGAAAGCCAGCCGAACAGCGAGATGCAAACGAGCACCAGCAGAATGGGGGCTCGGTTACGTACGAAAAACGCAATCACGGGATCGTCCTTGGTGACTTAGGTTGTGCGGACGTCAGTCGCTGAAGCTAGCCCGCCCTTGCACGCAGCAGGTGCCACGACGCTGGACCAGCACTGGGTCACCATCGACCAATTCGCGATGGCCGACGACGATGAGTGTATCCCCCGCCTCGAGTCCTTCTTTCACGACGACCTGTTTGCGAACGACTTCCCCGAGCTTGACCGGCCGCCATACTGCCTTGCCCCCTTGCTCGAGGAAGACACCAACGCCCTTCGGGCTGGTGACGATCCAGTCTTGCGAGATGATGAGCTGGGTTTCGTCGGACTCCTGGGAATCCGCGGCGGGTTTGGCCTCGTCGCCCTCTTGCTTGGCAGGCGTCGCTTTGGCGCCCTTCTTTTCAGCGTTATCATCACCCGTAACGGGCTCAGCGGTTTCGAGGGTGACGTTCGCGATCATGCCGGGCAGCAGCGCTTCGTCCTCGTTCGGGATCTCTATCAGTGCCTCGAATGAACGGGTCTTCAGATCGGCAGCGCGTGAGATCGAGGTAATCTTACCCTCGTACTGCCCCGTGCGCGCGTCGAGTTGTACTAGCGCCGTACCACCCTCGCGAGCGATCGCGACGTCGCGGTCCGAAAGCGCCACCGAAACGTTGACGGGTTTGAGTTGGACCAATCGCATCAGCGGTGACCCCGGCGACGCAACCTCGCCCACTTCGGTATCGACGCGAGCGATGTAACCGCTGAACGGCGCTTTGATGATCGCCCGGTCGACGTTCACGGTGAGTTCCTTGAGGGCAGCCTTGGCGACAGCCAAACGATCATCAGCCGCATCTATTTCGGCACGCGGGATCGAAGCGCCGAGCGACTTGGCTCGCGCCAGCTCGCGCTCCGCAGACTGCACGTCGATCTTGGCGCGCTCCAAACGCACGGCGTGAACGGCGCGATCCACGGAAGCCACCACTTGACCAGCTTTGACGCGATCGCCTTCCTTGACGTGCACGCGCTCGACGTATCCACCCATGGGCGCCGCGAGCACTGCGTCACGGAAACCTTCCACTTCACCCGGGACGGTTAGCGACAGGTTGCGCCGCGATGGCTGAACGACGACGACCTCGACGCGATTGCCTTCCAAGCTCTTGGCGCGTTCGGCCCTGGGCTCCGCTGACATTTCCTGCGGCTCTTGCTGGGTCGGCTTGTTGCAACCCGCGCTCGCCGAGAGCACGACGGCAAGCAGCCACGCACTGCGCACACCGATGGTGACGGTTGATTGGTACACTCGAAACCTTCTTGGTTTTTGGTTCAGCCCGAGATCGGCCGAACTCACGCTTTGTTTAGGCGACCCGCGATGAGCGTGCTGCTCCGAGCGGGACCGAATCGTGCTCCAGGGTGGACTTTGTGGCGCGTTGCCACGCTGAGCCCCCGCGTCCAGCGGGTTCTACCCAAAAACTTCAGAAACCGCAGCACTTCCGAACCGCGCTGCGGCGCCATGTCCCAGCAGCCGCACGGCGCTCGTTCGCTTCGAGTTCTAGCAGCTACCCACGGCGCTAGGCGAAATGCCGAATTGTCGTCGGAAAGCGGCGGCAAACTTGCTGGCGTTCGCGTAACCCACGCGTTGTGCAACATCTCCTACGTTGCCTGAATTGCCGACGAGCAGGTCGTGAGCGCGCGACATCCGCTGCTGCCGAACGTACGCGAATACAGTCGTTCCGAAACGCTGCTTGAAGCCTTCCTTCAACTTACGTTCGTTGAGCCCGCAACGCCTGGCAAGTTGCCTGAGTGAAGGCGGTTCGCAGATGTCGGCGAGCAGCACCTGCCGAGCGTGCTCCAAACGATCGATCAGATCGGCGTCCATCCGCACCTCGCTTGGAGGCGCGGCGTCGGCACCCAGCGCATCGACGGCCAGAGCGATCAGTTCGAGCGCCTTACCCTCGAGGTACAACTGCCGCATCGGCCCGATCATCGTGCAGGCGGACACAGCGTCGACGACGTCGAACATCTCCGCGGTCATGCCCTTGGTCAAGCAGGTGAACGACTCTCCGCCGCGGAGCATCGCTTCCAATGCGGCAGGTAGCTCATCGCAACCCAACATGAAACGCAACTCCGTGGGGTCGAGCATGAGCCGCACGCTTTGTTCTGGCGTGGCCCGCGAGTGGCAGTTGAGCTTGGCCGCCTCGTTGAGCTTGAAAGCGCCGAAACTACCCGCTGGCAGCCCGACGTCCGTCCCGCAGTCGTTACTGATGCGCACGCCCGTGGAACGCACGAAACCGAGCTCGAGCCCCGTGGGTTGGTGCAACACGTCGACCGCCCACGGTGAGGAGGCCTGCGCGTCGATCACCATCAGCGAAACGCCAGCGCGCACGTTGGAGTAGGTCGCGTATCCGCTAGCCTTCGCGCCAGACCAACGCAAGCGTCGTTCACTCGGGCTCGGGTGGTCGGTCGCGGTATCGACCACCAAATGCTGGCTGATGTGTTCCACGAACTCCAGCCCCTCATCGATGACGATCGCTTCCATGCGGCCAGATGTATCGGGCACGGGTGGGCAAGCGTCAACCCGCTCACCTAGCAGGCGATCAGCCATTGCGCCGCTCTGAAACGCCGAGTGTTTTCTTGGAAGTGGAACCATCACGTGACGTCGCAACCTGCTTCGTAAATACTCCCACGTGCGAGCGTCCACGAAACGCTTCCGACCGTCCTCCACGCGGGCATCCACTAACCGTGAAAATGACCAACTCATCCCGATATTTATCAGCGCTGTCGAGCGTGCTCGTCTGGGTAGTGGCCTGTGCGAGCGACCGAACCTCCACAGACGACTCCGCCGATCTGGGGTCCGCAGGCGCCAGCACGGCGTCCAATAGCGCGGACGCTGAAAGCACGCCTCCGGGCCAGGCCCCCACCCAGGACCAGACGTCCGCGGCAAGCACGGGCAGCACCACTGATGCGCCCAGTGGAACAGCCGCGCAACCTGGAACGGCAACCCCGGGCATGACTGGGTCCAACCAGAGCGACGACGCGATGGCGGATGACGCCGACCCGGCGGGGTCGAACAGTGGCGGCGAAATGGACGGGGAGCTTCCCGACAGCGAACCCACCGACGACGGAAGCACCACGGACGACTCCAGCGATGACGCCGCTCTGGACGACAGCGCAACCGACGACAGCTCCATCCCAGACGACGCCACGACGGACGACAACTCTGCGGACGACGCCACGACGGACGATTCCAGCGATGTCGCCGCTCTGGACGACAACTCTACGGACGATGGGTCCAGCGATGGCCCCGTCACGGTTCCGTTCATCCTCGGCGCGGACATTTCCTTCGTTCAGGAAGAGGAAGACAAGGGCATCGTGTTCACCGACGGCGGCGTGCAGAAGGACTTCGTGCAGTTGCTTCGCGACCGCGGCTTCAACTACGCGCGGCTCAGGCTGTTTCACTCGCCGGGCGACCCCGATGGCTATCAGTTCGAGTTCGTCACGCGCTCTGAGCCGTATTGCGACGAAGCGCACACCATCGAGATGGCCCAGCGCGTGAAAGCTGCAGGCATGGGGTTACTGCTCGACTTCCATTACAGCGACACCTGGGCAGATCCCGACGATCAGCACAAACCCGCCGCCTGGGAGGGCCTGAGCTTCGACGAACTGCGCACCACCGTGCACGACTACACACGCGACACGCTGCTCGCGTTCGAGGCCGCGGGCGCGTTGCCCGATATGGTGCAGGTGGGTAACGAGATAACCCCGGGCATGTTGCACCCCGACGGCCACACCTACGATCCGAACAATTGGGATCAGCTGGCGCAGCTACTCACTGCGGGCTTGTCCGCGGTCAAAGAAGTCGACAGCAGGATCCAAACCATGTTGCACATCGACCGCGGTGGCGACAACGACACCACCGTGTGGTGGGTGGGCGAAGCGATGAACCGCGGCGTGCAGTTCGACATCCTGGGTCAGTCCGCGTATTCGGCATTTCACGGCGGGCCGAGCGAGTGGGCCGCCAACTTCGCGGACATCGCCGGGCGCTACCCCGAGTTGAAGTTCGTGATCGCCGAGTACAACGGCGATAAACGCGCCGCCAACGACCTGATGCGCGACATGCCCGACGGGCGAGGCCTGGGCACGTTCTTCTGGGAGCCTACCGCCAACGGCGAGTGGGGCGACGCGATGTTCACCTGGGCAGGCAACGAGGCTCGCGCCGATCAAGACGACTTTGCGATCTACGACCAAATTGCCGACGACTACGGACTACGCTGACGTCGAGATCAGCTCACTGGTGCAGTCAGCGGCTCGTCGCCGTCGGTCAGGATGCGGTCGAGGATCATGATCTTCTGCCAGATCTTCTGCGTCAGCCCGCCCGTGAGATCTTCCACGTCACTGGCCGCCGCCACCGTGACCGCGTCTTCGAAGTGCTGCACGTAAACCGCCGCCACCTTCGAAAGGATCGACAATATCTCCGAACAATAGTCCAAGTAGCGTGTCAGCTCGAAGGGCGTCATCGTGCGTGGCGGCGATGACGCCGTGGACGCCCCCTTGTAGACGTACTTTTCGGGATGTTTCGTCAGCTGGTGCATGTCGACGATGTGCGCGAGCGAGCGCAACACGTGCAGCGCCTGTTGGGCTCGCTTGCGCTTGATACGCACCTCCACCCCCGCCAAGAAATAGAGTCCCACCGCGATGAACACGATGTCGTTCACCAACGCTTCCAAGAACGGAATCAGTTCACTCAGCGTCCCCAGCTCCCCAACTCGCATGTCGACCAAGGCGATGGCCACCGCAACAAACAGCGTCAGCGCGCCACACGCCACCGCGATCCGCACCCACCAAATCGGCCGATCGAGCCACTCGCTGATCATCGCCGCATCTTGCGCCACCTGATGCAGCTCGGAAGCCACCTGGCTCAGCCCCGACCCCTCGAAGCGCTCCGAAATGCGCCTTTGCAACGTCGCGCTGGTCTTGACGATCTGAGTCGCGTCGAGCTGTTGATACACGGCGCGCGATTATCACCCAAGGGATGCGGGGCGGGCCAAGAGAGCGGCGAAGGTTGCGGCCTCGCGATGCGGGTGGCCGCGAGGTGCGGCCACTTCGACGTCATAGCAACGGGTCCGGTCTCAACGTCAACTCCCCGCCCCACCTCATCGTCGCCTCACACGCTGACGCGCAGCCGATGAGCAAGGTGTCTTCATCTCGCTGGAGCAGGTACCACCAATGGCCTTGGCCTCCACCCCACTCGACACGGGGACAGCCCGGGACCGCTTCAGTAACGGCGTTCATGGCCAGCAACTGATAGTAGCTTTCCAACCCTACGCCCAGATCCGGGAAGCGGTCCATTCCCGCGCGGTGAATGAACGACGAGCCCGGATTGTCGTAGCACGAGGCCACGACGCCACGCAGTCGAACGATACAGGCGCCCTCGGGGAAATCGGAATGGTCCCAATCTTCGTACGGCACGTCCGCCGAGTAGTCCATGTCGCTGACGTCGGCTTTGTTCTCTAGCGTGAACTCGGGCACCTGCAGTGCCTTGACCAGCACACCGCCCGTCGCGATATACTCGTTCTCCAGGAAGTTGATCTCGACGTCGAGCCGCGGACAAATGTCAGGCTCGAAGCTGAGCTCGAGCGGCAAATCCTGCGTGTCCCGCGCCTGGGGATCGAGAATGACTGGCGGATTGCGTTCGGCAGATGCGTCACTTTGGGCGTCCGTACCACCTGTTGGGCTCGATGACGCGTCCAGCTCACGCGCCTCGTCCCGAGCGCTCGTGGCCTGAACATCGGTGCGAGTGTTTGCGTCACACGCCACAACCACCAACCACACTAAGCGCCTGAACATTGGTCTGATCGTCGCCTCATGTCGTCGCTGCATTGCCTGGCATGGCAGCAAACCCGCCCGTCAAGCTCGGTGGCTGAGGCTGTTTTCACGAGAACCGTAGCGGAGCAGCCTTCTGGCTTCGAGCAACGGAAGCGCAGGGGAAACAGCCTCAGGCGCCGAGATCGGCGGGCGTCCTGACGGATTGAAATGAGACCAATGCTCAGCGCTAGCGCGAGTCCCCAAGGTTTACGCGTGCCCACGACGATTGAATTAGCACATGTGCGAGCGCGGGCCATCCAGCGTGAACCCCGCAACGCCTCAACTCACGGCGCGGCCGCCAGCGGTTGGCACGGAACCGCAAAATCCACGTGGTAGTGGTCGTCGTGGCGCACCCACGAGGGCCGTTTGTTGAACGGCAGGCTGCGGATATTCGACCAAGCCTTCGTGCGTCTCAGGTGCGGCTGCAGATCGGGCGCAAAGATCACTTTCGCGATGCGCACGTTGCGCTCTTGGGCAGCTGCCTGCAGCTGTGCAAGATGCAGCGCGATGGCCTCGAAGTCGATCGACTGGGTTTCGTTTTTCCCGTTCGCGTCGAAGTCGATGTCGTAGCCGAATTTGTTCGCTGCGGACGTCGGCAACGTCGCCGCTCGTCCATCAGCGTTCACGACGGGTACCATGAAGTCGACGGAAAGCCCGTTCTGATGGGTGCGGTGCGGCCGAAACTGGCCCCCGCGCACGAACCCAGTCTCGCCGTACAGAAACTGGCGCCCAGGTAACTCCAGCTGCAACCCCGCGTACGCCTCCAGCACTACAGGATGCACCGCGCTATGCACGTACGTTCTCCCCAAGCTCCAACCAAGCGAACTGTACGCCCCGAAGTTCACTCCAGATCGCGGCAATTGCCACGCGCCCTCGACCGCCCCCGCCGCGGGAGTGCCGTAACAAGTGCTCGGAGCACTCGCCGTCCCGTGACAATACGCAACGACGCTGCCCGCCGTGGCCAATGACGCGATTGCAACCCAAAGCAACGCCTTCTGCGCTCGGCGCATGAGACGTGTTACGCGCGAGTGACTCGATTTCTTCCCGCACGCGCCTCGGCGCGCCAGCCAAGACGACACTTGGCGAAACCGCGGCTCGGAGCGCGTGACGGAAGCACGAGGCACGTGTATTCATGCGGCCATGAAGGCGATGGTTTTTCGCAAGTACGGCGGACCCGAAGTCATCCAACTCGAAGAGCGACAAATCCCCGAGCTTGCACCCGGTCGAGTCCGAGTGCGGATCCACACCAC
Source organism: uncultured bacterium (assembly GCA_965651905.1). GTDB lineage: Bacteria > Myxococcota_A > Polyangia > Polyangiales > Polyangiaceae > SZUA-265. The sequence goes on along the minus strand of CBFGUG010000071.1, from coordinate 2,359 downwards.
GGCCATCAACGATTGGGACTGGGGCTACGTCCGGGGCGAGCCGTACATCTATCGCCTGCTGTTCGGTCTGCGTCGCCCCAAGATCACGATCTTGGGCGCAGAAGTTGCGGGCGTGGTCGATGCCGTTGGCGAGGGAGTCAGTACGTTTGCGCCCGACGACCACGTGTACGGTGACCTCTCGGAAGCGGGCTTCGGTGGGTTCGCCGAGTACGTCAGCGTGCCCGAAAAGGCTCTGCGCAAGATGCCACAGGGCATGTCGTTCGAACAGGCAGTGGCCATTCCCCACGCAGGCGGCCTCGCGGCGCAAGGCCTGCTCGGTTATGGACAGCTCAGCCGCGGCGAACGCGTCTTGATCAATGGCGCCGGCGGCGGGGTCGGTACCCTAGCACTACAACTCGCCAAAGCCCTCGACGCGGAAGTCACAGGCGTCGACAGCGGACTAAAACTCGACATGATGCGCGAGTTGGGGTTCGACCACGTCCTCGACTACACGCAAACCGACTACACGAACACGGGCGACCAATACGACGTCATCCTCGACGCCAAGTCCACCAAGTCTGCCTGGGCGATAACCCGCGCCCTCTCCCCAGGCGGACGCTACGTCTCGGTCGGCGGCCACGTCCCCAACCTACTCAGCATCGTCAGCTGGGGCGCGCTGCTAGGCAAGGCACGAGGCAAATCCATCCGTCTGCTGCCCCTCGTCCCCAACGAGCAGCTGGACGCCGTGGAAGCCCTATTCCAAGCGGGCACCCTCCGCACCGTGATCGACGGCCCGTTCACCCTCGACCAAGTCCCCGAAGCCTTGGCCCACTTCGGCGCCGCACGACATCTCGGAAAGGTCGTGATACGCGTCGCGTGAGGTCACGATGGTCACGATTCGAGCTGCTCGCGCCGACGAACTCGAACGGGTCTCTGAATTGGAGGACCTGGCAGGGGAGCGTTACGCGGACGCCGGACTACCAGCAGATCTCGACGGGTTACCGCACGACGTCATCGTGCGTGCGCAAGTGGAAGACCTACTCTGGTTCGCCACCGTCGACGACGTGCCCGTCGGTTTCGCGCTATGTTGGCTGCGCCCAGGCGCCCTGCACCTCCGCGAACTCGACGTGCACCCAGCGCACATGAGGCAAGGCATCGGACGCCACCTCGTCGAGCACGTCGTCGACCAGGCGCAGCAGCGTCAACTAGGCAGCGTCACCCTGACGACGTTTCGCGACGTCCCCTGGAACGCACCCTTGTACGCGCGTTGGAACTTCGCGGAGCAGGTGTTCGGGGAGCTGCCATCGTGGCTGCAAAAGATCCGCAAAGAGGAAGACAGCAGTGAGCTTGGACGTTGGCCCCGTGTCGCGATGCTGCGACGCGTAGTGTGAGAGAATGCGGACGCGCGGCCACCATGAAGGACCAATGACTCGGAGTATCGTTGGCGGGCGCCTATACTCTAGCGTGCGCGTCACCTTGCTAGCTCTGACAGCGTTAGTCGTGCTCTTCGAACTGGAGATGATTCGCGACGTCCTGACGAATCGCTACAACTACCGCTTCGGCTCTGAAGTGCACGGGTTTCCGTACTACAGCGAGGCGCACTATATCGGCCTAACCGCGCTACACGTTCTGGTTGCCGCAGCAGCGTTCACTCTCGGACTATCCAGACGCGACCGCTGGTGGCCCATGACGCTACAAGCCGTCGCCATTGCCTGGTTGTTCGCACGTCCATTCATCTGGACGAAGTAACTTCGGCCCACGCTTCGTGAGTTTCTGGCAACCAAAGGCCGCCTGCGTCGCGAGGTCTCCGCGGCCGTTCGCTAATTACACTCACCGCAGCCAACCCTTGGCAAACATCCCACCACGTTTGTACGATTCGCCACACCCAATGCTGCACGAGATGAAACGTCTGAGCCGCATGCGACACGTCGTACTGCTCGGAAGCCTGGCGTTATCCTGCATACCTCCCCCATCGGGAGTTTCAGCAGATGTGTCCGCCAAGCCCGACCGGGCTTACGATCCTGACAATCCGCCGATGACACTCGCATCTCCGCCGATCGGCTTTCCGAACCCGTTCGTGATCGAACACCTCAGCCTGGAGTATCAGTGGACGGCAGCTTGCTTCGCAATGCACGACACAGACGCCAACGGAACCATCGCGGTGGAGATCGGACGTCACGGCCATACCTTCGGCGACGAGTTGACTCCGTACTTGTGAAGCTGATCCGATTTCGTGGACACCCGAAAATGCGCGATACTGCGCGGGAGTGATCCATGAACAAGAGAAGAAAGCGCAGGGTCTTCACCCCTGAGTTCAAAGCTAAGGCGGTGAGCCTTTGCCAGACGGGCCAGCGTTCCATTGCCGGAGTTGCCAAAGATC
>CBFGUG010000070.1:0-40638 GCA_965651905.1 uncultured bacterium | reverse complement strand
TGACGTGTACGATGTCGTGGAAGACGCCGTGAAAGCCACGGGCAATAGCGTCGCGCGCGCGGCTCGACAAGCTTGGGAAGCCTTGGTCGAACACGCGCGCCAGCTTTGGGATAACGTTCGCTTCACGGCTGAAGCATTGTGGACCTTCGGGCGCGATGTCGTCACCAACTTGGCTGAAGGAGACTTTGCTGGCGCTTGGGAGGCCTGCAAGACCGCGTTCGATGACATCGTGTTCAAGCTCCCGGGGCGGCTGATGAGTGACGCGCTGGATCTGCTCGACGGCGTAGTGCTCGCGACGATCGAGCTCATTCCCATCGCCCCCGTGCGCGACGCCATGCGTGATCAGGCGGAGCGGCTGCTCGAAAGCGCGCGAACGGTCGTCATGGGTGTGCACGACACGTGGGTGGGTATCTCGCGCAACCTCTTCGAAGCGGGCGGTGACATCGCTGAAGGCTTGGGCAAACTGGCCGTGCTCGATCCAGAAGGGTTTTCAGACATCGGCAACGGGTTGTTGAAAGTCGTTCAAACGCCCGTTGATGCCGCTGTCTTTCTGACGGCGAAAGCCGCCAGCGCGATTCAGACAAGCCTGCATCTAGAGCCGCCCGGCCGTGAGCTCACCGACGCAGAGGTGGCCCGGCTGCGTCCGATCTTCGGCGATAGCATCGACTACGACCAGGTGCGTGTCAAAGAGGGCAACGCTGGAGTCTTCAGTACGAATGCCAGGCCCTTCGTGCTCGGCAACACGATCTACCTCAAGAACGACGACGACGAGGGGCTGCTCGAGCACGAGATGGTACACGTTTGGCAACATCAAAACGGTGGGACCGACTACATGAGCGAGGCGGTACTGGCTGACATGAAAGGCGGAGCTTACGAGTGGGGACCGGACGTGCCCCAGGTGCCATTCGGTGAGCTGGGACCTGAACAACAGGCTGAGTTCATCGAGGATGCAGCCATCGAAGGCGCCTTCACGGTCACTCCACCAGCGTTTCCGCCTGACTACGAACCGCGCGCCGGCGTTACCCTGGACGAGCTGAACGCGTACCTGACGGAGGCCGTTCGTCTGCTGCGCTCAGGTAACGGCACCCCGTGAGTGCGACACGGGCCGCTCAATAGATCGACAGCCGAAAATCGAGCGGCTGGCTAATCTCTTGTTCGGCCCACACTTCGACCAGCAGCACCTGCCCGGCGTCCAGCCCGATGTCGACGGCCGGCAGCGTTCCCACGAAACCGCCGTTCCAGATCAGCCAGCCCTCACAACCGTTGCGCAGCGCGAGTTGCAGTACTCCCTCGTCGGCTTCCGCTTCGGGCGCTGCCTGTTCGAGCACGAGTCGGTAAGTTCCTGCACTGGGTGCTGTGAAGCTGAACGCGGTTTCGCTGAACTGGCGCTGCGCGCCATAACACGTGCCGTATCGTTCCTGAGGCGGGTTTGGTTCGAGCTGACCTTGCCAGGCGGGCGCGCCGACGCTGATCACGTCGTCCACACACTCGAGGGGCTCGAAGTTGGGCGCGGCGCTGCGTCCCCAAGTCGATGAGGGACCAGGCGCGATGTCGAGCAACTCCTCGTCGAGCAATGCGGCGCGTGAGGCGGAGCTGCTGCTGACGTCTCCCAGCTCGTGATGCCACAGGCCACCTTCAGACAGCGAATAGAGCGAGCCGCCGTCTGCGTAGAAGTCGACGATGTCGCTGGCCTCAGACGGCAGCAATTCGAGACTGCCGTCCGCAAACCGATGCAGGATAGCATTCAGGTCGCCTCCCGCGAACACCTCGCCGGAAGGGGACGCCCACACGCGGTCGAGGCCGCCGCTGCCGCTCAACGGATAGATCTGCCACGCGGCGGGGGTGGTTTGCATGAACAGCCCCTGCGACGCGTTGCGGCTCGTCATGAACTGACCCCCGTCAGTGAACGCGACATCGCTGGCGAGCACGGTGGACGCCTGCCACCCATCATCGCTGCGGGTGATCAGGTGTCCGAATCTGCCGACCACTGCTGCCTGATTGCCATGCCCCGCCACACGCACGAACGAACGAGAGTAGGCGAGCCCAGGCGCGACGAAACCCAAGTCGCGTGTTTCGAGATTCCAGCTCTTGCCGGCGTCGAACGTGGTCGCCACGCTGCCGCCCGCGAGCACGCCGAAGCCGCTTTCATTCATCCACACGGCGCCCAGCGGAAAGACCGCGGCAGGCGCGTCGACCAGTTGCCACTGTCCAGCGCCATCAGAGCGCAAGAGCCCCTCGGGTGTCGTCACCCAGACTTGCTCGGGGCTGACGACGGACACCGAGTTGGCGCCGCTTGCGCTCGGTAGGACGCCGAGCACGGCTTGGCTCTCGTTTTGCCACTCGCCTCCCGCGTTGTGCAGCACCAACGCCGCGTCATCACTTTGCCCCACCACGTAGAGGTCGTCGGCTGAAGCGCCTGCGAGCGCCACCAGTTCGACGTCTTGCCCGAGCCCCGCGGGTAACTCGACGGGCGTAGGCCAGATCGCGCGGGACGGATAGGGCCAGGTCGCGTCCGCCTCGTCGCCTGCCCATTCCCAGCGTTCGTCTGCCGGAGGTAGGTAGTCTTGCGTGACGGCGTCTGCCAACAGTTCGAAGCTCTCGCTGCTGAGCTCGGGCTCTACGGGGGCAAGCACACACTCTTCGGGCAGTGGCGGCTCCTGCTCTTCCTCGGGCTCCATGACCACCATCGGTTCCATCACGGGGGGCATGTCAGGTGCGATGGGCGGCAAGATCTGTGCAGGCGGCTGCGGCTCCTCTTCTGGCTCCATCTCAGGCGGTGGCTCGAACTCGGGTTCCTCGGGTGGCGGTGCCGAATCCAAGATGATCTGGTTGGGTGGCGAGCCCGCATCGAGCACTTCGCCCGGCAACACGAGCAGACCGCCGTCGTGGTCCGCGTGCGACAAGTTGCTACGCCCGCCGCAACCCCACGTCGAGCCGAGCACCAGCCCGAGTAACGCTACCCTACCGAAAGGTGTACGCGAGCGGCCGCCGACGCGTTGCGGCGCCGTGCGGCTCGCGTTGCTCCAGACCCACAACTTGACGAACACTGCGCCCAGTCTCGCCACAACTCGCGCGGCTTTGCACGCACGCCCGCGCGCCAATCCGCGAGGGCGTGCGTCCAGCCCGGAAGATTGTGGCGGTGAGCGAGTCACGCGGCGCGTCGAAGGCGCGCGCTGCGCAATAACGCAACGGTTGTTATTCGCAGCCGTAGATACGCGGCGCGTTGAACTGCGGATCCTGGGTGAAGTCGTTAGGCTGCAGGGTCAGCTTGCAGTCGTCTGAGGGATAGCTCAGCTCGACGGTGCAATCGGCATCGTCGAGGTCGTTGCGCACCTCCGCGCGACTCACCAGACGGCCGAGATCGTCGTATGTGAACGTGTGAGAGCGCTGGAGCTCGCCATCTCGGGAGTAGTCGATGCTCGCCAGCTGCCCCGCGTCGGTGTAAGTGTATTCGTGAGCGTTCACGGCGCTGGCGCTTGTGGTGGTGTACGACAGCACCCAGCCGTCGGCGTTACGTTCGACGACGGTCGTTTGGGTTGGCGAGTCTTCACCTTCGGTGCTGAGCGTGGTCACCAGCGGCAGCCCATCGTCGGTGAAGGTGACGTGGGAAAGCGTGGCGGGTCGATCTTCGCCTTGCGGGTAACGCGTAGTGACGGAGCCGTCGTCGCCGTATTCGGTCGTGATGCAGCCCAAATCGACGCTCTCCGTGTCGTTCAGCTGCTGGATGTTGGTGCCGCAAGCCTCCACGACGCGACCCGTGTCGTCGTATGCGTAACTGATCTTGACGTTGTCGCTGGCGTCGCGCACGGCCACCAGCCTGCCGTCTTCATATCCGTAGTAGCTCCATACTCTGTCGCCCGAGGAGTCGTCCGCGAACTGTGCGGTTGGGTTGCCGTCTTCGTCGAACAGGGTTTCGTAGTAGGCCGCCTGCTGCTCGCAGCTGCAGTCCGCATTCCGCTCGTACTGGGTGACGCGCGAGTCGGATCGCTCGGTGTAGGTGCAGAATGATCCCTCCGGCGAGTTTTGGATGCTGATGCTGCCCGTCGTGGTGACGAAGGTCTCGTCGCGTCGCACCACGCAGCCGTCGACGTTCACTACTTCATGCAGCACGGTTTCCCAATCGTCGGTGCGCACGGTGAGCTGTCGCCCACCGATCCAATCATCTGCAGGATAAGGTGGAGCTAGTGGTGTCCAGATGGGATGTCCCCGATCGTCTAGCCCGATCGTGGTTGAGCTCGTGCCGCCGTCGCCAGTTGCGGTGGCGGTGATTTCACACGCGACGTCGACTTCCGTCGGTGGGACGCACGCCTGGCTCCAGTCGTCCAAGCGCAGCTCTTCAGGTTCGAAACAGATGCCGCCCTCCGGGCCGTCGGGGGTCACCAATGGTTCGCGTCCCAGCGGATCGGGGGTGGTCTGCGAGTTACCGTCGTCAGGATTGTTGCCCGCGTCGTCGTCGGGTTGTGACGCTTGGTCTCCGCCGCCGTCCATGTTCGGGTCGTCCGTGCCGCCATCCGAGTTTGCAGGGTCATCGTCGGTGGAGCTGCTGGGGTCGTCGGTGTTGTCCGGATCGTCCGGGTTGGTCGGGTCGTCGTCGGAGCTAGAGTCTCCCCCGTCGTTGTTCGACTGACTGCCGCCCTGTTGCGAATCGTCGTCTGGGTTGGTCGGATCGTCGTCGCCATCGGAGTTCGCGCCGCCCTCGCCGTCGCTTGTCGAGTCCTCGTCAGTCGTATCGCCGTCAGTGTCGTTCGAGGAGGCGTCGGCCTCGTCGTCGGCGGAGCTGGTCGAGTCGGGATTTTCGCTGTCTGAGCTGGAGCAGCCGAGCGCGACGCTGGTGAGCAACAGACCGAGACAAGGAGCAAAGCGCCAACGGCGCACGTCTTTCGTAAGCATCGTTGGGCAAGCTATCACGCGACACCTGACGCGGCCAGCGAGCGTTCCGAAACGAATCCTGCAGTTGTCTCACCGCTTCCATGGCGAACAAGCGTTCTGAAACGAGTTCTGCAGTTGTCTCACCGCTGCCTTGACTAGCTCGCGCGTTCATTCGGCGTGCGCACACGTTACGCGCGTGTGAGGCGGGAACGACGTTCGGTCGTGTGTGCTGAAGTGGTGGGAGGGAGCCGCGAGATGACGAGCGGCGCTGGGCCCAACCACCACCAACGAAGCAAGGTGCGCGTTGTCGACTAGCCGCATTAGGTGATCGGCTTGGCAAACGGTCGATACCCGCTCGCGATGACGACGTCAACGTTCGAGTAAGGACGCGTTGCTGGATGCCGTGCGGAGCACGGAAGTCAGGTCCGATGTCATGCGGTTCGGCAACCGCCGGGTTCCCACGGTTGCCAATAGTTCATGCGGGGCATTAGTGAGTGCCGACCTCGAATCAAGAGCGACAAGTACGACGTGCGCGTTCGGGTCGACGATCGCGCTGCGCCAGGCGCACAGCGAGTCCGCGGAAGTGCGCGCCTCGCTGAGAGGTGGCACGCACCCAGGGTGCCTCGTCGGCGTCGGACAGCGGCGTTCACTTCGCATTGAAGCAGCTACGAGCCGATGCCGCTTGCTCCTCAATCACCCAACGTGAGCGCCGAAAGCGACGCGAGGGTGACTCGAGTCACTCCGCCGCAGACGACTCCGCGCAGTCGCCGCCGATGCTCATGCCTTCGCGCTCGGCGTAACAGGCGTTGCTGTAGGATTCGCCGTCGCAGCCGCAGACTGGTTCGTAAACGTCGAGGCAGTTGTCGGGTTTGATGGCGCACTCGCCGCTCGCGTCGCAGCTGCCTGTGGGGGTCTTGCAGAACTCGCTGGGGCCGCAGTCGGCGTCGCTCGCGCAGCTCGTGGACTCCGTTTCGTCGTCGCGGCACTGGTCTATGTCGATGGTGCCCTCGGGGCAGGTGCAACAGCCATTGTTGAACACTTCGCCGCCGCATTCATCTGCGCACTCGTAGGCGCGAAAACACGCTACCTCGCGGCAGTCGACCTCGCCGTCTGAGCCGCCCTTACCCCCGCAGCAGACGGCGCCCTCGATGAAGATGGGACCGCCTTCTTCATTCCGAACAGTGGCGATGGGTGGCTCGCCGCTCTCCGAGCACACGTAGCCCGGGCGGTGCACACTGCCGTCGCCAGGATCGCCCACGACGGTTCCACCTGCTGCTTCGCACTCGGCGGGTGTGAACGTCTCGGTCGGCATTTGTGGTCCACCATCGATGGGCGGTCCGATGGGAATTTCGTCGTCGGGGCCGTCTAGATCGCCTGACTCGTCATCCGTTGGCTCGTCGTCAGTTGGGTCGCTGCTGGGATCGCCTTCGTCGGGATCGCCTTCGTCGGGATCGCCTTCGTCGGACTGACCTTCACCTGCTCCGGGCACTTCGCCTTCGTCCGGATCGCTGCCTTCGCCGTCGCTGCCATCGTCAGCAGAACTCGACGGGGGATCCGTCGCATCGTCGGCATCGCTCGGCTCTGAGCCAGCACCTTCAGCATCCTCTGCGTCGCCCCTCGAATCAGAACTGTCTGCGTCAGATCCATCTGCATCAGACGTTTCTTCGTCGGGACTATCGCTTTCCGAATCCTCTGAGTCGGACGTTTGGCTGCCGCTGCTCGCCGTGTCGTCGTCGTTGGTGTCGTTCTGCGCGACTTCGTCGCTGGAACTCTGCTTCGACGTGGACGAGTCGCTATCGGAACTCTCATCGCCGCCGCAGGCGAGGAAACAAGCAACACTGACAACACCACAAATCGATAAGATGGCAAAAGACCGCATGCGCCTAATCTACAAGACGCCCGGGGTAGGCGCAGGGGAAACTCCGATGGATTCGGGCAATAGCGTATTCCAACAGAATACACGGCGAATAGTCGAGCCTTGACGGGATGTTACCGCTGTCAGGCCGCGACGACAGGATTTGAGACATGGCTGCTGCGTTGGCGCATGCCTGTGGCGATCGAGCTAGCTGCGCAGACTGGAGCGACCCGATCGGCGGCGAACTCTCGATAGCGCTAGCAGTGTCGCCAACGCGTACCAACCTGCTGCGCCGCGGTGTTCACTTGGGGCAAGTGGCTGCAGGGCGCAGCTGGACGCATCATCGGACGTCTGGGGAACCGCTTGCAACTCGACTTCAGCGGACTCGCCTGCCGCGGTCGGGGCAGGGTCATCCGATGTGGGATCGCCTTCCGATGCAGACGGTTCACCCGCTGCAGGAAAGTCGTCGGGGGCGGGGCTGTCGTCGGCGGACTCGGTACCCGCGATACCTGGCGACGGCGTGGGCTCGCCCTCCATGACCGCTTGCCAGAACTCCCACGTGCGCCCAGCCGCGTTCACGTCGCAGTCTGTGGATACGAAGCTCGATTGACCAGAGCGATCGTAGCTCGCGTCGTAATCACAGCGGCGTTCCGAAACGATGACGGAGCCGTCGAGCGCATAGGCGACGAGATCGGCACACTCGCCGTTACCGAGGGCGAGGCCACGCGTTGGCGGGCCATCCGCTAGCTGGACCATTTTCGCGTGATCACCCACGGCGGTCACCAACACGGAAGTACCAGGCGTGGTCTGGACGAACACGTCGAGGTTGTAGTTCGTCCCTGCCCAATGCTCGGAAAAGACGAAGAACTGCACGTCGTCTGCAGTGGCGAGGGGCGCTGCTTCCTCGGAAGCGACGAAGGTCTCGAGGGTGTTGGCGTCTAGGCGCACAGCGTACGAGGTCCCGGGTTGCAACGGCGCTTCGGGAGCGTAGAAGGCGGTGGGGCTTGGGCCGCAAAAGCCCCAGCTGCCATCAACCGGCGCTGTTCGCCGATAGACGACCGACGCGGCCTGCGTGCTGTCCCCAGTCTCGATAGGCTCGGCCGCGCTGGCATCAGCGGGGGCGCCAGCGTCCTGTAATTCGTCTTGACCGCTCTCGGCAGTCCCGACGGGGACGGGGACATCTGTGCCCGGATTGGGAACCGCCGACGAGTCGTCGACGAATTGATCCACAGGGATGAGCGTGAAGGATTCTTGGTCGTAGTTGCCGAGCAGAATCCGCGTTTCGACGCCGATTGGCCTGCCTACCTCGGTCAATGAAGGGAATAGCACGCTGGCGCGGCCAATGGCGCAGCTGCAAGCCGACGCGCTCGGCTCCCAACTGCTCACCACTGCGGACGCCGAAAGCGCCGCGAGCCCGACGAGTAACCTGGGATGAAGCGACACGCGGGAAAGATACCACGCTCACGGACCTAGTGCAGTTGCGCTCCGCACAAACGCTGTCTCACCAACGCCGAGGGCTCACGTAGCAGCATGTTGAGGCGCGTTGAAACTCTGCGTACGGCACGTCACGCGGTTCCGAAGTGAATCCTCGCCCCGCGGGCAGCCGCGCCTCGAAATCCGAAGTTGAACTTCGCGCCGAGCGGGACCAGACGTCGAAGTGAAGATGCGGTCGACTGCGATGTTTACCCTTAGACGTCGAGGCGATCACCAGTGGCTTTCGTGAGGCGATCGCGTCTGGCCGGGGGGCGTTTGGCGTACAGCAATTGCTCGGGTTCGACTCGAGCGCGACAGCGTGGGTTGGGATAACGCCGCTCGGGGAGGCGTTGACCATCCATCTCGGCACTGGCGGCGACGACCGTGGCGACGTGTGGCTGACTTTCTTGTTACGATTTTCGCGACTGGCCGCGCGGGATTGCACGCAGATGAACCAGTTGATCTGCTATCGAAGCTATCGCGTCGCTGGGGTGTGTGAGACCGCGGCCGGGCTCTCCGTTTGCCCGCGTTGAGCTCCGGGCAGCACAGCGTGAAGTGCAGAAGAAATGTGCGTCAAAATGCGGCCCGCGCGCCGGGTTTGCGTCCTCGAACGTCGGATCGTGGGGGAAACGTAGCGAAACGGGACTCAGGCTTGACGGGGCGGGCGTTGAGGGGCACCTTCTAGCCTCGCTTGTCTGGATTGCTGCGCAAATTGTGCGGCTCCTCAAGCGGTAAGCGGCGCCCGTAGCAAATGGCGCGTCGTGTGTGCTCCGGCACATCGTGGTTTTCGTCGCGGTGTGTGGGCGAGCGTTTGTGTTGCCGGGCTCGATTGGGGGTTCGTCACATCAAGGAAGGAAAACAAGGAAAAGCATGTCGATGAAACTATTCGTTGGTGGGCTCAGTTGGGACACCGACACGGATGGCTTGCGCCGCGGGTTCGAAACTTTTGGCCAACTCGAGGATGTCGCAGTCATTCAAGATCGAGACACGGGGCGCTCCCGTGGCTTCGGCTTCGTGACGTTTTCGGACGTGGAAGCAGGTAGGACTGCAATGACCGCCATGGACGGGGCGGAGTTGGACGGTCGTTCTTTGCGAGTCAATGAAGCTGCCGAACGGGCCCCGCGTGGTCCAGGTGGTGGCGGAGGAGGCGGTGGTTACTCCCCCTCATTCGGAGGCGGCGGAGGCGGTGGCTACCCCAAGAAATCCAAGCGCGGCGGTGGTAGCCGTCGTCGCACTAGTCGAGAAGACCGCTGGTAAGCGGCTTCTCTCCACTCCGGCGGCTAGCGACGGTGTTCGGTAGCCGCGCGGGGTGACCAGGTCCCAACCAAGGAGGCACTTTGAGAAACAGACCCTCGATCACCAAACGCAATCGCGAGAAGTCGCGAGTCGAACGCAAACAAGACAAAGCAGAAGAGCGCGCGCGCCGCAAAGAAGAACGCGCGCAGCGTGCAGCTACTACTCCGGACGGCGAAGATCCGGACATCGCTGGAATCGTGTGCGGCCCCCAACCACTCGACGTCGAGTTGTTCGGCGCGACCAGCCTCACCGACGACCCCTCTCCGCGACGACCGGCCTCACCCGAGGACTGAAACGAAGACTCGAGGGCTCGCTAGCGAGCCCGATGCAGCCCAGGTGCCCGGCCCCACGCGCCGAGACCTGCATCCAACGAGACAAAGGATCCAACGAGACAAAGGCGCGACCCGTCCGCGCCTTTGTCTGTTGACGTGCGCCTTCGGCCTCATGCCGAGGGCATGGCTGACGTGAATCGCTTGGGCGCTGGCAGTGTCGGCTGCCTGGCGCTACGCTCGCCGCGCTGTGAGAGGCGCTGTGACGAGCATGAAGCAAGGCCTGCTGCGAGTGGGCCTGGTCGTGTTCTGGCTGAGTGCTTGTGGGGGACGCAGCGAAGACGGCCACTCTGACCGAGATGGGGCCGATGATGGAACCCGTGCTCAGCCTGATCGCGACGACCAAAGTACAGAAGCTGAAACCGACCCCGAGCTGAGCCCGACGGACTCCAGTTCCGATGACGACGCGGCGCCGCAAGAGGATCCAGCCCAAACCGCCCCCGGGAATGATGGACAGCAGCCAGTGGACGTTCCGGGACTCACGCCGCCAGTTTGCGCAGAGCACGCGCTCGACGAGTCGCAAGAGCGCGACGAGCCCGAGGGGGAACTGTCCTGCGATTCCGCATTCGTGCCTTGTGGCGGCGACGTGGTTGGGACGTGGCGCGTGAGAGACTGCCCACTCGAGTTGACCGGCCAAATGGATATCAAAGGATTCGGTCTTGGTTGTTCGACCGCTGAGGTCCTTTCGGGAACGCTCGAGGTGTCGGGAATCTGGACTGCAGACGAGACCGGTAACATCGTGGACTGCACGGTCACGCGAGGCGTACAACAGTTCGAGCTGGCCTCAGAGTGTTTCGACGTTCTGGCGGCGGACTGTAGTTCCGTGAGCGTTCCTTTCGAAAGGGCCCTTGGGTACGCCTCAGTCGAATGTGTGGAAGACCTCCAGACGGGTGACTGCGTTTGCGACGCCACGATCGACCAGCGCGGGGGGCTAGCAATGCTCTCACCCGAGCCCATGGAAGAGGGGCGTTATTCCGTAGCCGGCACGTCGCTTTCGACCAAAGGCCTGGGCTATGAAGCGACCTACGAACACTGCGTGATGGACGACACGCTGACCCTAACGGCTGCTGGCGCAAGCCTCACCGGATTGGTCGAAGGCTCGATTGTGCTCGAGCGAGAGTAGCGGTCGAGCGTCGCCTTGCTGTTCGTGACGCGGCATTCACAGCTCAGCGAACCTCCTGTATGCTCTGCGCCACCCCGCGGAGCACTCGTGTGACCGAAACCACCACTGCCGCCACTGACTCCCCAGCCGTTGGGGCCCCCGCCACAGACTCTCCAGCTGCAGGGTCTTCAGCTGCAGGGGCCGCTGGTGCAGGGGCCGCTGGGCAGCCGCCAGCGTCGAAGACTCATGTCGACTTCTCCGAGGCGGTGCGGGTGTGGGCCAAGATTGGGCTGTTGAGTTTCGGTGGGCCTGCGGGGCAGGTGGCGCTGATGCATCGCGAGCTCGTCGAAGAGCGCAAGTGGATCGACGAAGAGCGTTTCTTGCATGCGCTGAATTACTGCATGCTGCTACCGGGGCCGGAAGCGCAGCAGCTGGCGACGTACATCGGCTGGCTCATGCATCGCGTGCGCGGTGGGCTGGCGGCGGGCTTGTTGTTCGTGCTGCCGGGCTTCGTGGCGATCCTCTTGCTCAGCGTTCTGTACGCGGGGTTTCGTGAGATCCCCGCCGTGGATGCGTTGTTTTTCGGGTTGAAGGCGGCGGTGCTGGCCGTGGTGGTCGAAGCGCTGCTGCGCATCGGCAAACGCGCGCTGAAGACGCGTTTCATGCTGGTGATCGCCGCGCTCGCGTTCGTGGCGATCTTCTTTTTGGAAGTGCCGTTCCCGCTGGTCGTGCTTGGAGCGGGCATCATCGGGTTTGTCGGTAGCAAAGTTTACCCCGCAGCGTTCCCAGCGCCCAAGCAAGTATCTGTAGCTGGTGAACATGCCACCGTGATGGACGCGATGCACGCCCGGGGAGAGCTTTCGCACACTCTGCCTTCCAGGTGGCGGGCCGTACGCACCTTCGCCGTGTGCGCGCTGCTTTGGTCACTGCCGATTATCGGTGTGGGCGTTTGGCACGGTGTAGACGGCGTTTACTTTCAGGAAGGTGTGTTCTTCTCGCAAGCCGCGGTGGTCACCTTCGGCGGTGCATACGCGGTACTGGCGTACATCGCGCAGCGCGCCGTAGAGACCTACGGTTGGTTGAAGCCAGGTGAAATGCTCGACGGTTTGGGCATGGCAGAAACCACACCCGGACCGCTGATCATGGTCGTGCAGTTCGTGGGTTTCATGGGGGCATTTCGTCATCCGGGGGACTTCCCGCCCATGTTGGCGGGAGTGCTGGGCTCGCTGATGACCGTTTGGGTGACGTTCGTGCCGTGTTTTCTTTGGATTTTCTTGGGCGCACCTTACGTCGAGGCGCTTCGCGGTAATCGTTCACTGTCCGCCGCGCTGTCGACCATCACGGCGGCTGTCGTCGGGGTCATTCTCAATCTATCGGTCTGGTTCGGTCTGCATGTCATTTTCGCCCAAGTCGACGAGAGCAGTTTCGGCCCCGTTCGCTTACTGCAACCAGTGCTCGACACCGTAGATCTAGCGGCAGCAGCCCTGACCGCGCTAGCCATGGTCGCGATGTTCCGCTTTCACCTAGGCTTGCCCAAGACGCTGGCGGCGAGCGCACTGCTGGGTGTGCTGTGGAAGCTCGTGAGTTGACGGGTCAGGTAGCGGCTGAGTTGACGCTTGGGGTGACGGGCGCTCGCTATAGGCGGAACGACCTTCGATAGTCGAGGGGCGTGACGCCCAGCAGTTCACGAAAGCGCGCGCGAAACGCGGTGGGGGAGCCGAAGCCCACGGCGTCGGCGATGCGTTCGACGGAAAGCGTGGTGGTTTCGAGCAGCGTTTGCCCTTCGGCAATGCGCGCTTGGGTGACCCAACGCGCGGGAGTGATCCCCGTTTGCTGCTTGAAGTGGCGCGCAAACGAACGGCAGCTCATGGCAGCTCGTTGCGCCAGCGCTTCCACGCTAAGATCTGAAGCCAGGTTGCGGCGCACCCAATCGAAGGTGTCGGCGAGCGCATCACGCCTGTCGGGCTCGGGCAGCTCGTGTTTGATGAACTGCGCTTGGCCGCCGCTGCGCTCGAGCGGCATCACCGCAAAACGCGCCGACGCCGCAGCGACAGCCCCGCCGTAGTCGCGTCGGATCATGTACAGGCACAGATCCAAACTCGCCATGCCACCCGCCGAAGTGAGGATCTGCCCGTTGTCGACGTAGAGCACGGAAGGATCCACGTCGATTTCGGCGTGTAGCTCAGCGAGTTTGGCAGCCGCCGCCCAGTGAGTCGTCGCGCGCTTGCCGTCGAGTAACCCCGTGCGCGCCAAGACCAGCGCCCCCGAGCACACCGACGCAATGCGCGCGCCCCGCGCCGCTGCACGACTGATGGCTTTCAGAACGCGTTCATCTACGTGGCGCAGGTGACTGTCAACGCCAGGTACGACCACGGTATCCGCCGTACGCAACGCCGACAGTCCATACGGCGCTTCGATCTTCGAGACAGTGCTCTGCACGAAGTCCGACACCCCACACACCTTGACGCGATACGCCGGGCGCCCGTCGAGGAGTCGTGCATGGCCGAATGCATCTGCGGGAATGATGAGATCTACCGCGACGATGCCGTCGAAGGCGACGACCGCTACCGTGTGCATGGCAGAATTCTGCCACCTCGTTCGATTTCCGCCAATCCGAGAGAGACGGACTGAGCACTGTAGTTGCACGACGGGAGAGAAGTGAGAGGCGTCGGGGTGGGGTCTCTGGCAGAAATCAGTCGACAATTGTCTGAACAGCCATCTACGAGAACGCCAGCACGACGCTCATACTGAGCGAGCGATGGACCATGACGTGCTGACGATGTTCGTTCGCTTCGTGAAATTTGCTGCGGTGCTGGCCTACGCGGCGAGTGTGGGAGTTGCGCTCTGGGCTAGCGAGCGGCAGGCGCGACGGCGCATTGTGCATGGCCTGTCGTCCCCAACGTTGCTGTTGATCTGGTCGATGGGTTACCTGCTCGCGTTGGCACGCGGTGTTCATCTGTCCCAGGCATGGATCGTCGGCGGCTTCGGCGCGTCGCTCTTCTGTCACTTGGCGCTCATACGAACCACGCGCGCGGCGACGGTGACGGCCAAGCAGCGTGCGCTAGTGGCGTCGTCCCTCGTGCTCGCGCTGTGGTTCATGACGTTCCGCCCGATCTGGTGGGCGGTGATGTAGAGGGGCCAAGCGGTTGAAACCAATCTGCGAAGGAGTCTGCGAATGAATGACGCTGTCTCGTTGCGGCTGATCAACTTCTTTGAAGGGGTGTCGTTCTTGCTGCTGCTGCTGGTCGCGATGCCACTCAAGTACCTGTTCGACTTGCCGCTGGCCGTGCGCATCGCCGGCGGGTTACACGGGTTGTTGTTCTTGGGATTGGGTTTGAGTCTGTATCAAGCCTACGTGAACGGCTGGAGCGCCCTCCGCGTGCTCCGCGTGCTGCTGATGGCACTCGTGCCTGGCAGCTTCGTGTGGATGGACAAGCGCATCGCCGAGTGGGCCGCCGACAGCGCCCAGTCCCAAGCGTGAACTGCGCATTGGTCTGATCATGGCGCGTCCTCAGAGAACGAAACGAGACCAATGCTCAGAACCATGAACCCCCCGCGCTTCGGCTCGCTCGTGTGGTTGGCGTGCGCGGTCTGCGCGTCGTGTTTCCACGGCGGGTATCGTCACTGCGCCGTGCCTGACTCTGCGACTCTGGATCGCGAAGCCCGTTTGCTCTCCGAAACTGGGCTCGACGCGGCGGTGCTCGAGCGTGGGCAACTCGACGCGCACGTCGAGTCACGGCGTTCTGGTAACGCGGCGGCGAACGGCGATGGAGCAAGCGGCGATGCGAGCGGTGCAACGCGTTCACCACAGGCGCGAGAGTATCGGCCGCGGTTCGAGTTGTGGTCGGACGGCGCGACCAAGCGACGTTGGGTGTCGGTGCCCGAGGGCGAACGAATCGACAACTCGAACCCCGAGCAATGGCGCTTTCCCGTGGGCACCAAGTTCTGGAAAGAGTTCTCGCTGAACGGTCGTCGCTTGGAGACGCGCCTATTGCACAAGACCGGCCCCGAAACATCCGATTGGGCTGCGCTCTCCTATGTGTGGGACGCAAGTGGAAGCGACGCCGTCGCAAACCCCACAGGCGCGTCCAACGTTCACGGGACTGGGCACGACGTACCCAGCGCTGCCGAGTGCATGGGTTGCCACGGCGGAAGAACGAGCCGTGTCCTCGGCTTCTCCGCAGTCCAACTCGGTCTCAGCCACCCAGGCGAACAAGGTCCACCGTACGAAGGACTCGAAGGCCTGTTCACCCACCCGCTGCCCCTGCTCGAACTTGCGCTCCCCGAACGCGACCAAGCTGCCCTAGGTTACCTGCACGCCAATTGCTCACACTGCCACAACCACTCGCGTCCCCCACGCACGGGCGCCCGCTGCTACGACCCCGAAAAACCCTTCGACCTATCTCTCACCCTGACCGCCCTCGATGGCACCCAGCCACTGCCCGCCGTTCACACGACACAACCCACCTGGCTCGTTCCCGGCGCCCCCGACGACAGCCTGCTGCTGAAACGCATGGCCGAACACAGCCTCTTCCGCCCACGCATGCCGAGCCTGGGTTCGGAACGTCGCGATGAAGCGGGGGTGAGCGTCGTGCGGGAGTGGATTGGGGGGATGGGGGAGTAGGGTCCAACGGGCATTCGTTTCGGTGCTCGCTGGGCTCGCGCCTCAGCTCATGTTCGCAAAGCGCGGAGCATCGAGGACCCGGGTTCGATTCCCGGCACCTTCCAGACGGTTGCCGTCACTCGTGAACAATCACGCAAAACCAAGTATCGGAACCATCTGGCGCCGCCGCGCGCCTTGCTGCGCAGGCGCGCCGAAGAATCGAACCCGGGTGCGTGGCCCGCGTCTCGTCGCTCCCTGCGGTCGCGAGTCGACGCGTCCACGGGCATTCGTTTCGGTGCTCGCTGGGCTCGCGCCTCAGCTCATGTTCGCAAAGCGCGGAGCATCGAGGACCCAGGTTCGATTCCCGGCGCCTTCCACACGCTTGCCGTCCCTCGTGAACAATCGCCCAACCCGAGACCCGACGCCATCTGGCGCCGCCGCGCGCCTGCTGAGCAGGCGCGCCAGTGAAGCTTCCCGGCGAACAAACGGGAGAAGGCCAGCCCAGGAGGGGCTGGCCTTCGACCATGGTGGACGCGATTGCAACCAATTCGAACCGCCTCGGAGATCCCACTGGAGTTCGTGGTCTTCACGAGCGAGCCCTTCGAGTTTCAGCGGATCGGGGCCGAGGCGGCCCGGATGCGGCGGCTGGGGATGAGCTTGCGGGCGATCGGGGCGGCGCTCGGCGTGGACGAGAAGACCGTGCGGAAGGCGCTGGGGCAGGGGGAGGGCGGCGCTGGGCGGTGACGGCTTGCGGCCGTCATGCCTCTTGCATCGCGGGACAGTTGGGGTGTCCCGCCCGCCAACGGGCATGCCGGCCGCCGCTTGGATCGCGAACTGAACGACACTGGACACCGGGACCGTGCCTGCGAATGAGGGAGCGGCCCCGTCTGTCGTCATACACGTCACGCTTCTCGCGCGCGGCGTCCCAACTCCGTAAGCCGGTAGCGCTGTAGGCGGCTGTTGGGCTTATCCGGCAGGGTCATTTCAATGAGCCCCAGCCTGACGGCGGCCTGCTGGTAGTGGACTCGAAAGTGTTTCTCGTCGCGGAGACTGAGCGAGGCCATCAGCTCGCCACGGCTCATCTCGCCGTCGAGCACCCGCAGCAGCCGCCCGACTTCGGGGGTGACTTCGGGGGTGACTTCGGGGGTGACAGGGCCGACCTCGGGTGTCGCGAGCGCCCGGGGCTCAGGCAGGAACGTCGTGAACGACTTGCGGACGCGGTCGTTCACGTTGACCGGCGGGGCGTGCCCGAGCGCCTGCCACTCGCGCTGCATCATCCGAAGGCCGGTGCCCGCCTGCTCGCACATGCCGATGCGCCGGATGGCCATCGCGATGGCGGGGTTGCGGACGTCCTTCTCCCCCGGATCGAGCAGGTGCTTCTCGTCGGCGAAGCTATCGCCAGGGTTCCAGAACTTGATGCCGTCGGTGAAGAACTCGATGACGGCCTTGCGAGAGTGGTCGCCATAGTCCTGGTGGATCAGCAGGTTCATCGCGGCCTCGCGGAAGACGCGGAACCCCGCCGGCGCGTCCCGGCGCTCGAGCGTAGCTGGGTCGATGTCCCTGAACGTCTTGGGCATGAAGAAGAGGTACTTCGCGAGGAGCTGCTGCCAGGTCTCGATGATATTCACCTCGCTCACGAGCCGATCGATCCAGCGCGTCTCGTCGAAGTCCTCCGTGCTGGCGTAGCCGAGGAACCTCACGTCGAGGACCGGCTTCGGAGTCAGGTTGCGCACCCCACGTAGCGAGCCGAACAGGGCCACCGCGCCGCGCGTCGGGAGGAGCTTGCCGCTCTCCTTCACGAGATAGCCCCACTCATAGAGGAACTCGTGGTGCGGCTGCTCGACGTCGAAGCCGGGGTTCGTCGCGTGGAAGCGGTCGCGGTACCACTTCAGGCTCGCCGAGTGGAACACCTCGTCGAGGTCGACGCGCGTGAAGGGCTCGCCGTCCCAGCGATCTGCGGAGGCGTCGCGCAGCATGCGCTCGATCTCGTGCTGCTGGGCGCGGTAGTCGCCGCCGCCCTTGCGCAGAAAGGTTCGCCGGATATCGCCGTCGAGGTAGACGGGCTTGCGCGGGCGCGGGTTCTCGGCGACCTGGAAAGCGAGGACCACCTTGCCGTCGTGCTCGTAGCGGTGCTCCGAGACGTTGACGTCGTGGCTTACCTTCTGCCCGGCGTGCAGCACCGAGAGGAAGTCGTTCTGCACCTTGTCGGGCTCGTCGACGCCGCTCACCTCGAAGCGCTCGCCGTCCTGCGTGACGCCGAGGACGATCCAGCCTCCGCGCGTGTTGGCGAAGGCCGAGACGGTCTCGAACACCGACTTCGGCAGCGCGCTCTTGCTGGCCTTGAACTCGGCACCGTTCCACTCGCCGGAGCGCAGGAGTTCGTCGAGGGAGGGCTGGGTGGTCATGCGCTGCCCTCAGGCTCGAAGTAGTCCGCTGTGCAGTTGGGATCGGGGCGGAACTCGGCGCGCAGAATCCTGAGCTCTCCGACCTCTCTCGGGACGCAATCGAGCCTCTTCTGCTCGGCGTTCACGCGGTTGCATTGCGACTGGTCGAGATAGAACCGGTGCTTGTCGAGCCAACCGATCGGCTCGTAGTAGTTGTCGACATTGGACGCTCGGAGCTTCGCGATGTGCTCTTCGATCGTGCTTCTGCGAATTCGTGGGCGAAGGACGGGGATCACGTCCACGGTCCTGTCGTCCGAGACCACGATGGCCAGGCGTGGCGTCGTCGACGCGGCAACGTAGCGGATGCCCGAGTTGTAACGCGCGCCTCGCGAAGGCGTGCATTCCTCGTTCGCAGGGCCATCAAGGATCACCCCCACCGCGTGGCAGACGCACTTCGGGTCGATGATGATGGTGCCGTCGATGTTGCTGACACGCCGATAGAGCTCCGGCGTCAGCTTCGCGGGCGCGATCTTCGTGCCCTGACCACGCAGTCGAGAAGCTTCGTCGCTCGCGTCACGTGCAACGACGAGCATGCTTCCATGCCGCTCCTCCACCGCGGCCTCAAACAGCTCCATGAAGCTGCCGACGTCCTCGGCTGTCGTCTCCGGGAAGAGTCGTTGGAACGTGTCGAGCAGTCGTGATTTCGGGAACTTGTCCTTTGGAAGCGATGGCTCGCCGTACCTGCTCACGAGCAAGACCTCCTCACCGCACGACAGGCTCCAGTGGTAGTGGTCGTGGAACTCGACATCGAAGACGTTCTGCGCCTTCCATGGGTCGGCGCCCTTGGCGATGGTCCCTAGTCCAAGGATGCTGTCGGTATCGGCAAGTAGCGCAGTTTCCGACGACGCCATCTGCAGAACCTTGCGGGCCCATCGTGGCTCGCTGAACGGCACCGGCTCGGCTAGCGCTAGGGCAACCTCGACGGCGCCGCTGTCCAGCTTGGTCAGCAGCATTCGGCCCTTGCCCTCGACCCCCTCGTACATTAGCGACGAGATGAGGTTAAACCGCTCGAACAGGTTGCGGCCGGCGTGAGCCTTATCGCCAATCGCGACGCCAGGCGTGTACATGAAGCTCGACGCCGCTCGCCGGACGATCTCCGCGGCCGAGGCAGACCTGCCGCTGAGGTGCCGGCCGGGGTCTGGGCGCAGTAGTTCGTCATGCGCCTCGCGGAGGACCTCCCTTACCGCCGCGTGAATAAGGCTCGGGACACCGGTGTAGTGGCCGTCGGTGACGGGCTCGCGGAGAGGACGGAAACATTCGAAGACCGCGTTCGGAACCTGGAGAACTGGAACCACATAGTACCCGTCCATGGGAGCAGGAGATCCCGCGAAGGACCGCACGAGCGCCTCAGTGTCGTAGGGTCCGAGGGCATCCTGCACGGCTCTGCGGACGGAATCGCGCCGGATGCTCTCCGGTTTCTCTCGCATGCTCGGCTCATCGCCGTAGAACATGTCCTTCAGGGGGTGGTTCTTGATGTGTTCTTCGATGGCAGCAGGAAGCTTGGCGAAGAGCGCCACCGGCCACTGCCCATCCTCCGGTTCGACGCAGACGTCGTGAGCGACGTTGGCGGCGGGCATCTTGGCTCCGACCAACAAGCACTTGCCCCCTGCGTCCTCGGCACCGAGTTGCTGGAGAACCGACTCCAGTAGGTACTCGAACTCGGATCGGAAGTACGACTGGTAGCCCCACATGAACAAGTTGATGATGTGCCGCCTCACGAGTGCGCCTTCCCTACGCTCGCGGAACGTTTCGCCTCTTCTTCAGGCGGCAATAGCCTCTGCGCTCCCTCGAACGAACTCGCGATCGAGCCGTGCCGCGCCAGCGTTCGCAGCTCGCCGCCCGAATTCCGATCGGTCCAATAGTGGCCGTCGAGGCCGTTGACGGGATCGCCCTGTACGTCGAGCACGAGTGCTCCGTAGTGGATGGGGCTGCGGTCCCGAACCGATAGCTTCGGCTCGTTCCGATAGACCGCCGCGAGGCGGTACGTGCTGTCGCTCGCCTTGTTGATCTCGGCGCCAACGAGCTCCGAAGCCGACTCGGCCGTGAGCAGGCGGACGCTCAGCGAGGAGAACGTCTGGCGGACCACGAGGTACGCAACGATCGGCCCGACGCCTGTGTCCGTCGCCGGGTTCTTCCAATCGCTCTGGAGCTCAACCCGCCACGTGCCTCGAAGATCCGGTCGAGGGACGAACCAGCCGTGCAGCAGCCGCCAGCGCCACGCCCAGATGTCGAAGACCACGAGTAGAAGCAGCAGAACGCCGACGACCGTCGAGAACGGGCGAAACCACGTGCCGTTCACTGCCACGCCCTCGAACACGAGCATGCCACCCCAGAGGGCTGCAGCCACGAGGAGGATCGCGGACAGATGCAGGCGGCTCAGCACGGTGCTCCTCCGATCACTTGAACCCCGCGCGGTTCCAGGCCGCGACGACAAAGCTGTTTACGTCTGCCCTGGTCCACGGCTGGCCTTCCCTGAAGAGGTACTTCAGCTCGTTGACCTCGCCCCACTCGTTGCATGCCGCGTCGCTCTGTGTATTGGAGTAGAGGTGCAGCAGGATCGATTGCAGGTTTGCGGCGTATTGGTCGTCGACGAACGCGCTGTTGGGCGCGTTCCAGACGAGGCATTCGATCAAGTATGACGGGATCGGCTTCGCGGTAGCGCTCCCTTCGTCGACCATCTCGTCGCGCAGGCGCTTGAGCACACGCACCAGCTTCTTGAAGCGGGTTCCGGTCGCATTGTTCTTCGCCGTGCCATTCTCATAGTTCTGGTGGGGCCAGTTGATGATCCGGCCACCCCCATCCGGGCGCAGCTCCGTCCCAGAGATATACGTCGGGACGCCGTTCGGGACGCTGTACCGTCGATGTTCGAAGGTCGGAACCACATCGGCATCGACGCGGTACGTGTTCTCGTGGAGGTCGATCGCCTTCGTGCCGCGCGAAATCGCGGCCGTGGGGCCCAAGTACGCCCTCAACGCGCGCTCGACGTCGTCCTTGAACTCGGCGTAGGTGTAAGTAGCATCCACCAGACCGAAGTCTGAGGTTGTGTAACCCTGCGGCAAGTTGGTGAAGCACACGTCCATGCACCGCACGCAGATGTCGACGTCGCTATTGACGCGAACGTTGGTCCCATTCCGGTACGAGCCTTGTGGGAACACCTCGATGATTCTGGTGGCGAAGGCCGGGTAGGAGCGAATCGCGTTGCGCACGACGCTCTCCGCGTTCGTGCAGCGCTGGTCCTCCGTCGTCGGGGGCTTTGACCAGTCCCTGAAGTCGGCCTCGAGCGGATGCATGCTCACTCCTCCACCGCCGTCTTGGTCGCCCCGCCGTGCTGGGTCACGCGGGGGCGTAGCTTCACCTTCACGGCCCCATTGGTGAACGACTCGTCGGTTGCCTTACTGGACCAGACGTAGGCTTCGCCGGGGCGCAGATGGGACATCTTCTCAGGCGTCAGCCCGCCCAGAGCGGCGTTCGCCTTCTGGATGTGCTTGAGCCACGCTGGCGAGTTGAACTTGTGGAGGAAGATCTGGCTCGAGAGTTCGATGAGCGAGACGGGCACCGACGGTGGGTCCTGGCTCGCCACCATGATGCTGGTGCCCTTGTGTCGCATCTCGCGGACCACTTCGACGAGGCCAGCGACGAGGTCCGGGCTCTCGATGTACTTGTGGGCCTCGTCGAACACGACGAGCTTGTTGAACGGCTGCTCCTCTCCGTCGTCGTCGACGAGCTTGGCGTCGGCGAAGAGCTGGAGGAGCACGACGAACAGACCCAGGGCTTCGTCCTTTTCGATGAACTCGTCGCGGAGGTCGACGATGATCAGCCGGCCCGGGTGAATCAGCGACTTGAGGCGAACGTTGTCGTCGATGTACTCGGCGGCGAGGTCGAGGCGCATGCGCGCCATGTCCTTCAAGTGGTCAGGCAGGCTCGCCCCATCGATGCCTTGGCGCAGGCCGGCAAGCGTGAGGTCGTTGCGCAGCGACTTCATCACGCGGTTCAGTTGGCGGATGTAGGTCGCCTGGTTGCCGACGGCGCCCATGAGGAAACGCCAGTGGCTCGTCTGGAGCTCGCTAGCGGCGAACTTCAGCGGGTGGACTTCGATGCCGGGGTACTCTTCGCGGCGTTCCTCGAGCTTGTCTGCGGGGACCAGGAGAATGACGTCGGTCAGCGCCTTGGGCTCGGCACCGTAGATCTCGCGCAACGCGCGGATCTGCGCCTCGTCCGAGTTGCCCTCCACCATCGAGGTGAACTCGGGCTGGTAGTCCATCGTCGGGCTGTAGTGGAAGATGACAGTCGCGAGCGGTTGGGGCAGCAGGTTGATGTGATCAACTGGCAGCGACGCCATCTCGGCAACGGTGCCGAGGGTGTAGCTCTTGCCACCGCCCTGAACGCCGAAGAGGCTGATGGTGTGCGTGTGGTTCAGATCGATCGCGACCTTGCGTCCCGCGATCTCACCCACAATCCCGTACTGCGGCGAGGGGCTCGTGACCCCGAGAAGAACGTCGTAGCGCGGCCCGGTCGCCACGTCTTCCGGGGCATCAGGTTCGGAGGCATCTGCTTTTGGCTCCACCGGTTTCTCCCTGGCAGGCGCCTCCGTCGAGGCGGCAGGCTTGGCCGCACTCGCCGTGTTGGCGGTGGGGTCGACCGATGCGGAGGCCGCCGAAGCGTGTGCAGGCTCGGGGCGCGGCGGCTCGGCGGCTGGCCTCGGCGGGGGCGCTTCGCTCTCAGCCTCGCCGAGGGTCCGCTTCGCACGAAGCTCTTCCCACGAGACGGACCGGTCACGCTTGCGGCTGAGGAATGCCGCTTCGTCCAGGGTCGGTACGGACGGAGCCCGTTCCCGACGACGCTTGATGGCAACCATGCCGGCCGGCGTCGGTGGAGCGCCGGGACCGGGCTCGCTGCTCTCGGCGACCGACGATTCGGTCTCGGGTGCCGCGGCCTCGATGAGTTGTTGGATGAGGTTCGCGCCGATGCGGTGGTACTCGATGCCGCCTTCCAGCTCCGGTGGCTCGGTACCCGGCTTCTCGAAGTCGAAGATGATGGCGGCGCGGGTGAAGGACAGCTGGTAGCCGTCCTCGATGGTCCGCAGGAAGAAGCGTGCTTCCTCGGCCGCGGCTTCGGAGACGACACCATATCGCTGCGCGCGCTCGAGGTAGAACTCAAGCAAAGTGACCATCTCCCGGCTCTTCACAAGCCGGTCCGGACGGTCGACAGGCGTGCGAGCGGGGTCGAAGTGGTACGCCAGTACCTGCTCGCTCTGGGCGATCTGCTCGGCGATGCTGGCCTTGAGCTGGTTGAAAGCTCCGAGGTCGCCCACCTGGTTGTAGCACTTCACCTCGACCAACCGGCACGTGATGATCCGCTCGGCCACGTTCAGGTCGAAGAGTGCGAGGTCGGTCCGCTTGAAGCTGACCTCGTCGCCGATCTCCTCGGCATGCTTCTGGATGGCGCGGTACAGCTCGAGGTGCGCATCGAGGGGCACGACGATTTGGTTCTCGAACACGCCCTGGTGCTCCAGGTACATGCGAGACAGAGCCAACCCGAGGGCCTCTGCCCGCTGCGTCGGGGATGAGATCAGCTTGAGTGCCAACCTTCCCGAGAGCGAACGAAGCTGATCGAGAAGCGCGACGGCATGCCGGCCTTCCGCGTCCAGCCGGTACTCTTTGAGCACCGGACGCAGCATTGCTTCCAGCTCTGCTACGGACCGCGATGTGATCACGAGGCGGTGGCCGGCGTTGCCGAGCGATTCTGGGGAGTGGTCGATGAGGTAGTCGGGCCGACCCGGCTTGCCGCCATGGTCAAAGAACTCGATGCCCATGTTTCGGTCGAGGGTCAGCACCCAGTCGCTGATCTCGTGAACCTGGTGCAGGAGCGCCCGGTCGTCGGTATCGAGGGCGAGCGTCACGACTGGGCGCAGATCGAGTCCCGTCTGCCCCGTCGCTACGGTTGCCGTGGCACTCGACAACGCCGAGGACAGGTCCGCGAGCAGGTCCGTCAACGCCTCGGCGTTCGCCAACGGTGTCGCGAGGCCGTGGCGAGGTTGGCGACGCCAGGCGACCGCGGTCTCGTCCTCCTGGTAGTCGACCTGGAAGTCCTGCACGAGGCCATGCACAGGAGCGGACGCTTCGCGCGGGGTTGCCCGGGAAGCGCCGACGTCCTCTGCGGGAAAGACGTCGAACAGCAGCGACAGGTGTGCCGGATGGGCCTCCGGATCTCGTCGGAAGTCCGCCGTCCCGCGCACGGCCACCCGCAGCTTTGGCCGCAGATGGCTGTCGCTGGGCACCGCGAAGGCGTCAGCCTCTCGCGCGGAGACGGTACCGCTCGGAGAAAGGAGCGCGTTCAGCCCCTCGCCCACGCCGGGTGACTCGGGATCGGGCACAAAGAGCCGGATGTCGTAGCGGAGCTGCGCGAAGGCTTCCTGCTTCTGGAGGTGCAGGAGCATGTCGGCCAGCGGCGTGGCGCGCCCCGCATTGAACGCGTTGATCGTCAGCGTGTGGACGTAGGGGTGCTGAACGAGATAGCGCTGCACGCGGCTGGCCAGGTACTGACCATCGATCACGGTGCTGCCGACCGCGGGCTCCGGCAGGCCAAAAGCTGAGCAAACGTCGCCGATCAGACCGCGCGGGTCTTCTTCGTGCGAGGGCGCATAGAGGGTCCAGAACGGGTTGAGGTTGTCGACCGCCGTCAGGATGTGCCCGGCCTCCGTGGGCAACACCGGGGGGAAGCCGATCGGCGCCAAATGACGCAGCAGCGCCTCGCGTGTGGGAACGATGAACTCTTTTGGAGCGTCCTTGGCTGCCTCGAGCCACGACTGGCCGAGCTCGGCCCAGGCTGCGAGCCACAGCGCGCGAAGCGGATGCGTTGGCGCAACGAGCGTGGCCTCGCGTCGGCGACCACGGTGGTCCGTCACGGCGAGGAAGACCGAATCGACCGCGAGTACCTTTCGGAGGTCGGAGAAGGCTCGCTGCGATTCCAGCGGATTCGGAGCGTCAGTGCGGCGCCCCAGCTCGCGCACGAGGTCGAGGTACGCCGACGCGTACTCGGTGATCGCAGATTGAACACCGCGGACGTCGACACCCTGAGTGACGAGCTCCTTCGTCCCATCGCGGACGATCTCGAAGTAGCGAGCGCGGGCAGCAAGGAATGCCTTGGTGGCCGGCGTGTCAGGCCATTGTGCGACCTCGCCCGTGCTGGTCCCGGCCACTCCTAGCGAGATCGGAATGCGCCAGCACAGGGGTCCGTCCGGGGCACCCAGGATCTTCTGCTCGACCAGCTTGAGCGGGCGCGACACCGGAATGTGTACGAAGCCCTCGCGCGGGAACTTGGCTTCCAGCATGTCCGTGCCAACGGCGCGACCACGGTGCTTGCGCTCGGCCCACTGAACCGCCGACGCCTGTATCGGCTCGGGGTCACGTCCATCCAGCAAGGCGCTGAATCGGAGGCGAAGCGCGGCGTGCTCGAGGCTCGTGTCCCTTGGCACCGCTCGCTGGGCGGGCTCAATGTCGACCTCGTCATTCGGAAGCACATAGAAGAGATCGCTCTCGTTGGGGCGTACGGCCGCGTCATCGCTGTCCTCCGGTGCCCAGGGCAACGGACTGCCCGCCTCGTCGACCAACGGGATGAGGTCCCCGTCCTCCGTTTGGGGGAGCACTCGAACGAAGTGCCAGCCCTCTTCCCAGTCGATCTTGCTCAGCTTGTTGAAGCTCACCGTCGCTTGCTGGGACGACGTCTTCCAGACCGTTTTGCTGCGCACGAGTCCAATAGGCCCATGCTCC
Source organism: uncultured bacterium (assembly GCA_965651905.1). Classification (GTDB taxonomy): domain Bacteria; phylum Myxococcota_A; class Polyangia; order Polyangiales; family Polyangiaceae; genus SZUA-265. Next base: position 14,898 of record CBFGUG010000070.1, on the reverse strand, counting down.
TTGGAAATGACCTGGAGTACGAACTTCGCGAGGCCCTGAACGCGGCCGGGGTGAGGATCGACCCGGAATCCAACGCTGAACTTCTTCAGTCCGCCGTTGCCCAGCGGGAGGATCTGCTGACCGATGAGCTGGGACAGCTTCTCGTCTTCTTCATCTTCGGCGACCTTGGGCAAGTCCGTGGTGATGTCTCCGACGAAGATGGCGTCGGGCTCCTGACCACCGTCCTCGAACTCCCAGCGGTTGAATGCCAAGGGCCACAAGCTGCGGTCCATGACGATCCGACGGGTCCAGGCCCGTGGCTCCTCCAGCCCGGCCTCGGCGACGAAGCTGCCGAGCTGGTTGCGGAACGCTCGCTGGGTCAGGCCCAGATCGAGGACGCGGCCTCGCTCAGACTTGGGTGACCAGGTGAGCTTCGCGACGCACTCACGATTGCGCGTCAAGCGTTGGGGAGTCTTCGTCGGGTCCTGCAGCAACTCAAAATCAGGGACGAGTCCGAGCTCGTAGAGTGCGCCGCCGTAGGCCTCTGGATCGCCGCCGTTGACCTTGCCGGTCAGAAGGAAGCGAACCACGGACACGGAGTCCGCGAACGGCCACGGAGAATCGCTTTCGCGAAGCCGTCGCAGCCCCTCAACCAACGCACCGCGAATGGATGCCGGCAGATCGCGGATGAGCTGGTCAGCGAGCTGGGCGTAGACATCGCCGACGGTGACTTCCTCGAAGGTCGCCACGCCGAAGGAGTCCTCTGCCGCAGCTCGAATGTCGTTTGGCACAAACACCATCAGCGGCGGACGCTGCGTGCCGTCGGCCAGGGGATTCCGCAGCTCGACCAGCTTGGTGCTCGTCACGCCCAAGCCGTCGGGGATCCCTGCACTGTGACCATTGCGAAGAACGACGACGTTTGCCGTCGGCACCTCGGCGCGCAACCGACCGCACAGGCGAACCATCAAGTCGAGCTCGAGGTCCGACACCCGCATGCAGTGACCGAGGTCGCGGTTTCGGAGGCGGTCCGCCAGAGATGGCACGAGTACCTTCTCCAGCTCGGCAGCGATGTCGTAGCCCTGCAGTTCGCGAAGCCCCTGGGTCATGCCTCACCTCCTGCGGTGGGGACCGAGGCGTCCTCGGCGATCTGGTATCGGGGCGTGATGGTCTGGGTCACGTACGCGTCCGAGAGATCACGGTAGAAGCCCACCTCGCGCAGACGGGAGACGAAGGCCTTGGCGTTTTCACGGAGAGCCTGTCGGTCCGCAATGCTCGGCGGCCCGAAGCCATCGCCCCGAGGCAACTGGTCGATGTGAAGGCCGTAGCGCTCCCGCAGGAACACCAACAGCTCGTCGATGCGAAGCTCGCCGGTGTGGTACCCGAGGTTGCCGCCGGGCCGCAGGACGGCGATCTGAAGCAGCACCTCAAGCAAGCGGCTGTCGAGCACGAAGCGGCGGGGAGCGTTCTTCGTCCTCGCCTGCGCAATCAGGGCCCCGGGGCGGTGCTTGAGCATCAGCGAGTCGATGCACTCGGTGATGTACTGGCGATGGAACTTGCCTCGGAGCGCCACGAGCATTTCGATGTACGTCTCGAACTCGGACAGGCCCATCTCGGTCACCGCTTTGACCTCGGGATCGAGATCCGCGTCCTTGGCCCCGCTCGAATCCTGAATCAGGCCGTAGACGCGCTGGCCGAAGAACTTCTCCCGCTCGCCCTTGTGCATGGGCTCGAGGAGCTGCAGTACCTCGCCAACGCTGAAGTTGCCGCTGCTTGGCTTGTTGAGCTTGCCGCGGCGCACGAGGTCGATGGCGAACTCGTCGAGCTTGCGGGTCGCGAAGTACGCCTTCACGAAGCTCGGGATGCGCCGGTAGTGCGTGTCGGCGCTGCGTTCTGCCAGCGCAGCCATTGCGGAGCTCGGCTGGCCCGCGACATCGACAACCAGCCCCACGCGGTACGGGCAGTCTCCGTGGGGGTTGTCGATGCTCTTGGGGTTCATGGGGCACGCCGATGGCGCGCATGTCGGGTCCGCGCCCTTGCGCTTCAGGAGGGCGGGCAGCAGCTTGAATAGCCGTAGGTGGTTCAATGCGAGGTGGAAGGCCAGCAGTACCTTCAGGTAGTCGACCATCACCGAGCGCGGGATGAACGGCCGGTAGAACAGCAGCCGCTGGATGTCCTCGGCGAGCAGGTCAGCGCTCCCCACACAGAGCGGGGCGAAACTGTCCCGACCCGAGCGGGTATCAGGCGCATCCTCAACCTGATCGAGCAGGCGCAGGAGCGCCTGCGTCTCCACGTCCAACGTGCTCTCCGACTGCACGCGGCCGGTGACCTTGTCGTGACCTTGAAAGAAGAAGTCGTTCAGATGCTCGAGCGCCTTCTGGCCGGCTCCATTGCGAGCCCAGTAGATGGTCTCGTAGAGGTGTTGTGCCGCCCCATAGTCGCGCGAGTGCTTCGGATTCCTGAACCGGTACGTGAAGCCATGCAGGGGCCGCGGTGCCGCGACGGCCTGGTTGGCTTTGCCGCGGTTCACCAAGTCCATCAGGTGGGTCTCGACCCACATCGTGACCACGTCACGGTGGTTCTGGAATCCGCCAAACCACTCCGGGTGCTCAAGAAACTCCTCGACGAAGTCCTCGACCGTATTCTCCACGCGCTTCTTCAGACGGCTCGGGTAGCCGTTGTGGGCGAGGCGCGCGAAGAAGGCCGTCAGCACGCGGTCCATCTCGAGCTGTTTGAAGTCGAGATACGAGATCTTCGGGAGCCGGAACTCGCGGTCGCGCTTCGACAGTGCCATCACACCACCCCCGTCGAAACGCGGTCCATGTCGAGGCGGCCGTCGCCGTGCCGCTGGATCTTGAAGAAGTCGTGCCCGCTGGTGGTGAGCAACACCTCCTGGTAGGGCGCAGAGCCGAGCACATTCTTGAAGACGGCCAGACTCAGGTAGTAGCCCTGCTCCTCCTCGATGCTCGGGCGGTAGCCCTCGTTGAGGCGTTGAAGCATCTCGAAGACATCGAGGTTGATGGGCAACTCTGCGTCATTGCCAGACCCAGCGCGGTAGCGCAGCACGAGGCTGTCCGGCATGTGTTCGACGAAACGTGCCCGAGCTGCGCCGTCTCGAACCTCCAAGGAGAAACGATCGCGCGGGTAGAGCCGGTAGCTACGAATGGTGCCACCGTGGACCTCACGCACCTGCAAGGCGAGGCTGCCGCCAAGGCGCTCGGGATCGCTGAGCCCTTCGCCCCGGTTGATGGCGTGCAAGAGATCCGGGAGAACGCCGGCCGGCATGCGCTCCCCCTTCACCAGTGCGAGCATGTCCTCGCCGGTCTGGTAGGGCAGCATTCGCTTCCAACTGGCGTCGCGACGCTCGAAGAACGCCCGCCGCCGCGCCATGGCGACGTAGGCCTGATGGGCGGTGGTGCGATGGACGCTCAGCTTGCCGCTGAACTCTCGCGGCAAGTCCTCGAACAAGCGCCGCAGCACCTCACGGTCGTATGCCCCGCGCTCGCCGAAGCGGAACAAGCTGTGGTCGGCGGTGGGCGACACGAAGTCGAGGGAGCGGTCGAGCTTCGGATCCGACGCCAGGCCGACGTCGACCTCGCGGAGCAGCGAAAGCAGCCGGTCAGCGTTAGGAGCGGCGCCGCCCATCCAGCTGTTGAAGTAGAAAGCCTGCGCGATCTCCTCGCGCTCGCCGCTTCGATAGAGCTCGTGGATCTCGCCGCAATCCCGCGTGCCCGCAAGCATGAACGCCAGTGCGGAGCGGAGGTCACGCAGCGTGATGTGAAGGCGGCCGCGGAGGTGGGTCAGGGTGTAGAGCGACTTGAGTCGCTCCGTTACCTTCGGACCCGCGGTCTCGTCCTGGAACGTGCGGGCGTTGTGGAACGCGTAGCACTTGTCGCGCAGGTCGCAGCGCTGGCACGGCTCCCAGAACTTCTCGTGGGTCATCCGCCGCACGAGGCGCGCCAAGATGGACTCGTCGCCGCCCTTTGGGTCGCCTTCGTACCCGAGCGGATCGGTGACCACGCTGCGTAGGTTCAAGTTGATCACCGCGACGCCGTGCTCGGGTTGGCCCGTGACGAGTCCCTCCGAGACGACCTTGGCGAGCAGCGGAAACGTCGCCTCCTCGGTGCTGAGGAAATCGACCAGACGTCCTTCGTTGATGGCGATGAGTCGGACCTGGTCACTCGGCCACGCAGCTGCGTCGTTCCCGGCGAAGGGCTCGAGGAAGGCACGGAGCACCGCGTCGCTCGTCTGGTCGCCCTCGTCCTGGCTGCCGTCGTAGTTGCTCTGGTAGGTGCGCCCCTTGAACTCGAACCGGCAGCCGTTGCTGACGGACCGGTCCATGACCGCGCCCTCGTCTTGAGCACGGGTTTCGAGCTTCTGGAGGAAGGCCGTCTTGCCGTCTCCGGCGTTCCCGGAGATGACGACCAGGCGGAACTCGCCCGCCAGCACCGCAGGCACCAGGTCTCGGTCGAGGGCGGTCTCGACGTAGGTCTGTTCGCCTAGAACGTCGAGGCCGCGGGTGCCGGCATTGCTGCGTCGGCTCTGGCTGTAGAGCGTGAGCAGGTGCGACACGAACGGGTTCGTGTTCGGCGGCATGTCGCCGTCGCCACCACTGCTGCCAATGACAGACGAGGTTGACTCAGCCGGAGGGGGCAGTGACCGACGGGCCTTCTTCACGCCTTCCAGCGCGCTGATCAGCTCGCCAGTGGATGCGTAGCGGTCGGCGCGCTTGGGCGCGATGGCCTTGAGCATGACTTCAACCAGCTCCGGAGCGAGATCGCCGAAGCCCGACCACTCACGTGGATCGGGCGGCACCTTGCCTGCCGGTGGCACCGCCGTCTCCCACGGGTATCGGCCCGTGACCGCCTCGAACAGCGTGAGGCCCAGGGCGTAAAGGTCGCGGTCGGCGAGGTCTGCCGACTGCGGGACGGAAGCGAGATCAAGGTCCGGTGGAAGGTAGCGCCGCGAGCCGCCGCCGTGCCCGTTGCCCGACTCCGACAGGACGGAGACGTTGAAGTCGATGATCTTCGCCCCGCGGTCGGTCCACAGCAGGTTTCGGGGCTTGATGTCGCAGTGGTAGACGCCATGCTGATGGAGATGCGCCAGCCCGGCTGCCACTTGGCGAGCCAGCTCGACGGCGTCCTCCGGCGAGAATAGAGCGGAGTCGATCATCTCGCCGACGTCGAGGCCCTCGACGAACTCGAAGACGATGAAGGGGGGACCGCCGCTGGGAAGCAGGTCTGCGTCGATGACCTTGACGACGTTGGGGTGCTCCGGCGTCCGGAGTAGAGTTCGATACTCCTTCTTGAGCCGTTCGAGGGTGCTGTGGCGGTCACGCAAGATGAGCTTCATCGCGCGCGACACATCGCCGAGGGTGTCGATCACCTTGTACACGACACCGAACGCGCCTGGCTTGCCGAGCCGCTTCTCCACCACGTACTTGTGGGTCAGCGAGACCCCCGCATCGAGCTTGCTGTAGTCGATGGCGGGCAGCTCTGGCTCTGCCTCCGGTTCCGGCTTTGCCTCGGGTTCATCCACCGCTTCCGACGCTGCCGCCTCACTCGGATGGAGGATGGTCGCGAGCTCTGCAACGGCCCAGGCCGCCGAGGGCCGCTTGTCGGGATCGAAGGTGCAGAGCCGCTGCAGCCACTCGTCGAAGCCTGCCGGCAGCTCGCTGCGAAGCTCCGAGGGCTTGGTCGCGAACTTAGCACCCTGGTCAAAGACCTCGGTCGCACCGGGAAACGGCCGCTCGCCGACAAAGAGCTCGTATAGGACCAGGCCAGCGCTGAAGATGTCCGAGCCCGGCGATGCCGCACTGGCCTCGCCGATCATCTCGGGCGCGAGGTAGGCGGGCTCGAGCTCGTCGACGATCTCCGCCGCGATGGTGCGGCTCCGGTCAGTGCCTGCGCGGGCGAAGTCGAACCCGGTCAGACGAACGCGTCCGTCGCTCCCAACGAGGACGGTGCTCGGGGTGACGTTGCGGTGGATAACGCCGTGCTTGTGCGCGTGCTCCAGTGCCTCGAGGAGATCTGCAGCGATGCGGAGCTTCTGGTCCAGGGTGAGCGCCAGGTTCGGCTTGTCGATATGGAGCCGAAGCGCCTGCCCAGGAACGTCCTCCGTCACCAGGATGTACCGGTCCTCGGCCTCGGTCGGGAAGAAGTCGCGCGCCCCCACGATACCGGTGTGTCCCGGCATACGGCTGAGGGCCGCGTACGCATTCGAGATGCGTGTGCGCTGAGCATCGCGCTCGGCGTCCGGGAGATAGGGATCGGCCTGGTAGGCACGCAGCAGCACGCTGCCTGCCCGCTTACCGGCAAAGCCATTGACGGCTCGGTACTCGGTGTACAGGTTCGTCGCACCGAGACGCTCTGCCACCTCCCAGCTCCCGAACCGCAATGGACCGCTCTTGGGCCGCGCCACGCCCTGCAGTGCCTTGAGCACCATGTTGTGCATCGAGGCGATGTTCTTCGAGAAGCGCCCGGAGACCCGCGAGGTGTTCTGGAAGAACGCCGTGCTCTTCTTCAGCGTGGTCACGTTCGGCCCATCGCGGCCGCCCGGATCCTGCAGCACAGCATTCGGGGCCGTGAGCAGGACAACGCCTTCGACGAAGATGCCCTCGAGGTCGCGGCGGCTCGGCTGGCTCTCCGTGATGATGCCTTTGATGCTGCGGGCATGTCCGCGGAGCTTCAGTAGCGGCGACGTGTAGGGCTGGCGCCCATCGGGGTACCACTTGGGTCCGTAGACATCGATGAGGCCGCGCGTGCCCTTAACGTCGACGAGGTAAACGGCGTGCGGTGCGACAACGGCGAGGTCCACCTCGAAGTACTCGCTGTTGCGGATGACCTCGAAGTTGTGCAGCACGAGGTAGCTGTCGGGCAGGCTATCCCGCAGATGCGCGATGGCGAAGCGTTCGGCCTCGTTCACGGGCTCACCGATAGGGATGACCTTGGCCATCAGGCAGCCCCCTTGATGGCTTCTTCAAGGAGCTGTACGGCTCCATTTTCGATGGCCGTTCCTTCGGCTCGAGCGACAATGAACTCGTCCACAAGGCCCACGAGTTCGTCGCGAAAATCCGTCGGTATCACTGGCATCAGAAGGCGCTTGAACTGGTCCTCGTTCATGTGAGGAATTGAGCCTCCGTATGGCAAGCGGCCCACGCACGCTGAACCCGCGCCCGAGTTTAAAAACGCGAACACTGCCTTGAGAGTCGGCACGTCCTTGCTCGAGACTCGCAACATCAGCCCGCTGACCGCGGCACCGAGGAGATCGGAGGCGGCCCAAGCGGCCTGTCCAATCAATCCATCCCTCTGGCCAAAGCCTTGAACAAGAATGCACTCCTCGTCCAAGAGCATCGTTTCTACCTTTGGAGATTTCTTTGCCAGGTACCCTTTTTGCGTGGGGCGCCACATGTACAACGCGTGCCCGCTGTAATAGCGATAACCACTGCCAGGGTCGTCCGTTTGAACGCGGCTAGATATGGGCGGCAACACCACCGTTGCGATCTCTCCCAGTGGCGTTGTGCGGTGTCGCTCAAGGCACTTCGCAGCATGAAGCGCTCTGCGCGAGTAGAAATCACCGTCACCCCGAGACAAGAACTCGGAAGAACCTATTGTGGTGGTGTGAACTTGATCCGGCGCAACGTCGGGCGCGAAGCCGAGGAACTCATCGAACTTGCGAGAAGCCATGCGCAGTGCTCGAACACCGTCAGAGCGCATCTTCGCGACCTTGCGAATCGCTGCATCGATCTTCTCTTCGACCTTCCTTCCCACTCGCGGGATCCCAATGGGTGCGATGTGCGAAGGCTCCACGTGCTTGATGCTCCCACCGTAGATCTGCCGACGAATCGATGCGTGACCGTAGCGCGACGTTAGGAAGGCATGGACGTAACCAGGGGGCACGCGCTCGTGATCGATCTCGACGCGGATGAGATCATGCGATGCGCAAAGTCCGTCCATGTCGGCGCGAGTCCAAATGGCGCGACCCAGGTTCATCCCCGAGCAGGTGATTAGGATCATGCCCTCCCGAAGCGTTAGGTCGTCGACGATGCGTCCCAGCGAGCGGGCGAGGTAGCGTTCGGTGCGGATGTCTGCCGCTTCGAGGTTCTTTGCGGAAACGTATGGTGCACCATGGCTTGCGTCCGAGTAGATACGTTTGAAGATCGGACCACGGAAGACGCCTCTCCCTCGGCACAGCTCCGATAGTGGCCGACTTGAAGTGGCAAGTCGCTTCAGCTCTCTAATGGAGATCTGATCCTCAGCGAGGTGGAATCCCCCCGTCAGCCGGTACGTTTCGGCTGCAACTTCACTGGCGGCGACGGTACCGAATCTCATTCCCCCGGCTCCAGCGTCTTCTTCCTGTATTCCAGATATGCGGCCCCAATGTCTGGAAGGTCGTCGTCGCGAACCTTCTGGTGGCGAGTAAGTCGCCGCTCGACGTATTTCTCGCCGATCCGCACTCGTTCGACCTCAGAGACAGCGGTGAGTACCTCTTCACCGTCCTTGGTACGTTTGTAGAGAGGCTGCCCGCGGCGATCGATCCCAACTCGCTCCGAAACTGCGCAGAAGATGTCGTAGTCGCGAGCACCCTTTAGATCCTCCAAGCGGATCTGGTCGGCTCGCTTTCGCTTGAGAAACAGGATGCTCGGCAGCACGTTGACCTTCGCCTCTGCGACGAAGAGCTCGACTGGGAGGTCCACGCTGGCGAGTACCCAGCAATGTCGGAGCATCCACCAACGAATGTAGTCATCGCCAGGATTTCCGAGGATCCCGTCTGGCAATACGATCCCCATTCGGCCGCCTTCTCTGAGCCAATTGATGCACCGTTCGATGAACAACACCTCAGGTGCGACGCTTCCCTGCAAGCGCCCCGTGTTCCGGAAGGCACCGTCCTCCGTTCGCTCCCATACGTGCGCGAGCTCGAAGTGACGCAGGATGTTCGGGTCGGTGATGGGGATATCGGAGCCGAACGGCGGATTCGTCATCACGACGTCCATCGTTCCAAACTCTGCCGCCTTCTTGGCTGGCTCTACGCCCGTAAGGTGGCCCGCCGGAAACTCGAGCGAGTTCATGTGGAAGAGGTTTGCCTCGGCGTTGCTCGCCATCACCACGTTCATCTGGGCGGCACGGACCAAGAACTGGTCGAAATCGGCGCCGAACAGATTCCGGGCGACGAAATCGCCCAGTCGGTCCTGAATCGAAAGGAACTCGTCGGTCGATTCCTCGCCGACGGCAACCTCGGCGTCGGCGTGGAACTTCTTGTTCAGGTGGTCTAGGGTGGCAACGAGGAAGCCGCCCGTACCGCACGCGGGGTCGAGCACGCGCTCGTCCGGCTTCGGATCGAGCATCTGCACCATCAGCTTGATGGCGCCACGAGGCGTGAAGTACTGGCCGCGGTCTCCCCGCAGGTTGGTGCCGACGATCTCCTGGTAGGCGGCACCCTTGGCATCGACGTCGGTGCGCCCGAAGTCGTACTTCGCTAGCTCGGAGACCATGAACGCCAGGGCGCGGTCCGACAGAGTGATCTCCTCATTGCCTCGGAAGATCGACGAGTACTTCTTCTTCACCTCTTTGAAGAGCGGCTCGATGCGAGACCGAATCGCCTTGCGGCCTTTCTCGTCGAACTGTTCCGTCGGCCCAGCCCAGAAACGACGAGAATCGCCGGGCTGCCGCTCGTCGTGCATCTTGGCGAAGATCAAATAGAGGAACTGCCAGAAGGCCGCATCCTTCGGCATGCCCTCGTTGCCGTGGATGAAGTTGTGGCAGCGACGGAACGCGACCCGAAGCATCTCGGGCTCGGCACGGCGCATCCGCGCGTTCGAGACGACTTCGCGAGTCCCGATGGACTCGTCGGCCATTGGCCAGTCGCCGATGGGTTCGTACCTTACGTCAAAGCGAGTCTTCTCTCGACGGAAGAAGAAGAACTCGAGACCATTCGTCCACAAGCCATAGGCGCAGTTCTCGGCCTCGGCCATCGCGCCATGGAGCAAGCCGAACTCCTTATCGGCTTGCTTGTGGTCACGCATCTTGAACGCGCCCTTTTTGGAATGGTTGGGCTCCTTGTCGCAGACGACGACGCGACGCAGGTTCGCCACCGTGTGCTCGGCGCCCGCCTCGAAGATGGCGATGTCGACCTTCTTGTTGCGCCCGTCGACCTTCAGCTTGAAGTCGGGCTCCATGTCGTCGACGGAGATCCCGTGCTCGTGGAACAGGGCGCGCGCGATCCGCTGGCGCACCTGCTCCTTGGCGCTGTCCTTCAGCGGCTTGCCGGTGATGTAGTCGAGGATCTTGCCCTCCTCGAGGGCCGTGACCTCGCTGGCCTCCTTCTTCGAGCCGCCGGATTTCTTGTCCAAGGCGGTCGCGCTGTTGGCCGCCTTCTTCTTTTGGGCGCCAGTCTTGCCCGTTGCTGCCTTAGCCATTCGTTTTCGACTCCTCGTCTGCCAGTTCGTCCGAAGAGCCAGCTGCACCCCCGGCCCGGATCCACTCGTCCACGTCCTCCCGCTTGAACTTCCAGAAGCGCCCCACCTTGTGGCCGGGCATCCCCTTGGCGGTCACCCACGTGTAGACGGTGTCCTTGGACACCCCGAGGTACTCCGCGATTTCGTCAACTGATAGCCAGCGGTCTTCCATCGAGTCCTCTCGGAAGCAGACGGACCTGTCCAGAGAACGGCAGGTTAACAGCCGGTCTTGTAGGTGTCAATCGGGTTGGGTCGGGTTTGGTCTGCTTCAGGCGGGCTTGTTCTGTGGAGATCGGCGCCCAGATGTGCCGCGGCCGGCCCCACGGCGAGGGCCTGTCCCCCCTGCCCCCGCGAAAATACTCGCCAAATCAGCCGCGGCCTCAGACGTCGCCGGGGACGAGGAGGCATTGGCGACCGTCACCCCCGCGAGGGCTGCCAAGCCTCCGATGGCTGCCCCCGCGATCGCCCCGTCCTTACTGCGGCTCAGAGCCAACCCGGCGAGCGCACCGATCGCGATCATGCCGACGACGGACGTGCCCGGTGTCTCCTGGAGCGCCTTCTCGAGGGCGGCAGCCGAAGGCGCCCGTTCGAGCCGTGCGAGATAGTGCGTGCCAAAGTCCTGAACCGCTAACCGGGTCTCGTCGCCAAGGTCGAGCCGGTAGTCCGCGCGCTGTCCAACAGGAAGGCCAACACTCAGTACCAGACCCGCATCGCGGGGATGTTCGACTTGATAGGGGTTGAGGCGAACCAGCGCTCCTGCCGGGTGGGTCACGAGTTGGCTCGCGACGTCCTGCCATCGAAGAGGGGCGAGTGCGTTTTCGTTCCACATGGCTAGCGCACCTCCGTCAGGGACGAGGCGTCGTCGCGGAACAAGTCGAGCAGCGCTACACGGCGTCGCTTCAGCCCTTCAGCGCCGCGCTGCCTCGCCCGTCGAAACCGTTGGTCGAGTGCGTTGCGCGAGACGTCCCCCATCGCCAGGAAGTGCCGCCGCTGGAGGTGGTCCACGGTGAGCTGCTGCTCTCCCAAGACGGGCGCAATGGCGTTGCGGATCAGCAGTGCGTCGGTCGTGTCCATCTCATTCAGCTGCGCTCCGATCTGGGCGTGTCGGCGCGCGGCCTCGATGAAGTCCGACTGCAGGGTTGCGATGGCTGCCCGCAGCTCGCCAACGTGCTCGTCAAGGCCATGCAGGGCGGCTGCCGCAAGCATGTGGAACGGTCTCGTGTCCGCGGGTGTCGGGTCTCCCTCCGCCATCCATCCGTTGATACGGCTCTCCGCGATTCGACTGAGTTCGCCGACTTCGAGGCCCACGCCGATGGTCTCCGTCGGGAACCACTTCACCATCACCACGAGCTGAAGCCGCACCCCCTCGAACAGGAAGAAGCGAGCGAGTGCCTGCTGCAGCGGTTTGGTCGGGTCTGCCGCCGCTGCAACAAGCGCCGTTCGCATGGCCTCAAACGATGGCGGCTCGGGTGATGCGAGAAGACGTCGAACCCATGCCTCAAGCTCTGCGGGCAACGACATCGTCAAGATGTCGTCGACGGCAGCATGCAGGCGAGCGAGCTGAGGGAAGCTCTCGAAGTCCAGGACTGCGTCGGCCAATTGAACCCCGCGCACCGTGGCGGCCTGCGCGTCGAGTGCCAAGCGTTGGAGCTCGACCTCCAGCTGGGCCAGCCCATCCTCGAGTTCGCCAGGGGCAATGAGCTCGTCCAGAGCCAGGTGCTGGATGAATGCTCGGAGGGGTTCGCGGAGCGCAAGTGAGTTCATGGTCTCTTCGTATCAGCCGATCCTTCGAAATCTGACACGAGCTTCGGACAAAATAGCGATTCGCGAACCCGATCCTGGAGCGCCTTTCTCGCACTTCGACGAGAACGTCATCGAGCCCGTCACGCTGACCTGCAAATTGTTCGAGTTGGTGAAGTGAAGCTATGCTGGCCGGTCCGTCCAGAACGCGTAGGCGATTTGGGACTCCTCGCAATTCTGCACAACGTCCTCGTCGAGGATCTTGCTGCAGGGACACTTGAAATACGGTTCCGAACACCGTAAGCACCGTGACTGCTCGATGATCCATGCGAACGCGGGCTTGAGCTGACCGGCGCGTACTGCCGCAACCAAGTTGCTGTCGTCCGCCGGCAGCCGTAGCTGATGCTGAATCTTGTCACCGTTCATTGAGATCAGTAGCTCCTCGCGCGCGATCTGCGTTCGCGCTACTCGATACGTCTCGTACGGCGTAACCATCGCGTCGAACCGTGCGGGGTCATTGCGTTCGCCACCCTCCGCCTTCCGAGTGGCGTCCGAGTGTGAGTCTACCCAGGCCACGACGTCGTCGAGCGACGCCGAAGCGAAGAGTGCTCGCAGCGAGTGGATGGCGCCGCGCAGGGCCCCGATGTGGCCGTATGCCGAGCACCGAACGTCGACGTCGGTGATCGGTGCCGAAAGCGAGAAGGCAATCGCGCGATCATCGTCCTTGCGCTCCACCCACGCATCGAGAAGGTCGCTCAACGCGTCGAGCGTGCCAACAACGTGATCCGCCCCTGCATGCCGAACCAGGGGGATGGTGAGATACCTATCTTCGAACGCGATACGGAGCGCCTCCTGCGGGATGTGAAGGTCCTGGCCTCGTCGACGGAGCGCCTTCTGCAGTTCCACTGCGTCGGCGTCGATGACATCGCGCTCGACATCGTACGCGGTGATCCTCTCGAGTGGGCGCAGTTCCCTGTTCCCGAACGAAAGCGGTTCGACCTCGTGCAGCGACATGAGGACGTTCATGCCATCGGTGGCATCCGTGGTGTATGGAACCAGCCTCGCCCGCGGCGAGACTGCGGCCGCGCCTGTCGTCGCGGGGACCTTGGTCACGCGCTGCGTGGGCTGGGGGGCCAGGTACTCGGCAACCAAGGGGTTGTCGCGAAAGTGATCGTGGATGAGGCTCTTCCACTTTGGCAGCGGGATGTCGCCATCAGCTCGCCAGAGCTTCGTGTACTGCGTCTTCCTGCCAGCGTCGGCGATGGATACGTCAAGACGCTCGATGAGGGTAGCCTCGTCGTAGGAACGGATCGCGCCGTCGAGGTGGAAGACCCCGCCGGTGCGCTCATCAACGATACTGTGGACATAACGGCAGCCGAAGGCCGTCGCTCCGACACCGAGCGTCGGGAGATCACGAATCTCCTCGGCTTCGAGGATGTGTTGGTCGTCCCGGCTCTGCCACCAGAACTCAGTGCGCGAGATGCCGAAGAAGTGTCGTTCACGCTCGCTGGCTTCGTGTCGCGTCACGCCCACATGAATCGACTTCAAGTCGTCGTCGAACTTCGGCCCGTACCAGTAGTCAAACTCTAGTGCTCGGGTGACCGATGCTGCGAGGCCGACCATATCCGGGTCGAGCCGAACACGCACGGTGGCTGCCTTCTCCTGTCTCAAGTCATCCAGCGCCGAGAGGACAGCGCCATTCAGGTTATTCCAGCGGCTGAGGCTGCGCCGGAAGAACGGGTGCGCGAAGAGCACTAGGTCGCCGTGTTTGTAGACTCCCGGGTTGATTGTCTCAAGCGCACGGAGGTCGATGAGGCCGTCTTTGTCCTCGGTGGCGAAGACAGCGGGTGCGACCCGCCGCGCGAGATCGGGGCCAACCATCGCGGCCGCGGCGGCCGCATGCGGCTTTTCATCACCGCACAGGTGCCCATTGAGGAGGGTCTGTAGGGTCGCGAGATGTGGCTTGGTCTCTTCCTCAATGCGAGTGGACAGGTGGTGCTGATATCGATTCTCCAGCGCGGTCTGCTCCTCGGACGTCTCGGGAATGATCGAGACGCCGTGCAGCCTGGTCGCCGCGGGCGTGATGCTGACGCCGGTCGGGAGTGTCCAGCCTGCAAGACGATGCGCGTCATGGCTGATGGTGCTCGGGAGCCCTGTGAGCCAGTGAGCTCGCAGCGCCCGTGCCATCTCGCCAGACGCGAACCGCGACCCATACCGGTTGACAAGGTCGGAGCTCAGCACGGTCAAGAGGCGAAGCATCACGACATTGTCCCCCACTTGGTGGCTATCGCCAAGACATCGCCTGTCCCCGTCGCCCCCACCCAGCGCTTTGCCTCCCTTGGACACCGTTCTTCAGCCGAGATCATTGCTTGCCCGTCGCGGTTCAGTGGCCGAATGTATCGATGAGGCCGGGAAGCGAGAGTCGTAGTCCCTGGCACTTGAAAAAAGTCGGTCTCGGCTTACGGTTGGCCAGCCCGGGATCGGGCGATTGCAGAGCGCAGGCCGTGGACAGTGGCGCACCTTGTGGAGAACGTGGACAGCCCCGCGGGGTAACGTCGTGCTCACTGGTGGCCGCCGGGCGGCGGGTATACCGGCGTTCTCCACAGGCGATTGGGTGTTTCCCACACTGCCCCCAGGCTCGACCTCGACAATCCTTGTTCTTGGGGAGAACGCCCCGCGGTGCTCGCGAGGCGACACGGGGAACGAATTGACGGACGCCGGGCAATGAT
>CBFGUG010000069.1:0-41666 GCA_965651905.1 uncultured bacterium | reverse complement strand
GACTGACGACAGCACGACTGACGACAGCACGACTGACGACAGCACGACTGACGACGATGGCTCTGAGGACGACGACACGACAGACGATCCGCCGACGGATGTTGCCGCGTTCTTCCCGTTGAGTGACGGGAGTACCTGGACGTACCGTCACGACCACCTGATCGATGGACAATGGATCGAAGAGGTCTCGATGGCAGAGATCACCTTCGAAGGGGAAGCCGCCTTCCTCGTCACGGACTCGCCAGATCTCAGTGGCGAGGTATCGGTGCAAACCTGGCAGCAGCTCGGGACGCAGATTCAACGCGTGTACCGCGAGCAGAAAGATGGCGATCTGGTCGTGCTCAGCGTCGATTACGATCCGGGCTTCTTGCGTTTCGACACGGCGTGGACCGAACCCGGCGTCGTCACGGTGAACAGCTACCGCCGAGAGGAAACGGATCCCGACGGCAGCACCAGCGCGTCGATTCGCGAGCAGGTCTTCACCGTGCTCGAGACGGACGCTTCGGTCGACGTCGAAGCAGGGCAGTTCGACGACTGCCTGCTGGTCGAGCGCGTGCGTACAGACAATGGCGCCAAGACGCTGTTCTGGTTTGCCCGAGACGTCGGCAAAGTGCGTGAAGAAGATCCTGATACACTGACGACTGAAGAACTCGTCAGTTACACCATCGGCCAGTGACCATGAACTCCGTGCCTGCCTCATTTCCTCCAGAAGCTGGATCGTTCGACGAACAGATCACGGCGGATCGAACAGAGCGAAAGTATCTGCTCGACAAGGCACGCACGGCGCCATTCATTCGTCAGGTCGATCAACGGCTCTCGCGGTACGTTCACGGTGACACTCAGCTGCCGGGTGCGCAGTTCTGTTCGACGACGATCTACTTCGACACCAGCTCGCGCCACTTGTTCAACTTGGCCTCTAGCGAGGCCGAGAGCGTCAAGTTGAGGGCTCGCGAATATTACGCGATTGACCCATCCATGGTGCAACTCGCGCGTCGTCCCGAAGACATGGTGCGCTTCGATCGCGTGTTGTGGTTCGAACTCAAGCACAAGCAGGGTGGGCGCGTGCGCAAACGTCGTTTTGGCCTGCCGAAGCCCGATGTGCCTGGCTTTCTGGCGGACGGTCGAATCACCCCGGAAATGATCGATCTGCAAGCCACGCACTACGGCGACAAGGCAGACGCGGTACTCGGAGAGGTATCGCAGCTGTGCCAGCACTACGGCGAGCCCTTTTCCGTCGACTGTATCGTCAACTACCGTAGGATCGCCTGGCAGGACAGCGCGGGGCAGCTACGACTGACGTTGGATCGCGACGTCGGATTCTTCGCCGCACCCGAAGACGTGTGGACTCGCGACTTCGCGCTGACCGCACAGACTTTGGGGCCGCCGCGCAAGGTGCTCGACAAGAACATCATCGAGCTCAAGAGCCGCGGCGATCTGCCGCCCTGGTTGCAACAGGCGTTCGGGAGTGACGTCGCCGAAGCTCGCAACTTCAGCAAGTTCGTCACCGCCTCTCATCACGTGCATTCGGTCGCTTGACGCCGTGCTTGCGTTCGACACTTCATTCGCCCGTGGCGCATCATGACGTTGGTGTCCAAGGCTGAGGGCTTGCGAACGAATCGCTGGGCAAGGACGGCGCGTTGGGTGCTCACGGTTCTGACCGCGCTGCTGTTCGTCTTCGCCTACTTCAGCCAACCCGAGGAACTGCCTTTGGCAGACGACTCGGAGCGCATCCGCATCGAAGGCATGCGTCCACTCGAGCTGTCGCCGGGCGCGACCTTGGCGATCGACTTCTCAGGTCACGAGGTTGATGGCGAACCCATCCGCGTTTCGATAGACAAGCAGCCAGCGAGCGTGCTTCGCCGCACGGAGCAGACCATCGTCGTGCGAGTTCCCCTCGATCTGGAGGAGGGCAGAGCCAACGTTCGAGTTTACCAAGGAAAAGAGCGCAGCAAGAAGCGCGACGTTTGGTTGCGTCCCCTCGACATGGCGCGGGTGGTCCAAATGGGCGTGCTCGGGATCGCATTGCTGGTGCTCGGGCTGCGCACGTTGGCGCGAGGCATTCGCACCTATGCTGGTAACCGCTTGCGCGAGGGTTTCGGTCGCTTGAGCGCAGGGCGCTGGCGCAGCATGGCGCTCGGCACGCTGCTGGGCGGTGCGACGCAGTCGACCACGGCCAGCGCGGGCGTGCTCGTTGGGTTACTCGGATCGAATTTGGTTTCTCGCAGCATGGCGCTTGCGGTCATCTTTGGAGCGCAAGTTGGTGCGGCGGTCATGGGCCTGGTGTTTCCTCTCGGCACTCAGGTGGCTGTCGTGTTGGTGGCGATCGGCGTAATCTGGGTTTCGCTCTCCGACAACCGCCACGCGAGGTCGCTGGCCAAAGTGCTGTTGGGTTTGGGGCTGTTGTTCTTCGGGTTCGAAACCGTGCGAGTCGGTTTCCATCCACTCGTTGCCAGTCCACTTTACGTCGAGTCGTGGGTCAGCGGAGGAACGGCGCTCAACGCTGTGTTGGCGGCTGGCTTGGGGGCGCTGATGACCGGGCTGCTGCAAGGGCCTGGTCCGACCTTGGTGCTGGTGCTCGGGCTGGTCGAGTCGATGGAGCACTCGGGGTTGGAGCGTGGTTTGAGTATCTTGGCTGGCATCCCTTTGGGGGTGAGCTTGGCCGCGGCGACCGTTGCCTGGCCGTTTGGCGGCGGGCCGCGCAAGTGGGCCAAGGCGCACCTGGTGCTCGGCCTGCTCGCCACGGTCGTGCTCGCCGCCAGCACTCCTCTGTGGATCGCACTTGCCGACAGCTTGTTCCCTCGCGACGTGCAGGGCGCTGCGCTCGCGCGTCAAGTGATACTCCCTGTGGCTGCTCCGCACTTGATCACGACGTTTTTGGTGTCGCAAGCGGCGGTGGCTGGTGTGGTGGTGCTTTTGCTTCCCTTCCTTCGACGTTTCGTCGAGCCTGTCAGACGGGCCCGTCCGTCATTGGCCGTCGAACAGCGGTCAGTCAGCGCAGGGGTGCTGCTCAACGCGGCACTGCGGCCGATGCAACAGGCACTCGAACACGTCTACGAGATCTGGAGCGAGGGTGATAGAACCAACGCAAGTGGCGCCGAACAGTCGCTCGAGCAAGCCAAACGCGAGCTGACTGCGTTGCTCGGATCGTCCCGTGCCTCGACTGCAGCATCAGCGACGGCGCTGTTCTCGGCCACCCTCGCTCTGCTCAAGGCGCGAGAGGACCTGTCCACCATGCAGCGCCTCGTCGAACGCGGCATGGAAAAGGACATCGCTCCAGAGCGACGCGAGGCGGAGGCGTTGCGGCGCCTGCACGATTGGGTGTGTAAGGGACTGGAAAGCCTGGCGGGTCTAGCCGACAGTCCCAGCCCGGGCGATCTCGACAGCGCTCGCGAAAGGGAGATCTGGCTGAACGCGGAAGACGCACGAACGCGCGAGGCCTTGCAGGCACGTCGTACGGAACTCGACCTCGAATACGTGCGTCATTGGTCGTCAGTCAGTGCAGCGTACGAACAGTTCGGTAACCAGCTATTCCGCGCCGCCGATGCGCTGCTACACGATGCTGATGACGATTGACGCTCACTCGCGCTGCCTGTTCGTACGTGGCCTCGACGTCGCTGAGCGGTAACGGAGAGATGGGGGCATTCAGCAGCTCAGCTCAGCTCCCATGCGGCGACACCGCGTTCTTCTTCGTCGAGCGACTGTGATCGATCGACCAACTCCTGCATGGTCGTGTTGCTTGGTGCGCGAAAGACCAAGCCGATCTCACCCTTCTTCGGGTTTCTTTGTTCGCTGACGACCGTGCAACCGAGATCTTCGAGCAATTTGCGATAAGCCTTCGACGAGTTCACCATCTGCGCGATTTCCAAGCCGAGGATCTGCACGCTGCCGATGACTTGACGCTCGAGCTGCCAAACGATCACCCAAGCGGCCGCCGTGGCCAGCGCCGCGATCAAGTAGGTTTGCATCCCGCAGCAGATGCCGACGATTGCCGCCAAGATCACGCGCCCCGTGTCCTTGGCTTCGCCAACGATAGTTCGAAAGCGTAGCAACCCACCGATGCCGAAAATCACGAGAGCCATCGTTTGGTTCAGCGAAACCACGTGCCCGACGAGCGCGCCGACGAGCGCGTACATGATCATCGTCTTGGGCTGTTCGAGCTCTGCCCGCGACGAAATCTTGCGGCGCAAGGAAGGGTGATAAGCTAGCAGCGAACCGAGCAAGACCGCGACCATCAGCACGACCAACATCTCGACGTAGAGCCGCCCGTTGAGGAATTGGCTCTGTAGAGTGGTCAACCAGTCCGAACTGACGGGGCTCTCGGCGGGTGCGGGTGCTGGGGTCACTCCAGGAACTTGCATGGCTCGAATCTAGGACGAATCACCCAGAAAGTGGGACGGCAACTGCACTCGCCGGGCGCGCCGTTCTACTTCTCGTCCAGCGCGAGGGTCATGCCACGGTGCGAAGAGCCGTCGATTGGTGGTAGCTGCAGAAGCCACAGCGCCAGATTGCCAGCGTCGCCGTTTCGGATCGGCTGCCGCTCCGTGCCATCCATGGGGATCTCGTCACCTGGATCGACGCGCGTACCCGCAGTGAGCTCGTAAAGGTCGGCGCCCGCAGGGATGCCCGGACCCCAGACGTAGAAGGGGATGCGCACGGTGTCCAGGTCGCTGGTGTCGTAGTGCCCAGTGCCTACGCCACCGTGATCCGTGGTGACGATCAGCCAGGTGCGACTGAATACGGAGGAACCTCCGATCGTATCGAGCACGTCGACCAGCAGCTCGTCCAACGAACGCAGTGCTCCGAGGTACTCGTCACTACCCCAACCATAGGCGTGTCCAATGCTGTCGGTGTCTCGCAAATGAAGCATCGCGAAGTTGCGCTGGGTTGCCGAGGGAGTGACGCCTGCCCGCACGGCGCTGGAAAAGGCGCTGGCCAAACTACGGGTGTCTTCGATGAATGCGAAGTCGTCGATCTTGTCCGGGCCGTCGTCTTGGTCGATGAGATCCGGGCGACTAGCCGTGCCGACGTAACTACGCTGCATCACCAGGAACTTCGGCTTGCCCACATAGAGTGCGGTGTAGCCGCCTCGATCGTGAACCTCGTCGAACACGGAGGCTACGTAGCCGACCGCGGGGTTGCCCGCGTTGTGGATGGTGCGTCCCTCGCCGAGGTCGTAGTTGTCGAGAAGGCCGTGATGCATGTCGGCTGAAGCGTCCGCGACCGCTGCGGCGGGGCGTCCCGTAACCATGCTCGTGTGGTTGGGTAACGTCACGCTGGTGCGAGCTTCCGTTCGCGCGTTGTGCGTGAACGCGGCTTCTCGTTGCAAGCGAGCAAAGCCGGGAAGGCGTTTCGCGTCGAGTTCCGCCTCGAGAAACCGCGGAGCGAGCCCATCGATCGAAATTAACACGACGGTTGGAGGTGCGGTGGCCGCGCTCTTGGCCAGGATTCGTGGGGTGTCGAACGCCGCGATGCTGCCGACTGACGTTCGTTCGTTGCCAGTGAGGTCGGGGCCTGTCTGCGCTGGGTGCCCGCCGTCATCGCTGGCAGCGGTCTTGCTTTGAGCGTCTGGCTTCGCGATTTCGCTGTTGGGGGAGGCGCTCGCGCGAATCACCTCTTCATCCACTACCAACCAGCTGCACGCGCAAACTGTGGACAGCACAGCCGCTTCCGAGGCCAGCCCGAGTATGAGGCGTAACCACCCGTGGTGGTGGCGAGCGCTGCTCTTGGACAGCAGACCTGGGGAGTTACTCGGAGACATCTATTCGTGGGGTTGACGCGGGTGGACAGGTGAAGGGTATCGCACTTGGGCGCTTGGGACCCACCGCGGAGTACAAGTTTCGTGCTACTGCTAACCCCCAACCATGGGGAGCCGTAGAAATTGGCACGGAGCTTGAATTGCTCGTACGGTTGATGGACATGTTTGCTCAGGCTGCCAAGGGCTGCGAACCCGGACGAAGCCCGTTCCGCGCGCTTTCGGGGTGGTGGGGGTTTGGGGCCGCTCTGTGCCGAGGTCTCACAGCTGGGGCTTGTGCCATCGCCCTGGTGGGCTGTGGCACAGATCGAAGCAATGCTGACGACGCTGCCGTGCCGCCTCCTAGCACGACCCTGACTCCTCTGCCCATACCGCCAGGTGATGCTGACGCCGGGGTGGATGCCGCCGTCCCCCCGGCCATCGAGGAGGCTGGGGCGCCCACGGACGCGGGGATGCCACGCCTGGACGCCGAAGTAACGGCTCCGCCCGTCGATGCTGGCGATGTCGGCCCGCTCAGGCTGAACGAGGCAATGTCTCAGAACGACGGCGCGTGGGTCGACGAGTTCGGAGAAGCGGACGACTGGGTCGAACTGTTCAATCCTGGCAGTGAGTCCGTCTGGCTCTCACGCTACCGCATCCTAGACACGTCAGGTGCCATCGCGCGGCTGCCCGAAGTTGAACTCCGCGCTGGCGGGCGGATCGTGTTGTTTGCGGACGACAGTCCCGAGCAAGGGCCGTTACACCTTCCGTTCAAGCTCGGCTCGGATGGTGATGAGCTAGCCTTGATCGACGACGCCGATGAGATCGTGGACAGGCTGACGTTGCCTGAGCTCGCGCTCAACGAGGCGTTAGCCCGTCACCCGGACGGCATCGGGGACGCTGCAGTCTGCCGCTATGCGACGCCAGGGCGTCAGAATGGTCAGGCGTGTGTTCCGCCACCGCCCCCCAGTTTGGATTCGGCAGTCGAGTTCGAGGCGTTTAGCTTCGGGGATGAGTTTCCGCAACGCAGGAACACGCTCGTGATCGCGGAGCTTTCGTTGCGTCCGGGGGAGGGACAGCCCGCGTTCGTCGAGTTGCTCAACGCGAGCGAGTCGGAGCTAGACGTTGCTGAATTTCAGTTGAACCTGAGCCCTCACCAGCCGAGCGAGCCATGGCCTACGGCTAGCGAAGGCAGCAATCTGGCGTTACCCGCGAGCACTCTGGAGCCAGGTCAGCGCTTGGCGCTCGAGATCCCGACGGATCTGCTGCTGACCTTGGAAGAAGATCCTGCGTTCGAGGGCGTCATGACTTTGATGCGCGCAGACGACATGAGCGCGATTGATCGTATCGACTTCATGCACTGGCCTGCAGGAGCTACTCTGGCGCGGCGTCCAGATGCTGCCGTGACGTCCCGCTTCTGCACGAACGCCACACCTGGGGCTTCCAACACCTGCGAAGTCCTAGCGGAGCGACCGATCGGAGATCGGGTGCGCGCGTTGCGCACGCCCGCGGACTTCGCGAACCTCGCCGAGGGAGCGACCCAGCTGGGGATTTCGCCCGTCAAGTTCGTTGCCGACCTGGAAGCTCCTGGATTGGTACACTTCCTCGCAGCTGCGCGCTGGCCGCTGCACTATACGTTCGTTCGCGAGCGGATCTACGGCCAGCCAGAACTCGATCGCTGTGACGCCGACGAGAACGCCGAGTTCTACGACGGTTGGGTCGAGTTCTCCTACGACGAGTACTACAACACGGGACAGCGCCGCTTTCATCTCGGCACACTCGTGCAGCACGCGGGGGCAAACATCGCATCCGTCGAGTTCACCACGGGCGATGCGATCACTGCCGAGGGCATGCGCGAGGCATTCTACGTGGTCGTGCAGCGCGCCTACGATCCCGCGCGCTGGGTCGTACGACCTCAAGGAGACGACCAGGTGCAGCGCGTGAGAGCGATCGAAGGAACCCTACCGCTGGTTTCACCAGAGGCGCCGTTCGAGAACGTCACCTATCAGCCGCTGACCGAGGGCGTGGCGTACGGCACGTTACGCTTCATCACTGCCAAGGAGCTCGAAAGCTCCGCGCTTGGACCAGACGTCGTGGTCGTGACGGACGACGTTCCGAATGCCATTCCACTGGTTGGGGGCTTGGTTACCGAGGCGTTTCAGACGCCTCTAGCGCACGTCAACGTGCTCAGCCAGAATCGCGGAACGCCGAACGCCAGCCTGGTCGACGCTCGTGAGGAACTCGCCGAGTACTTCGACCGTCTGGTGCGGCTCGAAGTATCGGACGCGGGCCTGCTAGTCGAACTTGCCGACCCCGAAGAGGCGGTCGCCTTCTGGGAGGAGCGCGCTTCGAGCGGTCCGCTCGTCTCGCCACGACTGGACACCACGCTTCGCGGCGTCCAGCCGCTCGACATGCACGACTTGAACAGCTTGCCAGCCATTGGCGCCAAAGCCGCGCAGCTGTCGGAGCTCGGTCGGGTAGACATTGCGGTCGACTACTGCAGTGGCGCAATTCGACCTCGGGTGCCCGAAGCCGCATTCGCGCTCCCCGTCGTGCACTATCTGGAGCACTTCGAAGCGAGTGGTGCGCGCGATCTACTCGACGAGCTGCGTGCTGATCCCGTGTGGGCAGCGGAGCCCGAGAGCCGCGCCGCTGGGCTCACCGCAGTGCGGGAAATGATAGCGTTGCATCCCGTCGAGGATGATCTGCTGCAAGAGGTAGAGGCCGCCGTGCGTGAACGCTTCGGGCAGGAGCGAGTGCGATTTCGCAGCAGCAGCAACACTGAGGATCTTCCGAGCTTCAACGGAGCAGGGCTGTACACGTCCATCAGTGCTGAACTGGGTGATCCCGAGCGGCGCGTGGACGACGCCATACGCACGGTTTGGGCCAGTCTGTGGAACCTGCGCGCGTACGACGAACGGGCGTACGCCAACATCGACGACACGGACGTGGCGATGGGTATTCTCGTTCACCCTGCGTCACTATCCGAGGAAGCCAACGGCGTGGCCGTGAGTCGCAACGTTCTCGACCCCGATCGCGGAGACATCTACTACTTGAACGCTCAAGTTGGCGAGGCGAGTGTGACGAACCCAGCGCCCGGGGTGACCACGGAGCAATTGATCTATCGATGGGGGCGAACCCCCCCGATCATCCGCAGCGGACAGAGTAGTTTGCTCGATGCCCTGGGCGGATCGTCCGACGTGGTACTGACCGCGGCCGAGGTCGAAGAAGTCAGCTGTGCGTTGCGCGGCATCCACGCCTGGTTCAGGCCTCTGCTCGATCCCGAACAGAACAATCGTTGGTTTGCGATGGAGATCGAGTTCAAGCTCGATGACCAGACCCGCGAGCTGCGTATCAAACAGGCTCGGCCGCATTCGTTCGGCCACGCGGAGTCTTTCGGCGATTGCCGTGACCTCTGACAGGGGCGCCCGGAGGTTCAGGCAAACAAAAAAAGCGACGCGGCCGAGGGAGGGGGGACCGTTGGCCGCGTCGCGAGAAAAAAGTACAGGAGCTTGGGGAGGGGGATAACCGGCGCCCCTGTACGGAGTCTGTGCCTCTTAGTATTGCACCAGCTATGCCATGCTCGATTCCTGTGATTACTGGTGGTTACGCCGAGAACTATCGCGGGTGGTTTTCAGAAGTGAAATTAGCGTTTCAGGTTGGTTACGCTCTGGAGTCCTCGTGACGGCGTTCGTGCTGCGTCCTCGCGCACGCGATGCAGCATTCTCGTTGCTAGGTTTGGTGGCGGAAGTGGCAATCACAGGCGAGATTCGTGACGTCGTCGAGAGGGCGCTGTTCTGGCGTTTGTCGTTGGGAGGCGGTATCGCCCCCGCAGATGCGAAGCGATGGTTTGAGTCGAGTGACCACGGGCGAGCTGGAGCGGTTGCTCAAGGCCGTGCATCGCGGCCACCTGAGTTCGCCGCTCAGCCGCTCGTCGCTCATTGCAGGTGGTTTTGGGCACATCGAGGAGCACCTCAGCTTGCTGCTGGGGCTCGAGCAGGTGGCCGTCGTTCGGGTGATTGTGGCCGTGCTCGCGGAGCGGCGGCCTCGCGCCGCATCCAGCCGTTGACGCACACGACCAGCGTGTCGCACCTCGCCGTTCAGCTCCCAGCGTTCACCTGAAGACGTTAGCTCGAGCTGCGCCGCTCAGTGAACCCGTTGCCCGGGCTTCGCTCCCGAGTCGGGCGCCAGTACGAACACGTCTTTGCCGCCTGGGCCAGCCGCGATCACCATACCTTCGCTGGTTCCGAACTTCATCTCACGGGGTTTCAAGTTTGCGACCACCACCACCAGGCGCCCGATCAGCGCTTCGGCTTCATAGGCCGCTTTGATGCCAGCGAATACCGTGCGCGTGTTTTCGCCACCGAGACTCAGCGTCAGCTTGAGCAGCTTGCGCGCTTCCTTGACGGGCTCTGCGGCGATTACTCGTGCCACTCTGAGATCCACCTTGGTGAAGTCGTCGATGGTACACTCATCGGCCAGGGGCTCGTTGCGAAGTGCCTCGTCGTCGTCTTCCGCCAGCGCGGCGTCGGCGGCCCCTGCCACCGTGTTGGTCTCTGCCACCGTGTTGGTCTCCGCCACCGTGCTGGCCTCCACCATCGCTTGGACATTTTTCGGGTCGACCCGCTGCATCAGGTGACCGAACTTGCCGATGGGCTGCCCCACCAAGTGAGTGGACGCGTCGGCGAACTGGCCTACGGATGCCTTCAACAATTCAGCACTAGCTCTTGCCAACTCCGGGAGCACAGGACCGAGGTAAACGACCAACTGTCGATAGAGGTTGAGACAAACAGTGCACACCGCCTGCACCTCTGCCTCTTTGCCCGGCTGCTTCTTGAGCGCCCAAGGCTGCATTTGATCGACGTACTCGTTGGCTCGGTCGGCGAGTGCCATGATCGTGCGCATGGCTCTGGCGTAGTCGAACGTCTCGTAGGCGGCGGCGATCTCTTCGCCAGCCGCCACGCCCGCAGCGAACAAACCACCGTCATCTGGGTATTCGGGCGAGAGCCCTACATCCTGAATGAAGCGGCTCGAACGACTGGCGAGGTTGATGACTTTGGCCAGCAGTGTGCTGTTCACCTTCTGGCAAAAGTCTTCGAGATCCAGGTCGAGATCTTCCGCACCTGGTCCGAGTTTGCTGGCGTAGTAGTAGCGCAGGTACGCGGGGTCTAGGTGTTCGAGGTAGGTCGACGCACGGATCTGCGTGCCCTTGCTCTTGGACATTTTCTCACCGTTGACCGTGAGAAAGCCGTGCACATGCACGTGATTGGGTAAGTTGTACCCAGCCACCCTGAGCATCACGGGCCAGAACAGCGTGTGAAAGTACACGATGTCCTTGCCGATCACGTGGACGATCTCGGTGTTCTCCGAGCGCCACCAGTCGTCGAGCTGCTGACCGTTTTGGTCGCACCACTCCTTGGTGCTCGCCAGATAGCCAATCGGAGCGTCGAACCACACGTACCAGTAGTTGCCCGGACTGTCGGGGATTTCGAATCCGAAGTAGGGAGCCGGTCTCGAGATGTCCCAATCCCGCAGCGGGTTGTTCAGAAAGAACCCCTTTAGGTAATTGGCGATTTCTGGTTGTAGGTTACCTTTGGTCTGAGTCCACTCGTCGAGGAAGGCGTGTTCTCTTTCGACCTGTACGAACAGGTGTTCTGCGCTTCGCAGCTCCGGGGTGCTGCCGCTGAGTGTACTCTTGGGGTTCTTCAGTTCGGTGGCCGCGTAGGTGGCGCCGCATTTGTCGCAGTTGTCCCCGTATTGGTCGGGAGCGCCGCACTTGGGGCACGTGCCTTTGACGAAGCGGTCCGCCAGAAACAACCCAGCCTCGACGTCGAACAACTGATTGACGTCCTTGTTGGCGATCAGGCCCGATTTGCGGAGCGCCTGCCAAAATTCGCCACACAGGGTACGGTTCGCGTCGCTGTTCGTGCTTCCGTAGTGATCGAACTGGACTCCAAACCCAGCGAAGTCCCGCTGATGTTCTCCACTCATCGTTGCAATGAAAGCTTCTTCACTCTGACCCGTTTGCTTGGCGCTGATCATGATCGCCGCGCCGTGGGTGTCGTCAGCGCAGAAGTAGCGGCACTCGTTTCCCATCGCCCGCTGGAAGCGGACCCAAATATCCGTCTGCAAGTACTCCACGAGATGCCCGATGTGGATGTGCCCATTGGCGTAAGGCAGCGCGCTCGTGACGAGGATGCGGCGTTTGTTCATGGCGGCGGAGTCTCGCATCATCTTCGACAATTGCAACGATTGCGCCGAGGCGGAGGCCTCGTGCTAGACCGCACGTCGATGGCGGTGATGAGTCGTACAGCGTTGGTTCGGGCGGTCGCCTGCGGCGTGCTTGCGGGCGCATGTCGAGATGAGGGATCGCCTGCGCCGCAATCCGATGCCGTCGAGCAAGCGCTCGTCAGCACGTCGTCGTCCCGACCCGGCGCGTCTGCCACGCAGCCGGATCGCGGGCGTGGGGGCAAGGATTGTTGCATGGGTAAAAACGATTGCCGCGGTAAGGGCGGCTGCGCCGTACCCGAGTCTCACGCTTGCGCGGGCCAAAACGAGTGCGCTGGACGCGGTGGCTGCAGCGCGCATTGTCCCGAGTGAGGCTGCACGACACACCGCAGGATGACGAAATTCGGCCCGCGCACCCGCGCAGGATCGATCGTAGGCTAGCTGGAGCTGACGCGAGCCGCGCGCTTCGCTAACCCTACGGCCATGGGACACTCGAGTTGGGTTTCGCGCGAGACGAGCTCGCGAAAGGTTAGTGGTCGTGCTGGAGCTGTGATGGCATCGCTGGTATCCGCCGGTTTGGTATCCGCGTGTTTGGCGGTAGCTTGCTCCGCGCAATCGACGCAGGAGCCGAGCGCGGCGGCGCCCGCGCCCAGCGAGCCCGTCGAGCTGAGCGATCCGGAACCAGCGAGCGACTCGCCAGCAAAGCCAGCGGAAGCCGAGCCGACGGACGCTGCGCCTGCTCAGTCGTCTGTGAAGAGTGAACAGGCATCCGCCGAACCCGACCCCGAAGAACCAAGTGAGCAAGCACATTGCCCGAGCGGCATGGTGTTGGTCGAGGGGGAATACTGCAGCGACGTGAAACACGAATGCAGCAAGCAGTGGTACGCCAAGGCCAACGACAAGAAGGTGTGCGAAGAGTTCGAACCCTGGAGCAAGTGTGTCGGGAGCAAGAGCCCCAAACGCTACTGCATCGACAAGTTCTCATGGCCGAACCAGGAAGGCGAGCGGCCAGAGGTGATGAACAACTTCTACCAGGCTCAGGTCAAGTGTGCGGCCGTGGGTAAACGCATGTGCACGGAGAGCGAATGGACGATGGCTTGTGAAGGGCCAGAGATGAAGCCGTTCCCGTACGGTTACGTGCGAGATCCCAAGAAATGTAATGGTGACAAGACCTGGGACTTTCCGAAGATGAATCTCGTCGCCAAGCGCGACCCGACCGAGTTGGCACGCTTGTGGAAGGGCGTGCGCAGCGGCAGCCAGCCCGAGTGCGTGAGTGACTACGGCGTGCACGACCTACCCGCTAACAACGACGAGGTCGTGGCCAGCGAGACGTATTCGAGCGGCTACAAGGGCAAGTACGACAGCGTGCACACGGGGGGGCCGTGGTATCGCGGCGTCCGCAATCAGTGTCGGCCAAAGATTTACACTCACAACGAGGGCTTTTACTACTACTTCCTCGGCTTCCGCTGTTGCTCGGAACCCGACGGCAAGCCCAACGATCCGCGAACGCCCAAACAGATCAAGAAGGATACGGAGTTTTCCAAGATCGAACGTTTGGCGCGCTTCACCACCGACGAGATGAAGGAAAAGCTCAAGCTCAAAGCCAAGGGCGAATGCAAGTGCGCCGAGGACGAGACGCTGTGTAAGACCATGTGCGGAACCCTGCTCGGGCCCGAAGCGACAGATCACCCTCCAGGACCCGACGCCAAGCAGGACTAGTTCCTCCTGCGTACCCAGAAGTCCGAGCGAGCTTGACGCAATCCAGCATTCGACCAAGCGGAGCTCCAGCGTCGAACGGCCAGCAGGCTCACAGCTGCGATGGGTGCAACGTGCACCACGCGCCCGCAGCGGGACTGGGCGGAATCAGCCACAGACTCGTGACAGGTATGACACGGATGTCATACTCTAAAGCCTGTTGAATCGAAGCTCGGCCACAAAGCCCGGTAATTTGCTTCGCAGTCCCTTGGCACGTTTGCTGCTTTCTTGACTTTGCGTAATGTTTTTGAAGCTTGCACAAGGAATCGAAGCGGCCGGCGAAATGCTGCTGCGGGTGGGCTGTGCGGCGATCTTGGGAAGTCCTGCAGTAACCCTGCTGGAAGAGGCACCCCTGCCTGAGCAGGCGCCGCCAGACACTCAGACCGAAGCCGCTCCCGTTCACTGAACAGCAACGGGCGTTCACAACCAGCGCCACAGCGCGAGCAGCACGACGGCCAACGTCGCCGCAGCAACCCATCCGCGCCAGCGGAGCTCTCGAGGTTTGTTCCGTGTCGACTCGACCACGGCATCCACTGGGTTATCCACTGGGTTGGGTAGCAGTGGTTGCGTCAGGCCCGCGCCTGCTGCGTACCCGAGCGGCTCGAGTGGCTCACCAGACGCGGGGGAGGAGGCCGGCGGCTGTTCGACACCCCGAGGCAGCCGTAGCGTCCCGGACGCTGCAGGCGTTGGTCCGAGCAGCGCGGTTTTCTGTGCGGGCTGCGCCAGTACCTGTTGCGTACTGAGCTCCCGGCCCTCGGGGAAGAGTTCCCGCATCGCGGCTGACATTGCGAGCTCTGACTGGTCGAGTTGCTGCTCGCGGATGAACTCGTCCAGCTGTCGCTCCAACTCCTCGGCGTCGCGGTGGCGCAGGTTGCGATCGCGGGCCAGTGCCTGGGTCACGATGGCTTCCAGCCCTGTCGGGTAACCCACCCGGCGCTCGCTGGGGCTGGGATAGTCACCGTGGAGCATTTGCTGCGCCGCTTGTAGGTCGTCGCGTTCGCGCAGCCACCGAGTGCCCGTGGTGAGTTCGAACAGGACGATACCCAGGGAGAATATGTCGCTTCGGCCATCCAATGGCATGCCCAGGTACTGTTCTGGGGACATGTAGCGCAAGTTGCCCTTCACCGTGCCAGGTGTGGTGTGCGCTTTGCGGGTGACCGACTTGGCGATGCCGAAGTCTATCAGCTTCACGGTGCCCCCGAGCGTCACCATGATGTTCGACGGACAGATGTCGCGATGTACGATTCCCAGAGGTTCGTTGTCGGTACCGCGCTTGTCGTGAGCGTAACGCAATGCTGCGGCGGCGCTGCGGGCGATCCAAAGTGCGTTGCCCAGGCTCAGGCCGCGCCCGCGCTTGGCCAAGGTACTCACGATTTCGCGGACGCTACGGCCATGCACGTACTCCATCGCGTAAAACGCACCATCGTGGTGTGTGCCCGCATCGTAAACTTGAGCGATGTTGGGGTGGTGCAGCGCGCCCATCAACTGGGCCTCGTCGAGCAGCGCGCGGGTCAGAACTTCGCGCGAAGTCGTGTCTGTCGCGACGATGCGTTTGAGTGCGACCAGCTTCTCGAAACCCTCACCGCCGAAACTGCGCGCCAGGTACAGCTGCCCCATACCTCCCGAATCGAGCGGGCGCAGGATCTCGTAGCGCCCTACACGAGTGCCGGGTTGCAACAAAGTCGCGGAAGGCGCGGTGCCCGACGAGTTCACAGTTCACTCTTTGGCGCGCAAACCGTGGCGGTACAGCAACTTGTACATATACGGTCGGTCGAGTTGCGCTGCGCGCGCGGCCGCCGAGACGTTTCCGCCGTGAACGTGGAGCAGCTGGGTCAGGTACTGGTGCTCGAACTCATCCAAGATGCGGCGTTTCGCAGCGGCGTAACTCAGGCGAGGGTCGGCGACGAGCGTACCCGATCGGGCGGGGCTGGCGTCGACGGGCAGCGACTGATCCATCACGCAACAGCGTTCGACGAAGTTGCGAAGTTCGCGGACGTTGCCCGGCCACGCTGCCTTTTGCAGCCGTTCGAGAGCCGCACCGTCGAACAGTCTTTGGGACGCGTCTTCACTCAGGCCAAGGCGCGTGGTCAGCGACGACACCAGCGTCGGGATGTCTCCCAAACGCTCGCGTAGTGGTGGGAGATTTACGATTAGCACGGCTAGTCGGTAGTACAGGTCCGAGCGAAAGCCCCCTTCGTTGACCAACGCTCGCAGATCACGGTTGGTGGCCGCGACGATGCGCACGTTCACTGGACGATACTGGTTGGAGCCGAGGCGACGAATCTCACGTCCCTCCAGCGCTCTGAGCAACTTGGGCTGTAGATCGAGGGGTAACTCGCCTATCTCGTCGAGAAACAGAGTGCCGCCGTCCGCCGCTTCGAACGCTCCTTGACGCTGATGAGTGGCGCCCGTGAAGGCGCCGCGCTCGTGGCCGAAGAGTTCACTCTCGAGCAGCTGAGCGGGGAGAGCGCCGCAGTCCACGACGATGAACGGGCCGTCCTTGCGCTGGCTCTGAGAATGGATCGACTCCGCGGCCCCTTCCTTGCCCGTTCCAGTTTCTCCTTCGATGAGCGCCGTGACGTCCGTGGCTGCGGCGCGTTCGAGCAAATAGAAGGCGCTGCGCATCGCCCACGAGGTGCCCACCAAACTCCCGAAACGAGTGCTCAACGAGACGGCGCTGTCCGCGACTGCCTGGTCGGGAGTGAATCGAAGTGCTGCGCGGCCTAAGCGAACGATGCTTCCCGTGCGCAGACACCCCGATCCGATGGTGACCCCATCGAGCGTCGTGCCGTTGCTACTACCTAGGTCGGTGACCCACGCGCCGCGGGGCGTGACTTTTGCCTCGCAGTGAAATCGCGATACGGCGGGGTCATCGATCACGACGTCGTTGGACGGGTGAGAGCCGATAGTCAATCGATCGGTTACGGATTGCCAAACCTGTCCAGCCTCTGCGCCTTCGAGGGCAACCAACGAGAAGCGCTGAACCAGTGGCGGCCCGCCAGCACTCAACTGTTCCGTGCGGTCCTGCGGGACCGCAGCCAGCTCCGAAACGTCAATTTCGTCCCGCACGATACGACGACGCTCGAACACTGCGGGCGGCGTGTCAAGTTACGCGCGCGATGCCCCGTTTCAGCGCTCCTCCGAAAGCGAGGTGGAAGGGTAACGCGGGGACGTGTTTCAGCCGTTTTCAGGGAGTGCTACGAGTAGCCTGATGTCTACGGTTTGGATCTTTGCTTACGGTTCGTTGATCTGGCGTCCTGGTTTCGCCTACGAGCGGCGCGTGCGCGGTTTCATCGCGGGGTATGAGCGGCGCTTTTGGCAGGGGTCCACCGACCATCGCGGGACTCCAGAGCGACCGGGTCGGGTCGTCACTTTGGTGCCGACGCCAGGAGCGCG
Source organism: uncultured bacterium (assembly GCA_965651905.1). Classification (GTDB taxonomy): domain Bacteria; phylum Myxococcota_A; class Polyangia; order Polyangiales; family Polyangiaceae; genus SZUA-265. The sequence goes on along the minus strand of CBFGUG010000069.1, from coordinate 24,556 downwards.
TTGTTTCGGCGTCGCGTATGAGCTCGTCGGTGAGCACGCGGAAGCCATCTGCCACGAGCTGGACGCGCGGGAATCGGGCGGCTACCAGCGCCTGAACGTCGACTTCATGCCCGAGCGACGATCGGATCCGAAGCAACGAGTGATGGCCTACTACGCTGATGAGCGAAACCCGCACTTCCTCGGCGATGCGCCGCTGTCACAGATCGCGAGTCAAGTGCTCCACGCGAGCGGACGCAGCGGTCACAACGTCGAGTACGTGTTGCGGCTCGCAGAGAGCCTAGACGAACTCGGAACGCCAGACCCTCACGTCTTCGACCTAGCAAACCTGCTGAGCGACCCCGAAGCGGCGGACGACTGAGCGCGCGCGTCGGGTGAATCGGTTGCCTGCCGCCGACGAAATGAGCAACGCCCCAGCGCTCGTTCGAGCGGCTGAGGCGTACTCGCTGCTGAGAGTTGCTTCAGCGCGACGTGAAGCGCGGCTCTTCCTTGCAGGCCACGGAACACCCGTCGTTGTTCTTGCGGTTGCCGTCGTCACACTCCTCGAGGGGCTCGCCGTTGGCGTCCAAGCCCATTTCGACGATGCCGTCACCACAGCGTGGCCCGAGCTGGCAGTAACCCGTGCAACCGCCGTAACGGCCGTCGTTGGCATCGACGCCGTTGTCGCACTGCTCGGCGAACGCGCCGTCGACTTGACCGTCGCCACAGTACGGCGGGTAAACGCAACCCGGAGCGCAATCGCCCTCCTCGTCGAAGTAGCCATCGCCGTTGATGCCGTTGTCACACTCTTCGAGCGGTAGGCCGTCCGCACCAGCGGTGGTGTCGACGACGCCGTCGCCGCAGCGTGGGCCAGGTGTACATTCTGTCGTGCAGTAGCCGTAACCTGCGCCGTTCATTTCGCCGTCGTCACACACCTCGGTGCTCGCCACGATGCCGTCGCCGCAGACGCTGGTGCACTCGGACGAACGCTGCGTGAAACCCGACAGGGTCAGGCGGTAGTTCGACTGACAAGTGTGGCGCTCCGCCTGGAACAGCGCGACTTCGTAAACCGTGCCGGGCACCAAGTTCAGGTTGTTACCGTCGACGTCCGTGGTTTCTGCAGAGAGGCCGGCGCAGGCTTCTTCGGGTTCGTCGGGGATGGGATCGCCGTCCGCGTCGCGCAGGGGTTGGTGCGTGAAGCCATCGGCGTTCGGATCCAGCCAGGCGTCGGGGTCACGCACTGCCTCACCCCAAACCTGACCACACACGTCAGCGCCCAGCGCCTCGTGCAAACCGCCCAGGTCGACGACTAGGCGACGGTTGATGAACACGAACACGTCGTCGTCGCCACGGAACGTCAGCTGCTCACCACCTTGGTACTCGAACCAGTAGCGCAGCTCACTCGTGAAGCTGTAGTTGTGATAGTCGACGCACTCTTCGAAGTTATCCGAGAGCGTACACGCTTGGTATGACTCGTTGGGGTTTCCGCCGATCTCACAGCCCGAACCACACTGTTGTTCGTCTTCCAGCACGTTCCAGCAGCCCTGGCCGTCCCAATCCTTCGCACGGTTTTCTTCGACACCTTGGTCGACCCACGTGCCCTCCAGGCCATCGAGAGGGAAGAACGCATCCGAGTCGAATTCGTAGGGTTCGTCCGCGCCGCCACGGCGTAGCGTCAAGTCGTCCAGTAGCGTGACGTTCCACATCGGATCGTCAGAGAACCAGGAGGCGAACGTCTCGGCGCTGGTGACCATGTCGATCGCCTCAGGCGTCGAGCCCGCGAACACGGGGCGCCCGTCATCTCCGAGCTGGGTCTCCACGATGCCGGTCGCGTTGTACTCGTCGACATCATAAGTCGAGACCGTGCGCGAGAACTCGATCTCCTCGAAGTCGGGGTGACCGTCCGCAGCGTAATAACTCTGCACGGTGGCGCCGTCGTGGTTGATCACCGAGGCCTGTCCCACGCCGATGAAGTCGCGGTAGACGATGGGCAAGGTGAGGGTATTGCCCGCGGTGGTCTCGACGGTCTCGCAGGTGAAGCCCATCTCGACCTGGCAATCCGAGCTGCAACCGTCGCCGTTCTTCACGTTGCCGTCGTCGCACGCTTCGTTGTCGCCCGGCAGGATGAGACCGTCACCGCAGCGCGAGCGGCAGCCATCCTCGCCCGTGCAATCGGGTTCTCCCTGACAACCCGGGGAACAGCCGTCGCCCAAAAGGTTGTTGCCGTCGTCACAGGGCTCGCCGCCCTCGGGAACCATGTCGCCGCAGACCGTCGCTCGGCAAGCTTCGCCTGGAGTGTCGCATTCGAAGCCGATCTCGCTTCGGCAAGTTGCGCTGCAGCCATCGCCACCTTGGTCGTTGCCATCGTCGCAATCCTCCAACCCGACGATCAGGCCGTCACCACACAGTGAGGTGCACTTGCTGCCGGGGGTGGCGCATTCCCAACCAACTTCTGTTTCGCAAATCTCGCTGCAACCGTCGCCCGCCATGGTGTTGGCGTCGTCACACGTCTCCATGCCGTTGATGTTCGCGTCACCACAATCGACGACGTAGATGCAGGCTTCGCCCGGCGTGGGACATGCCCAATCCGTCTCGATGAAGCACTGGTCCGAACAGCCGTCACCTGGAATTACGTTGCCGTCGTCGCAGGTTTCGCCGCCACCGACGGCGCTGTCTCCGCAGGTGTGCACGTACTGACAGAGAAATCCCTCCACACAACTCCAGTTGGGCTCGACCAGCTGGCAGTCGGCGGTGCACCCGTCCCCGCTCTCCAGGTTGCCGTCGTCACACGCTTCTTCAGTGTCGACCTGGCCGTTTCCGCAGGCCTCTGGTTCTCTGGACGCCACGTCGCCGATTGGCACGAACGGCTGCTCGTCGCCGTCGCCTATGCCTCCGCCACCCGGCCCCCCACCACCCGCATTGCCCCCGCCAACGGAGCCTTGGCCGTCGTCTGTCGTGACCGTATTTTGGTCTGCTGAGGGATCCCCTGGATCGTCGGCCGAACAGCCGAGAGACAGGGCGAGGATGCCAAGAGGGAGGATCGAGTGCGTGAAGGTTTGCGATTTCAGCGACATGACTTCCATGGGTGCGATTGTGTGTGCCGCATTCTGGTGGGTGTGAGCAGTGGGGTCGAGACCTAATTACGGAGCGCTAAGTGGTCTACAACTCGGGTGTATTTGACCAGTGCTGACGGCAGTTCCGCTCTGCTTCGTTCATCCGCCATGATCAGTGAGTGCACTATCGGCTCAGCTCGACTGGCTCATGGCGCAGTGCGTGATCAGCACGCGCGACGTCTGGCGCGGGTTGATCGGCTCGGCCAGCTTCTATGCTTTCTGCATGGACGGCTGCTTGTTCAGAACCGCTACCCGAACGAAGTGCGACCCCCCGCGGAATCACCTCGACTGACTTGCGAGTCGCAGTGATGTGAGCGCAATTAGGCTGCATCATGCGTCGTGCAGTTCACGTGGCGGACTCACCTCGTTCCCCCAGCTAGCCGCTTTGCAACCTGGAGGAAACGCTCGAGCCAGTCGAGTCGTTACGACGTCGGTGGACGTGCCTGCCAGGGCCCAGCCTGGAGCGATCATGTTGGCGCCGCTCTTGGCAGCGCGAGCCAGGGGTGATTGAATCCGAAAAAATACAAGAGGTGGAAGGAGGGCATCAGCCTACCGCGACGAGGCACTCACGTACTCCGGGGAAGGGAGCAGGTGACCGCCGTTGCCTCGGCGCGCCCAATGCGCAACCTCGGTATCGGGAAGTGTTTGCCCGCGTCACGCCTCGGTTACGTGTTCGGCGTGTGAACGCCTGAGTGTCGACGCGTCCTGCGTACTCTCATCCCATGGGGTTTACGCGTGGCTCCGATGAACGCTTGCGAGCCTTGCTGCGTGTAGTGTCACTGGAATGCGGTTCTGGGTTGCCTTACATCGCACAACCGTTTAGGGATGCGCACATGTTTGGAGCAATCATCAAACAAGCCCGTGTACGCGCTGGGTTAACCCAGCGAGACCTTGCAGAGCTGGCCAGCACGACGAACTTTCGTGTCAGCACTTGGGAGCGTGGCGCTGAGGGGATCAGCTTGGAAAAAACACAGGTTCTGGCGAAGGCGCTGAAGCTTCCCAGGGCCAAGCTGGTAGCTGGCGTGCTGCAGTTCTGGCTAGACAACGCCGAGATCGCCTACAAGGTCTCGGTCAAGACGCAGAAGGTCGGCAAGGTGAATACTGGCGCCACCCTGAAGCGCATGCGTCTGGCCAAAGGCGTTCCCTTGCGACAGCTCGCTCGCGAGCTCCAGGTTGCGCCACCGCGCGTCGTGGATCTCGAACGCGGCAACAAGCTCATCAAGCCCGAAACGGCCTGGTGGTACGCGGATGCCTTGGGCGTAGATCATCGCGAGCCCGTGCGTCTCGCGTTGCAGGACGCGGTTCAGCGTCACTGTGGCGCGGGCTACAAGGTCGTGATCAGCTAATAAACCAGCGGTGCGTCAGCTGCCAGCTTGCAGCAGGGCGCCGCTGATCAGGGGCTATCAGCGTGGGCGGGCCGTTTCACACGGTTCGCTCGCCGCGCGGGCGCGCCATCGAGGGGCGCTCGTCGATTCGTGTGCATTGACCCAAGCACTTCGGGCTGCTACGCCTGCGCTATTGGCGTGAGCGTGCCTCAGCCAATTCCATAGTCGCCATCCAACTCATGTTCCCCACGTTCACACCCGCAGCGCACCTTCACGGTGCCACCGATCCGACCGCGCAACGCGTGAACGGAACGGCGCAACGCGTGAACGGAACGGCGCAACGCGTGAACGGAACGGCGCAGCGCGCGAACGGCACGGCGCAGCGCGTGAACGGCACGGCGCAGCGCGTGAACGGATCGGTAGCGCGCGCTGCAACTCTCGTGGAAGCAGCGACCCTGGACCAAGCAGCGATGTTCGGCACTCGAGCGAGTGCGCATGGCGCGGGTGGCTGGTCCTATGGCGCGGATGAGGCGACCCAAGCCCCGTCGGTATGTACGAACGGCATGATGATGCTTTCGATCGACGGGATCTGTTGCGTCCACCGTTTCACGAATCGCAATCGAGGTCTTCACTCAGCCGCAGGTAGAAGACCACTCAGAGGTACTAGACAACTAAGTTAGTCCCTCGACTCGAATCTCGAAAGCCGCGGCACCGCAAAGGTCCCGCGGCTTTTTTCGTTTTGTTTCCCCATTTCGAAAATCGCCACCTGGAGGCAAGTCATGCAGACCGAGAGAAAAGAACAGTGCCTGCACTGGAAGAGAAAACCCTTCCCCGAGTTGGTGCGATTGGCGTGGCCGATCGTCATTTCGCTGGTCTCGTACAGTGTGATGACCGTCGTCGACACTCTATTCGTTGGCCGACTCGGGGCTAATGCGTTGGCGGCGGTCGGCCTCGGCGCGATGGGTGTGTTCACCGTGCTTTGCTTCGGCCTCGGGGTTTTCGCGGGCGCGAAAGTCCAGGTGTCCCAGGCCGTGGGGGCACGAGACGAACGGGTGCAGAACGAAATGCTCGGCGCCTTCTTGAAGTTGAGTGCGCTGTTGGGCCTCGGGCTGTGTGCCGCAGCCCTGCTTGTCGCTCACGCCATGCCGTGGATCAGTGCGAACGCCGAGGTAGGGGTGCTGTCGCGCGAATACGCCGCGGTTCGAGGCTTCGGCATATTGGTAGCGCTACCCGCCGCCGCGATCGGACAGTTTCGCCAAGCGCTGGGAGACTCACGCACGGCGATGCATGCCGCACTGCTGGCGAACGTCGTCAACCTGCCGCTGAACGCGTTGTTCATCTTCGGGCTGGAATGGGGCACACTCGGTGCGGCGGTGGCGACCACCGGGTCTCGCGTGGTCGAGTTGGCGGCGCTGTTGATTCGGCAGCCCGATGTGAGCGCGAGCTGGCTGTGCAGCAGCTGGGGCTCTGCTCTTCGAGCCTTTCGCTTTGGGCTGCCTGCAGGTGTCGAGCGGTGGTTGGATACCGCTGCGTTCGCCGCGCTCGTCGCGTTGCTCGGCCGCATGGGACCTGCGGAAGTAGCGGCCCACCAGATCGCACTTCAGATCCTGCACTTTTCTTTCCTTCCCGTGATCGCACTCGGTGAGGCGGTGAGCGTGCTCGTGGCGCAGGCGTTCGGCGCGGGGGAGCGTGCTTTGGCCCGGCGCGTCGTGATCTTCGCGTTGCGTCTGAGCCTGGTGTTCTCGCTGGCGTGTGGGATGGTGTTTTCTGGCTTGGCGCGCGGGCTGGTCAGGCTGTTTACGGATGACGCCCTCGTGCTGGAGTCGGGTGAAGGTGTGCTTCACGTTGCAGCTCTCCTCCAGCTACTCGTTGCAGGTTATGGTGTGCTCAAGGGCGCTCTGCGCGGTGCGGGGCGCTTGCGCGAGGTGGCGTGGGTGACGGTCGTGTGCGCCTGGGTATTCACACCGCCGCTGACGCTACTGTTCGGCTTCGGCATGGGCTGGGGCGCGCGCGGAGGTTGGGCTGCGCTTTGCGTCGAAGTGGCCGTCGGGCTCGGGGTACTATCCTGGATGTGTTGGCGTTCGATCTTCAGCGAGCGTCACGACTCGAGTCCCGTGCCGCTGAGCGCCCCGGCGGTTTGACGCCGCGGCTCGCGGTTCCAGAGAAACACATTGACGCGGGAGCTGGCGTGCAGTGAGCTCCCGCGTCATGTGCCGGGGCGATCGACTTCGACGGGTTACGGCTGCCGTCGTCGGCCTCGTCCTGGCGAGCTGCACCTGCGAGCGTGAGTCACCCACACGTCCGCTCGAAGTGTCCGAACAGGCCGTGACCAGTGCCGTCGAGATGGCCCCCACTCCGTTGCCCTTGGCGAGGTTTGCTGCCGACACTGGGGTGGTGAAGTACCGCATCAGCGGGCCATACGACGCGTTGGAAGTCTTGCAGTTCGCCCAGGGCGGTCGTGTGCAGCGGCGCGAGCTGACATGGTTGGGCTCTCCCAGTGAAGGTCGCGGCGCTTCGAGTGCGGCCCGCAAGATAACTTTCGTCGTGGGGGACACCGTCACGAGCTTCGACTCGGAAACACAGGCGGGTACCCTGGCGACGGCAGTGCCGCGAACCGCTTTGAACGTCGTGGGCCTCGACCTCCCTCGCCTCGGTGAGTCGGAGCTGTTGGCGTTGGGGGCGCGCAAGCTAGGCGCGCGCGAGGTGGCCAACACTCGATGTGAGGCGTTTGCCCTCGAACGACCGCCAGTCGAAGTCTGCTTGCACGGCGGGCTGGCCCTATCGGCAACTTCGGGAGACGGCGCCCAGCAGATCTCCGTGGTTGCCACCGAGGTGAAGCTCGACGTCGAGGTTCATGAATCCGTGTTCGACCCACCCGCAGAGCTGCGGCTGCGGGAGCTGGCCGGGCCTGAAGTTGCGTCGCTCGGCATCTTTGCAGGTGGGCGCGTGCCCGTGATCCCGCGTGATGTTATGGAAGACGTCGAGCGACGAAAGATGGCCGTCCCCTTGACGACTCCACCCCAGGGCGAGGCGAATTCGCCGTGAACGCCAAGAGCAGCCGACGGGCGGCGCTGGCGATGGCCGTCGGGGTCGTCGTAGTGACGTCCGTGGCCTGTGGAGACGACGCACGCGGGCAGCACGAACTCGCGGAGGCTGCAGCATCAGATGCGGCAGCTGACGCTGCGCTGTCGAGCGAGCTGTTGCCTGCTCGGGCGGTGGACGCCCAGGTGGTCGAAGCAGCCCCAGCTTCAGACGCTGCTGGCACGGTCACGGGGATCGAGGCAGGCACGGTCGTGCCTTCTGGTTTCACGGACGCGAGCCCCGACGGGTCCCCTCAGCTGGACGGCCGCGCCCATCGCGACGACGCCACTTCGGAAGGTGGGCAGGAGGCAGGGGATTTGCTCGAAGAAGCCGGGTCGACGTCACCCGCGACGTCGATCGCGGGCAGATTCGTCGTGCGCCCTCAGTTGTTCGTCGACGTCGATCTCGATCCGTCGGGGGATAACGCGGGCGACAACGACGCGATGCACCCGGTGTTGGAGGAGCGCGACTCGTCGCAGTTGCTCACGCGCCCGGCGTGGGTCGTAGGTTACCTGGGGCCGATGATGGGTAGGCTAGGCTCTACTCCGAGTGCTGACGCGGGCGCCGCGCAGGATGACACTTCGGCAAGTGAGGGGGGCGTCGACGCTGACGCTTCGCCCGTCGATTCGGGGACCGAAGTAGAGGTGATCGACGCTGCCCCACAACCCAAGTTACCCTCGGGCCCGAGTGCGCTCTCAGGCGACAACGTCGACTACTACCGTGTTTCGCTCGAACGCGGTGACATCGTCACCCTGTACCTGTTCGACGCGCCCGGGGACCCCCAGCCTACGCGCGCGGACCTCGACCTGTACCTGTTGAATGCTGAAAACTGGAACATCGCCGAAAACGGCGAGTGGGTCGACGATTCGATCGGAACGGGCGACGTCGAACAGGTTTCCGCGCCATATGCAGGGATCCATTGGATTGCGGTTCAGCGTCATCTTGATGTGGGGAGCGACACTAGCGCAGCAGCCAGTTACGCTCTCGCCGTGCAAGTGCCAGTGGGCACCATCGCACGAGAAGCGATCGCCCAGGGCCGTTTGAGTTCGAACACTGACGTGGTGGAGGGCAGCGCCCTGGTTCGCATGCCTCTGGGCCCGCCTAGTGCCACGCTCTCCGAACGTTTGGAACTGTCGGACCGTCGAGACTCGGCGGGATACCGCCGTGCTGTCGTGCGAAGTGAACGCGGGCGATCGGGAGATCCACGAGCGTCGGCGTACGCGATCAAGCGCCTGCGCAAAGATCCTGGCGTGATTGCTGCCGAGCCCGAGTTGCGCTTTTCCCCCCAGGGAACCGCAGCAGTGGATGATCCCGAGTTTGCAGCGCAGTGGCACTTGTGGCCCGTCGACACGCTCAGCGGTTGGGAGCAGAGTCAGCAGGCAGCGCTACGAGGCGGAGGCCGTGCTCTGGGACAGGGGGTTGTGGTCGGGGTCATCGACACGGGAGTAGCCTTCGATCACCCCGACTTCAGGCGGGCAGACGGCGAGTTCCAGCTGCTGCAGGGATACGACATGATCGATGACGTCGGGACGGCGCTCGACGGCGACGGGCGCGATCCGTATCCCGACGACCCTGGTGATCAGAGTGGCACGGGCGGGGGTACGTTTCACGGGACCCACGTCGCGGGTATCATCGCCGCGGCGACCAACAACGGTGTCGGCGTTGCGGGTACCGCGCCCGACGCACGCGTGTTGCCCATTCGTGTGATGGGAAAGAACGGGGGCGTGCTCAGTGACGTGATCGACGGCGTGCTGTATGCTGCAGGTTTACCCAACGGAAGCGGAGAGCTGCCCGAGCGACGCGCCGACATCATCAACTTGAGTTTGGCGGGGCCCGGGCGTTCTCCCGCCCTGTCGAGCGCCATCGACCAAGCGCTGGACGCGGGAGTGATCGTCGTGGCCGCCGCGGGTAACTTCAATCGGCCCGTCGACGAATACACTCCTGCCGCCGAGCCCGGCGTGATCACGGTGAGCGCGCTCGATGCGAGTCTGCGCCTGGCACGTTATTCGAACTACGCCGTCACTGACGGCGTCATCGACCTGACCGCGATGGGGGGCGATCTCACCGTGGATCGAACCCTGGACGATCGCGGGGACGGCGTATGGAGTCTGTTGTTCCGCGACGATGGCGCGCTGCTGTACGGCTATATCGACGGCACCTCGATGGCTGCGGCTCAAGTCTCGGGTATCGCAGCTCTGATGAAAGGCGTTTGGCCCGAGATGGGGCCCGACGAGTTTCGCGCCCTCTTGCCGCAGGCGGTGGTCGAACTCGGAGAGACGATGGAGCCAGACTTTGGGTATGGCTTGATCAGCGCGCCGCGTGCGGTAGCTGCTGCGATTGCCGCCGCCGCTCAGCCGCCAGTCGCGCGGCCTGCGCTCCACGTCTCACCACGGGGCTTCGACTTCGGACGAAACTACGACACCTTGCCCTTCGAGATTCTCAACACGGGTGACGGAGAGTTGGTGATCCACGACATCACGAGTGACGTCTCGTGGCTCAGCGTGGAGCGCCGCGAGCCCGGCGCCAACCGACTATCGCTCGACAGGTGGTCGAGCGACGTGGAGTGGGGCCGCCGTGAAGCGACGCTCACCATTCACAGCAATGCAGGAGAAGCGCGCCTGCCCGTGCGCGTGTTGCGCGACGAGTTTCCGCCCGAGGGAGACGTCGGCGAGATCGTCGTCTCCCTGCACGACGCGAGCAGCGGCGAGCTATTGTTCGAGAGCAGCGCATCGCCCGCTGACGGTTACCAGTTTCGGTTCGACGACCTAGAGCCTGGTAGGTACCGTGTTAACGCACGCTCCCGTTTCTGGGCAGCTGGAGCGCCCAGGGTTGCCGCGTACCGCGCTCGGCTCCCATTCGGCGATTCCGTGTTGTGTTTGGGGGTCGCGGGTGACGACTGTGCAGACGTCGAGCTGGACGCATTGATCGCGTCGCTGTTGCTCGAGCTACGTTGAGTTGTCGATTGGTCGCGAATCTGGCGCGCACGGTCGCCAGCCGTCGCTTGCGAGGCCTACAGATCTTGTTCGAACCACTGCAAGACGCCAGTGACGCGCCCCGTTGCCGATTCGCCGTCTGCGTTGCTGACGACGGCGGTGGCTTGAACGTTCAGCCCTTCCCATTCATCGGCTGGCGCGAGCCCCCCGAGTAGCACGAACAACGGACTGACGCGGCAAACGTCGTTTTCGTCGCAGGCGACGGGACGCGCTCTGGTCAGCGGCAGAGTTGCGACCTCGCCTTCGCCATCCAGGTTCTTCAGGAAGACTTGATAAAAGATGCGATTGCCGAACCCCGACACCGACAGCGCGATGCGAGCGTGGGTTCCGCCCTGACCGCCCATTTGGATTGGGATGTCGTCGCCGTCTTCGATGGCAACGAATTCGATACCCGTCACTGCGTCGGGTATGCCGACGCGCACCCAGGGTTCGGCCGAAGCCGCTTCCGGGCTGTTGACGCCCGAGTCGCCCATTTGTACGGGCTCGGTGCCCGATTCTCGGACTGACGTGGTGGATGCTTCGGGAGTCTGCGGGTCGTCCTGTGGGGTCACTTGCGGGTCGTCGTCCGAAGCGGAGCTCGCGTCGACATCGTCGGTTACATCGTCGTGCACGCGCACCAAGCGGTGGACGGTGATGCCATCAACACAGCCGACACTGACGAGTCCAGTTGCGATGGTAGATGTCCACAAGAGCGCAGCGCGCACCAGGTCACGCAAGCAAGTTCGGGCCATTGCCCGCACGTTAGCACAGGCAACTCCTGTGTTCTCGAATTGGTCAGCCAGCGTGTGTTTCGCCAGCTCCTCCGTGGCGTTCACGCTCGGCGTGGGGTCCGCACAGGCTGCGTGTCTCACGAATTTCTCCACCTCGAAAATGAACGATCCCGAGTCGCGGGAGTTGCTCTAGAGTCCCGGGCCCATGAGTGCCGCCGTCGTGTGTGTAGTGGGCCTGTGCGTGTTCGCGCTGGGGTACTTCTTCTACTCGAAGTTCCTGGCCGAGCGCGTGTTCGAGCTGTCTGACAGCGAACCCGTGCCGAGTCGTGAGCTGGAAGACGGCGTGGACTTCGTACCGACGGCGCGCGGTGTGTTGTTTGGACATCACTACGCCAGCATCGCAGGTGCTGCGCCGATCATCGGTCCCGCCATCGCAGTCATTTGGGGGTGGGCTCCCGCGTTGGTTTGGGTGGTGCTCGGCAGTGTCTTCATGGGCGCCGCCCACGACTTCGCGACGCTCGTGCTGTCGATCCGGCACAAGGGAAACAGTGTTGCACAGATCACCGAGCACGTGATCGGATCGCGGGCGCGAACGCTGTTCCTGCTGGTGGTGTTCTTCTTGGTGCTATTGGTGATCGCGGTGTTCGCGAGGGCCATCGGCAAGCTCTTCGTTGCGTACCCTGGCACGGTTTTGCCGATCAATTTCGAGATCATCGTAGCGCTGTTGATCGGGTACTTTTGTTACCGTCGTAAGGTCAAGCTGCTGATCCCGTCACTGCTGGCGCTGATTTCGCTGTACGCGATGATCTGGGTCGGTGTTCGCGTTCCCTTGAGTCTGGCGCCGATCGTCGGCGAGGACGCGCAGCTCACCGCGTGGGTGGTACTGCTGTTGGGTTACTCGTTCATCGCCAGTGTACTCCCCGTCTGGGTGTTGTTGCAGTCACGGGATTACATCAACAGTCACCAGCTGTTCGTCGGGCTCGTCGCGCTGATCTTGGGGATCTTGATCGCCAACCCGACGATTACTGCGCCCGCGTTCAACCCCTCACCAGCGGGTGCGCCGTCGATCATCCCCTTCTTGTTCGTCACCATCGCCTGTGGTGCCATCAGCGGCTTCCATGGTTTGGTGTCGTCGGGTACCACCAGCAAGCAACTTTCGCGGGCCACTGACGCGCGCGTCATAGGGTATGGCGGAGCGCTCGGCGAAGGCTTGCTCGCGTTGATCGCCACGCTGGCCGTCAGCGCGGGGTTGGCTGATTGGGGCGGCCACTATCATTCATTCGAGGCAGCGGCCAAGGGTGGCATCTCGTCATTCGTGGAAGGCGCGGCGAGCTTCCTCCTACCGCTCGGCATCGATCGCGGACCGGGCGAAGTGGTCATCGGCGTGATGGTGATCTCGTTTGCGGCCACTAGCTTGGACACGGGGGTGCGTATTCAGCGCTACATTTTGGCCGAGCTCGGGCGGGCCTACGGCATCGCCGCGTTCGAGAACCGCTACCTGTGTGGGGCACTCGCCGTGAGCCTGCCGCTCGTACTGTTCTTGGCCGGGACGGACTCCGAGCTGTGGCCGCTGTTTGGCGCGACGAACCAGCTGTTGGCGGGGCTTTCGCTGGTCGTGGTCACGTTATGGCTGATGGGGGAGGGCAAGCGCTGGGTGTACATGGGTGTGCCGACCCTGCTCGTGCTCGCGTTCAGTGCGATCTCGATGCTGCTCAATCTCGGCAGCTACTTGAGCGAGGGCAAGTACCTGCTGTTGATAACCGGGGGCATCATCCTCGCGCTCGAGTGTTGGATTGTGCTGGAGGCCGTCGGCGCAGTGCGACGGGTGCGCGCCTGACGCATCGCGGTGCGGGCATTAGTCGTTGTAGGTGAGCGCTCGACCATCGGCCCGATGGTCGGCGCGTGTCATCCAGGTACAGTTGCGGTCGGAAGTTCCTGCCACGATGGGATGCACGTGTGCAGTACCCGGAGAAATTCCTGCGATGTCGAGGTACCCTCGTCCGGCATTTCACGATACTGTACGCCCAAGTGGGAGCACGATCTGATGGCCAGTCAATCTGAGCGCCCTGGCGCGACTACAGCAAAGCGCACGCGAACCCTACCGCCGCGAAGCGCCGATCAGGTGATGCCGACGGACTTGCCTGCTCCCACCTCGGTCAGTCTGCCCGCACGGGACGGCCTGCGAACCATCGAGCTCCCGCTCAACGATGCGTACGAGGGGCTCGAGACCCTCGCGAACGAAGATTCCGCGTCGCTCATCCTCGACGACGAGAGCGATTCGACGAGTGAACTGTCTGTGGTCTTCCGCAGCGCGCACCACTCGGAGCGTCCAGCACATTCCGAGCACACGCCGTCGCTGCGCTGGAGTGGCCGCCGTGGATCTGCGCGTCCACCGAGTGGATCCCCCGAGTCGAACCAGGCCGATCACGTCGAGATCCCCGAGCCGCCGCGCTTGCCGGGAGACGTGATCACCCCGCCGCCGCCAGCGCCCGTCGCCGCAAACTTCGAGGACGAGCTGGACGACTTCGACGACGACGTCGACACGACGGTCATGGACTCGAAGTTACCCGCGTACCAGCAGTCGATGGGCGCACCAGTGGCCAACCAGTCAGTGATGAGCAAGTCGCCAACCATGCCCCCCAAGGCAGCGTTGCCGCGGATGGCGCCTCCACCAGTACCTAGCGTTTCGGTGCCGTACGCCGGGGGTTATCAGGGCGCGTTGGGCCAGGACTCGTTGCGCCCGGTGGAGGTACGCCCAGCGACGCAACCACCGCCATCGCGTGCGCTGCCCCGTGGCCCACGGCGTTCGGGCTGGTTAGCGCTCGCAGCGGGTTGCGTGTTCGGTGGCTCGGTGATCGCGGCAGCAGGCGTCTGGATCGAAGGTGAAAGCGGCGAGCTGGTGATCGACGTTGCCGATCAGCAGTGTGGCGCGGTCGACGCCGTTCAGGTGTTCGTCGACGATCAACTGGCGTGCACCGCGTCCCCTTGCAACCTGCGCGTTTCCGCAGGGACCCACGTCGTGCATGCCGAAGCCGAAGGTTACGAAATCACGGAGGCGCAGGCGGTCGTGGTCGATCCTGACGTGCCGACACTTCACCGCATTCAGTTCGGCGCGAGCACGCGCACGGGCATCGAGGTTCGCTCGCAGCAGGCGGGGTACAGCTTGTATCTCGACGGGAAGCTGGTCGGTGAGTTGCCTCAGCGAATCACAGGGCTGAGCACGGGTGAGCACACGCTGCTGGTCAGCGGTGGCGAGGGTTATTACGCCGAAGAGAAGAAAGTCGTGCTCGACGCGGACGAGATGCTCGTGCTCGAGAACATCGAGCTCAAGCCGCGCACTGGCCAACTCAAGATCGCGGGGGATTCACAGCTCGACGGCGCGACCGTGACCCTCGACGGAAAGCCCATCGAGCTGCCGTACGAAGCGCAGGTCGACGCCTCCAAGCGACATCATCTGGTGGCCAAGCGCCGCGGCTACGAAGACTTCGAGGCTTACGTCGAGTTCAGCGCGAGCGAGCGCGAGCGCGAGTTGAACATCCAGCTGATGCCGAAGAGCGCAGGTGGAAGCGAGTCGCCGTCGGCGGAAGCGAGTCAAGCTTCCGAACCCCGGCGTTCGAGTGCCAGTCGCAGCTCCCGCCGCGCGACCGCGGCAAAAGCCGAGAGCGAGCCGAGCAAAGCTACGGGCAAGGCGACGTTGAGTCTCACGTCAGATCCGCCCGCCAACGTACTGCTCGATGGCACACCGATCGGCAGAACGCCCAAGATGGGCCTGAGCGTTGCCGCGGGCACTCACACCGTTTTGTTCGTCCACCCCACGTTGGGCCGCGCTCGCGCCTCCGCCAAGCTGGAAGCTGGGCAAAGCAAGACCCTCCGCGCCCGCTTTTAGGCGCTGAGCGCACGTTCGCGACCACACCCGAATAGCTCTGCGCAGTGGCCGTCTGTGCGCAGTGGCCGTCTGTGCGCAGTGGCCGTCTGTGCGCTGGGATCCAAACGAGAGGATCCCGTTCGTCGCCTCGGGCTCAGGCTATCCGCGCGCTTATTGCGTCGGGTGAACGTTCGAAGCCGCCTGCTTCCAGCCAACGACGGGCACAGTCTCGGCCGACTTGGATGGTCTCGATGATGCGGTCGCGATCCCGCGTCATGCGCGACGCGGGCAGTACGCGCGTTGGGCGGATCACGCGCACACGGCCCTGGCGCTCGAGCTCGGAGAGCATGTCCAAGCGTTGGTTGTACATGTCCGAACGTGCGCGGAACGCGTTCATCATCTCCGGGTTGCGTCCGAACTGGGGACGCAGAATCGTCTCAGCCAACTTCGATCGCTTCTTGCGATAACCTTCGGGGCGGGTGAGCACCACGACGATCTCGTCCACCTTGCGGTGCAGTGCGGGCTCGAGCGGAATCGAGTCCGTCACACCGCCATCGATGTAAGGTTGTCCGTGAACGTTGACGATGCGCCCGTAGGCTAACGGCAGCGCCATCGTCGCGGTCAGTACGTCGAGCGCATTGTCGGGGGTCAGACGCAGGTAGTCGGGAGTCGCCGTGCGGCAGTTGGTGACGGCGATGAACACCTTCGTGCGGCTGCGGCCGAGCTGCTGCAGGTCGAGCGCCAACGGACCACGAAAGCAGTCGACGAGTTTGTCGATGTCCATCAGCGGCCTGCCTCTCAGCCAATGCCGCGGCGAGACCAAGTGGCTGGCGTGGGTGCGCGTTTCCCACAAACGGATCGCCAGCTCGATTTGACCCGTTGCCAGGTAGGCGGCTGATGGCGCGCCAGCGGACGTCGCGTACACGTGGCTCGGCGCGGACGGCGCCAAGTGGTGCAGCGATTCCAACACCCCGGCGCAAAAGGCGCCGCGCAGCCCGCCGCCTTCGACCACCAATGCGTAAGTCTTTTCGCGCTCAGAGGAGACCGGCGCTGCCTGTGACGCGTTTCCCGTAGCGATATCGGGCTCGTAGTGGGCGAATTCTGACTGAGACAGCGTCATGGCTTGGACCGCGCGTACAATACCAGCTTACCTGAGCGTCTGAGAACCTCGTATCCGCCTGCGCGTAGGTATTGTCGGTGGTGGTTGTAACGCTTCTTGCTGATTTCGCGTTCATCCAGCAGCAGGAAGTCGAAATCGCCTTTCATGTGATACTGAAACACGCGCGAGCGATTGGAGACGTGCGGTCCCATTCTGCGTGTGGTGGCAACGCTGGCCGCTTTGGGGATCTGCGCGGCGCTCTCCACCACCCAGGCGTGCCGTTCTTGCTCGGCCTCCGACAGCGTGCGTTTGGGCACGACGAAGCCGCCGTGAAACGCTTCGTTCGGAAGGAAGCCGCCGAACTTGAACGAGAGCAGCAGGCTGCAGGCGAGCATGCCCACGACCATCGAACGCACGACCCGAAAGCGATCGAGGTTCCAGCGAGGCATTCGATCGGCGAACTGATCGAGCCCGAACAACATCGCCGGAAACGCCACCGCATAGATCACGACCGCATACTGGAAATAGATCGAGTAGACCGCGCTGCGCGTGGCCAGCAGACAAAACGCAAAGCCATACACGAGGGCCCAGCGCAGCGGCCGCGCGAGGAGTGGCAAGAAGCCGAGCGGAGCCAAGAGCAGCAACACGAACTGGATCTTGTCTTCGCGCAGCAGGTGTTTGATGACGTAGCCGGGGTTGGTGAGCAGCGAGCGAAGCATCTCGCCGAGGCCCGTGCCGTCAGGGATCAGATCCGCGTAGTAGTAAGCAAACGAATACTGCTGCGTGCCGTGCAGCACTTTTTCGGGGGCGCCCATGAACAGCGCCTTGGCGAGCACGAAGTAAACCAGGCTGAGCGCGATCGTCAGCCACGCTTGCCGTTTGGCGAACGAAGGCCCGCCGAGCAACATCGAACCCGCGATGAAGCTAGTGAGCAGCGGAACGTCTTCGCGCACGCAGAGCGCCAGCGCGAAACTCAGCCAGTACCCAAAGCGTGAACCGACGTCCGCAAAGTAGAACATCCACAAGATGACGGGCCCGAGCAGCGTCAGCGAGTGAAAGTCGTACATGTTGGCGCCGTGCAGCGCGGGGTACAGCACCCAAATCGCGGCTACGGAGAGCGCCAACGCTGGACAACCGAGACGACGCCGCGCCAGGGCGAATAATGGGAACACTCCCGCGCCGAGCCACAGCGACTGCAACACCAGGATCGATTCTGCTTGCGGGTAGAACAGATACAGCGGCGACAGCAGCGTCAAGATCGGGTCGAAGTGTGCGGCGCCGTGATAGTTCCCAGGTAGGAACGAGCAGCCCAAAAACGTGCCCTGCAAGGACTGGTAGAAGATGTTGTCGTAGATCCCGAGATCGAACGTGGACGTGTTCAGCCCGTGATGATTGGTGATGGCGAGCTTCGAGAAGAACGCGCCGTAACCCAGCCACAACGCCACGAGCGTCGTCCACGTGCCGACCGACTGCAGCCAGCGTGGCCACCCGCGGGGCCACGCGACGTTGGGCACGTGGTAGCTCAGCACGCCCACCGCGCTGGCGACGATCAGCGCGAACGCGACGGTCATCTGCGGGTGGCCGCGCTCGATGCCCTCGCGCGCCAACGCGAGCAGCAGCGGAAGCAGCAACACGGGCGACAGCCGTCGGTTCAGTGACGCAACGCTCGAGGGCGCGAAGCTGCGGAGCCGAAATTGCAGGGTGACTCCGTAACCCAGGACGGTGAGCAGGATGCCCACCAGCGTCCAGCGCACGGCGGAGCTGCGAAGCTCCGCGGCTAGACGGTTGTCGGCGACGGCGGGGTAGGCGTCGGGGTGGGCGAGCCACCAAACGCTGGACCCGAGCAGCAACCCATAAAGCGCTGGCCACAACCAAACCAGCGCGTGGGCCACCACGCGATCACCAAACGCCGCCAGACGACCCTGTTTCGGTGCAGCGTTTTCCTGAGCAGCGGGCTCAGCCTCATCCGTGGTGGGTTCGGGATTTTCCGAGGGCGACTCCGCAGCGTCGTCACGTTCCGTCATGAGGCGCTCGGGCCTTTCGTATCGGCGCCTGAAGAACCGGAAGCAGAAGAAGCAGCGCGCGAACCAGGGGGACCTGAAACATTGGCTTCGGCGGGTTCGTCCAGCGGCAAGGGGTTCAGCTGCCAGCTGACGAAACCGTACAGCACCAGCGGCACGTAGATGGCCGAGAACAACACCAGTCCGTAACCCACCCCTGCCTCTGGCGACTGCCCGAGGAACGGAAAGATCACGGCGAACAACAGCTCGCGCACACCGACGCCAGAGACCGAGATCGGAACGAGCGAGAGCAAGCTGGCGAGCGCCATCAGCGCGGCCACGTCCCAGAAGCCGATGTGCAGGCCCATGGCAGAGACCACCAGCCAACCTTGCACGTAGTTGACGACGAACGCCGCTGCGGTGAGTGGGACTGCCTTCGGTGCGCCGCGCACGCTCTGGGTTCGCAGCGAACTCAGAAAGCGCTCCATGCCGCTGCCGCTCGGATCGTGTTTGGCCAAGCGCTGGTAGACGGCTTTCATCACCTTGTCGGCGAGTCCAGGCACCAACAACAACAGCGGGGCGAACGTAGACAGCGCAACACCCAGCCAGGTGATCCTGCCGAGGTCGTCATGCATCAGCGCGTCGCTGAAACGTGCCACGGCAAACGCCACGAAGCCGAGCAGCACGTAAATGTCGCAAATCCGATCGACGGCGATGGACGCGAGCCCATCGGCGTAACTCGCGCCCGTTGCCGAGCGCAGGTACTTGACCCGCAGCACGTCGCCGATTCGCCCCGGCGTCAGTAGGCCGACGTAGAGCACGGCCGTGAACGCGGTCCAGGCTTTGCCCAGAGAGAAAACGATGTTGCGCGTCGCCAGCAGACTCTGCCAGCGCAGCACTTTCAGCAGCACTGACAGCAGGTTCAGCAGGATCGCGAGCGCGAGCTCCCAACCCAGTGCCGCGCGCGCGTGGCTCCACAGCGCCGTCGGATCAGGCAGCCTCACGATCACGACGACCAACAACAGCGGGCCCAGCAGGCGTAACAGGAGGCGCTTGGTTTTGCTGTTCATCGACGGTACTAACTTTTTCGGGTCGCAGATCGCTTGGGGATCTGCTCTAAGCACCCGGTCCGGCAGCCACTGGCTACGGAGCCGCATTCATAACCCAAGCGCGTTGCGCCCGCCGTATGCTGATGGGCAAAGCGTTGTCACTTTCCTGCTCGTCCGATGTCAAGCGCCCCCATTGAACTCGTGCCCACGCTTCGCCCGCCCGTCCGCCGATCACTGAGAAGCCAGCTCACGCGGCTTGCGCTGCTGGCGATTGGCGGCACCTGGCTGACGGCCTGTCACGCCGCCGCCCAAGCCCATCGCATCAACCCTGGGACGGACCCCGCAGAGTACCGAGTGAGCTGTGACGAATCGTTCAAGCAGTGTGAGCGCAAGGTGCGAGAGGTGTGCGGCCAGGAGTACCAAGAACTCTCGCGCGAGAGTAATCACCCCGAGCCCAAGGAAGTGGAGATCACCGGGGTTACCTCCACCGCGCCGAGTGACGGTGTGCCCAACTGGCGCGGGGAGATGGTCGTCACTTGCGGCAGGGCGATCAAACCGTTGCGACTCGTGCGGGAGCCCGCCACCGAAACTGCGCCCACGGCTGGGGTGAGCCCGGCGCAAAGCCCAGCCGCGGCGCGCGTTTGCGTGCCCGGAGTGACCCAGGCGTGCCTCGGGCCGGGCGCCTGTTCAGGCGCTCAGGCGTGTAACGCCGAGGGCACTGGGTTTGCTGCCTGTGATTGCGGCCCCGCGAACTCCGCGCCAACCTCTGCGCCGAACCCCACGACGGCGCCTGTCCCGGAGGGTTCGGGCACGGCCGATCCCACAGGCCAAACGAGCCCCGCAACCGCTCCACTTCCGACCACTCGTCTGCCTGTCTCGGAGCCGCCACCACGCCCTGCGCCCACGGCGGCACCCGCCCCAACTCCCGCGCAGCCCGCCCCGACACCCGCGCCTGTATCTCCAACGCCCGCAACGCCCGCTCCCCAGAGCCAATGAACCTCGTCACCGTCCGCACTTCACGGCAGGGTAAACCCGCGCCACTTACGAGTGGCTTTCTGCCCACCACGCGTGCGGACATGGACGCGCGAGGTTGGGATCAGCTCGACATCTTGATTATCAGTGGCGACGCCTACGTCGACCACCCCGCGTTCGGGCCCGTGCTGATCGCGCGCTTCTTGGAGGCGCGCGGCTTTCGGGTGGGCTTCATCGCCCAGCCCGATTGGCGTAATCCCGACGACATCGCGCGCATGGGCGCGCCGCGGCTGTTCGTCGGGGTGAGCGCGGGCAACCTCGACAGCATGCTCAACAAGCTGACCGCACAACGCAAAGTGCGCGGTGAAGATCAGTATTCACCTGGCGGAAATCGCGGCTGCCGCCCGAACCGCGCGAGCATCGTCTATGCAAACCTGTGCCGTCAGGCGTTCGGTGACGTGCCCATCGTGCTTGGCGGCATCGAAGCGTCGCTGCGCCGCATCGCCCACTACGACTACTGGTCGGAGAAGATCCGCCGTTCCATCTTGCTCGACGCCAAAGCGGACCTGCTCGTCTTTGGCATGGGTGAACGCCCCGTGTGGGAGATCGCGCGTCGCTTGAAGGCGGGCGAGCCGCTCGCTCAGCTGACGGACGTTCGCGGCACGGCTTACGTCACGCGCGACAAGCAACGCATCGACGCTTGGCTGTCCGATCCCAGCCGCTACACGACGGACGGCAAACCCGTCGTGCTCCCGTCGTACGAAGAGGTGTGCGCGGACAAGCTGGCGTTCGCCAAGATGAGCGGCGCCTTTCAACGCGAGACCAACCCGGGCAACGCGCGGCCCATCGTGCAGCTGTTCGATCGCGAAGCGGTGTACTTCAACCCGCCCGCCGAGCCGCTGGAAGAAGCGGACATGGACGAGCTGTACGCGCTGCCGTTCATGCGCCAGGCGCACCCCAGTTATTCCGAGCCAATCCCCGCGTTCGACACGGTCAAACACTCCATCGTGACCATGCGTGGCTGTTTCGGCGGCTGTTCGTTCTGCAGCATCACCGAACACGAGGGGCGCGTCATCCAAAGCCGCTCGGCCGCCAGCGTGCTGGATGAGATCCGTCAGCTGAGGCGCATGCCCGACTTCAAGGGCGTGATCAGTGATCTAGGTGGCCCGACGGCAAACATGTACAAGATGCGCTGCAAGAGCGAGCGCATCGAAAAGGCCTGCCGCCGCCTTTCGTGTGTGCACCCCAAGGTGTGCGAAAACCTGGAGACCGATCACGAACCGCTGCTCGACTTGATGCGGCAGACGCGTCAGCAACAGGGCGTGCGCAAGGTGTTCATCGCCTCGGGCGTACGTTACGATCTGGCCGAGAAGAGCCCGGCATTCATCAAAGAGCTGGCGCGCCACCACACGGGCGGCATGGTCAGCGTGGCTCCCGAGCACAACAACCCGCGCGTGCTCGACAAGATGAAAAAGCCCGGCATCGAGAGTTACGAGCGTTTTGCCGACGCCTTCTGTCAAGCCAGCGAAGCGGCCGGCAAAGAACAATACCTGATCCCGTACTTGATCACGGGCCACCCCGGCTCGGGCCTGGAAGACACGCTCGGCCTCGCCCTGTACCTCAAGCGAAACGGGCTGCGCCCGCGCCAAGTGCAAGACTTCATCCCCACGCCGATGTCGATGGCCACGGCGATGTTCTACTCGGGTTACGACCCCATGAACTTGGAGCCCGTCAGTACCGTGACGTCGGCGCGTGAGAAACGCATGATGAAGGCGCTGGTGTTCTACTGGGACAGTGAACACTGGCCGCTGGCCAGAGAAGCACTAGTGCGCTTGGGGCGCAAAGACTTGATCGGGCGCGCGCCGAATTGTCTTGTTCCGCCCGGCTACGGCGCCACGGCACCCAAAGGGCAGCCGTCCAAAGCCCGTGGAACACTGAGCCGCGCCAAGTCTGGCAACACGAGATCTCGCAATACCCCAGCGCCCCAAACGGCTGCAGGTCAAAGCAGCGCGGGCCATACCCGAGCCGGGCAGCCCCGCCATGGGCAGCCACGCCGCCCGGCGCGCCAGGATAACACCGGTGCGGCGCGCGGCAAACGCAGCGGCAAAGCAGGCGGGAACGGCCGCCGAAACTGAGTGAGAGCGCAGTGATTCAAATCCAGTCCGTGAGTAAGACGTTCGGACCGCAGACGCTGTTCGAGAACGTCAACCTGCAGCTCAACCCCGGCAGTCGTTATGGCTTGGTCGGTGCCAACGGCGCGGGCAAAACCACGCTGCTCAAGATCCTGACGGGGGAAGAGTCGACCAGCGGCGGCGAAGTCGTCATCCCCAAGAACACGCGCCTCGGTGTGCTCGTGCAAGATCGCTTCAGCAGCGACGCGCAGCGCGTGGTCGACGTCGCCATGATGGGCGATGAGCGGGTTTACACCGCGCTCGAAGCCCACGCCAAACTCGTCGAACAAGGCGTGCCCGATCCGGAAGAGCTCGCGCGTCTCGACGAAGTCATCGCGGCCCACGACGGTTACACGCTGCAATCCCGCGCGGCGAGTGTCTTGGTTGGCTTGGGCGTCCCGACCCAAGCGCTGCAGCAGCCGCTTTCGTCACTGTCGGGTGGGTTCAAGTTGCGTGTGTTGCTCGGCCAGGTGCTCGTCGGACAGCCCGACGTGCTGCTCTTGGACGAGCCCACGAACCACTTGGACATTCTCTCGATCGGTTGGCTCGAGCAGTTCTTGCGCAGCTACTCGGGTTGCGTGGTGGTCATCTCTCACGACCACCAGTTTCTCGACCGCGTCACCACCCACATCCTCGACGTCGACTACCAGACGGTCACCTCGTACACGGGCAACTACGTCAGCTTCCTGGAGCAGAAGAAGCTGCACCGCGAGCAAAAAGAGGCCGAAATCGCCCGCGCCGAGCGCATCGTCGCGGAGAAGCGCGCTTTCGTCGAGCGCTTCAAAGCCAAGGCGACCAAGGCGCGCCAAGCGCAAAGCCGCGTCAAACAGATCGAAAAGATCGAAGTGCCCGAGCTGCAGCAGAGCAGCCGCCGCGCGCCGTTGCTCGAGTTCGAGCAGGCCCGGCCCAGCGGCAAAGACGTGCTCAGCGTCGAGGGCGTGTCCAAGGCGTACGGCGAAAACCGCGTGCTCACCAGCGTCGGCTTGAAGGTACGGCGCGGCGAGCGCGTTGCCATCATCGGCGCTAACGGCCTCGGCAAGTCCACGCTGCTCAAGCTGCTCGTCGATCGTTTGAAACCCGACGCGGGCGCCATCGAATGGGGACACGAAGCCCACCTGGGATATTTTGCGCAGGATCACAAAGAGCTGCTCACCGATCCGAAGCTGAGCGCTCTCGACTTCATTTGGAACTCGTGTCCGTCAGAGGGCACCTCCTTCGTGCGCGGCCGCCTGGGGCGGGTGTTATTCTCCGGCGACGACGTCGACAAGAGCGTCGCGGCACTTTCTGGAGGTGAGGGCGCGCGGCTCATCCTGTGTCGCATGATGATCGAAAAGCCCAACGTGCTGATCCTCGACGAGCCGACGAACCACCTCGATCTGGAAGCCATCGAAGCGTTGGTCGACGCGCTGCTCCGCTTCGAAGGCACGCTCTTGTTCGTGTCTCACGATCGCTGGTTCGTGTCCAAGCTAGCCACGCGCGTCATCGAACTCACGGCAGAAGGCCTCAACGACTACCACGGCAGCTACGACGAATACCTGCGCGACGCGGGCTCCGATCACCTCGATCACCAAGAAGTCGCCAAGGCCGCCAAACAACTCACCCAACAAAAGAAGAAAGAAAACCAGAGCGAAAGCGCCGACTCTCTCAGTTGGGAAGAGCGCAAGCGCCTCAAGAACCGCCTGAAATCGCTCCCCAAAAAGCGCGACGAGCTGCTCGAACAGATCTCGGAAATGGAAGCCCGCGTCGAAGTCATCCGCAACGGCTACTGCGAGCCCGACTTCTACGACCGCACCCCCGCCGCCCGCGTCAGCGAACTGCAGGCCGAAGAAGAACGCCTCGGCACCCTCGTCGGCGAACTCACCGAACAGTGGGAACAACTAGAAGGCGAACTCGAGCAACTCGAAGCCATGCAGCTGTGACGGCCAGCGCTAGCTGGGCTCCGCGGAGAGCCACCCGAGGCTCGAGCGAGCCAAGCGGCTGACCCCGAGAGCCTCTGGAGGCTCGAAAAGCTAGTCAACTGACTCGGGAGAGCCTCTGGAGGCTCAAAAAGCTAGTCAACTGACTCGGGAGAGCCTCTGGAGGCTCGATCGAGTCAAACGACTGACCGCCGGGAGCCTCGGGACCCTCAAAATAGCCAAACGATTGACAAGAGCCTCGGGAGGCTCGATCGAGTCAAACGCCTGAGTCCGACGAGCCTCTGGA
>CBFGUG010000068.1:0-42190 GCA_965651905.1 uncultured bacterium | reverse complement strand
CGATGACTGCCGATGACGCGATGACTGCCGATGACGCGATGACTGCCGATGACGCGATGACTGCCGATGACGCAGGGCCGACGGGCAGTGACGAACCTGCAGGTGGCGGCACCGAAGTTGGCGACATCGCGGCGCAGCCGAGTTCGGGGTGCGGCGGTGAAATGGCACCGCCAGATGGTCCGCAAACGATCGACGTCGATGGCACCGAACGCTCGTACATCGTTTCGCTACCCGACGACTACGATGCCGCCAACGCCTACCCCGTGGTGTTCGCCTTTCACGGTCTAGGCGGCAGCGGCCAGCTCGTCAGCAACTCCTTCTACTTCGGCATCGAGCAAACTGGCGGTACGCCGAGCATCTTCATTTATCCAGACGGGCTGGAGACGGGCAATGGACCGGGCTGGGCAAACAGTGATGGCGAAGACATCGCGTTCTTCGATGCCATGTTGTCGACACTTCAACAGACCTATTGCATCGACGAGGCACGGGTGTTCTCTACAGGACACAGTTACGGCGGGATCATGAGCCACAACCTGGCGTGCCAGCGCGCAGAAGTATTGCGCGCCATCGCGCCCGTCGCTGGCGCGCATTTCGGACGTGGCCAGTGTTCGGGATCCATCGCCGCCTGGGGCGCTCACGGCGATCCCGACGGCACGGTGTCCTACGATAGCGGCCTCTCGGCGATTCAGCGCGTGATGGAAGCCAACGGCTGCGACCCAGACTCGGGACAGCCCGTCGATCCCGTCGAGTATTGCACCGCGTACACGTGTGACGCGGGATACCCCGTGACGTGGTGCATCCACGACGAGGACCACGACTGGCCCAACTTCGCCGCTGAGTCGATCAAGGCGTTCTTCGACAGCTTCTGAGTTCGTTGGGACTCGAACATCGCTGGGAAGCCAGCGTCGAAACACCAGCCGGGCGTACCGCCCCCCACTCGGTGGTATACTCCCCACGATGACCCGTTCTGACCCCGCCTACGTCATCGCTGTCGAGGCCCAGCGCCAAGCCAACCGCAGCACCGCCGAACAATGGGACAACTTTTCAGAACATCGCGCTCGACTGACGCAGCTCCTGACGCGAGACGTCTCGGTAACTCAAGAGTTATCGCTCGGCGTGCTCGGAGCGGGAAACGTCAATGACCTCGATCTGACGGAGCTGCTCGCGCGTTACGCGGAGATCCACTTGCTCGACATCGACGAGTCGGCCGTCGCCGCGGCTCGTCTCCGAGTCCCGAGCGAGCTACGAAGCCGCGTTCACTGTCACCGCGAGCTAGATCTGTCGGGCGCTCTCGACAAGCTACCGCGCTGGGCGCAAATGCGAGTCACCCCCGAAGAATTGATGGCGCACCCGAGTACAGCAGCCGAACAGATCGCCAAAGTGGTGGGCCGCGTCTTCGACCGTGTACTGTCACCTTGCCTATGGACGCAACTGCACTTGCAAGTCCTAGAGGCATTGGGCGCTGAACACCAGCTACTCGAAGCACTCAACTACACGACGAGCCTGACGCATCTGCGGTTACTCGACGCGCTGACCGTTGGCGGTGGCAAGGCATTGCTCGTGACGGAGCTGACGTCCAATCAAACCGCGGAGTTGCCCGCACCCAACCCTACCAACAGCGTCGATCGTCTGGACTTGATCCATCAGTTCGCTCGCAGCGGCAACGTGATCGGCGTTGCTCATCCTGCGCGCATCGCGGCCATCGTGGCTGACGACCCACTGTTATCCCGAAGGATCGCTCCGCCTGAGCCCTGCGAAGGCTGGATCTGGCAACAAGGCCCAAAACGGCGCTACTTGACGTACGCCAGCTGGCTTGCCGCCGCGTAACTCGAGACTTGTTCCAAACACGCGAAGACCGCGACTGTTGGACGAGAACCCGCCACACTCCTTCGAGCACTTCTAGTTCCTGCCCCGCCGCGGTCCTGTATCGCGGGAGCAACGAAGTCTTCGACAAGAACAACGCCGCCCCCATCGAAGGCCCGTGGCTCCCCCGCGTGGCGCCCTGTTCTCGAAAGAACAGCGAACCGCGACTACGGGCTTGATGCACCCAAGCCTGCCTAACGCACCGTTCCCGTCCGCAGGCGTTCGCTAACTCCCGTCAAAACCCAGCCCTGCGCGATGCGGACGGGAGCGTCACAACATCGGCCCTATCACTCACTCGACGCGCTCGAACGCACCACCCTGATACAGCAAGTTGCGCGTGTCGCAACGCTCAACGACCTCAATCGGAAAGTCGTCGAGCGTCGATCCCTCGTCGAGTGACAAGCCGCCTCCGCCGAACCTGAGTCGAACACTCACGCCTGAACCAACGTCCGCGACGACCTTCTCGATGTCATCCAGGATCGTAGCATCCCAAACGACGACAGCATCTCCAACCAACAAACAGCCATCCTCTATCCTGGCCACACCGCCCAGCGCAGCGTCACCACCGCGTGGCTCTTCGTGAGTGAACACCCAAGTCCCATCGAGATCACGAGCCTCGACCCCAGTGCCCGTGCGTCCCGGCGTTTCGTCGACGTCGTCCTCGTCGACATCATCGCTTGCCTCGACGCCAGCCGCATCAGCGTCTGCGTCCCGCTCGTCACCTGAGCCATCTGTCTCGCTGGGAGCGTCCGCGTCCTCGCACGGACCAGTGTGCCTGTATCGATGGTCGCAGCCAAATTCACGTGTCACTCCGTCGCAACCGCAAACCATCCCCGACGCACTCGGGCACACGTTGGGGTCGTGTACACAAGTCCCCTCGCCCGGACCGCAACCTGCGCCGAAACAGATCCCCGAGGCACACTCTTCGCTGAAGCTGCACGGCGTTCCCGCGGTGCGGTTCGGCGGCGCGTCGCTCAATAGTCGCCAGCCCTCGTGCTCGTCGGTCGCGCACCAATAGTCTAGCTCGCTCAGTTCATTCGGTGCGTCCCCCGCGCGCAGCAGCTCGATGCTCTCGTCAGCCACGGTGAGCGTACCAGGTTCGTCGTGGATGATCTGTTCGTCCTCGAAGCGCACGGGGAAGTACGCTTGCGCGGGCTCTCCATCCAGCAAGAAGTGAATGTACGTCGTGCCCCCATCCTGTGCTCGAACGGTTTCAGTAACTCGACGTTCGATCAAGGGCTCACCTGGCTCGTCGCTGTAGAACATCCGCAGATATTCGTACTCGAACTCGCGATCGGGTCGCACCACCAGCATCTCGTGACCTTGTGCTGACCAAGCGCGGTACTCGATCCGCGTTGCGGACGCGAGCGGCAAGACTTCGAACTCACCCGCCACACTTACCTCGAGCACCTCGAGCTCCTGCCCCACGTCCGCGTCGAGATCGCGTGGATCGAAAGAGGGATCGTCCTCAAGCTCTCCATCGAACAGCATGGCGCGCGCCGGCTCATCACGCGGTTCGAAAAAAAGCGTAAAGAGCGCATCCTCATCGTTGATCGTCAACGTCACCGAGTCGCTCTCACCCGACCCCACGACGTCCTGCGGCACCAGCAGGTCATCATCCGAACGATAGACGCGATAGCTCCCGCCGTCCTCGACGTCATCGACCACGTACGTGGTACCATCGTCAGCACGCGCGACGAGCAACACATCGTGTAGCTCAGAGTCACGCTCGACGGGTCCCGTCGGATCGCAAGATGGGTCCACCTCCGCACCCGTCGTGGCAATGTTCCCCGACTCTTCGACCTCGAACGCCTGCCCGGCAAAGTCGACGCACTGCTCGTCGCTACACGCGCTAGCGCCCACACGCAAACAGTCCGCATCCGTCGTGCACCTCACCCAGTGCGTCGAACTCGAACTGGGTTCGTCGTCGCTCTTGCACGCGGAAAACACCAACGACGCTATCAACAGTGATTCCCATGCAAGCGAACGCACTGACATCCAAGGCGCCAGCGACCCAAGCCCGAGCACGTCTACCGCCGTACGCATCTCACTCTTCACGATCGCCTCCTTCGACGTCTGAACCATTCTCAACTTCGCTGTTCGCCCGCGCTTCCTCACGGTGCACTCCGTCGTCCAGTTTCACGTTCTGCCCCAAATACACGATCACGCGCTCCTTGCTGCAAGCTGCAGCGTGCTTCGCGTTGTAGTCGTCGATGCGCTGGCGTAACCCTTCGACGTGACCCCGCAACGCAGCGAGAGTGCCCTTGGCTTCACGCTCGAAGGGATGTCCTGCCCAAACGTCCAAACTCCACGTCGAGCCCCCCACTTCGTCCGCTAACCCACGGTCGTCACCGAGCGACGCTAGCTTGGTCGTCACGGCCCCGACCATCGCCTGAAAGTGATCGAGCACCGCGGCTTCCCAACCCCGCGATGCGTCCCACGGCACCTCGAAACGATCGCTCGCGTACACGCGTTCCGTGCCCCGCAACGTAACCTGCAACTTGCCGTCGTGGGTCAGGCGCGTAACCGCCGCGTGCACGTCGTCCAAAGACAGCAGCGCGCGTTCGGCGATCGCTTCTGCCGTCAGCGGCCCCTGGCGATAGGCGTACATCCAAACCACGAAGTCCGAAGCGCGCTGTCGCGTCTGTTCATCTTGAAAGTCCGCGATCGCGGCGATGCGGTACACGGCAGCATTGCCGCGCCCTGCACGGTAGGCAAGACCCGAGTTGACGAAGTCGTTCAACACACCGCTGACGATCTCGGGGTCATCCGCCGCAAACCGCGTGAGCAGTCGTCCCGCCGAAACAGGTTCGTGTTGGCGCACGTACTCCAGCACCGCCTCCCAAACGGTACGCCCGACGTCGGTCTTGCTCTGCTCGGCCGCCTGCACGCGTCGTCGATAGGTGCGCAAGCCCATGCCAAACATGTCGGCGATCACCTTCTTGCTCAGTCCTTGCGCGAGCAGCTCCCGTGTCAGTTCGCGAAACACGCCGTCGGCGACGTTCACCAGCGGCGCCCGCACACCACCCGCCGTCGCCAGCTGCGCGATGAACACCATCGTCTGCTGCACGACCGAATCGATCAAAATCCTCGAGTTCACGCCAGTTCTCCTACACCCGCCGCCAAACTCACAGTCGAGCTCACCAGCGCGCTACAACACACACCTTGCCGCGCTGAGCGTCGCTACACCAGGGACACGGATGTCCGGGTCGAACCGCGAATACGTCACCAGCCTGGCACCACGCGGTGTGGCACGTCTGAAAACGGCCGAAGAACCACTCAACGTCAACGCGTCGTCCGCACTGGTCCGGCACCCCTGCGCTTGGCCGCGTGCATGCCCGCAGGGTAACTAACGTCGAATGACGAACTCCAAGGGTCGATTCCCCGGTCCATCCCTGATCACGCGAGAACTTCGGTCGCTGCGCCGTGCGACAACCGCCTCGCTGGCCTCGAAAACCTCTCTGACGATGAAAGCCTCGCTGGCACTGACGACTGCTCTCTCAGCGACGGCACCGCTCGCCTGTCAGTCCACGCCCCCGGCCCAGCAGGCTAACGACTCGAACGCAGGGTTCGAGTACCAATTCGACCCAACCCGCGAGGCAGACACCCCGCCCGTAGACGTACCGACGGGCATTCGCGGACCTGGCCTCATCCTCGACGGCATGCGCATTCACTCGAAGCAGGGCGCATTCATGATGGCGATCGGCGCGTTCGACGACGCCCACGACATCGTCTTCACGCTCTTCCCCGACGTCGACACACCAACGGCGTGGTGGTCAGAGTGCCGCAACGACGACGACGAACTCACACCGTTCAATGCTGCGGTGGTCGGCGTCGAAGCAAAGTCGTGGGATGCCAACACCACACGCGGCCGCGACGAGGACATGGCCCAAATTTCGATCGACGCCTACAAGTACCTGCGCCTGAAGGACCTAGCGCTCGACATCTGCGGCCAACGTTTCGTACTTCCCGAGCGGCATCAAAGGCGCGTGGCGGAACACCAGCGCATGGTCGCCGAACGTGTGGCCGCAAGTGACGAGCAGCTCGAGTCCAAATGCAACGACGGCAACGCGAACAGTTGTTTCGCACGGGGTGAACACGTCGACGACCGTCTCGACGGCAGCACCGAAGACGTCACCGAGGCCGCGCGCTGGTTCGAGAAGGGCTGCAACGCCGACCACGCCGCGTCGTGCCTTTACCTCAGCGGCTTCATCTTCGACGGCAAGATCGAACAGAGTGAACCCGGGCAAGGTCTGGCACTCGGAGAAAAGGCCTGCACCCTGGGCAACGTTCCAACCTGCACCTGGACTGCATACAACTGCGTCGCGCAGTCGGAAAGCTGCGCGGAAACGCAAGAGGCGAGTTTCGAGCGGGCGGCAAGTCTCGCCGAACGAGCCTGCAACACCGAAAAGCCCCACCAGCTCGGATGTTTACTCGCGGCGCGCCTCAGCTTGCTCGGGCAAGGCACCAAGCCCGATGCGAAAAAAGCCTCCCAGTTCATCCAGAAAGCGTGCAACAACACCCAGCGCGGCGTTTGCCAAGCCGCACCCGTCATAGAAGCCTGCGCCAATGACGATGCTGCATCCTGCCTGAGATTGTCAGAAGCGCCCTACGACGAATCGCGCCCAGGCCATAAGGACGGCTTGGCGCAGCTTTGGCTGAAACACGCGTGCGAGACGGGGCTCGATGACAGCCGCTGCAAAGCCGACTGAACTCGAGCGTTTCTGTTTTGTTTTGGGTGGGCCCAGCACGTTCGCGCGCTGCTCGGCTCCCTCCCCCCGGTTTCGCCAGCGGCGCGCGCAATGTGCGTCACGGTCGCATGATTCTCGTCGTGGGTCGACGAGGAGCGAGAAAAGAGCGACACTTCGACGGACCGTCGCTCGCAACAGCATATGGTCACGCTCCGCGCGTGACGTCGGGATTACGCACGCCAAAAGCTCATGATGCGTCGTGGCGAAACGTCCCGGCGACTACCGAGTCACGTACTCCGCCCCACATCGCTTCACGAAATGTTTGGGACTTAGCTCCGCGCACTGGAGTAGTACCTGATATCCTGAGTAACCTTCATGCTCGGATGTGCCGAGTCTGAGAAGGGGACAAAGATGTTCTCAGACGAAAAAATGTCAGGGTTCGCAAAGCCTGAAGCAGAGGCAGGCTCGGCGCGCGTCTTGTTGGTCGAAGATGACGAACGATTGCGTCGTGCAATGACACGCATCTTGGAATCCGATGGATTTATTGTCGAGGCTGCGCAAGACGGTCGCGAAGCGTTCGCACTCATCGAGCGCGGCCACATCGACGTCGTGGTGAGCGACGTGGCGATGCCGAACATGACGGGCCTGGAGCTGCTAGCCCAGGTGCGTCGCTTCGACATGGAGCTCCCAGTAATCTTGGTCACGGGCGGCCCCTCCGAAGAAGACGCGCTGGAGGCCAAGAAGTACGGCGCTCTGAACTATCTCGCCAAGCCGCTGGATCCCGACCGCCTACTGACGGTGCTGGCCCGCGCCGAACGCCTGCGTAGAATGGCGATCGCCAAACGTATGGCGATGGACCTGCTGGATTCACAGCTGCCGCGCGCGGGCGACCTAGCGGGGCTGGAGCACTCGCTGGACGACGCGCTCGACACGCTTTGGATCGCGTACCAACCGATTCTGCGCGCTTCCGACGGCAGCTTGTTCGGCTATGAAGCGCTCATGCGGACCCGCTCCAGTGCCTTGCCACACCCGGGCGCGGTACTTGATGCGGCGGAACGGCTCAATCGCTTGAACGACGTGGGTCGGCAGATCCGTACATTGGCTCCGGGCCCACTCGAGTCTTCACCAAGTAAGGCGCTGCTTTTCGTCAACCTGCATGCGTCGGACCTCAACGATCCTCAGCTGCTGGACCCGAGCTCGCCATTGGTCAAGACGGCACACCGCGTGGTACTCGAAGTCACCGAACGGGCAACACTGGACAAAGTCAACGAGGTCTCTTCGCGCATCAACGACCTGCGCAGCTTGGGCTTCCGCATCGCGATCGATG
The DNA here is from genome assembly GCA_965651905.1 of uncultured bacterium. Lineage (GTDB taxonomy): Bacteria > Myxococcota_A > Polyangia > Polyangiales > Polyangiaceae > SZUA-265. The sequence goes on along the minus strand of CBFGUG010000068.1, from coordinate 34,309 downwards.
ACCTGGGTGCAGGTTACGCAGGGCTCACGAGTTTTGCTTTGCTCGAACCCGAGATCGTCAAGCTGGACATGACACTCGTGCGAGACGTCGCTTCCAGTCCCGCGAAGTCCAAGCTCATACAAGCCTTCTGCGGCGTCTGCCGTGACATGAATGCGCTCGTCGTCGCCGAGGGTATAGAGACTCGTGAGGAACGCGATCATCTGATCGACCTGGGTTGCAATCTCTTACAGGGTTACCTGCATGCCAAGCCAGGCCCAGCCTTCCCCGAGTTTTCTTGGGGTGGCTGAAAGAGCAGCACCTCAAATCTCGAAGCCGAGCTGAGTGTACACGTACGTGGGATCGCCGTCGCTCATCGCGTTGGGAGCGGAGGTGGCAAAACGCCCGAGGAAAGTGCGCGCGAGTCCAACTTCGAGGGAGAGATTGCTCGGAAGCGGGCGCCATCGCAGACTAGTCTCCGCTTGATGCAACACGAACCAGTCGGCCATTGCCCGAGGCGGCGTCAGACCTCACTGTGCATCGTTTACAAACCCGTGCCGAGAGAGCACGCCACGTCCCTCCGACGAGAGCACGTAGCTGACGAATCGCTCCGCCTCGCTGGGGTGAGGAGCATCAGTGAGCCGAGCAATGGGGTAACTCGCCGTTACGTTGTGCTCACGGCGTATGGGAATCATGCGCAACCGCTCCGAAGCTGCAGCATCCGTGCGATACACGATGGCCGCATCCGCTTCGCCTAGCTCGACCTTGGCGCGAACCAGTCTGACGTTGCTCTCTTCGGACACCACTCGACGACGAACCTCGGCAGCGAACTCGGGCCCCAGATCGTTGCTTGCGCGCTCGAGCATCTGCTGCGTGTATCGCCCGACGGGAACGTTGGTCGTACCGATTACGATTTTCGATGCTCGCGTCAGATCAGCCAGATCTTTTATCCGGGCCGGGTTGTTTCGCGGGACGATGATGACCAGCTCGTTGTGCGCGAAGACATGACCAGCAGCGGCGCGGCCAGCATCGATCACTGCCTGCATGTGCTCCGCGTTGGCAGACGCAAACACGTCAGCGGACGCTCCTTGTTCAATCTGCAGTCGCAACACCTGGCTGCCAGCGAACGTCAGCCGGACGTCGACGTTCGGATGCTGGGCTTCGAAAGCCTGTTCCAGCTCTCTAAACGACTCGGTCAGTGATGAAGCAGCAAGAACGGACAGCTCACGCTTCGCCCCTCGCGCGCTATCGGACTCACAACCGACCGTGCAAGAGACGACCGCAGCCGCCAACCAGAGGGATGCCACTCGTTCGGCGTGGCTTCGCTGCCTGAGCAACGCAGCGCACCATGCACGAACTCTAGAGGAGTCGCCGAGTTCACGGTGTGAAGAAGCGACGAATACGTCGCAGGATCTCGAGCTCATCGTGCTCACCTTCCTCGTGAACAGGCTCCTTGACGCGAATGGAGTCCAAGCGCACCTGACGCTCCGCCAACACCCGGCTCATGTGTTCCGCGAGCTCTGGGTGCTGGTCGAGCGCGGGTTGAACAGCAGCGCGATCGAGGCACAACACGATGGTTTCTTCGTCGGCGATCACGTCAGCCGTGCGCGCTCTGCCCGTCATGAGCGACATCTCCCCGAAAAAGTCGCCCGGCCCGAGTCTACCCAAAACTTGCTCTTGGTCCGGGCCCTCTCCCCGTACTTCGATTCGCACACGACCTGACTCGACCAAATACATCTCCGTCGACAAGTCACCGCGGCGAACGATGATCTCTTCGGACGTGTAGCGCGTACGCCGACACTGAGCCGCGAGGCTGCGGAGGCTCTCGTCTGGAAGTGCCTCGAAGAGCGATAGCTTTCTGAGCAAGTCGAACGTGGCCTCCACGCTAGGTCGTTTCTCGGTGGTCTGGCTCTTGGCCGCACGTGCGAGCTCGACCTGACGGCGCGGAACGGGAATGGAGATACCCGCCCGCTGCATCGAGTACCAAACGCGCTCATGCACGGCACTATCGATGATCTCACGCTCTTCGAACCGTTCGATGAAGTAGCGGATCGCATACGTCACGCCGCGTTCCGAAAACCCCGTCGCGAACACCCGAGGTGCTGGCTCCTGAATCACACCTGGCACGTGATTCATACTGGCGAGCAGCACGCGCCTGACGGACGCTGGTGCGGCGTCGTAGGGCGCCTGCACCTCGACCTGGCGTCGCACCAGGTGCGTGGGCCGCGAAAAATTCGTGATCGACGATTTGGCGAGGGCACCGTTGGGAACGGTTATCTCGAGGCGTTCGAGCGTGATGACGCGGGTCGCCCGCCAGTTAATCTCGATGACGCGACCGATGTTTCCCGTCTTGGCATCGAACTGCACCCAGTCGCCCACGGTGAATGGTCGCTGCGCTTGAATGGCGAGACCTGCAAACAGATTGCCGAGCGTGTCTTGCAGCGATAGGCCGATCACCGCCGTGAGTAGCGCTGATGTCGTCAGCAACGAACCCGGCTCGACGCCTGCCGATCGAAACACGACCAGCAACGCCACCGCGAAAATCACGCCTTGAATGACGTCGCTCAATATCTTCGGGAGCGGCCGCGCGAAGCGTCGCATCCAAAACGAGTGAACGAACAGCAAGAACGTGCTGCGCGCAACGCTTGCCATCAAGAGCGCAATCGCAAGCAGCCGCAACGACGTCTCGACGGGACTGTCTTCAGGCGTGAACGCCAACGCGCCCACCAGCACGAAGTGCACGAGCAGTAGCCAAGCGGGCACCTTTGCGCTCCGGCGCTCGTCAGGTGAAACGAGCAGCGCCGTGGCCAACACCAACGCTACCGCCACCCAGGGCGCAGCTCCCCCGAGCACTGGGTCCGCGCGCTCCAACGCGCTCACGATTGCAGGCAGGTACTCCTTCATGGCTAGCGCTCAGCAGACGCCGACGCTAACACATCACCTGAGTCGACGCCGCCAAGACGATGGCTACGGTCTCATCCAAGGGCAGGAAAAGGCAAGATTCGCAGGGACGGGGAACACACCAACGGCCCGACCGTCTCGTCAAGGCAGCGTGTGAATCGCGAGACCGGCGACCAACTCTCCGAAAGCCGGCAGCCAGTAGCTAGCAACTCCACCGAGACAGAACTCCGAAGCCAAATGGTTGTCCAGCTGCGCGCTCCGGGGATCGGACAGGTGAAGCTCAGCAGCAAATGTCGTAAACCTGCTTCCATGCCTGCGCGCTTTCTCATAACTGCTGCGCTCGTACTGACTGCCTGCGCGGAAGAGTCGCGCCCGCTCACCGCCGAAGAAGAGTTCTGCCAGAACCGTTCATGCCCCCAAACTATGGCCGAAGCCATCGAGGGAGCGACCTCTTGTACCGAGCGCGACAGCCCGCAGATGATCGTCGAGATGAACGACGGAACCGTATGCGTCGGTTGGTTCGACGCTTTTGGGGGTAGCGGTACGTGTTATGCCGATGGGAAGCTGACGTCGGGCATCTGGTATACGGACGTCATCTACGACGACGAACGCCCCTCGAATGGTGGCTTCGGCAACTGGCCTTTCTGCGTTTGGCTTGCGCCAATCGAGGGCGAACCGCCCGACTACTGCGACACACATCCGATCGCGAACTGTCTCACGTGTACTAATCTAGACGAAGTGAGTTGCGACGACGCGAAGCTACGAAGCTTCGCTGCGCTGGTTGCAGATGGCGGGGCCTCGACCGACGCGGCTACGACATCGCTGACACAACCCTAGAACTCGCGCCCCATGCCGAGACGCAATCCTCCGCCCAATCCAAACAGTGTAAACCCTTCTTTGCCTCCCGCCTGCAGGTGAGCGCCAACGACGTCCTTGTATGCGCTTCCAGACAATGACAGGCGCCAGTGTTCGTGTAACGCGGCAACGATCGTCCCGTGTACGTCGAGTAGCAGCACCCACGCGTCGGCACCCCGCTCATCGAACCCGAACTGGCTGCTGGCCACGGTCGTGACACTCAAGCCTTCGAGGCCAACACCTACGTGGGCCTGCAGGGCACTGGGCCATTGGGGCGCCTGGGCGAAGGCCACTTCGATCGACAGCCGATAACTGAGTGCATGTAACTCTGCATCTCCGAGAACCGACGTGTCGACACCGCGGATGTAGCCCACGCCCGCCTCCACGCGGGCAAACCCAAAGGGACACCACCCGAAACGTAGATCCGGCCCCCATAGCAGCGTGCGTTCTGGCCCCATCACGAGCCAGCGCGTTCCCAGGCTCAGGTCCAGGGCGTCGACTCCAGCAGCAGCTCGCGACGAGTCTGCGGAAGGAGAAGGCGGGGGAGGAGGTTCGTGCTCCACCGGCCGAGGCTCGACGATGGGCGCGGGGTAAATCGGGACGTGGTCGGTGGGCGCGTCTCTGATGGTCGACCGCGATCTACTCTCGTCGTGGACGCTGTCAGCGCTAGACCACCAGCGCAAGGTCTCGGCCACAGCCACGGCAGCCGTTCTGGGACGCGCGAGCTGCGGCACGTCGGAAACGTCAATCTGTGCGTTCCTGCCAGCCATCGACAGCTCGACGTGCCCGCTTGCGATATCACACACGGCGAACGTGGCCACGTGTTGCTCGGGGATCGGTCGCGTTTCGAGCTCGACCGATAGCGCACTCACGAAGGCGAGTGCCTGCTCGGAGTTACCACACGCGAGCGTCGCGAGTTGCACGATGCCGGGCGCCTCGCGGCCCGAAGCTTGTGCTTTCAATGGATTAACAACAAGCGCTAGTGCCAACGCCGGCATCGCCTGCGGCACGCGACGCAACAAGACCCCCTCCAGCAACGCGGCAAACCAGCGAACGCTCATCCCCTCGTCCCCTGGGTGATCACTTTCGCAACGACTCGATGTGTTGTCGGAGGCGCTCGGCGTAGCGGCCAGCTGGATACTCGGCCAGCGCGGTTTCTGCCGTTTTGCGTGACTCGGAAGCTTGGCCTGCCCTCAGCTGCGCCTGAGAGAGCCGCCAGTAGCAGTCCTGTCGCAGACTGGCCCCGCTTGCTCGAACCAGTGCGCGTTCGAACGCTCGAATGACTTCTGCCGACGCCACTCCTTGTTGTTCCATGACACTGGCGAGCTGGTACGCTGCCAGACCGGCACGAGGGTCTTTGCTGAACTGACGAACGATGGTTTCCAGATCTCTACGAGCTCGGTCCAGCTCACCGGCAATTCGCGCCCCGTCCGCTCGCTGCAGAAGGTCCTCGACGCTCAGCGTCGGAACACTCCTCTGGGGCTCGTTCACTTCTCGCGACATATCGATAGGCGGCTCTGCAGCTACGGCGAGACTCAACTCTTGACCAGCCCCCAGTCGCTCCACGCGTTCGGCGAGCTCACCAGAGCGAACCAACACGGCGCCATGTTGCACGCGCACGCCGACACGGTCGTGGAGGCGTTCCACACTGAACTCGGTGCCCACCACTTCGACACTGAGCACCCCGGTCTCGATCGTCCAGCGACGTGGTCCTCCCTCCACGACGTGAACGTCGATACTCCCACGCACCAAACGAAGCGTGACGTCGCGTGCCGTCATCGCCAGCGCTTCCAAGCGGGTCCCGGGTTTCGCGGCAATGCTCGAACCGTCCTCGAACGAGAGTTTCCGCCTCGAGACGTCCGCGGCATCGTTTGCGAGTTCGAGTTCTACGAACGGCTTTCCGCCTTCGAGCAGTAGGGCGACGTCCGTCGGGTGTTTTATTGCAGGCGCGTCCACACGCGCTTCTGGAGCAACCGCGTGGGTCGCGCGGTTCGGTTCTGGGGTGGACCACAACATTACCCCGACCCCCACACTCATGGCAGCCGCGAGACAAACGCCCCACCCTACTCCGAAGCGAGCTCTGACGCGTTCGACCACGCCCGCTGGAGTCTTCAATCGCCTACTGACGTTCGCCCAAATTCGCGCTCGAACGGCAGCTCGGTCGTCCTGTCTCAGAAGAGTGATCAACGGGTCGGCTAAACCAGCGCGTCGAAGTAATGATGAGTCCAAAGCCGACGTTTCGAGGGCCGGCGCTGCATCGCGTTTCCGTGTCGTCATCCTTCATCCTGCGGTGGTTGATCGAAGTCCAAGTGCCTGCGCAAGCACGCTTCTGCTTTGGTGATGTGTCGCTTCACGGTCGCCAGTGAAACGCCACACTGCTCAGCAACCTCGTCGAGCGAGTGACCCTCCACGTGACGCAACATCCAAGCCAGTCGTTGCACAGGCACCAGTCGAGCCAACACCACGTCCAACTCACGCAACATGGTGTTGACGTAGGGGTCGGCGCCGGGGTCGACCGCGCCAGCAAGCGTCACATCGTCGTGTCCACGCTCGAGCCCCAAACGCCGCAACATTCTCCGACGCCGCAAGCGGCGGTGCACCTGGTGCACGGCGATCGAACGCAGCCATGGCCCAAAACGAGCAGTGTCCGTCAATTTGGGTAGATCCGAAAAAGCCGCGACGAACGAATCTTGCACGACGTCTTCTGCCTCTGCGCCTCTACCCAGCAAACGCGCAACGCATCCGTAGACCGGGCCGACGTGCCGCTGATAGAGCTGATGTTGAGCGAAGTGTTCTCCCCTCGCTGCAGCCACGACCAGATCGGCGTCGTTCAGATCACGAGCAGGGGGTTGCGGTGGGAAACGCAAGACTTGGGCGGGAACCGCCACTAAACAGAGTCCCAGAGGCAACCACATCACTCAGTCACACCGCACTTCGCGAACTCCAGGGCCACCAGCCTCGACAAACGGCTCATAGCAGGCCAAAGTTTTTCGCATCATCGTTTTTTGGGCGAGGCGGTGAGCCACTCCGCCTCCTCCAGGGCCCTGCCGGGTATGAAAACCACCACGACGAGTTTGCGTTCACGTCCCGCCCGTGGAACCTACTGGCAGATCACGCCAGCGGCGGTCACGAACCTGTTGGGCACCTTCTTGCTCCTCGGCTGCGGCGCGGTCTCCGAAGCCGAGATGTTTTCGGAATCGACCGAGGCGCTATCCGAACACCTGGGCGAGAGCTGCGAATCCACCCCGATCACTCACCATGGCGAAGTGGACGTCGCCGACGGGCACCCTACCTGCGATCCCGGCTACTGCGTGACTCGCGGCGGTGAACCACGTGCGAGCGAAGGCGAAGGCATCTGCAGCTGCCGCTGTGACGGCCCCGACGGCACGGGTCCGTTTTGTAGCTGTACCGAAGGGTTCAGCTGTCAGCATGTGATCGACGATATCGGTCTGGGCAACGTGCACTTGGCCGGCAGCTACTGCATGCCCGAGTGACTCGGTGATGTCGGGGAGCCGTTCATCCGAAGACCGGGGTTACGCTCACCTGGCGACAGCAGCGAAGTGCAGATACCTGGAGGGCTCGATGCCGTCGCAGTGGGACTCACCACCGCTGATGCTTGACGACAGTGCGCTAGTCTCGTAGGTCCGCCCGTCGATGCTGAGTAAGTGAAACTCTTTGCCATCGTGGACGAGCTCGTCGTCGGCTCGGAACGTCACTTGATACTCAGCGCGGGTCTGGTTCTCCAAACAGCCGTCATCCCCGGACGCCTCGCAGGTGATGCGCAGTTCGACGATCGCTCCCCAGGTGTCTTTGGTGCTGAATAGCCCCTGCTGATACAAGGTGTCGCCGCCAGAGGCACCGACTACGAGCGGAAGCCCCGCGTCGTCCTTCACGATGATGAACGCGTAGTTCGCGTTGGTCTCGTGTTTTCCGCTTCTGAACAACACCGACAGCTGTGCGCCTTCGGCGATCACGCCAGGTACGTTCAACATCGAAAACTCGATCGACCCGTTTGGCACTTCGTCGGGAGTCAACGTGATCAGCGAGCCCAGCGCCGTAGTAGCAGCTACGCTTCGTACGGTGGCCGTCCCCTCGTATGCCTCGATTGACGGACGCACCGAAACCAGAGGCAAAGACGTCGTGTCGGCGACTTTTGGGCAGCGCGGCACGGAGTAGTCGTCGAACTCGAGCATGCTCGAAAGCAACAGCGTCGACGAGTTCGACTCGGTGCCGTCGTCTGATGTCGTCAGAGCACCGCTTTGCACGCTCAAACATTCGTCGTTCGGACAGTCGGGGATACAAATGGAAGCGCCATCCGCAAGGACGGGGCAGCCATCGACCCTGACGTTGGCACAGCGGCTGGCTGAAGAGTCACCCAGCCTCCAGCAGTCCGCATCCGCGGTACACTCGCTCGTGCAAACGCCACACATGCAAGCGGCGCCGCCACACTCGGCAGACTCGTCACAATGTTTGAGCCAGTGCCCCTGGCTGTCCGAAAGATCGTCGCTCGACTTCGCACCACACCCAGTGACGAGCGCGAGCGCCATGACCAAGCCGAAAGGCAGCAGCAGATGCAGCGGAGTGTCGTGGGTGCTCATGAATCCTCCCCGGAAATGTCCATCACGGATTGACCAAAGTAGAAATTGACTCGGGTGACAGCTTTGCCGTCCAAATCCTGCGCGCGATTGTGCGCAGCAATTTCGTCCCAAAGTTCGCCGACCTGTTTGCGGGTCGTCGACAACAGTTGCCGCGCACGCGCCTCGAAGGGGTGACCGGGCCAGACGTTGAACGAATACGAGCTGCCACCCAACTCTTCGTCAGGCTGAGCGCGCGTCTTGCCGTTGGCCAACTTGGCGCAGATCGCCGACGTCACCATTTGAAAGTGATTGACGACGTTGGGCGCCCAAGCTTCCTCGTCGTTGATCGGTACGAAACACTGATGACAGTTGTACTTGCGCTCCGTCCCATCGTCAGCGACACGCACGCGACCGCTGCTGGTCAGCTCGGAGAGCGCGGCGTCGAGCTCTGCCGCACTAGCCTTCGCCGTATCGAGCAGCGCGCTGCGGGTGATCGGCCCCTCACGGTAGATTCGAAACCAAAGTGCGGCTTCGAGGGCGCGGGGCGAGCTGGCGATGCGGCTGACGTCATCATCAGGAGCGATGCGATACACCGAACCTTGGCGAGACCCGGTCTTGTACACGAGCCCACTCTCGACCAAGTCTTGCAGCACGCTCTTGACCACTGCATCATCATCACGTGTGAACCGCCGCAGCACCTCACCGCGCGTAGCTACCTCGTTCTCACGCAGGTACTCGAAGACTGCCTCCCACAGGGTCTTACCCGGTGAAGTCGTGCTCTCCGAAAGACGCTGCCGCTTGTGTTGATAGGAGCGCAGCGCCAAGCCAAACATGTCGGCAGCGACCTTTCGACCTACGCCTTGTCGCTCCAGCTCTCCCGCCAAGTCGACGAAAACACGTTCAGCGACGTGGGATAGCGGCGCGCGCACCCCTGCAGTGGTCGCTACCTGCGCGATCAGCACGGTCGTGTGCTGCACGATCGAATCGATCAAGTACGAAACGTTCATACGACGGGACTGAGCTTACGTCAGTCCCGAAGACTGCCCAGTGCGAATAACTGCACCCCGAATCTGAGCCGTTTTGGCGGGATTCGTTCAATCAGCGCCTCGTGACCGGCTTCCGCACGGTCAGGACTCCTTCACGTCGACTCCAGGATCGGGCGGTCGTCCCGAATCCGTCTGCGCCACGAGCGGCGGTATCGGCGGCAGGCTGTCAGCAACGTCGCCCAGCAGCTCCGCGCGGAAGTGGGTGAACACCGTGCGGACGATTCCCAACACAGGCAGCGCCAACAGCGCTCCCCCTAGACCAAACGAGCGCTCTCCGAGCAGCAACGCGAAGATCACGAGCACGGGATGCAGACGCGCTACCGTGCCGATCACTTTGGGGTTGAGCACGTTGGCTTCGATCTGATGAATGAAGATGATCCAGAGCAGTGTCCAGAGCGCGATCCACGGGCTTTGCCCAAACGCGATCAACACGGCGGGCACCGTACTCAGCAACGCGCCGAAGATTGGCAGGATGCTCAGCGCGCCCGCGATCAACGTGAGCAGCGGCCAGTACTTCAGCCCCAAAAACCAGAAGCCTACACCAGAGAGAACACCGTTGATCAGGCAGATGAGCAGCTGGCCACGGATCACGCCGCTCAAGTTTCGATCCAACCGTCGGAGGAAACGGTCGACACTGAGACGACTGCTTTCGGAGGCGAGCTGCCGAATGAACCCCAAGACTTCTTCGCGGGTGTGAATCAGGTACCCCGCGCACATGAGCATCATGAACACCAAGAACACGCCGCGAATCGTGCTGCCGATGATGGCGCGGCTCACGCGCGCCAGCTCGACCACGTTGTCGCGCGACTTTTCGACCATATCGGCGACCAGCTCCTCGAACCAGTCAGACACTTCGACTCGCTCTTGCCCGGCACGTTGAAGCCGCCAGCGCCTGTGTCCATCAGCAACGACCTCGACGTCAGCACGTAGGTCGACCCCAAAACCGCCTTCGGGCAAGGGCGTCACGACGATAGCTGGGCCCTTCGCGACGTTCGGCTCTGGCGCGCTCCCGTTACCCGTGTGCTCAATCCAACGTTCGACTCGTGTGGCCCAAGTTTCGCTGAGTGTGCGCGCCAACCCCGGAAGTTCATCTCGCAGCTGCACGGCTTCGCGATACACCCTCGGCGTGAGCGAAACCCCCGCTCCCACCACCCCGACGAGAAAGACCGCGTAGACCAGCAGGATTGATAGCGCCCGCGGGATACCTCGGCGTTCACACCACACGACAGGCGGCGTGAGCGCGTAGGCCAGAATGGCGGCGATCGCAAAAGGCATCACCAAAGTGCCTGCCCACCACAGCACGAACAGCAACGCGAGCGCACAAGCGATCAGAAACCCGACCCGCCGGCGACTCCAGTCTCGTGGCATTAGATCGAAGCCACGGGCGCTGGAAGCACGTCGGGAGGACGCTCCGAATCGTTCCGCGCCCACTTGGTCAGAAACCGCGGCGATATGCGCAACAGTACCGCTGGCAGAAACGCCACCGTCGCCAGACTACTGGTCGCCATCGTCAGCGCAACGAGAGCGCCGAGCAGCACGTGAACCTTGAACCCGGAAAACGCCAAGCACAAGTACCCTCCAGCCACAGCCGTCGCGACATAGGCGATGGCCTTGCCCGACGTCGTCAATGCACGAGCGATCGCCTCTCTCAGATCACCCGTGCGCTGCATCTCTTCGCGGACGCGAAATAACAGGTACACGGCGTAGTCGGCTCCGATCCCCACGGCCATGGCCGAGATGGCGCTAGTCCCCATCGAAAGCAAGATCCCCGTCCAACCCATCAGGCCCAAGTTCACGAGCGCGGCGGTCGCCAGAGGCAGCAGCACGAGTAAACCGGCCACCAGCGAACGCAGCATCAGCGCTGTGATGAGCACTACCAACGCGGAGATCTGGACCAGGTTCCAGACCTTGCCTTGCACCATCGTTTCGTTCAGCGCGATGGCGTTGGTTACCCCTCCGCCGACGGTAACTTCAACGGACTGGCCAGCAAAGAGCCTATCCGCCTCCGCCTGAACGGCAAGAGTCATCTGCTTCATCAGCTGGAAGTCGTCAGTGCGAATGTAGGCGGTGATCACCGCGCGGTCGTAGTTCGAACTCACTAACCGTTCGAGTTCCGACTCGTCACCCGACATCGAATACAAGAGCAGCATCTGCGCCACAGCTTCTTTCGTGTCGGGGAGGCGACCACCGTCGTTACCCATGATGGCTCCGTCGAGTTGTTTGAGTACGTCGACGAACGAAACCACCTTACCCACGGGCAAAGGCTGACGCTCGATGAAGCGCGAGAGCGAGTCCATTCGCTGCAACACTTCCGGATCCTTGATCGCATCGGTTTGGCCTTCGACCAAGACTTGAATGACTCGAGTCCCCGCGAGCCGCGAATCCGCCATCCGAAACGCCGGGACCGGGCCGTTCGTCTCGAAGAACTGTTCGCCGAGACTGTTTCCTGCCTGCAGGCGGGTCGCCCCCACGGCAGCGACCGCTACTATGGCGATCGACGCCCACAGGATGGGCTTTTCCCTGCGCTCACGAACGAGTGTCGCCAGCCACTCGAGGGTTCGATCGAAGAACTCACGCGCTTGTTCACGCTTGGTGTGAGCTTCGTTCGGGGGTGTCAGCAGCACACGCACGGCGGGAATGAACGTCATCTCGACGATCAGCGCCGCAACGATGCCGAACGCCGTACACAAGCCGAAGTTTCGGATCGACGGTAGCCCGAAGGCCGTCAGCGACAGAAAACTGAGCGATGCGATGGCGCCCGCTGCCAGCATCACGCTGCCAACCTTCACGGTAGCTTCGACGACCGCCGCGCGATTCTGCTCGGCTGCCGCGCCCGTGGGGTGATCGCCCCGCGCTCGTGCGTACTCCTCGTAGTAGCGCTTCAAGATTTGAACGGAGTGTCCAGCTCCGATCGCCAACAGCAGCACGGGCGTCATCACGTTCCACGGATCGAGGGGAGCGCCGAGCAGCCCCATCAAGCCCAACGCCCAGACCACACCCATGATCGCCGTCACCAATGGAATCAACATCCCCTGGATCGTGCGAAACGCGCGGTAGTGCAGGTATCCAATCATGCACAGCGCCAGCAGAAAGAGGCCAGCAACCCGCGTCGTGTAAATCGAAAGCCAGTGCAGCACGGGTGGAGCGCCCGCCACTAGAATCTGCACTCCCGATTCGCGCTCAGGTGCGACGGCTTCTTCGATCAGACGGTAGAACGTCCGCGCTCGAGCTGCGTCCTCGGGCTCGTCGAAATCCACCAGCACCGCCGTAGAACGACCGTCGTCACTCACGAACAGTCTGGTCATGAGTGCGTTGCGGGCAACGCGCTGCTTGAAAGCCTCCATCGGTTCACCGGCGTCTGGCGGACCATTTGCAAGTGGGTTCACCTCCAACGCGTCTTCCCCCGAGACGATGTCCTTGAGCTGCGGAGCCATGAGTGACATCACGCTGCCTGGCTTCACTCCAGGCAGCTCCGCTAGTTTCTTGGTGACGCGGTCGACCTTCTGCAGCACCTCCGGGGTGTAGATCGTGCCTTCCTCGACGTAAAAGCCGACCACGGTCATGTACTTACCGCCGAACTCGCGTTCTATTCGCTTACCCACGACGACGAGTGGATGCTGCGGCGGGATCTGCGCATCCAGATCGAGCAGCATGTGAACGCGCCCAATGAACACGCTCAGCACTGCTGTGATCAGTAATACACCGGCGATAATCGACCGGGGGTAGGCAACGACGAAGTTTACGTAACGACGCAACATTCAGGAGACTCCATCTGTGAACGGCCGGCAGCGCCCCGTCGGTGCCGCCAGCGGACGGCACGCGACGGGACACCCCGCACACCGTCAGCGGTTCACCGGTGACTTGGGATCCTGCAGTCGCTGAGCGCGCCGGGGTTCTCGTTGATCCTGGGCGTCTGCGTCGTCTGTATCGTCACCAGCAACGCCTGCCTTGAAGTTGCGAATTCCAGCGCCGAGCCCCTTGCCGAGTTCGCCCAAACGTTTGCCGCCGAACAACAACACGACGATGAGTGCCACAATCAGGATCTGCATTGGACTAGGGGACATGCGAGTCTCCTTCTGGTGTTCCGTGGATGAACGTCAGCTTCCGAAGAAGCCGTACGCCATCACCAAAACAAAGGGGATGGCGAGCCAAAGGAAAGGCCCGAGGGCACTGGCCTCCGTCAGTTCTGCACCCTGGAATGGCGCGTCGGATGAGGGGTTGGCGTTCGGGAGTGAAGACTTCGGAGTGGTTCTGGTTTCGGTCGACTTGACTTGATTGGACATAGGTAGCCTTTCGCCGATGCACTTGGCGCAAAGCCGCATGAAGCCTCATGCGAGGTTGCTGGCTCGCCGTGCGCTCGGTCTTGATTCGGTTGGCGCCGAGACCGCCGACTCATTCGGGCGGTTTCTGCGGCGCAGTGTGTTCGCCCAGCAAACGCATTGCGGGCGCGCCTCACACGGAGCCAGCGCTGTGCATGACGCAAGCGACGTACCGTGGGGCAAGACTGTGGAACTCGGTCCGCTGTGACGGACCCTGCGTGGGAACGCTCAGCGCATCTGCCTTTTGGCAGTGCGTGCGAGTGCGGCGTTCAGCTGACGCGATTGGCGGCGGGTGGCGGCCCGCGTTCGCGTTCTACACGCACGTCGTGTTTCGGACGCGGCTGTTCGAGGCCGAGAAGCTGCGTCGAGTCGGCCGTTGCCGAGACGGCAACATGACCGAAAACCCAGTCTTTCTCGAGGCAAAGCACGGGGGTGGGGCCGTCTAGTTCCGCCGGATTGGCGGGCACCCGACCCGGGTCACTCTGTTCGATGACCGCAAGTCCAGTAGGCGTCTGCGGCGCGACCTGTACAGCTACACCATCCGTCCAAACGCCATCCGTCCAGCGGGAGGTGGGCGGGTCCGCGCTGAACATCAGCGTCAGGACGCTCACCAGGAGCAGTAGCTCGCGCAGTAACACCACGCGCCAAGTCTGAGCCTCCCCATTCGGGAAAGCAAGAGCCGCCACGTAAATTCAGTTGCCGCACATATTCGGCAGCGCTACGCAGCGCGCGTCGAAGCCGAATTGACGCGTGAGCCACACAGCCAACGACGAGGCCTCCGCCTTGCCGCTCACCCCTAAGCGCAACTCGGCCGCTCTCCAAGCGTTGTCCCTTCCCACTACCGGCACCGGCGGCGTTCAACGGAAGCGCCGCATCGTCCATCGGCCATCCCTATGTCTACATTCCTCCTCCTAGTATTTGTCGTCGGGTACCTAACGATTGCTCTCGAGCATCCCCTGAAGATCAACAAGACCGCCTCGGCGCTGTTCCTGGGCATCGCTTGTTGGACGATCTACGTCACGGCATGGGACCAGGCGGTCACGATTCCCGAGTGGTTCTCGCTGCGCGAGGGACCGCACGCCTCCCCCTCCGTCACAGACTTCAAGTTGCATGGGCAACTGGAAGAGCTCGTGAGCGAGATTGCCGGCCTGCTCTTCTTCTTGATGGGCGCCATGCTGATCGTCGAAATCGTCGACGCCAACGAAGGGTTCGCGTTGATCACGCGACGCGTGGGGGCCCCTGGGGTGCGGCGGTTGATGTGGATCGTCAGCTGGCTGACGTTCTTTCTGTCTTCGGTCCTGGACAATCTCACGACGACCATCGTGATGGTGTCGCTGCTGCGCAAACTGGTGCCGAACGCCGACCTGCGGCGGCTCTACGTTGGAATCGTCGTGATCGCGGCCAACGCTGGCGGCGCATGGACCCCCATCGGCGACGTGACGACGACCATGTTGTGGATGGACGGCAAGGTCACGCCAGGACAGGTGATTACGAATCTGATAGGTCCCAGCGCCTTGTGCCTGCTCATCCCACTTTGCATTCTGTCATTCACCCTGAAACAGGAGAGCGAAGCGGCTCGCGCGCGCAACTCAATCCCATCTGACCCGACCGGGTTCACACCGACGACGACACGTCAGCTGGTATTCCTCGGCTTGGGCCTGCTGGGTTTGCTGAGCGTGCCCGTGTTCAAAACGCTGACCCACATGCCTCCCTTCATGGGGATGCTGGCGAGCGTCAGCGTGATCTGGCTGGTCTCCGAGTTGATGGATCGCCACATGAGCGAGGATGTACGAACCTCTACGGGGGTGGTTGCCATCTTGCGCAGAATCGACTTGCCGAGTCTCCTGTTCTTCTTGGGGATTTTGCTCGCTGTGGGTGCGCTCGGCGCTTGCGGCATATTGAGACAGGTGGCAGCTGTCCTGGATGAAAACCTGGGCAATCCGGACCTGTTTGCGTTCATCATCGGGTTGCTGTCCGCGATCGTCGACAACGTACCCTTGGTCGCAGCAGGCATGAACATGTACGCCTTGCCGGACGGGGATCCGTTCTGGTTGGCGCTGGCCTACTGCGCGGGCACGGGCGGCAGTTGCTTGATCATCGGATCCGCCTCTGGAGTCGCCGCGATGGGGCTCGAGAAGATCGATTTTCTCTGGTACGTGCGCAAGATCTCGCCCCTGGCGCTCGCTGGCTATGTCGGCGGCATGGCTGCGTACCTGCTGCTGTGAGTCGCGGCGCTATTCGTCCGCAGCCTTCGTCGTGTGTCGCTGCGTCCTGAGGCGCTCATCGAGAAGTCGGTTCACCGCAGCGCTGACTTGGTCGACTTCACTCGGCGCATCGTACGGCTTGCAGCGTCGCATACGTTCACCTCGAGCTGCAGCCTGGAGCACGTCGTTCAGTTCGATGAGCGGACGCACGACCCGATTCTGGAGGCGGACGACCACGACGATACTGAGCCAAAACGACGCGAGTCCGACGAACACGGCGGCCCATGCTCCCGCTCTTCCCAGACGACCGGCTTCGGCGTCGGCGCGGTGCATCGCCAGTCGGTTGATCGACATCAGCTCGCGGAGCGCATCGATGGTCTGCGCGCGGGCCTCCGCGTCACCGTCGAACGTCCGCGACAGGTGAGCTTCGACCTGTCCGAGCACCACGCGCTCCTCTTGCTCGGTGATGTTCTGGCGAGCGTCTTCGAGGGCAGCCGCGACCCGCGCGCGCTGCACCGGCAGCATGGGTCGGCCGCGGGAGTCGGCCATTTCGACGAGGATCACCTCCGCGGCGGTGATCGAAAACACGTTCTCTTCGAGAATGCGTTCTATGGCGGGTCCCATCCTCACGAACAGACCGATGGCGCCAAAAGCCAATAGTAGATTGAGCGCGATCAGCACCCCAATGCTCAACCAGAGCTCCCTGCGTAGATTCATCGTCCAGCCCGCTCAATCATGTTTGCGACAGCGTGCTCACTGGCGACCACCACCATGACGTCGCCTCGCTCGAGCCGTGCATCAGGGCGTGGCATCACGACGAATCCAGTGGCGGCTTGTCGGATCGCAACCACCGTGACCCCATGAGTCTTCGGCAACGTCAGCTGCGCGAGGGTCTTTCCCACGAATGGCTCAGGGACGGACACTTCGGTGATGATCACACCCTCTCCGAGCAGCATTTCCCCACGGATGCCCTCATGCAGAATCTGATTCGCGAAGCGTTCGCCAAACTCTCGTTCGGGGTTGACGACCTGGTTCGCCCCGACGAGCGATAGTATCCGTGCATGCAGATCATCATTCGCACGAGTTACGATACGCTTTGCGCCCATCTGGGTCAGTAGCGCCGTACAGATGATCGATGCCTCCTTGGCTTCATCACCGATAGCGCACACGCAAACGTCGCGTCGTTCGGGCATGGTGCGCGCCAGCGCTGCCTCGTTCGTCGCATCGAAGCACGCCGCCTCCGCGACGAACGCTTGTACGGCTCGCACACGTTCCTCACTGATGTCGACCGCCAACACTTCGACTTGACGAGTCGTGAGCGCCCGGGCGACTGCCATGCCGAACTGGCCTAGTCCTACTACGAGTGCTTGTTTCCTCATCGTTCTCTCCAGACTGGGTTGTTTCCTCGGAGTCAGCCGACGTCGATTTCCTCTTCGGGGCGGCCGAGAGACGGCGGTGCCCTGGTACTGCTCAAGAACATCAACAGGCTGAGACTTCCAACACGTCCGGCAAACATACACGCGATGATGATCGCTTTGCCGATATCATCCAGCAACGCCGTGCCGCCAATCGAGAGCCCCACCGTTCCGAGCGCCGACACGACTTCGAACACGGCAAGTCGCGTTGGAATGCTTTGCGTGAGCTGGAGTGCGACCAGACCCGCAATCCCACTCCCGACCGCAAGTGTGACGACTACGGACGCGCGGACCCGCGTCCGCTCCGAGACTCGTCTACCAAACAGGTCCAGCGCCGAGCGTCCCCGTATCACCTGGACGACCGAAGCGATCAGAGTGGCAACGGTGGTCGTCTTCACACCCCCCGCAGTTCCGCCTGGACTGCCACCAATGAACATCCAAAGCAGCATCAACGTGATGGTCACTGGCCTGAGTTGCGTGAAGTCGACCGAGTTGAAGCCGGCGGTACGCAGCGAAGCCGACTGAAACCACGCGTTGTGAAACCTATCCGCGAACGATAGGTGAGCCAGCGAACCGTCCCACTCGAAAACCAAGATACACAGCGCTCCGACCACCAGCAGCACACACGCCGCGCTCAGCACCATCCGGGCCTGGGCTGACACGGGGCCCGCAGTACGCATCACCAGCGCTGGCATTGCGAAAACGGCAAGCGGCGACAGCCCACCCAACACGATGAGGGCGGCCACGACGTGCAACACCAAGGGCGATGTTTGATACGGCACCAGACTGTCGGTTTGAAGCGCGAAGCCGGCGTTGCAGAACGCGGAGATCGACGTAAAAACCCCACGCCACAGCGCGTGCGGGAGGTCGTCGCCGTGCTGGTAGAATAACCGGGTCAGCACGAGCGCGCCGATCGCTTCCGACACGACCGTGAGCAGCAGGATGCGCTTGGCCGTTTCGAACACACGACGCCGATCGTTCGCGGATATCAGGTTGGCGACCGCGGCCTCGTGTCGGAGCGTGACCCGGCGCCCGAGGGCCCACAAGGCCGCGGTCGAAAACGTCATGATACCCAAGCCCCCCACCTGGATCAGGAGCAAGATCACGACCTGTCCGAATCCACTGAACACGTTGGGCGTGTCGAGCACAATCAGTCCAGTGACGCAGACGGCACTGGTAGAGGTAAACACTGCATCAACCAGGCTGACGGAGTGACCTGGAGCCGCGCTCGGCGGTAGCGCCAACAACACGGCCCCTCCGATGCACAGCGCGACGAACGTGCCGACGAACAGGCGTTCAGGATGACCGACGAGAGGTTCCCACCAACCCCCCGCGAGTTCGGAACGCTGGCCCCGCCGGATCAGCAGCGTCGAAGCGATCGATGTACCGATGAACGAACTCGTCACCCACCACCATTGGCCCCAAGTGAGAATCGCCAATACCCCGCCAACTACGAACGCTCCGACGATTGCGAGCGCGCGGACGCGACGTTTCGCTCGACGACGTACGGCCCAGACAACCCCCGCAACCGAACTCACCGCGATCGACCAGCCGACAGGCAAGGCGCCAGCTAGCGTGTGCTGCCCGCCGTGCAGGGTCCAAATCAGCCAGAACCCGATGGCCGCCAGCCCGGCCCCTCGAGCCACGGCTTCCACGCTCGGTCCGACGTGGGTCGGGGTGTTTCGGTCAGGCATTTTCCCCACCTGCCAGATGAACAGCAGCAACGTAGTCGAGAGGACCAGCGTCGTGAGTGTCGCCGCGGGCGACGCGACCAACGTTCGCAGTTCGAGTAGGGGCGTCCCAACTAGCGCCAGCGATGCAGTCACACGCCCGACTCGTTGCCAACGGGCGATGAGTGCTCCGCCGAGCAAACCGAGTGTCGCCAAGCAAAGCGCTCCCCAGCCACGCCAGCCGCTCCCGAATCCAAAAGAGACCGCGTTCGCATCGACCAGCGAAAAAGGCACACTTGCCAGCGCCACCAGGAGTCCGCTGAGTGCCCCTACTCCGCCCGGACCCCGGCGATCGCGCAGCGTGGACCCCAGCGAGTCATCCGTGTCACCATCGACGAGCGCTTCGCTTCGATTCGTCTCAGTCATCGGAGAAGGTCACTCTCGCAAGCGCTCGCCCAACGTATCACAGCGAGGAAGCTTCGTTCAAAAGGCTACCTGCAGCCTCGAACTCAGACCTGAACAGACACGCATCACGAAATCAAGCCGGCGATGGCTCGAACAAACTGGTGCTAGCCACGCGCACTAGTCGTGACTAATACATGAGTCGCTGACTCTCAGCACTGCACCGACCAGCAACGTTCGGAACCCCCGTCCAAACTGACGTGGAGGTACGAAGATGAACCCATGGCATGATGTCCCAACCTACGTCGACGAGGCTCTGGGCGTATTCAATTCAATCGTCGAAATCCCCCGCGGCTCCAAGATCAAGTACGAGCTCGACAAATACACCGGTCTGTTGCGCGTCGACCGGATGCTCTACAGCTCGGTGATCTACCCAGCCAACTACGGCCTCATCCCACGCACCTATTGCGACGACGGCGACCCGCTCGACGTGCTCGTGCTCAACAGCGAACCCGTTCAAGCACTTTCAGTCCTCCGCGCGCGTGCGATCGGCGTGATGCGCATGGAAGACGAAGGCAAGGAAGACGACAAGGTGATCGCCGTTCACGTCGACGACCCTGCTTACGCCGACTACACGGATCACGCGCAGCTTCCCGGCCACATCGAAGTGCAGATCCGCCGGTTCTTCGAAGACTACAAAGTGCTCGAAGGCAAAAAAGTCGTGGTCGACAGCTTTCTCGGCCCCGAAGCCGCGCGAGAGACGTTGTCCGCAGCGATCGCCTTCTACCAGCAACACGAACACACCTTCGCTCGAGCCTCGGCATGATCATCGACTGGCTGCTGGTGCTCGTCGGGCTCGTGTTGCTCGTCGGCGGCGGCGAAGCACTCGTGCGTGGGGCCAGCGGGATAGCCGTGTTGGCTCGGGTGACGCCCGCGGTCGTCGGCCTCACGATCGTCGCCGCCGGCACCTCGATGCCGGAGTTCGTGGTCTCGTTGCAAGCCGCGCTCGAGGGAAGTCCCGGGCTCGCGGTGGGCAACGTCGTCGGTTCGAACATTTTCAACATCGCGGCGATCCTCGGACTGGCTGCGCTGCTCAGACCCCTGCGAATTCAGGGCAACACGGTCCGCCTGGAGTGGCCCGTGATGATGCTGGCGGCGTGTCAACTGCACTTGTTGGGGCGTGACGCGTTGGTCGATCGGCTAGAGGGCGCGTTCTTGCTCGGCGCAATGGTAGCCTTTACCGCCTACGCGGTTTGGCTGGGGCGCCGAGCAACGGCGGAGGCCGAACCCGTCGACGTCGCCCAGGTCGCAACAGCCTCGTTCGGGCGAACGGGCAACGCCGCATGGATGTTCAACCTAGGAGCGGCGCTCCTCGGGATCTGTGTTCTCGCGGCCGGCTCCACCGCGCTGGTACGCGGAGCCGTTGGCGTGGCTAGCACACTCGGCGTTTCGGACACGGTGATCGGACTGACGATCGTCGCAGCCGGCACTAGCACCCCCGAACTAGTGACTTCACTCGTCGCCACGCGTCGCGGTCAGGACGAAATCGCGGTTGCCAACATCGTGGGCTCGAACGTGTTCAACGTGCTGGGGATCTTGGGCGCTACGTCCCTCATCACACCACTGCCTGTCCCCACGGAGATCATCGAACGGGACAACTGGTGGATGTTGGGCGCATCGCTCCTCCTCTTTCCCCTGATGAGAACGGGAATGCGTATCAATCGCGTCGAAGCAGCAGTGTTACTCGGCGGCTACATCGTTTACCTGGGACTGCTGATACAGGCCGCCTAACTCCCAAGCGTGAGTCTGTCATGACGGGCACGGACCCCCCACCAACGAAGCCACACATCGTCGAGTCAGACGCGCTTGGTCAGCCGCGCTGGACGACAAAGCTCGGTGTCGTGCTTGCGGTTGCAGGCTCCGCAGTGGGTCTCGGCAACTTTCTGAGGTTCCCTGGGCAAGTTGCCGCCAACGGCGGCGGCGCCTTCATGATCCCCTACTTCGTCGCGCTGATTCTCGTCGGCATCCCCCTCGGTTGGGCAGAATGGACGATGGGCAGACGAGCGGGTCGGCGCGGGCTGCACTCGGCTCCCGCGGTCTTCGGCCAGCTCGGCCGCCAGCGAGGCTGGGCTTACCTCGGAGCGCTGGGGATCGTCATTCCGATGATCGTCAGCTTCTACTACTCGTTCGTGGAGGCTTGGTGCCTGCACTACACGTGGCACTACCTGACGGGCGGTCTCGGCATCGACCCCAGTGCGCCGATCACCGAGCAGACTGCAGCGGCTGCCAACCTACATGCTGCAGTCAGTGGTACCCACGCACATGGGGAGCTGTGGTCCCTCTCCAACGGCACGTTGGTTGCCTGGCTCGTCGCGTTTACCTTGAACGTGGTGTTCGTAACGCGAGGACTGTCCCGCGGCATCGAGAAGGTCTGTCTCTACGCCATGCCAGCCATGGCAGTTTGTGCTCTGATCGTGCTGGTGCGGGTGCTCACCTTGGGCACGCCAGACGCCGACCATCCTGAGCGTAGTGTCGTCAACGGTCTCGGGTTCATGTGGAACCCAGACTTCAGCGCGTTGGCCAACCCGCAGACGTGGCTCAGGGCCGCGGGACAGATCTTCTTCAGCTTGTCCCTCGGTTTCGGCGTGATCATCAACTACGCGTCGTACTTGCAGTCAAAAGACGATGTGGTGCTTTCGGGTCTCACCGCGAGCTCCACCAATGAACTGTTCGAGGTTACATTCGGCGGGCTCATCACGGTCACGGCCGCTTTCGTGTTTCTCGGTGCGAGCGGAGCGACCGCCGCGGTTGCCACGGGCTCGTTCGGTCTCGGGTTCACCACACTGCCCGTGGTGTTTGCTCAGATGGGCAGCTATGGCAACTGGATTGGCGCCGTCTGGTTCTTCATGCTGTTTCTGGCCGCACTGACTAGCTCGCTATCCATGTATCAGCCGGTCGTTGCCTTCTTTCAAGAAGCGTTCGACTGGAGCCGCGAAAGAGCGGCCTTGTTGATGGTGGTGTGTTGCTCGGTGGGCTCACTGAGCGTCATGTATTGGACGCGGGGTGGAGCTTTCTGGGGAACACTCGACGAGTGGGTGGGAACGTTCTTGGTGTTCTCGTTGGCAGCGATCGAAATCTTGTTGTTCGGTTGGGTATTGGGCGTCGATGAAGGGCTCACCGACGCACACGTCGGGGCGAAAATTCGGATTCCGCGTTGGTACCGACCGGTAATAAAGTACGTAGCTCCGGCGTTCCTGTTGCTGGTGTTCGCTGCATTCTGTTGGGTGAACCTGCCCACTTGGGCTCACGATATCGTGGCAGACCCACTGCGCCGGGCCGCCGCGATGGTGATCCTGGGTGTGCTCGGCGGCGTATTGCTGGTGATTCACCTTTCACACAAACGCCTCGTACCACCGCCGCGCAACTCAGAGGGAGAGGCACTCCCATGACAGTGCTGGGTTGGTTACTGCTCGTCTGTTCTCTCGGTCTGGTGATCGGGGTCACTGCCTGGTGTTACTGGAAACTGATGTCCGAGTGAACGCAGCCGCATGAGCAGGCTCAATGGTTTTGTCCAACCGACGAACGAAAGTCACTCTTCGAGATGAACGCGACAACTGCACTTGAACCCTCTGGTTCCGCTAAGTGGCTCGCTCTCACGGCAGCTTTTCTGGGGTGGATGTTCGATGGGCTGGAAATGGGTCTTTTCCCACTAGTTGCTCGACCAGCGATGCTGGAGCTGATGGGCGAGGCGCAGATGGCGCACTTCGGCACCTGGATGTCGATCATCATCGCCATGTTTCTGGTGGGTGCGGCTCTAGGAGGTGTTCTGTTCGGTGCCCTGGGTGATCGCATCGGTCGAACAAGCGCGATGATCTGGAGCGTACTCGCCTACTCGGTCTTTTCGGGTGCTTGTGCGTTCGCAACAGCGCCCTGGCACATCGCAGGCCTGCGCTTTCTGGCTGCTCTCGGCATGGGTGGTGAGTGGGCGCTAGGGGTGGCCCTCGTGATGGAAATCTGGCCCGCAAAGTCTCGCCCGCTGATGGCTGGCTTGATCGGTGCCGCAGCAAACGTCGGTTTTCTGATCATCGCCCTCGCTTCGCTCGGTTTGCAGACCATCATCACCACCCTAGGCGGCGCTCTCACCACAGTGTTACCGACTGCCTGGGCAGAAAGCCTTCTGGCGAACGGCGCGTGGCGTATGCTCTTTCTACTCGGCGCACTGCCTGCGTTCTTGACGCTCTTCATCCGCGTGTTCGTTCCCGAGTCGGAGCGCTGGCACCAGGCTAACACTCAGCAGCAACACCCGCCGCGAGTCACGGAGATTTTCGGTCCCACGTTGATGCGCAGGACCGTCATCGGCTCGTGCCTCGGCGCGGTGGTGTTGCTCGGAACCTGGGGTTCGGTGCAGTGGATCCCGTCGTGGGGGCACAAGCTGGCCAACGGTGCACCAGGCGTTCGAGAGGCGCTTCAGATCTGGTCGGCGATCGGTGCCATCGTGTTTTCGATTGTGGTGGCCTTGGTTGCCGAAAAGCTCAACCGCCGACTCGCATACTTTCTGCTAGCCACTGCTGCCGCCGTCTCGTGCGCCGTCCTGTTCAGAGTGCCCATGAGGTACGGCAGCGGACTACTGCTGTGGACGTTCTTGGTTGGCGGACTGTCTGCGGGCTTCTACGGTTGGCTCCCGCTCTATTTGCCGGAACTATTCCCCACTCGCCTGCGCGCTACGGGTTCGGGGTTCGCCTTCAACGCTGGTCGACTGCTAGCCGCAGGCGGCACCCTAGCCAGCGGACAGCTCCTCAACTACTTCGAGGAAGACTACGCCCGCATGTGCGCAGTCATCAGCCTGGTGTACGTCGTCGGCATGGCGATCATCTGGCTGGCCCCTGAAACCAAGGGCAAACCACTTCCAGAGTGATCGTCAACCTCGAAGGAACCTCAGCACGCGGGTCGACTGCCGACCCAACCGTCGGCAGGGCGGCAGCGGGCGGTGACCCGACACCTGCACCCACTGTCGAAAGCAAGGTCGCGGACGACGAGGCGTGCGGATGTCCCGCCAACGGGTCCAGGCCCCGATCCCCGGCGTGGAGGCTCCTTGCTGATCGGCGCGCTGGGCGTAATTGCGCACTGGGCGTAGTTGCGCGACGAACTCGCGCGCCGCGTCGATCATCCGCTCGTTGAGCGGCAGGCGGTAGCGTCTCACGGCACTAGACAGCGCGCTGGCTGCCTCGACGGCGTGGGAATCGCAACGGATCCATCCGGGCCAACCGCGGAACACCAACTGTCGCCCTACGACACGCCGATCCGCGCCATCGTCGTGTTTCGGTGTTATTATCAGGCCCGTGTCCACACGCAATCTAATCTTCGCAGTGCTGGTCTTGGGCGTGTTGGCTTTCCTGCTGTTCAAGCGCAGTGGAGACGTCAGTGTGCCTGAGGCGAAGCGCCTGGTTGCCCAAGGTGCCTCGCTCGTCGACGTACGCACCGTGGGCGAGTACGCGAGCGGACACATCGATGGCGCGATCAACATCCCCCTTCACGAGCTCGAGGCGCGCATGAGCGAGCTGAACAAAGACGCGCCCATCGTGCTCTATTGCCGCAGCGGCAACCGCAGCAGCACAGCGAAGAGCACTCTCGAGTCCGCGGGCTACACCAGCGTTCACAATTTGGGCGCCATGAGCCGATGGGAGTGACCAACCCGCTGCTCGAACCGCGGTGACTATTCGGTGCGCTGCTTCATCCACTCGCCATGCTGAGCCATGTTCTGGCGTCCTCGTTCGAGCGAAACCTCAGAAACGTCGCCCGGCGCCAACGTTCGTCCACCATGGCCGCAGCGAAGTCCTTGCGTCGCACTGTGTGATTCTTCACTGCCCACGACAACAACGACGCCTCTGGATCCCACAGCTTCAAGTGGGACGCTAGGTCCTCACGATTGGTGCCCCACAACAGCTCTTGCGTGCGCCAACGTCGATACGAACGTTGCACGACTCTCTTGAGCACGAGGCGAAGCTGGATATCCAACCAAATGATGTGATCTGCACGGCCCCAAAACAGGTCGCGGTGTTCGACGTAGTTGCCTGCCACGACCCAACCCGTCCCCGCGGTCGCCTCGACGATTTTCTCACGAAACTCTGCACATTCTGTTTGTTGCCAATCGGGTTTCCAGAACAACGCATCCAAATCGACGAACCTGAGATCCAGTGTCTCCGCGATCTCTCGGGCAAGCGTCGATTTCCCCGCGCAGGTATTTCCGATGACGATGACTCTCTCCGGCGCCATGCCGTCGCGTACCACCCCTCACCAGGCGCCGCCAAGATCGTCGCCGTGCGGCGCGCTATCGAATCACTTCACAGGCTCGGGTGTGTCGAGGTCAGAACGCTACGCAGGGCTCCGCGATGCCGATGATCTCGCAACCGACGTCCCAATAGCGCTGTCCCTCCGCTTCGTCTTTGGGGATACCTGCGCCATGCGTCAGCATCTGGCTCAACTCGAGACAGGCCTGGCCGTGGCCTAAGTCGCACGCACGTCGGAAACGCACGGCGGCCGCAGGCAAGTCCACACCCGTTCCTTCCCCGCGTCGGTACGAATAGGCCGCTGAATTGCACCCCGACGAGTCTCCGAGCGCGCACGCGCGTTCGAAGTAGCGAAGGGCCGCTGTGTGATCTCTAGGCACGACGTTACCACCGCTGACTCCAGCGTACTCGTAGCCGACGAACACGCACGCCATCGCGCCTCCCCGTTCACACGTCGTCAGCAGCAGACGGAATGGTCGCTGTGGATCAACACCCTTCAGATCCCTCTGATGAATGGCCAAAGAAACGCAGCCCGGGAGGTACCCCAGATAGCAGGAACGCTGATAGTAACCTTCTGCCTGTTCCTCATCTCGCCCTAAGCCATAGCCGTAGTCGCGCGCCTCACCCAGGCGCTTGCATGCACTTCCGTCCCCGCGCTCACAGGCCTCCATGTCAGCGCTGGCCGTCCCACCTGCGGGGTAGTCCGCGTAGATCGGGCGGCAGCCCCACGCTATCAGCGAGACAATCAAAACAACAGGTAGCGCTCTTGGTTGCTCGGATGTCAACAACGTCACACTCTCCCATGCTCGCGCCGCGACGGCACGCAGCGCGGTCGAAGCGCTGGGCCACGTCGCCCACCTCTACGCTCTATTCGTGGTCGACCGCTCGCGGCGCGGACCTCGAGTGAACATCCCGCGCTGCATCTCACGGTCTGGTCGCGTCTACGCCACTCGTCCTCCCCGGGAATCGCAATTTGCACCAAGGGAAAGACTCCGGCAGCCGTCGATTCTCCTTCACACGCTCAACGTACGCCGGCGTCGAGCAATGTCGGGCACTCGTCGGAGAAGGTGTTCAACCCCTGCGCGCAGGCGTTTGCGTTGCCTTTTTGCGCGATCGTCAAGCAGCCATCTTTGACTAGCGGCTCGTCAATCTCGCCACAGCACTCGCTACCCAAGCGGGCACAGTCGCCCGTCGGCAGGCACTCGTTGACGCATTGGCTGAGGTTGCAGCTCATGAACGCCTGGGTAGTCGGGTTGTCCGTTTGGGACAAGCACGACAAAACGCAGGTTGCCTCGAAACACGAGCGCAGGCAGTCGGTTGCCTCGACGCACGCTGGATCGCTGCCGCAATCGAGTTGTTCCTGACAGCAGCCATCCGTGACGCACTCGAAGCAAGCAGGACTCACTCGAGCTTTGGAGCTCTGCAGAAACCTACTCTGATCCTGGGTCAACTCGTCGGCGCACTCGACAGCCTCTAGCAAAGCTCCGGGCTGGGAGTTGCCACTTGATGAGGACGTTGCACCAGCGTCGGAGTGGCTTGAAGTTGACGCGTCCTGGTCGATGCGGCGGTCCTCACTCGTCTCCGTGTCGTCAGACGGTTCGGCGAGCGGAGGTGCATCCCCCAGGTCAATCAACTGAGCACAACCAGCCACGACCATAGCCGCGCCCGCAGCGCAGGACATCCGAAGTAAGCGCACGATCAAGACCGAACGGAGTCTAGTCATGTTTCGAACACGAGACTACCACCACACGGCCAAACCGGGTCGGAGCGCCGGCACGCGCTTCTCGAACGGTAAGCGGGTTCCGATTCGTAGCCGTTCCGGCTAGGCTTTGACCCGTGCTGTCGTCGAGATGCCAGATCACGACCCTCCGTACTCTTGCGGTCGCGAGCGTTCTCGGGATGTCCCTGGGTGCGGTTCCGCCAGCAGAAGCGCAGCTGGAAACCGATCCAGCGCTGGCCCAGGAGCTCTTTCGTCAAGGACGACAGCACACGGAAGCTGGTCGCCTGGAAGCGGCGTGTGCTGCCTTCGAAGAAAGCTACGCCCACGACCCCGCAACAGGGACCCTGCACAACATGGCCGCCTGTCACGAACGACTCGGACGGCTGGCGCGCGCCTGGGCCGAGTATGCGGAAGTCATCGATCGAGCAGTTCGGGCCCGTGACGCAGACCGCGAGCGCGTCGCACGCGAACAGGCAGATGCGCTGTACGCACGATTGCCCAGGCTGACCGTATCGATTCCGTCGAGGCTTTGGGGTCTCGACGCGTTCGTGTTTTCAGTCGATGGAAAGGCGTTGGGAGCGGCGGCTGCATCGACGGAAATTCCTCTCGACCTAGGTGAACACGAGGTCAGCGCCCGCGCGATCGGCCACCAATCATGGAATCACACACTGACCATTACTGCGGAGGGCCAACGCGTGGCCGTGGCCGTGCCCGTTCTCGAACCCCTGGCCCCCGCCAATCCACCCGATAGCCTTGCAACCCACAGCACTGCACCCAGCAGTGCTGCACCGAGTAGTGATGCATTGGCCGCTGAACCCACCGCGCCCCCGTCGGCGTGGAAAACTGGGGGTTACATCGTTGGTGGTATCGGGCTGGCTTCGCTGGGCGTCGGAGCTTACTTCGGCGTTCAGGCCATCCACCACAAAGACGAACGTGACGAACTATGCCGCGGAGGGTGTACGCAGGCAGCGTTGAACGAGCACAAAAACGCTGAGGATTCAGCAATGCTAGCCAACCTGTTCGTAGGCGCTGGTACCGGCCTGCTCACCACCGGTCTGCTCATGCTGCTGCTCGCTCCTGG
Source organism: uncultured bacterium (assembly GCA_965651905.1). Taxonomy (GTDB): domain Bacteria; phylum Myxococcota_A; class Polyangia; order Polyangiales; family Polyangiaceae; genus SZUA-265. The sequence goes on along the minus strand of CBFGUG010000068.1, from coordinate 5,856 downwards.
AGAAGCGGCTCCGAGCTCCGAAGTGATCGTTTCAGCTGAACCCCAATCAGCGGGTCTTTCGATCCGCGGCGTGTGGTAGGCACTGAACTCTCGCCGCCCGCGAGAGCGACGGCAAGTGACGCCTGACAGCGTCAATGCCTACGGTTCATCACGTCTTCGATTGGCTTGGTCGCAGGATCGGCTGCGTGCTTCGAGTTCTCCTGATGCGCCGCGCTTGACGTTGGAGCGGAAGACGGTCGAGCCAGTTCACTCGCTGGTTTCTTCTTTTTCGGCTTCGGTGCAGGTGCGTGCTGCTGGGCTTCGGTGCCTTCGGAACGCTGCGCTGAAGCTGCCGCGCTGACGGCTAACGTAGGGGTCGCCCCGTTCACCTCGCTCACTAAAGTGTCTGTCGGCAGCGAAACGGGAAGGTCGCGTTCAGGAGGCGTCGTCGTCTCAGCTTCGGTTGGAGCAGTGATCTCCGCAGCCACAGGCCCTTGCGAAGCGTGCCCCGAAAGCGCATCTCGCGCTGGAGGGTCGCTCACCGTCGTTTGCTCCGCGCTGCTCCCACCGCTCCAGACCAAGGCACCCACGACGCCAAGCGCTATCATTGCAGCCAAACCGATCACCAAGCGCCCACTCGAGCGCGGTCTCGGCGGATCGGTAGCGGCAACCCCCGCCGTCGTGGAGCCGAACGAACCGGACTCTTGTCCAATCTCCGATGCGCTCTGTGCCACTCGTGCGCCGCTTGTGACAGCACTCGAACCCGGACGATCCGAGGGAGCAGTGGGGAGCACCGAACCTGGCACGTCGGAAAAACTCGGGGGAGGAGTGAGTTGGAGCTCAGCGCCCTCTGGTGTCAGGACTGCCCCCAACGCGCGCGCGAAATCCGATGCGGTCGCGAAGCGCTCGGACACGTCGCGCTGGGTTGCCTTTTCGAACCACTCGTCGAAACCCACTGGCACCTGTCCGAGGTCGGAGGGCCTCGGGATCGGGTCACGGCAGATCTTGATGACGAGTTCACCCCACCCACTACCGCGAAACGGCTGGAACCCCGTCAAACACTCGAAAGTGAGCACGGCTAGCGACCACAGGTCCGTGCGAGCGTCGACGTCTTTCGCCCCGTGAGCCTGCTCAGGACTCATGTACTGGGGACTACCGAGCAGGGTACCCGTCTCGGTGTTTTAGCGTGAGCGCGGTGGTGCGTCTGGATCAACGGCCTTCGCGATGCCGAAGTCGAGCACCTTGATGAAGGTTTCGGCGCCCTCGTTGGTGAGGAACACGTTGTCGGGTTTGATGTCTCGGTGAACGAGTCCCGTCTCGTGGGCTCGTTCGAGGGCGCGGCAGGTCTGCCCGACGATGTGCATCGTCTCGGCTGGGGTGAGCGTCCCCTCGCGTTCGAGTTTCTCGCGGAGACTCTCACCGACGAGGCGCTCCATCACGATATAGGGGAGTTCATCTTGGATGCCGTAGTCGAACACTTGGACGACGTGGGCGCTGCGCAGCCGAGCCGCCGACTCGGCTTCTTGGCGAAACCGCCGCAGCGACACCGGGTGGTCGATAATCGAAGGCTCGATGAACTTGATCGCAACCTCAGAGCGCAACGTGAGGTTCTCGGCGAGCCACACGGATCCCATGCCGCCACGACCCAACAGCGACACGAGCCGGAACTTTTCGGCGATGACCACGCCGGGTTCGAGTTGAGTCACCAAAGAATACCGCCTACCCATCCACGCGACGCCGCCCTTGCGAGGCTATGGGCTGCGACGTCGGGTGGCAAGCGCTTCGCCCGCCTCGGCGCGCTCAGCCGGACTCGACGCGTAGGCTCGACACCCCAATCCGCAGTTTTCTCGAACCCTTGCGGCGTTCGATCAGGTTCGCCGCGTCCCGCACCCCGGCCTCTCCAAAGCGCTTTCGGATGCGGTGAATGTCGACGTTGAGCACGGTCTCGAGCACTCCCAGCTGCTTGGCGAGAAGTTGCGTGTCGATCCACCCGCACTCATCTTCAGGCTCTCCGGCACGCTGATCTGCTACCCGCAATCGGGCGAGGTGGAGCAAGAAGTAGTTGCTCGCCCGAGGAGGCAACTGCCGCTCACCGGTACCGTCGACGAGCGTGATACACACTTCCTCCTCGTCGGAGCTCACCTGAAACGTCAACACCAGCGCCGAAACGTTGGCTGACTGAATCTGCGTGAGCGCCGCGCCTGGACCATGGGGCGGCAGCTCCAGTTTATGACCGACACCGTCGACGTCGATGGTTTCGCCGTCGACCACAGCGCGCAGCGATCCGTCGTTCGCTTCGGCAACCCATTGGCCATCAGGCTTCGAGTAAACGATCACACTGGGTGCGTCTGAGTCGGCTCCGAGCGCCAACCCTTCGGGTTGCTCACAGACACGTTCACCGTTAGGCGCTAGCGCAGCTGCGAGTGGTGGGCCCGCATGTACGAACGTCCAGCTGTTCTCTTCGTCACCGAACTGAAGTAAGCAGTCCTCGGACAGCATCACATCGTCCGCACCCAGCGCCTTGCCGTCCACGCGCGTGCCGTTGCGGCTGTTCAAGTCGCGAATCCACCAGCATTGGTCACGCCACCAGATGCGCGCGTGGTCCCGCGAAATCGAGTCGTGCGCGATGACCCATAAACATAGGGAACTACGTCCTATGGTCATCTCTTCCCCCAAGGTCACCCGACGACCATCATCGCTCGCTTCGAACGTTGCCATGGCTTACCCTAATACCCCACAGTCGACCGTAACGGCACCGGTAATCGGCAAGGATTACCCAGTCATCGTATCGTCGCCACACCTACTACTGATCCCGTTTGATCGCGATGTGACCTCCGAGTGAGCGCAGCGAAAGAGTGAACGATCCATCGAGCGAGCGCCACCCGTTCGGTCACGCTCGCTCGCCACCGCTCACTGGGTCCACTCCCCGCTCATGCTCTTTCCTTGGTTCGGGTTCGGAATCCCGGTGGTTCTTCCGTAGGGTGTCGAACCAGGCGCCCGTTGACTATTTCAGGGTATTTCAGCACTCGAGAACCCCGTCTGGCGAGTATCACTCGACGCTGTCATCATCCATCACCCACACATGGACGCTTGCAAGTGGCCGCAAGGGGCACACCGACCCCCAACATGATGAAGCAATCTCGACGAGTCCGTGCGACGTTGGCGGGGGTGGTCAGCGTTTCACTGGTGGCTTTTGTGGCGCTGCTCTTCGTGTTTCCTGGATCCCGCCTCGGCCTGGCCTTCGTCATTGCGACGGGAATCGGTAGAAGCTCCCTTCAAGCTCGTATCGATCGTGTCGAGTCGAAGGCGATTCGCAGCGAAAAGCTAACAGAGAAAGATAGAGCCTTTCTGCTCGACTTCTACTCGACACTCGCAGCGGGTGGAAAATTGAGCATCGTCGCGAGACAAACCGGCGCCATGCTGACGCACTACCTGAACGCATCCGGCAACGACTATCAGCTCGAACCGAGCATCTTCACCGACAACGAGCGGGTTCAACGGCAGGCGGAACTTCTCCGGCGGCGCCTTCGCTCGACGCCCTGTAGTGATGGTCATCGAGTATCGTCACCGACATTCTACATGCCAGACGCGAGCAACCTCGATTCCGTGTTTGGGCTCTACCACGGCCAACTCCACGTCACCCAAAGACCATCGCCGTCGGGAGAGTGCATCCTTCACTGGCGCGCAGAGGTCCCGTGGGTCTGGCCTTCATACGCTTCACTCACCAAGAAGTACGGTGACCCGCACGCGGAGAGTTTCCCGCTCCCTAGCGCCATCAGCTTGGCCTTCGGACGCGAGCACTCGCTATTCGTCGACAACGGCCTTGGACATCACCTAGAGATCGTCGGGTTAGCTCGCAGTTTCCTAGCCTTCGCAGAGTGGACGACAACTACTCCGCAAGCGCGTTAGGTTCGTTCGTCTAGCACCGGCATGACCACGCAGCGTTCTTCCGAGCATGTCGGGACGGCCGGCGCGCACAACCACAGCGTACAGGCGGTACGGTCGCCCTTACTGCCTGGTCGCGTCGAACACCTCTCGCGCCCGATACACTTCCGCTCGATGCTGCTGTGCCCACGTCGCTAGTTCTCGCACTGGGTTCAGGAGCGAGAACCCCAGGTCCGTCAGCGCATACTCGACCTGAGGTGGATTCGTCGGATGAACGGTGCGGCGCACCAAGCCGTCTCGCTCGAGGCTGCGAAGTGTCGACGTGAGCACGCGCTGAGAGATGCCGTCGAGCGCGCGCCTGAGTTCGTTGAAACGCGCGGCCCCTGCGCCAAGCAGCACGACCGTGAGCACGCTCCACTTGTCCCCCACCCGAGTGAGGATATCGCGCGTCGCTCCGCAGTCTGCGTCGAAGCTTGCGGTGAGTTCACCGTTACCAAGTGACTTCAAAGTAACTCCTTCTCGCTCGGTGCCATCGTCTCTATGAACCAGCATGGCACTCGCAATCTCATCAGGAAAGCCGCCATCGTGACGTCAGCTACCGAATCCACCTTCGCACGTCCCTCCAAAGGCCTGAACGTCTCGCTCTGGACGGCTCAAGCTCTCCTGGCTCTGCCCTTCGCAGGTGGCGGGATTTGGAAGATCGTCACCCCGATCGATGAACTAGCGTCGATGATTCCGTGGGCGGGGCAGGTCTCACCCGCGCTGCTCTACACCACGGCGACTTTCGACTTGCTCGGCGGACTCGGCGTGCTGTTGCCGTCAGTCACACGCGTGTTGCCCCGCGTCGCACTCGCCGCAACCCTGGGCTGTATCCTGCTTCAGATATCTGCAGTCGTGTTTCACTTCTCACGCGACGAAGCTTCGGACACGCCGTTCAACTTCTTGCTCATCGCACTCCTGAGCTTCGTGTACTGGGGACGTCGCTGGCGCGCTCCCATCACTCCTCGTCTCTAGCCAAGTCTAACTCGCTGTGCTCGTGCGGCGCGGCTCGAAAGAAAAAACGGCACTGCTCTTGTGACAAGCGTCGAGGTTGAGTCTAGTGACGCGATGACCGACGCAACCATCCGCGTTCGCAAGGCAGTCACGGACGACGTGAACGTGCTCGTGCCACTATTCGACGCCTACCGCTGCTTTTATGGAGCACAGTCCGATCCTGAACGTGGCCGGGAGTTCTTACTCGCTCGTCTACGACACGCAGAGTCGACCGTGTTCATTGCCGAACGAGGCACGCAGCCAGCAGGTTTCGCTCAACTCTTCCCGACGTTCTCGTCGGTTGCCATGGCGCACACGTTCATCTTGAACGACCTTTTCGTGGTAGCCGAACATCGGCGCGCCCGTGTCGCCCATGCTCTGATCGACGCAGCTGTCGAGTTCTGTGAGCAGCGCGGAGCCGTTCGTCTCAGCCTTTCGACGGCAGTGAACAATGGGGCAGCACAGGCCTTGTATGAGTCCATGGGTTGGTCGAAGCAGTTGGACTTCGACGTTTATGTCCGAACGCTGTGAGGTCTCGAAGATGCCCTGCTCACTGCTGCGATTGTTCGGATGCGGGCACGTGGTCTGCCTCCTTAGAAGGCCGAATCGGAGCTTGGGCGGGCATCGCATCGCAACGTAGTGGTGCTCGGCACTCGTGTACGCTCGCTGGCTCCACACTCGCCGGCTCAACGCTGTCGGTGGGCGGCGTTGGCTCGCGGACCTTTCGTTCTTCGTCTCGCTTGCAGACGCCACTTTCCTCGTCGCAGTGCCAGCCTTTCGAACAGTTCGCCCAACACCCTCCCGATACCGCTCGGCGAGCGCCCGTCGCCGCAATGGCGCTTCCCGCGAAAACAGGAGCCGCTACAGCGGTGGGCGCGGGGGACACCGTGCATCCGAGAATGCCTCCGAAAATAGTACCAGCAACGATACACAGCACCAACCATACGCGCGCCATGTTGG
>CBFGUG010000067.1:0-43436 GCA_965651905.1 uncultured bacterium | reverse complement strand
CTGGATCGCATCAATGCGACGCCGTTACCATATGGGGTCTGCGCAACGGTTACCACGCATCAACGGCGACTTGCCATACAGTCTGCCGAATTGCTGACTCTCGCTGAGGGGCACTTCACGCACGTACCAGGCGGGGTAAACCGAGAGCAGTGTGTTGCCCGCGCGTATCACGGTGCCGGGATGCACCTGCATCTCCACGACACGTGGCACTCCGAGCAAGGCCGAGTTGTCCTTCGAGATGTTCGAGGGGGTGGACTGGTGCATCTTCCTTGGGTGCTAATGCTTCCGCGGAGGGTTCGTCGAGGAGTGACACGGCAAACCGTTGCTCGAGATTCCCGCCATGACGTCCCTCACCCACTCTCAGCCACGGGCTCCATGTTCGCTCCACTCCGTTTTCGACAGTTCGATTGTCCTTGCCTCCGAGAGTGACGCCAGCGAAACGCAGTGTGGCAGCAGCGCGGCCATCGGGATTTGCTTGCCGGAGTGCACTCGCGATAGTGACTGCAGCTCCGGTCAACGTTGCGCCGGCGGCGGGTGCGTGCTGCCCGACGGCAGCTCGACAGCAGACGACGCGACAGCGGACGACGCGACAGCGGACGACGCGACAGCAGACGACTCCTCCGATGATGGCCCCTCCGACGATGGCTCGACCGACGACGACGCCTCGACCGACGATGGCTCCTCCGATGACGGATCCTCCGACGATGGCTCTGGCTCGTCGTCGGACGTCGAGAACCCGACGGGCGATTGCGTCGCCGACGGAGACGGCAGCCGCGTCGGGCATTCGCCTGGAAGTGACAGCGTGTACTTGCCGGATTGCGAGCTCGAGCTTTCGCGGGAGTACTACCGCGTTTTCGCCCAGCCCGACGGCACGGCGTACATGGTCCCACGCCCGGACAATCACCCCGACTTCGTGCGAGCGTGCATCGACGACCAAGACCCGCTCCACGACACGCTTCAAGCGTACGCGCTTTGCCAGAGCGAGGCGCTCGACGGCGCTCAGGTCGAGCAACTCAATTCGATGGCCCCGGCCGACGCGCTGCAGATCGCGCACTATCTACACGAGCGTCTGGTGTTCTTCGTCGCAGAGCAGGGCGTCGCGCCCTACCCGCAACCACAGGACATCCTGGATCTGTGCAAGACGGATGAGAGCTTCCGCAATGGTCCGATGCAAGAGCGTTGCGACTTCGAGCTCGACGCCGAAGAGTCTGGCATCAGGAACGAGATTGGATGGATCCACACCGGCGAGCAGGCGGAAGCGTTGGCCCCGGCGCTCAACGAACTCTACGGCATCACCGACGACGAACTCTGCGATCGACTGAGCAACGCCGCGTCGCTCGACGTCACGCGAGTGGTGTACGGCGCTTCTCAAAGCTGTTCGGACGACGAGGATTGCGTCCAGGTCGCCCACGCGAGCGCGTGTCACGACGCCTGCGGTGCAGTGATCTCACTCGCCAACCAAGACGAGTTCGACGCCACCGTTCAGCGGGTGTCGAATGAGCAATGCGCCACGCGAGAGGCCGCCCAATGTGGCCCGATCATCGCGCCGCCCTGCATTCCTCCGCTCGGCGCCGCCTGCATCGACGGGCAATGCGTCGAGAGCACGGGCGAAGACGCCGAACCCGAGCCCGGAAACGAGTCAACCGACGCAGCAGACGCCGGGCTATGAACCGCGCGTTTTTCCCGCGCTGGCGGCCTGTGCTGAAGTCGGACCGAGAGCGCCCCCGCAACCCAACGGAACATCCGCGGCAGCCAGCAAGCTCTTCCCAATTGAGAACGGGGTAAACGAGCGCAGGCAAGGGCTTCGCTCAATCGTGGGGAACAAAGCTCGGCCAGGGCTCGAACTCACAGCCGTCGCACCAACTGACGAGAGCAAGGGTTCGGTTTCCGAAGTAGGGCGTACCCGTGTCACACGGACCGCTGTTCACCTCGACCTTGCCGTAGGTCGTGGGCGCTGTGTCGATTCTCTCATACTCACTGAAGACATTAATCTGCGCACAGTGTCCTTTAGGCACGTCAATGTCGCTGATGCCGAAATCCGCCTCGAAATCGATCGCAGTGCTCGGCTCACTTTCTGCAGAGAAGGTGACCCGCTCGAACTCGCCGTCAGCGTCGATCCGCGCCGACCCCTGCACCGGGGTCTCCCAATGCACCCACTCGTCGGCCATGTCGAGATCTACGGAGGCGTGGAAGCTGACGATCGCTTCCGAGCTCGTTGGGGCCAGTCTCTGGCAGCCATCAGTCACGTCGCCAAAAGTGAACGACACGTCGGTAGGGCGATCGGGATCGAGCTCGGCGTCCGCGACGACGCCGCCGTCGACGATGAGCGGAACCTCGTCCAACCCACGCCAGTGATTCGCACTCGAGGGGTTGCTGTCCTCGACCAGAGTCCGCAGTCCACTCGTTAGAGCTTGAAGTTCGTCGTCCTCCAGGGGTCGATCGCCGAGCGGGCACGCGTCGTCGGGGAAGCGCAGTTGCACTGCGTTCACCCATTCGTAGTCGCCGCCATCGGGCACGCGCTCGAGCACCGGCGTGATGATGGAAGGGGACAGCGCCCCGCGCAGAGTTCCATCGTAGAAGTAGAGACTGAGGGCGGCGACCACGAACTCACCGTCCTCTGCTCGGGCACCGAGGTCGAGGGTGCCCGTAAACTGATTGGCAGTGCGCAACGCAGAGAACTCCCAGACCCCCTCCGCGCGCGGGACCAACGTACTCTCGAAGTTGCCATGCAGGGAACCGTCTGCGGCGACCAATTCGATTTCGGTAACCAGTTGCACGTAGGATGCGCAGAGCTCAGCATCCTGCGCTTCGATAGGCTCGCGTTCCACTCGTTGCGCGCGCAGAACGTGAACGTTCAATTCGACGGTGGTGCTGGGGCTGTAGCCAGCCGCGGGTCGCGCTACGGCACCGGGCAATTCGTCCCAACGCGCTGCCAGTTCGAAGCTTCCCTCGACTTCCGCGACGAAAGCGTTCACCTCGCTCCCCGCGTCGGCATCGGCGTCGAGCTCTCGAATGGTATCCGTGCAAATCGGCTGAGGGACTTGGCTGCCACTGCCAGGTAGGAAGTCCCCGGTCTCGCCCCCCAGTGGGCTGTTGCACGCCCCACAGAGTTCGCTGTCGAGCGTGCGTGCTTCGTCTGGGTCCAGGGACGCGTCCGCCCGTGGACTCGATGATCCGTCCAACTGCGCCCCCGCCTTGACGAGGGTACTGAAGTGAACGCCACCATCGGCACCTCCTGCGTCGGTCGAGAAACCTGCGTCGGTCACCTTGGGTTGATCGGGATCGGGATCGCCCGAGGCAGTCTCTTTCGTCAAAGCGCAACCCACGGCAGCGCCCAGCCAGATTGCAACGACTAGGCCCCAACGGCACGAAGACAGATTGTTCATCCAGGTTGTCTCCCACGGGCGACGGATCCCGGCAAGGCCCGAACAGCACATTCCGTGTACCGGATAGCTACTTGATGTGCTATTCAGGCTGTATGCCATCCAGGAGTCGCACCAAGAAGCCGGAATCGACGATGCGCCGTGCAGCGGGTCAAACCCACTTCAGGTTGGACTTCGAGCAACTCTCGAGGGAACTGATCCGCCAGCTGCGCGGCAAGCTGTCCCAAGCCGCGCTGAGCAAACGGCTCGGCTATTCGGCGAACGTCGTGCACCGCTGGGAGAGCGGGCGAGCGTGGCCTACGGCGGCGGCCTTCTTACGTCTCTGCGAAGCGCGCCGCATCGATTTGCGAGCGGCTCTCGAACAGTTCTTTCGCTACGAGCCAAGCTGGTTGACCGCACCGACTGTTGCCCATCGCGAGTTCGCGGCGGCCTTTCTGACTGAACTGCGTGGCAAGACCCCATTAATCGAACTCGCCAGCGCGTCCGGCGTCAATCGCTACACCTTGGCCCGCTGGCACCGGGGTAACGCCGAACCGCGGTTGCCCGACTTCTTGCGGCTGGTCGAGACGTCGAGTCGCCGGGCTCTCGACTTCGTGGCGACCTTAGTCGACCCCGCGTCTCTGCCCAGTGCGAGGGCGCGCTGGGCACTGATCGTGGCGGCGAGACGCGTAGCCTACGATCAACCCTGGTCGCACGCGGTGTTGCGAGCGATGGAGCTCGACGAGTACCGCAAGCAGGATCCGACCAACATCGATTGGCTCGCCGAGCGTTTGGGCCTGGATCGAAACACGGTCGTCGACTCGTTGCAGCAATTGATGCTCGCCGGGCAGGTGCGAAAGCGGCGGGGCCGCTACCTCCCCACGACTGTGGAGCGCATCGATACACGCAGCGATCCGGTAGGCGCCAAAGCCGTGAAGGCCGCCTGGACCCAGGTCGCCCTGGACAGACTCCGAGACGACGCGCCCGGCTACTACGGCTTCAGTCTGTTTTCGGTGGGTCGACGCGAACTGCAAAAACTCAAAGAACTGCATCAAGAGTACGTCAAGGCGATGCAGTCGGTGATCGCGCAGTGCTCCAGCAACGAGTGCGTGGGGCTGTTCTGTGCCCAATTGCTCGATCTGGACACGACGTCGCACAACGCGCTGATCAACGCCCGTTAACCCCAGGCAACCGTCCGCACGAGTGCCCAGCCGCGCAGAGAGAAACGCTCGGAGTGCCCCCGGTACTCGCGTTTCGAGATAGCTGCCCAGAAGCGCCGTCACACATGACACGCGAGCCAAGTTACGATGGTGCGGCACCCCACATGCTCGCTCAGTGTCCATCTCCATCCCATGATCCCCGCCCACCATGGGGTAGGACAGGAGAATGAACGCAAGCCTCTGAAAGTTCAGGTCCAGTTGCTTACGCAGAACTTCCGGGTCGGCAACGGACATGGTTTTCAAGATACCCCACACCGCCCATCACGCCTACACTTGTCATTCGCCAGGCGCTTGGCACACTGCTGCCGATGGGGAGCATCCTAATCAGTCAGTGTCTGCAGAACGACTTCGTGGGTCCGCTCGGTGCCCACGACGCCCTGCCCAACGCGCTTCACGTAGGTCACGCAGAGGCTCAACGTCTGCTGGGACGGGACCCAGAGCACGGACCAGTCGCGCGCTTCATGGCCTGGGCACACCAACACGCGGGGGAGCGGCTGGCAGTGGTACACGTTCGCGATTGGCACAATCCCGACGATCCCCTTCAGCGCGGACACCTGCGTCAGTTCGGCGAACACTGCATCAGGGATAGCGCAGGCGCCGCGTTCGTCTTTCCCACAACGTCTCAGCCTGGAATCGACGTGGTCGACGCGACCACGCTCAACGATTTTCGCGACACGACACTCGAGCAAGTACTCGCGCCCCACGCGCATGCGACGACGGAACGCGTGAAGGTTGGCATCGTGGGGGTGTGGACTGAAGCCAAGGTTTCGTTCTTGGCGTACGAGTTGCTCACGCGGTATCCGACTTTCGATTTGGGGGTGTGCAGCGCGCTGTGTGCCTCTTCTTCTCGCGCCGAACATTATCACGCGCTCGAACAGCTCTCACGCATCCTAGGCGTGTCGCTCTTCAGCTCCGTGGGTGAATTCAGCGACTGGCTGCTCGCGGAGCGCCTGGAGTTACCGTTACCGGGCGTGGACGAACGCTCTCCTCGCCTGCTGTTGGTCGAATCCGGGCAGAGTGCCGACGAGGTTTTGCCAGCGGAAGAGCGAAAGCTGGTGCGATACCTTTTTCGAGATTGTCAGCGTGTCGACTTGCAGGTGCTCGACGGAGGATTTTCGGGCAATCGCGTGATGGGCGCCACAGGTGTCGATCGTCATGGCCATCAGCAGGTTCCTGGTGCGTCCGGGCATCGGCGTGTTTGGCGTGCAGCCGAGCGCAGGTTCCGCGCCCGAGCTGCGCCCCGTGATGCGCGTCGTCAGCACGGTAATTTCCGTTCGAGAGCTGCAAGTGGGGCAATCGGTTGGCTACGGCGGCACCTGGACGGCGGCTCGCACCTCGCTGATTGCAACGATTCCGATCGGCTACGCAGACGGCTTGCCGCGCTCCAGTTCGAATAACGGCAGCGTGCTCGTGCGCGGACGTCGCGCGCCCATCGTCGGCGCGGTCAGCATGGACATGATCACCGTCGATGTGACCGAGATCGCTGGCGTCAACACTGGCGACGAGGTCACGATCCTCGGCCACCAAAAAGGACCCTGCGGCGAAGACACCATCACCGCCTCCGAGTTGGCCGAGCTGCAAGGCACGATCCCCTGGGAAGTCCTGACGAGCGTTTCGCGACGGGTCCCTCGCTTCTATCGGGGGGCGTGAGCCCGACTCGAGGGGCGTACCGCTGCCGCGCGAAGTAACTCTCTCCCCTTCACGTCTCAGATCAACGTTCGTGTGCGTCACGTTCTCTGCGTGGTTCACACCAAGGTGCCTCACTGCAGCTCAGTGTCGTCTGCAAGCACCCCAATGTAGGAACAACCACCGCAGCTTCTCCCAACCCGAACCCTCGCCGCCCCTTCGCCCGGACTTTTCTGTCGAGTTCCGAACGCTCCTACCGTTGCCTTCGCGACGTTTTAGGCGAGATAGGACGGTACCTAGCGTTCGATAGAAAACGATTTGGTCGCGAATGAACGGTGGGTAGGGTCGCTATCGAGACGATTTTGGCGACTAGTGACCCATTGGGCCGTTAGGTTCCGTACAAACTGTCGCGAAAGGAACGCTCGTACCGTTGCTTCTTGACTGAAACGTCTAGATCAGAACCCTGGGTAGGGTCGTTTCACGCCTAAATCGTCGAGAAGATCACCCTGCATACCGTCGTATCTCGCCCGTTTTGTCTCGTTAATGCCGTTTCGTTGCTGAGTGTTGTCTAGTTGCGTTTGGGAGGCTACGCTCGGGGCGTGCCTAGGGGAACGAAATCGAAGCAAGTTCAGGGCAAGGCTCGCGCGGGGCGTGTTTCTCGGGCGAGCGCCTCAGGGCGCAGTGGCGCGGCGCGTTACACGCCGGCGGAGTTCGTGCGGCTGACGGGGGTGCCGCAGCGGCGGCTGCGGAGTTGGGCGACAGCAGGGTTACTTCCGCCGCCCGAAGGACGCGGGCGAGCTGCTCGCTACTTGGACACCCACGTGTTGCTCGCCAGAGCGATTCAAGGCTTGCGTGCGCGAGGCGTGAAACCGCGCGACATCAAGTTGCAGTTGGCGCGGCTCAACCAGCAACAGCTACGCGCACTCGCCGACGCTCCGCTGGGTCCGAGGCCCGACGGCACATCACGACCACAAGCCGCTAACCCGCCGCCAGCTCCTACCTATCCGTCTACCGACTGGCAAGTCGTGCAGCTGGGCCCCGGCTTGATGTTACTTGTCAGCCCATCCACGAGCCCCGTCGCCGCCCGCGTGGCAGACGAGATCTATCGGCACTACGCGAGCGCCCCGAGTAGCTCGTGATGTGACGATCATCTCGACGTGGCGCAGAGGGTCGAAACGGCGTTCGACTGGTGCGACGCCTGAACGGCTTTCCTGTATCACGTCGAAGGCCCAGTTTAGTCTGAGCAGCCGCGATAACATTCGTATGGGCCCTCGCCGCCGAAGCGACATTGCCCTGACTCACAGTACCAGCAGCGACCACAGTCACAATCTGTACCGCACTCGCCGAAGCTTTCGCCGTCCCCAGAAGGTGCGGGGCACGCGTCCGACACGCAGTAGTTCTCGGTGATCTCTTGGGATACTCGCGTAAACTCGAGAATGCCCTCGGTGCCATCCTCGCACTGGACGGGCATGAAGAGCGATCCATCCTTCGCTCGGTACAGGTCGAAGTCTCGCGACGCGACGTCGGACTCCCCGGCCAAGATGAGCGTTGATTGCACGTTCCCGTCCACCTTGTCGAAACAGCCGTAGCGATCATTGCAGTCCGAAAGGGTCGCGCTGACCGTGTGATAAGTTCCACAGATTAACTCTGTGACGTTACCGCTGAGCTCACCCGCCCCACGCATACGTCCACCAGGGCACAGAAATACCGCGTAGTCGGTGATGGTCGCGCCTGAAGTGCAGGTTGTTCTGGCGGATCCCCAAGCCCCTACCACCTGGGCGTCCAGGGTCATGAGCTCACCAGAGGTCGCGTCGCCCGCAGGTCCCTCCTCCTGATCTGACCCGCCCAGTATGGAGTCATCGGGTGTAGAGTCATCCGACGGTTCACACCCATCGAGTTGGGCTCCGCCGAGCGCGGGACAAAACACGTCCACGTCGTCGGAGTCACAGCTTGCGTCGCCGCCCGACAGGCACTGCTCCAGCGCTGAGCGATTCGCGACGAAGTACTCTAGGGTGGCGTCACACTGGGCAACCTCGTCGATCTCACGTCGGAGCTCCTCCGCACATTCCTCCATGGTCTCGTCACTGAGTTCACAACTTTCGTAGTGTTCACAAAGAGCACTAACTAGGTTGTCCAAGTACGCGGTGAGGTCCTGTCGTGCGTTGGCGGACGCGTCCGTCGGAGTCGAACTGGTCGAGTTCTCCGAATCCGACGATTCTGAACTCGTAGTGGGGTCCGCCGCATCCTCGGACGATTCCGAACTGGACACACCCGCATCCTCGGACGATTCGGACGTCAGCATTGATCCGTCCGATTTCGACTTACCCTCACCCAAACATCCAGTAACCAGCCATCCAGTAGCCAGCCATCCAGTAGCCAGCAACCGAACGGATGCAGACACCTCGGGCGCAGCCCCGACCGTCAGCCTATCAACTCGAGCGAAGAGACCGTTCACAGCGCGCATGACGCATACTTCTCACACTTGGTCCGGTGTCGCAACGACGAGGCATGCCCAGCGTCGGCGTTCTGCCATGGCGCCGCGAGGCAGCTGGCGCGCTGCCCCTGCTTGGTCGCCTTCGCCCGGAGCTCGCACGCGTCGCAGATGAACGCCTGACGATCCGCTTTAAACCCGCCCAAAGCGCGACCCGCGTCTCGTTCGCAAGAGACCGACAGAGGGTCGAGCTGCTCGTCGGTGCAGCACACTCCATGCGGTGAGCAACCCTTTCTCGCCGACGCGAGCTTCGAGGGATTTTGCGAGTTGAAGGTGACATGGTCGAGCTCTCGGCCGACGACCAGCGGTACCTGACACACGGTCTACCAACGCTCGCACTCGAGACTGGCGCTGGATGTCACCCCGCCCGAGTGGCATCGCATCAGCCCGCAGCCGCTGGACACCCCCTGAAAAGCATCAGCAATTCGCCCAAGGACTCGACATGGACGGGCTCCTGACTAGCCGTTCAGGCTGGGATGGCCCCATGCGGGACCTGAGCATTGGTCTCATTTCATTCTGTGAGGACACCCGCCGATCTCGGCGCCTGAGGCCGTTTCCGCTGCGGGGTCCCAAACGAACGGGTCCCGCGCGGCGGCACGCCGCGTGGGTAAATGAGGCTTGGGGTTGCTCAAAGCCAGGCGGCTGTTCCGCTACGGTTCTCGCGAAAACGGCCTCAGCCACCGAGCTTGACGGGCGGTTTCGCTGCTACCGCCATGCAATGGAGCGAAGACACGCGGCGAGGATCAGACCAATGTTAGACGGGTGGCGGGTTCCGTCGTTGCTGATTCCCGCGAGGGGGCCTTCTCATAACCTGCAGCCCTACACGATTCTTGTGGCCGGAGAGTGTTTACTGAGGTCGACAATCTCGCTTTTGCGCGCGCCCTCGTGTTAAGAGCGCGGCAGATGGCGGCGGACGAACCTTTCAGCGTGCGCTACGAGCTCGGGCTGTCTGATTGGCAAGTCACGATCGGGGATGTTTGGCTGGAGGCTCGCGCACCGCGGCTGAACGCTCGGGTACGGCGCGCCGCCATCACGGGCTTTGGTCTCGCGCAGGAGTCGCAACTGCGAGCGGCCTACTTGCAGGTGGCGGCGGACTACCGCAGTGACCACGAGATGCTGAAGATTTCGCTCCCAAACGATGCAGTGGGCGATGAGCTGATCGACCGACTCTCCGCGCTGGTGCCCGAGGAGAGTCGGCTGCCGCTGGCGACCACGCGTGAAATCATCGCTCAGTTCGCGCGGCCGCGCAGTGAGCCTCCGTCGGTCGAGTCGCTGGAGACGCTCTTGCCCGAACTCACGCCCGAGGCATTTCGCTCGGCAGGGGTGCGCAAGGTGCCGCGTTTGCTCAGTCGTTTGGTGCGTTCGCTTGCGGGCGCGCGCGATGCGGCGCGGCTCAACGTCGACCCGGCATCCGTTGAGCGCTCGCTCGATGAGCGTCTGCGTAGCGGTATTGAGCAGGCTGGCCATGCCGATTTAATGGGCGAGGAGCGGTCGGGGCTTTGTTCGATCGAGGGGCGTCTGCTTTGGGTGATCCGCCCCGATGACGAGGCCGCGCACGCCGAGCAGCGCCGAGCTGTGTCCCTCGAGCCGGTTACCACTCCGCCTGGCGTTCGTGAGTTGCCGCCACTGCCTGAATCGCTTTCGTACCTGGCGTTCGAAGGGGCTACGTTCGACGAGTTTACGGCCAAGTTGGCGGAGCTTCGCGATCTGATCGAGACGCGAATCGACGCGGCTACCCATAGCCTGGCCAATCAGCAGACGGCCGTGTTCCATCAGGTGGTGGAGCTGACGGTCGAGGAACTGCGGCTGCTCGGACATCGCTTGTGGTCGATGGATTACGGCGGCGACATCGACTACGAAAAGACCTACGACCGCTGGGGCTGCGAGTGGAAAGCGGGGGCTAATGGCTTGGACATCCGCTTCTCGCCGCGTGGCGCAACCCTTTGCTGGGTGATCGGGCCCGAACAGTTCGGGTGACGCTGGTTCACTCGATTGCGGGAGCGCTGGTTCACCCGAGCGCTGGCCCACTCGCTCGCGCGATGCGAACGAGTGGGTCCTCAGCCGTGGCTCATTCGTTGGTTTCGCAGGTCGATTGTAACGTAGTCCTGACGAGCGTCGCGGGTTGTGTCTTGTCGGACGTCGGCACCAACCAGTAACGCAGTCGTGCGTACGGTCTACTACGCGGCAGCTCTTCTTCCTTGAGCACGTCATCGACGTACTGGAAGCCCGTCGTCATGGCCGCGCTCTCTGAAGGTGGCCCGTAGCGCCAGCCGCCAGTCGCGGCACTGTTGGCGGCAACCACGATCTTGGTTTCGGGGGCCGAGTCGAGTTCTGCGGGAGTGTCAGCCGATCGGAAGTAAATCTCGATGTAGGCGTCGTCGGGGGTTACCACCTCCCAAGAGAACGCCGCCCACACGGGAACCTGGAAGAACTCGCACTCTTCGCTGATGTCGTAGTCTTCCTCGTAGCCGATCGCTTCGTAACAACCCGTGCCGCAGTCTGCGGGACAGGTGCCGCAGGTTTCGCCGTCGGCCGCATCGCAGGTGCCGTCGCCGCAGTACGCAGCGATTGCACACGCGCCGCAGTCGATGGCGCAGGTTGCGCAGTCTTCGCCATCACTCACGTCACATATGCCATCGCCGCACGCGGGCACGACCGGGCAGGTTCCGCAATCCGTCGAGCAGTTTTCGCAGCTCTCCGCTTGGTTCGCGTCACAGCTCATGTCGCCGCAATACGGTAGGGTTTCGCAACCTCCACAATCTGACTGGCAGTTGGAGCAACTCTCACCAGTCTCGGGTGTGCAGTAACCGTCTCCACACACTGGGGTTGCGGGATCTGGCGGCGGTTCGGTGTCACCCCAACCCACGTTCCACTGGCCCACACCCATCTCGACGTCGGGTTCGATCTGCACGTCACGAGCGGCGATACCCGCCTGCATGCCGTGGCGTGAGTAAATGGTCACCTTACCCGTGGGAGCGTAGAGTGACGCCGGGAACTTGACGTCTGGGCGCACGACGATGTCGCCAGCGCTGTACACGCCCCACAACCCGCCGTTGCTGACGACGTACTGCGTACGACTCTCGAACTCGATGCTGGTCGACACATACCACTCGACGGGCCCACCCGAGGTGTCGATCACGACGGTTGCGTCGGGTTCGATCTTGATGTTCCGCATGTCGTAGCGGCCGGCGGTGAACGTCACGGTCGAGCGTGCACCGACCAAGACGTTGTTGTATCGACCGGGCGTGATGGTCGCGGTCGTGTCCGTCGGGATCGTCTTGTTGGTGCTGCCGGGATTCGCGGTTACCGTCGGCAGAATCGGCAAGGTGACGGCAGCGGGCGATTCTACAGCGCCGTAGCTCGAGCCGTTGCCCAATGAGAGCGACCCATCGACGCGGAGGGTGCCCGACACGATTGCGCGGTCGGCCAACGCAGCTGGACCGTCGACGTCGACATCGCCGTAGATCTTGACGTCCGGTTGAAAGCCCAGGGTCTTGCCTGCGACGTCCCCGTGAATCGTCACGCGACTACCAATGGTGACCGTGCCTGTTGCGATGACGCCGCCGTTGAACGGCAGACCCGTTCCCGAGGTTGGACATGCGCCGCAGTCACTGGGGCAGATGCCGCAGGTTTCGTAATGGTGGCACGTGCCATCGCCACAGGTGGTCGTCGCCTGGCTCTTGCACGATCCGCAATCCGCGCCGCAGCTCGACGGACCACAGCTTTCGCCGATTGAAGGTTCACAGATGCCGTCGCCGCACTCGCGGACTGCAGTACAAGCGCCGCAATCCTCGGGGCAGGTGTCGCAGGCTTCGCCTTCGTCGTAGTTGCAGGCGCCGTTGCCGCAGTTGGGTACGTCACCGGCTGGACACTCACCGCAGTCGGTCGCGCACGTGGTGCAGTTCTCGCCCTCGGCGCTCACACAGGCGGCGTCGCCGCAAACCACGGGGGGTGGCGGAGGCGCCGGGCACATCGGGATGCACTCGCCGCAGTCCTCTGGACACACCGTGCAGTCTTCTTCCGCTTCACACGTTCCGTCACCGCACACGGAGGTTTCACACGGATCGCAGTCGGTCGCGCAGCTGCTGCAGGTCTCGCCGTCGGCGGTATCACAACTGTCGTCACCGCAGTAGCTGCCGATCGGGCACGCCGTGCAGTCGGTCGCACACGAGCTGCAGTCTTCGCCTTCATCCGTATCGCAGGTGCCGTCGCCACACACGCTGCGGTCGACACACGCGCCGCAGTCGGTTGCACAGCTTCCGCACGTCTCGCCGTCAGCCGTGTCGCAGGTGCCGTTACCGCAGGTGCTGCACGCGCCACAATCCGTCGCGCACGTGGAGCAGTCTTCGTAGGAATCGCAACTGTCGTCGCCGCAGGTGTCGGAGCTGAGGCAGGTTCCGCAGTCCGAGGCGCAGGTGATGCAGTCTTCTTCACCTTCTTCGCAAACGCCGTCACTGCACGTCGCGGTCAGTGAACAGGGGCCGCAATCCGTGGCGCACGTCAAGCAGTCCTCGCCCGCCATCTCGTCGCAGACGTCGTTACCGCAAGCCGAGGCTTCACACACACCGCAGTCCGTGGCGCAGTTCGTGCAGTTTTCACCCGCGTCGCAGGTGTCGTTGCCGCAGTTTTGGGTTCCGCCACACGAGCCGCAATCCGACGCGCAGTTGGCGCAGTTCTCGTTGCCTTCGCAGGTGGCGTCGCCACACTGAACTACGTCGCACGCGCCGCAGTCGATGGCGCAACTGCCGCAGTTTTCACCGTTGTCGCAGTAGCCGTTGCCGCAACTCGAAGAGCTCGCGCCACAGTTCGTAGCCGTGCCGCCGTCTCCGGACGGAATCGACCCAGTGGTGATCACCATACGATCGAACGCTAGGCCATTCTCGCGGTTCGCAATCTCGAGGGTATGCGTCCCCTCGCTCAAGCTGATGGTGGCTGGTGAGTTTTCGGAGGTCGTTCCTTGCAGCCAGGCGAAGGAAGAGCTGGGGTACTGATTGTTGTTCATTCGCCAGCTGCCGCCGTCGATGCGCCAGTACCACGAGTCGTCGCCGTAGCTCGCGTTGGTGTCGACGCGGAAGAACACTTTGAACACGCCCGACGTCGTCACGAACTCGTAGAGCGCGGTGTCTGCCGCGGCGTCGCCACCGATCGTTTGGTCACCCACGCTTTGGATGTAGCCAGTGCCGACGAACCCGCCCTGCGCGTTGAGGGGCGTCTTGTAGGCGCCCGTAGAGCTCTTGGGGCACTCTGCCTCCAGCCAAATTTCGGAGGATGGCGTCGCCGCGCAGCCGCCACAGTCGCTCTGACAAGTCGAGCACGACTCGCCGCTACCCGAGTTACAGCTGGCGTTGCCGCAGCTCTCACACACCCCGCAGTCGATGGCACAGTTGGCGCAGGTTTCACCCGCACCACACATGCCGTTGCCACAGTTTGCAACGACGGGGCACGATCCGCAGTCGCTCTCGCACGTGCTGCAGTTCTCGCCGTCACCGCCGTCACAGCTCGCGTCGCCACATTCGGGCGGTTGTGCGCAGGCGCCGCAGTCTTTCGCGCAGGTGCTGCAGGTTTCCCCGCTGCCAGCCTCACAGGTCAGGTTTCCGCAACTCGTGGGAGCGCTACAGTTGGACGCAGCCGTACCCACCCCAGAGGGCAGACCGCTGGCTTTGATCGCGATGCGGTCGATCTTCAGACCGTTTTCACGACCGTACACTTCCAGGGTGTGACTGCCCGTGCTCAACGTGACGGCGCTACCGTCGCCGGCGAACCAAGCGAACGACGACGTCGAGTGGTTGTTGTTCGTGCGCCAGCTGCCACCGTCGATACGCCAGAACCACGAGTCGTCGTCCGCGCTGGAGTTGGTGTCCACGCGGAAGTAGACCGTGTACGTTCCCGATTGGATGTTGAAGGTGTACGTCGCGCGGTCCGGGTTCGAGCCTGCAGTCGTGTTGGTAGTCGCCGTCTCGATGTAGCCACTGCCGCCATACCCAGCGTCCGAGGTGTGGGTAGTCGTATAGCCGCCGGCCTTGGTCGTGGCGCACTCCGCTTCGAGCCACACCTCGGTCGGGGTGCCCACGGCGCAATCACCGCAATCCGTCTTGCAGGTGCTGCAGGTCTCGCCGCTCCCACTGTCGCACGTCGCGTCGCCGCACTCGGCGCATGCTCCGCAATCGATCGCGCAGTTGCCGCAAGTTTCGCCAGGGCCACAGGTGCCGTTGCCGCAGTCACCCGTCTCGCACACGCCGCAGTCGGACACGCAGGTGCTGCAGCTTTCACCCTCTGCAGCGCTGCAGAGGGCGTCCCCGCAACCGCTGACGGGGCAACCGCCACAGTCGCTCTGACAACTCACGCAACTTTCGCGGTCGGGGTCGCAAATGGCGTCGCCGCAAACGGCGCCCAGGCATGCGCCGCAGTCCGTGGCGCAGGTTGCGCAGTTTTCGCCGTCGCCGGCGTCGCACACCTCGTCGCCGCAACCGACGAAGTCACACGCGCCGCAGTCCATGGCGCACGAGTCGCAGTCTTCCCCGTCACCGGGTACGCAGTATCCGTCGCCGCAGGTCGGCGTGCATGCGCCGCAGTCGCTCTCGCAGGTCGAGCAGGTCTCGCCTTCTGCTTCGTCACAGGTGGCGTCGCCACACTCGGCAGGTCCGTCACACGCGCCGCAGTCCATGGCGCACGTATCGCAGTCTTCG
The DNA here is from genome assembly GCA_965651905.1 of uncultured bacterium. Lineage (GTDB taxonomy): Bacteria > Myxococcota_A > Polyangia > Polyangiales > Polyangiaceae > SZUA-265. Next base: position 28,051 of record CBFGUG010000067.1, on the reverse strand, counting down.
CCGTCGCTCGCGTCGCACGTCATGTCGCCGCAGTCGCCCAGCTCCGTGCACTCGCCGCAGTCGGTCGTGCAGGTGTCGCAGGTTTCGCTCGGGCCGTTACACGTTGCGTCGCCGCAGGCGGCGGGCTGCGCACACGGGCCACAGTCTTTGGCGCAGGTCGAGCAGGTTTCGCCTGCGGCCCCATCGCAGAAGTTGTCGCCGCAGGTTTGTAGCCCAGCGCAGTTGTACGCTGTACCGCCGTTCCCCGACGGGGTGTCACCGTTCTTGGTGATGTAGATGCGATCGAGCGCCAAACCGTTCTCGCGACCAGACACTTCGAGCGTGTAAGTTCCCGCGTTGAGGTAATGGGTTACTGGGCTGCCGCTGGTGACGATACCGCCGCCGTACCACAGCCAACCGCTGGCATAGACGTTGTTGTTGAGCGTCCAGCTACTGAAGTTGCCGCCGTTCGCGTCGCCGATGCGGTAGAACCACGAGTCGTCGATGTAGCTGTTGTTGGTGTTCGCGCGGAACCAGAAGGTGTACGTACCCGCGCTGACCGAGAACTTGTAGGTGGCCCTGTCTGGGTTTGAGCCAGCCGTCGTTTGTTCGGTTGCGGTCTCGACGTAGCCGGCGCCGACGTAGCCGCCCTTGCTGGTCAAGTTATAGATGTAATTGCCGCTCTCCGTGCGACCACATTCCGCCTCGAGCCAAACCGTGGCGGTCTGAGTTGCCGAGCAGTGTCCGCAGTCGGTCTCGCAGCTGGTGCAGCTCTCGCCGTTGGATATGTCGCAGGTTCCGTTGCCACACGTGGGGCACGCGCCGCAGTCCGCCGCGCACGTGCTGCAGTCCTCGCTGCCGTTGCAGACGTCGTCGCCGCACATCGTCGCGCTGCAGCCGCCGCAGTCCGTCTCGCACGTGTTACAAGTCTCGCTTCCGCTGCAGGTTGCGTCGCCGCAGTAGGCGGCTTGGGTGATGCTCACGTTGCTGAACTGCATCGTGGCCAGGGTGCCGTCGTTGTGCGAGAGCGCGACCAAGCCGACGTACACGCTGCTGTTCATGTTGATCGTGGTCGTGCTGCCTAGCTGGTTGTAGATGACCCCGTCGTAGGAGTAGTAAGTCTTGAACTGGGTGCCGATGCGCTCGACCTTCAGCCAGGTGTTACCGTGGGCGGTGGGAGAACCGCTGTCGGTTGCGGTCCCGCCAGTACTCGTGCGGTACTGGGCCTGTAGTCCACCGTCGGGGCGCCGCGCGATCAGCGCCATCTCGGAGTTGCCGCTGAGGCTCTCGCGGATCATGACGGCGGCCTTGGCCCATTCGTGGGTGTTCTGTACGCTGTCCACGCGCGCCACGATCGTGACGTCGCCGCTGATCTGGCGATACACGTAGTGGAACTCGTCACTATTCGAGTAGATGTCCGCGCCGCTGCCGCGCACGGTGAAGCTCGTACCAGACTGGGTGAAGCTACCCGCAGCGTTGACCGTGCCGACGTCTTGACCGCTCCATGTGCCGCCGCACGCGCCACAGTCTTTCGCGCACGTGCTGCAGTTTTCGCCGCTGCCCGAGTCGCAGGTGTTGTTGCCACACAGCACTGGGGTTGCCGGGCACGTCCCACAGTCGGTCATACACGTGGTGCAGTCTTCGCCTTCGGCCGCGTCGCAGGTTCCGTCGCCACATTCCGCGCACGCGCCGCAGTCGATCGCGCACGCATCGCACGTCTCGCCAGAGTTGCACGTAGCGTTGCCGCACTGGCTCGGGGCGCAGCCGCCACAGTCCGTCAAACAGCTGTTGCAGTCTTCGCCCATCGCGCAGGTGGCGTCGCCGCAACCTACCTCGGGGCAGTCACCACAGTCAGTTCTGCAGGTCGAGCAGGTTTCACTGAGACCAGGATCACAGATCGCATCGCCACACCCTTCTTCCGCCGCGCACAGACCGCAATCGAGCGCACACGTCGAGCAGTCTTCACCTTGGCTGGCGTCGCAAACTGAGTCACCGCAGCGGCACACACCGCAGTCGGACTCGCAGTTCAGACAGTTCTCGCCCATGCCGCAAACGGAGTCGCCGCAGTAGGCGCTACTCAAACACTGGCCGCAGTCGGTCTCACAGTTGCCACAGCTCTCGACACCGCTGCACACGCCATCGCCACAGTCGATCGCGCAGATGCCGCAGTCGGTTGCGCAGTTGCTGCAGTTTTCGTTTGCACCAGGGTCGCAGGTGGCGTCACCACAGTAGCTACCCAGGGGGCAGTCGCCGCAATCGGACGCGCAATTGCTGCAGTTTTCGATGCTCTCGCAAACCGCGTCGCCGCAACGCGGACCGCCTTGCGCGTACACGATCACGTTGTCGAAACGCACGGCGACCTGCTCGCCCACCGCGGGTTCGAGGATGTCGATCCAGTTGATGTTTTGGTCAGGGCTCGTGGTGCTCAGGCGAATGATGTGGGAGCCTGCCGAGAGGTTGAACGTGCTGGTGGTGAATGTCTTCCAGGTTTGCCAGCCGCCCGTGTTGGTGCCGTTTACCGCTGCCACGACGGCGCCGTCGACGAGGTAGTTGTGGCTCCACGCGCCGCTGCCGCCGGCCACACGTGCGTTGATGCTGTAGTTGCCGTCGACGGGCGCGTTGTATTCCCATTCGACCCAGTCGCCACTGTCGGTCCACCCCATGTTCAGGGTGCCGTCGGTGTCGCTCGAGGTCTCGAATCCGTTGTGGCCTCCGCGTCCACCATCGTTGCCACTTGCTGATGGGTTGTAGTACCCCAGGTAATCTTCCACCTGCAGACGAGTCGACGTGACGCCGCCGTCGTTGCCCGTCAAGAAACCGCCGATGGTCAGCGTGTGATCACCAGTCGTCAGGAAGTTGGTGCTGAACGTGAACGTTCCGCTTTGGGTTCCTCCGTCGCACACTTCAGCGATGTAGTTGTTGCCCCCGTCGCCGTAACGCACGCCATCAACCATCACGATGGCCTGAGCGCACTCGTCACTCTGGTATGAGTCTGGGACGTCAATCACCCATTCCAAGGTGACGTCGACGGCTCCCTCACTGGCGAAAGTCTTGGCGAACCCACCAGAGTTGGGTCCAGAGCCCGTGAGAATGCCCATGTTCAGCGTCGCGTACCCGCCTGCGAGTGCGCCTGAAGAAGAGCCCGGGGCGCTGGTTCCGTTGAACAAGTCATCGCTGTAGGCGAAGCCGCTGAACCCGTAGTTGAAGTCGGCTGAAACGACGATAGGCGCTGGCGGGCATGCTTTGGCGCAAGGACCTTCGCAATCGATGCCGAGCTCACCGTTGTTTTGCTCGCCGTCCTGGCAGCTGGGCTCGAGTGCACACTCGCTGCTTCCTTCGGGCGTCGAGTAGTTTTGATTCTCGGCGAACTCGCGACAGTTCGGGTCGCAGGGGTTGGACGCGCAAGGACCCGATACGGCCAATGGTTGCACGACCTGGTTGGCGGGAATCGAGCTGAACTTGCAAGCACCCCACTTGCCTTCGTCGCACAGCTGAACGCCGTAGCCACAGATGACCGAGTCGCCGACGTGCTCGTAAACCTCGCCGCAGTCGATGGCCACGCCCTGATCCTCTTCCGAGCATTCGCAGCCGGGGGCGGTTGGTGACGATGCACAGCTCGCCACGGGGCAAGAGTTGGTCACCTCAGGGTCGTCATCGTCGCAGTCGCGCCCCTTGTCGCAACCACGACCATACCCGTCTTCGTCTTCATCGACACAAACGGCCTCGATATCCTCGTCACCGTCGAACGGTTTGGCGACGTCATCCTCTTGTCCGCAACTGAGTACGAGTGTCGCGGCGGCGAGCAGTACGCCGAAAGTGGTTCTTTGGTTGTGGGCGGTTCGGTTGAGGACTCTGGCCATGGGGAGCTGCGTGGGGGGTATGTAGTGAACAGCGCAAATGCGCGTGCTTCAGCCTATCACTCGCGATCATACTCGGACCCGGCTGCACCAGTTTGTTCGCTGTTTCCTGCGGGAATGTGAGAAGCCTGCTCACTTGGTGGTCTCAGGCTTACCTACTTTGTGGGTTTTCGATTCAGTGGCGCCGGATATCGGGCCACATGAGGGACGTTTTCATTCGCTGCAGCCGTTTCATTTCGGAAAGCCAGCGTGGCTGAATACGCGCGCAGGTTCCCATTCGGCGCGCTCGTGTTGTGTGCGAACGGAGTACGTGTGCATGGTTTCCCTACCATTGTCGGTTCCTGCGTAACGTTTGCCCCCATGGTCATCCGACGTCGTCTCGGCGTCGTGCTAGCTTCGAGTGTCCTACGTCGCCAGAGCGGTCGCGGATCGCTCGCCCCTCGACGTTCTTGCGTGGACGCGTCCACGCTCTAGCCCCCCACCCCCCAATGCACAAGCTCACTTATTGCGTGCCCGAAGCTAACGGGCTCGAACCGCAAACTAACGTCAACTGCCCAGGTCGAGGCATCAGCGTAGCCTTTGGTTTGGCATGTTGCGTCGTCATGCTGACGAGCGTTGCTTGCTCGGACGACAAACGCAGCGCGACGGCCGAAGAGTCGATCGATGGGACCGACGATCGCTCGTCGCGCGACGCTTCCCCTCCAGACTCAGGCGCATCTGACCCCCCGGACGCAAGCGTCGATGCCGAAGACGACGCGGAGGCGGGGCCCAGCGTTTCCCCCGAAGGGGATGCGGGAGCCACCCAGCCACCGCCTGACGATGAGCCGGAAACGCTCTACTTTGCCGACGGCGGCGTGATCATGTTCGAAGAACCCGAAGAGCCCGAGGAAAAGGAATTGCCTCAGCCGGGTGACGAACTCGTCAACCTCTCGGCCGAGGACGGGATGGACGCGGGGGTGACGGTCAGCAGAGACTTTGGTGGCCTGCAGGTTTCGAACGCTTGCCTGCACATGAAGCTGGAAGACGCCAGCTACTACGTCGTCGAGGGTCACCAGCCGCCCAACGACTACTACGAACCCGTACTCAACTTCATCAAGACCGACGAGGGGTTTGAGGTACTGGGGTATTTTCCCTGGGAGATCGCGTACCCGAACTTCGACGCGCTGCCTCGCTATTTGCCAGAAGGCGAAGACATCGAGATTGAGGCGAGTCGCACGAACGCGGCGGTTCGTATCACGTTCCAGGTCGCGGACACGAGCGTGTGGATTCGATCGATCGTGGTGGTCGAGTTCGCGCTCTGAGCCGGGCGAGACACTCGCCACGGCTGTGGCTGCTCGGTTCACGCGTTTGACCGCACCCATCCGTGAGCCAACGTGCGGTCGAGGTAGAGAGGCCTCCGGTTTCAGCTCGCGTTGGCAGTAGACGTCACATTCGAGGCCGTCGATACTACGGCCCGCGGAGAGGGTTTGCGCTGTGTCGACGACGCTCGAACCCGCAGGACCGAGTGACGTTACCATGCAGCAGGCCAACACCAAGGACCCAGCAACGACCAAGGCAGACGACGTGGGATCGAACCGTGGGTCCGCCGCACTGCAAGGTGCGCGGCGGCGTTTTCGCTCGTTCTTTCTCGACGTTCAGGAGCGCTTCTTCGAGCGGGAGGATGCGCTGGAGCAGGTTGGCCTGGCCGTGCTCGCCAAACAACACGTACTCATCACGGGTCCGCCGGGCACGGCCAAGAGCGCCCTGAGTACCACGGTACTCGGCAACATCGTGGATCACGGCAGTGGAGAGCCCAGCCTGTTCGCGCGGCAGTTCACCGAGAGCACGGTGCAGACGGATCTCGTGGGCCCCCTCGATTTCAAGACGCTGATGGAGTCGGGGCGCAGTGAACACTTCACTGACGAAGGTATGTTGGGTGCGGTTCACGCCTTCTTGGACGAAGTGCTGGACGGTCGCGACATGCTCCTGCGCTCGACGCTGAACGTCCTCCATGAACGCGAGCTGAAGCAGGGTACCAAGACCACCAAGGGTTTGATCGAATGCGCGCTCATGACAACCAACCGCTACCTGGCGGAAGTGATTGAACAATCACGCGAGACGCTGCTGGCGTTCATCGATCGCATTGCCTTCGTGAGTTTCGTCCCCAAAGGCTTCAGCGAGCCGGAGAGCCTGGCCGCGCTGTTGGCTCAACTGCAGAGCGGCGGGCATCGGCGACCGTTGCCCTTGCTCACGATTCAGGACTTGGACTTACTTCAAGAGCTGGTCGACGACGTGGAAGTGCCCGAACATTGCCACCGCGCGCTGGTCGACTTCTTGCAGCGTTTCGAGGCCGAGTTGGCAGCGGCCAGTCGCGCGGATCCGACGTTCGTCCCCACGCGTTATCTCTCGACGCGTACCGCCGTGCGCACCGCCCAGCTGCTCAAGGTGATCTGTGTCTACGATTGGGCGATGGGTGACGGTGAGCGAGAGCTGTGCGTGCGCTATTCGGACTTCGAGCGCTTGCGACTGACGTTGCTGTTGTCTGGTCCTTCGCCGAAGCAGCTGCCGACATTGCTGACTCGCGAAACGGATCCGCGCGAGCGGCGTCAACTGACGATTCTGCAAACCGAGCGGCGCATCTTCGACAGCGTCTTCGAGGGCATGCCCCAAGAGCCGGCCGTCGAGGCGCCAAAAGTAGTGCGCGCACCCAGCATACGAGGGCTGCGCAACAAGAGCATCGAGGAGCAAATCGAGGTGTGCGAACGGCTCACCAAAGCCGCTGCCGAGCCTGGGGAGCGCGGGCGTAAGTCCCAAGCACGCCTCCGCGAAGCGACGTCCATCGTCGCCTATCAAGCGCTCAGCAATGGACTCCAGGCGGGGCTGGAAGATCAAGACGGGCAGTTGGCGGTCGACAACCTGAGTCGCTTGGCCGCGCACTTCGATGGCGTGCACCATTCTGCGCGCGATCTGGCGCCATGGCTGCGCTCGAGGGCGCTCCAGATCCTCGAAGCGCAGCTCGAGGTCAGCGGTGCGACGGCTGACGTAGCGCGCGAAATCAGCGAGGCGTCGGCGTCCGTCGAGAGTGCTCGGCAGTTGGGTGACGCGCAGCTCGAACGACTCGTTCACCACGCGCAAGTACGTTCAGCCCTGGTGGCTGGTGGCGCTGCGCTTGCGCCCCGAACCGCGGAGATCTGGCGCTCTGCCGTCGCGCGGGTGGAAGACGCACTCACACAGGTGTGGGAACAGGCGATTCTCTCCGTGGTCGAGCAGCAGCTTGCGGATGGCAGGGGCATCGGTCTCGATGAGACGCTCGCGACGTTGGCGGGGCCACTCGAAGAAATTGACCGCCACGCCGATCAGCTCACGGCGATCGGCGAGACCCCAAGTCGCCTGACGTCGCGGGTCGTGGGTACCAAGCTGCTCCCGCTGTTGCGTCGCGCCTTCGAAGTGCAAGCGCTCACGGGGCGACTCGAGGTGGCCGCGGCGGTCGAACGCTTGCTCCAAAAGCTCGACGACGCAGAGATCCACTCGGCGGTATCATCGGACGCGCTGATCGAGTGGACCGCGGAGGCGCTACTCAAGGTCGAGGTGCCTGCGGAAATCGACCGGCACACGTTGACTCACGGAGGCTACCGCGAGTTTCGTGCTTCGCAGCCTCGGGTTTCCATCTGCTTCGCGCTCGTCAAGGTGTGCAGTCACGTGGCGTCCTACGGCGATACTTCGCGCGCTCCGCTCGATCAGGGGCTCGAGGTGGTGCGGGACCTGCTCACCACCTTGGGTGACTCCGTGCGCGATCGTGTGGTCGAGGCTGACGCTCGGCGCGTGACCACCGCGCTCAAGTTCTTCGAGGCCTGGTGGGCGGACCTGCGGGCAGGCGATCTCCAGCCAGCAGAGCGACTGTCGAAGGTCGTCGAGTCGCGCATCAATCGCTTGCTAGAAGAGGAGAGTGCGCTGCTGCGTTTCGCTCTGGAAGCGCAGTTGATCGGGGACCTGTTCCCCTCCGCCGAGTCGCGCAGCCGGGAGCTCCACGCGCGACTGCTCGAGGTGAACAATCGCATCACGAGTGATCTCGCGCAGATGTTGCAAGAGCAAGCGAACGCAGGTTGGCAGCAGATCGTGGCCGCGAGCGATGCGGGATGATTTCGAAGCGCGCCTGAAGCGCCTGATAGATACGCCCGAACAGATCGAGGGGCTGTGGACCAAGCTGCGACGGCCGCTACTTCGCTGGTGGGGGGTGCAGCCCGCGCTGTCGACCGCGCAACTCCAGAGATTCGTCGAGGCCGTGCTCGACGAGCGACCGAAAACCGCCGTGTTGAGCGAGCAGTTGCTTCAACTTCAGCGCACTGCACGACGAGAGTTCGACGCAAACCTCGAAGCGTTGGAGCGAAACTATCTGATCTATGGCCACAACGATCCGCAGCAACTCGGCTGGATGAGCCGCGCCTATCCGCTGTGGCTCGCCGCGCTGCGCGCCCATGACGTCGCGAAAGCCACTGACGACGAGGCTGGTAACTCGCGCGCCGCCAAGCGAGCCAAGCGCGAAGTGGCTGGCTTGCAACGCCACGCGTTAGCCCCGCTGGTGGCGACCGACGATGCCTCGCCCGGGGTGCAGCAGCAGCTCGACGCAGTCGACGTGGCGCTCGACGCGGCGGACGCAGAGAAGGACTTTCTCGGCCGTCGCCGCGCGCTGCTACAGAGCGCGCGCGAACTGTTGCTCGTGGCTGCGGAGCAAGCAGTCGATCGCAGCGGTGTTCAAGCCAGGCTGCGCCAGATCGCCGACAGGATGGCAGATCTGGATCGCGTTCAAGCAGCGGGCGTGCAGATGCATGTCGCTTTGCCGCACCAGTTGCGCGCGGCGTGGCGCGAACGTGACATGCAAAAGCTGAACGCGTGTTTGGCAACGCTGGAGACGGCCGCGCTCGAAGCGGGAGATGTGGCTGTCGCCAACTTGACGTCGGACGCGCTCGATCGACTGTGGAGTGACGTCGACCGCACGCATGCGTCCCATCGTTTGACGTCGCTACGCCGCTCAGGAGAGCAAACCCTGCAGCGCGAACTCATCGACGCCGTGACGAACGCTCAGGAGCAGGCGAAGAAGAACTGGGAGATGGCGCGCGGGCCCGATGGCAAACCGACGTTCAATCAAGCGGTGGAAGACGCGGTCGCTAGTTATCTCAGTGGCTCCCCAGAAACCGAGTTGATCCAGGCGGCGCTCTACGTCGACGGCTGCGTTGATGTGGGCGGGGTCATCACTCCGCACCGAGTGGAGGAGCTGCACTCGGTCATCCGCGAGGTGCGTTATCCCACGCAACACCTGGCGTTGCGCGACGCGCGCGACGTGCTGGACATTCCGCACGCCGTGATCAACGACCCGCGCGCGATCTTGTTCGAGCTCGCGTCTCAGCGGCTGCTCACGCGTCGCTACATCGGCGAGGAGCAGCGCAAGGTCGAACGTCGAGTGATGGCGTCGGAGGCGCGCATCTACTTGCTCGACGGGTCGGGCTCGATGCTCGGGCCCCGCGCGCGCATGCGTGACGCGATCCTCGTGGCTGAACTATCGACCATGATCGCACGGCTCAATCAACGCGATCGCTGGCTCACACCCACGCTCTACTATCGCTACTTCAACCAAACCTTGGCGCCCGTTCGCACGGTCACCACTGCCGATGAAGCGATCTCGGCGATCGAAGACATTTTGAGTTGGGTGCGTCACGGGGGAACGGACATCCAGGGTGCTCTGCTAGAGAGCTTTGCGTTATTACGAGACGCGCAATCGAACGACCCGACGCTCGCGCGGGCTCAGATCGTACTGGTCACCGACGGCGAGGCGGACGTCGACGAAGCCGCCATCCTGAAGGCACGAAGCGAGGTCGCCGAGCTTCCGATCGGCGTGAGCATCATCGCCTTGGGACAAGAAAACCCTGCGCTGCGCAAGATCTCCGCGGCGCAGCGCGCTCGCGGGGAGCGGGTGTTCTACCAGTTCGTTCCAGACGACATGCTGAAACGGTTAATCAGCGGAAAGCACACGAACCTGACGTTGCACCTGCCCGAACAGCTGGAACGCGTCCCCCTTGCAGAAGACTTGGGCCTGCTCGTTGCAGAGATCGAAATGGCCAGCCGCGCACGAGACGAACGAGCGATGGCCAACGTCAGTGACGAAGTCGACGCGCTGACGGAAGTGGGCGTCGGCGTCGCGCAGCTACCCGAAACGGAGCGCGCACGCATCATGGCGCTCACCCGCGACCGTCAAACGTTGGAGCGGCGCTTCTTGCGTTGGTTTCCGAAACTCGACGAGCAAGTGGGCGAGGCCACCTTGACGCCCTCAGACGCCGACCAAACGCGAATCAACACTCTGCTCGGGCTACTCGCCGCGGTTGCCGAGGTGACGGAACTGCTCGAAGGTGAGCCGCTGCGCCGTCAAGCGGACGCCGTCGAAATGCTCGAACGCCTGCTGCTCGAAAACGGTATGACTCTACCCGAGTACGCGTCGCTGCTCGAACGTTACCCAGACCGCTTTCACTCGTCACTCGAGCTCATGCGTTACGTTTGTCTGCCCGAGTGAACGGGTGTGGGCTCTCGAAAATTGTCGACGAGCTGCAAGCTTTCAAAGCTCGCGTGAGCTACGTTTCCGCTCATGAGAGTCGGACTGCGCGGCGCGTGGACAACGTGTCTACTTGGGTGGGTCGGCTTCGCGTGCGGTGAGGATGCTGATAGGGCGTTGACCAAAGGATCACCCACGCACGATGCAGAGGCGGCTATCGATGTAGACTCGGAAGCACCAGCTGGGGTCGACGCGGCTGCTTCAGCAAAAAAAGACGCTGGTTCGGAGGCGCCAGCTGGGGTCGACGCGGCTGCTTCAGATGAAGACGACTTCATTTATGCGGATGTCGTGACTGTCCTGGAAGACACCGACCTAGGCTCTTGGGTCTCCCTGTCGAATCAGATCTCGGTCGTGAGCGTGCTTGGTGAGACACAACTTCCCGAACCCCCGGCAGCGGCGGAAACGAATGCTTTGGTGGGCAGAAACATCCACCTGAAACTCGACGAGAACCTTTGGGTGCCGTCATCCGCCGCGTCTGAGCTGATCCCGCAGGGTGCCGAGTTTACAATGGCTGCGCTCGGCTGGGTCTACTCAGAGGGGAAGTTGCTCCGTTTTGCTGCGAGGAATGCGGTTCGTCTCGAGGTTGGCGGAACGTACATCGCTCCACTAGTCGAGTTTCAGGATTCGGTAGACGGTTGGGGCGTGCTGACCCCTGCATCGGTGATGCCCTTGCCAGGCTCTGACGTCGCAGAATCCGACGCAGAGAGACATGACGCGGGAAACTCCACGACGAGTCAGCTAAAGGGCTTGGACTTGGCAGAGCTCGAGCAAGCGTTGGCCGACGCCGAGATGGATCCCGATGCTGACGCCTGTCGAAGCCTGCCTGGGGTGGAACGATCCGATTGCCTGGAAAAACCCTGAGCGACTCTTCCCCCAAATGCCGTGAGTCAAGTGCTGCGAGCTCAAGTGCCGCAAGATCAATACTGGTGTGCGAGTCGCGATCAAAGCCGGTCGCTTCGCCCCATCACTGGCTGCCCGAATGAACGGGTATGGCGCTCGCAGCGTCTTTGACGCTGCGGCGATAGAAGTAGAGCGCGCTTCCGGCGAGGGCTATGCAGCCGCCAACCGAGAGCCCGTAGGTGACGACCTTGAAGAACGCGAGCCGACTCGTGTCCAGCGCGAACAAGTCCTTGTAGAGCAGCAAGCCTACCGAGCCCGTGTAGCCGATGGCGTCTGCCACGTTTACAGCGAAGACCGCGGTGCCGACGTGTCTGGTGGCGGCCATGATGCGGTCGAACAGGAACGAGCTGAACGGCACGTACGCCATGTAGGCGCCGAGTCCTATTGCGATCATCCATGCTTCTGCGCCGATGAGTTTTGCGTCGAGACCCAGGGTCGCGACCCCGACTAACGCTAGCCCTGCGAACATCACCGCAAACACGGCGATCAGGCCCGAGATGCGTTTTCTGAACGCTCCGAGCCCGGCCATCACCAGCAGCACGAGCAGCGCGACGGGGATCTCGGTGCGAGTGAACGCCGCAGTCGAGTCGGCGTAACCCAGCTCGCCGATCAGCTCGACGCCGTAGTTGTCGCGAAAGTCGCGAAACGCCGTGAGCACGAAGTAACACGCGAGCAGCGCCAGCATGCCCGGCAAGAAGCGCTGCATGAAGTGCCGACGTTCGGAGCTAGCCATCGGCGTTCGCACGGCGCGCTCCGCTTCATCCTGCGCGTCGGGTTCGGCAATGCCATCGAGCAAACGCGCAAACAAGGCGAACGGCGGCAAAAAGACCAAGCCCACCGCTGCGGGCATCCAGTACTGATCGACGCCCATTTCCAGAAACCAGCGACCCACGTCTTTGACGATGCCACTGGCCACGATGAACGAACAACTGAGCCCGGCAAGCAAGAACTCGCTGGTGCGCCGCCCCTCCAAGTAACGCACCACCAGTCCCCACACCATCCCGAGTGGTAACCCATTGAGCGCCAGCGTCAGAGGCTTCAACGCGGGCGGCGCGATCGCAAACAGCAGAAGTGCTACTTCGGCAGCGGCAATCACGCCCAAGAGCAACGTCAGGCGGCCTTTGCGGGATGCTTCCGAAACCACGCGAATGCCCACGTACTTGGAGATCGTGTAGCCGACGACTTGGCTGATCACGAACAGCGTCTTCGGCGCGACGCCGAGCATCATGTCGCCGTCGTAACTTGCGGCCGCAAATGGTTTGCGGAACGCGTACATGCAGAAGTACGTGCAAAATGCGAACAGCGCCGCAAACGCGTTGAGTCGCCAGGCGGCCCAGCTGCTTCGATCGGCGACGTTCACCGAGCGAAAGACATCACAGTGCGATCCCCGACGCAAGCCACGCGCACGGCTGTTTCACGATCGCCTCATTTGTCGTCTCACGTGTGCACTCCCCGCCCGTTCGATCACCGAAGTCGCACGAAACACGTCGCCCTACGCGCGATCAGCGCGTGCACTGTCGGGACAGGGTCGAGGGACGGTTCCTGCGTTTGGGCGCCGCATTGCAGCTGGCGCGCTGCCCGCCCAGTCACGTCGCTTCGTGCTCCCGCGCCGAAGGCTTCCCCAACGTCCCCACGCACGCGCCCCAAGTCCGCCCCCCAGGTGCAAGTGGGCCGTTTATCAACACTTCCGTCAGCTGCCGTCAGTGTCGCCCCAAAAGCACACGCTCCGCCCATCAGCTCGAGGGCCCCAGAGTGGTAGCCTCGAGTAAGCCCGAATGAGTAACCCAATCTGCGCGAATTCAGTGATTGCTCGAGCGTGCTCTCGCTACTCGTTGGGTTCGCAGGCCCTGGATCCGTCAGGTAACTGTGCGCCGCTACTCTGATCGACGCTCTCGACCAGCCGTTGCCACTCGTGACGCAGCTTGCCGAACAGTTCACCCGTGCCGTGCTCCGAGCGCGCGCTCGGCACTCGAAGGTCCGCCTAGTTCGAGGGTTGGGGGGCACAGCGGCGCCAAATGTCCGTTCGAACGCGACGTTCGATAACATGCGTAGAGAGGTTCATGTGCGCGCGTGAGGGTGAGGCGCAGCAGCACGCGCGTGACGGAATGCCACGGCTTTGTCACCTCGGTTTACCCCAGACCGGGATGCGACGCGTGCAACAGGTCGACTTCAGGATGAGGTTCAGGAAAGCGAGTGGCACGCGAATTGCGATGACTGGGGTATGATGAACGGTGCAAACACCCGCACGTGTTCGCCTGTAGCGCTGATTTTCCTCGGTTTGAGTCTTGCGTGTCACGACGCTCGGGGCGTCGAAGAGGCCCCGCCCCCAGCAGAGCGGACTGGCGGCGAGGTAGCGCAAGAAGTCCAGCACGGAGCAGTCGAGCCCGATGAACCCGAAGAAGGGGCGCAACAACGACTCCGGGCGTTCAAGACTTCCGCTCGAGCGTCCCTCGTCAGTCTCGACGCCAAGTTGAAACGACTCGAGGGGCGAGTCACCGCGCCCCACGCGGTCGGCTCTGCTAGCAGAGCACCGACCCAGCAAGCCTTTGCGACGTTCACCACCCAGCGCCATGTGCTGTCCAGAAGAATCGACGCACTGGAGGTCGACGCGAGGAGCAAATGGGAGCACACCAAGTCCGATCTCGAAGCTCAACTCGCCGAGCTGCGTCGAAACCTGGACAGAGCACTCGATGGCGGCGGGAGTGAGAGCCAGCGCAGCGCGTATTGACGGTAAATCTGCCACGACTTGGGACAGCCCCTTAGACGCCCGCCTTACGTAGGTGGCTCAGACGCTCGCCAGGACGTAGGCCTTCGTGGCAACATTCACGCCGCACATGGAGCGCGCTGCCGATCGCAGTGGGTTCGGAAGTATGGAAGAAGCAGTACTCCTGAAGACGGACGATTCGCTCGTGCGGATCCTCACACTAACGGCGGGAGAGTCTGGAGACTGGCACCATCACAGCACTGCACCAGAACACATCGTGTGTCTCTCTGGTCAGATCGAAGTCCAACTGACGGGTCCGCAAGAAACGTCTGTTCTGCAACCGACCGAGCGAGCGATGATACCGCCCGCGCGCCGACATCGCGTACTCAATCCGCTCGACGAACGCTCCTCGTTCGTTCTCGTTCAAGGGCCCGGCGAGTATGATTTCATCGTCGACGACGTCAACACGTAGCCGCGAGCCGAACTGCTCAGCCATCAGTACGGCGTCGACCAGGCGGAGCCCGTGGCACGAGCGTTAGCCGCATCCATTTCGGAAGCAGAGCGAACACGTTGCCACTCTGCTGGATCGTGGGCGCTGACGATTCGAAGTTCGGGGTGGGAAGCGCGAAGGTCACGCAGGCGCTTCAAGTTGCGATTACGCAAAGCGAAAGAGTCCGACGTGATCCAGGCGGCGACGCGCTCGCCGAACGAGAGAGACTGGCCATCCAGCTCTTTCGCCAAGAGGTAGGCGTCGCCAGCGTGCAGAAGCCACCCGCCATCTGTACGGACCGCAACGCCAGCGTGACCTTTCGTGTGCCCTGGGAGCGGGACCAGCGCCACTTCGTCGTTCAAGGTCTCGATGGGTCGAACTGAGTGCAGACCATGCCAAACGTCCCCTTCCACCGCATGACGCTGCCAGTTGACGTCGGCTTGGGCGAGCGCGGTGTCGTAACGCGCCGACCCATGTTTCATGGCATCGTACTCCCGTGAGTGGATGTGAACGGCGGCGTCGGGGAAGTCCAGCACGCCCCCAGCGTGATCGCCATCGAGGTGAGTGAGCAGGATGTGACGCACGTCTGAAGCTCGGTAACCTAGTGCCAGAACCTGAGACAGCGCCGAGTCTGTCGGTTGCATCCTGGGTCGCAGTTGGACGCGCGCAAGCCAAGGTAGAGCTTCAGGATGGCGTGTGAAGTGATCACCCAGACCTGTATCGACCAAGGCGAGGCCTTCGTTCGGCGTTTCCAACAGCAGGCAATGTGTGACGACAGGGCCGCCCACGAGCGGACAGAAACACCCGCAGTTGAGGTGGTGCACTTTCACGGTTGAGCAACCTTCACGGAGAACTCGCCTCCCATGGTCATCGGCATCCTAGTCGAAGCGAAACCATTTCGCGGTTCGCGCATCCATTCCACGTACTCTTGGTGGTCTGTGGGAAAGAGTGCCACGTTGCCTGCCATGACGACGGCGCCAGGACGCAGGTTTGGCGCAACCAACTGCGTGACGGGTAACATCGCGTCGGGGAAACCATCGTTGAAGAGCATGTCGACGGGTCCGTCCACGTTCCGAAGCGTTTCGGTCGCGTCTCCAATGCGCAGATCGATCACGTCTGCAACGCCCGCACGCTCGAAGTTCTCGCGGGCTCGTTCGGCCTTTTCCGCGATGAGCTCCGTTGCGATGACGCGCCCTCCGCCGTTTTGTCGAACGGCGAGTGCGAAATAGATCGTCGACAGCCCGTGGGAAGTGCCGAATTCGATGATCTGCTGAGCGCGCAGAGCGCGTGCGAGTTGATAGGCGAAAATGCCGCTTTGAACGTCGACCGCCAGAGGATGTGTCGCGAGTTTGGGTTGGACCCTTTGCCATGGCAATCGTCGCCCCAGTAGCAGGTGTACTGCGAACGGCGCGAAGAGACCGATCGTGCGCCACTCGTGTCTGGTCGCTTGCCGATGTAAGGCGGCGAGCGTCTCGGCTGCGCGTGGGGACCCCAAGATCCCCAATTGTTGCTCCAGTTCACTCATACGCAGTTCCCAGAGCATGCTTCCCGTGCTTGGATCCGGCTACTCGCAAATGGCCAAGCACAAGTCGCAGCCTCTGGCAGACCTTCGTACGCTACGAAAACGGCCCGTTCAGGAGCGGGCGAGGCGCATGGCCGCAGATCTTCTGGAAGGTGCTACTCGCGTTCTGGAGGACGTAGGAGCGCAGGGGTTCACGACCAATCGAGTAGCTGAGGCGACGGGTGCGAGCATCGGTTCGCTCTATCAATATTATCCCAACAAGGCAGCGTTGCTCGCCGCCCTCCACCAGCGTGAAGCCAGTCGACTGTGGGAAGAGCTCAGCGCACTTCTTGCGGAC
Organism: uncultured bacterium; assembly: GCA_965651905.1. Lineage (GTDB taxonomy): Bacteria > Myxococcota_A > Polyangia > Polyangiales > Polyangiaceae > SZUA-265. Next base: position 11,682 of record CBFGUG010000067.1, on the reverse strand, counting down.
GTCACGTTGCCCGCGAGAACTCGCTTTTGCAGTGCAGTGAAGCGAACCATCGTCGTTCAGGCTGAGGCACACGAGCTCCAGGCGGCGCTTCGTAAGGAAAACATCGAGGTCCCGGACACTCCCGGGTTTGCAGACATCCAAACGATGGCGGCGGAGGGGCTGTTGAAGTTTCTGCGTTCAGAAGACGAGCGGAACCCGCAGCAGGAGCGTCCATCACTGGAAGCCCGTACCGCTCAGGTGGAGTACGTGCTGTGGGTGATCTTCTCCATCCTCCAACGCATCGCGGACGAGCCCCCCGCACCGAAAATCGCGACGCGACTCGCCGAAGATACTGGACGGATGCTGGCTGACTTCGTCGGGCTCACGCCCGAGTGAATGAAGCCCGTGCGCCCCGCCGTGGGACGTCACTCGCGCGGAAAGTCGAATCGCGTGAGCCGGGCTTTGACAGCTGGGCGTCTGGCTTTTCATACTCATGCCCGATATGCACAGCACGCTAGAAACGACCACTTCACACACCTGTCTCACCTTGTCGGCCTTGTTCGCAATTGCGGGCTGCGCGTCCGGGGCCGAGGCTGACCCGGTTTTTGGCGGCGAGGGAGCCAGCATCGACGCGCGACAGACGCCCCTCGATCAAGCGGCGCCAGAAGAAGACACGGGGCCCTGCGCGCAGGCGAAGCCCGCGTCGGATTTGAAGCTGATCGAAGATTTCGAAGACGCGGACAATCAGCTGTTCAAAGGGTTCGAGCGTGAGGGCTGGTGGTACGTGGCTGTCGACGAGACCAACGGGCAGGTATCACCGACGGTTGGCGATTTCAAAGCGACGGCGTTGCCAGAAGGTGAAGCAACCCTCGAAAACAAGTACGCGCTCTACGGCACCGCTAGCGGGTTCAAAGACTGGGGTGTGGTGTGGGGGACTACCATGCGCTGGGTGAACGATGGCCTGAAGTGTCCGTTCAACGCGTCCAAGTTCGTTGGGCTGAAGTTTCGCGCCAAGGGCAAAGGCGAGCTCGTGCTGAAGATCGGCAACCCACTGACCGTGCCCGGTGAATTCGAGGGCAAGTGCAAGGAACGCTGCTGGGACATGCACAACAAGAAGATCCCCCTGGCGGAGCAGTGGCAGACTCACATCGTTCCTTGGGATCGCGTGCAGCAAGGGGGTTGGGGTGCTCAGGCAGAGTTCGATCCAGAGCGCTTGCTTGGGCTCAACTTTTCCGTCGATGGTAGGGCCTTGCCCATCGAGTTTTGGCTCGACGACATCGAATTCATCGTCGAGGGCGAACTAGCCGAGCCGACCCCAGCGCCGCTGGCACCCGAAGTGACTACGGGCGGTAGTGCACCCGCGAAGGGTGAAGCAGGTTCGACGGTGCCCGCGGGTGGGACCACGCCTCCCACCTTCGAGCCTGTTCCTCCAGCGGCCGTTCCTCCAGCGGCCGTTCCTCCAGCGGCGGGTGCAGTTCCTCCAGCGGCGGGTGCAGTTCCTCCAGCGGCGGCGCCTGCTGTCGACGAGTGACTAATGGCGATGTATGAACACCCCATTGGGCGTTGCCTGATGTCGAATCTTTCAGGGGTGAAACTCGTGGGTGCGTGGGCCAGGCGAAGGGCGATCGGCGTTGTTGGCGCGTTCGTTTGTGGGCTGCTGAGCTTTGCGTGTGCGGCGACTCCGCCCCTTCCCGTCAGCGATCTCACTGCGGGTGAAGGTAGTTTGCTACCTGCACGTGTTCGCCGCCTGAGCAATATCGAACTCGAACGCAGCGTGCACGCCTTGGTCGACATGGACGTCGCGGTAGCGTCACGCCTGCCACCCGATGTACGACAGAACGGGTACACGTTGAACGCCCAGCAGTCGACCTCGCCCACGGAAGCGGTACGTTGGTCGGCATTGGCTGAAGAAATCGCTCGCGACGTGGCGACTCGCGACGCGCTTCGTCTGGTTCCCTGTGATCAGCCCGCGTGCAGCGAGGCGTTCATCGTCGACCTGTCGCGGCGCGCTTGGCGTCGACCAGCGACGCAGAACGAGCTGGCGTCGCTGAGTGCGCTGTTCGAGCACGGACGTGCGATGGGGGGCGCTGCTGCGGGGGTGGAAGTGACGTTCAGCGCAGTGCTGCAGTCCCCAAGCTTTCTCTACGTGACAGAGTTGGGCAGCGATTCTGCGGCGGAATCACCGAGCGAAAGACCGTCGGCGATCCAACTCACACCCTACGAGATCGCGTCCGCGCTTTCCTACACGCTCAGTGGTGGGCCTCCTGACGACGCGCTCTTGACGCGGGCAGACCGCGGGGAGCTGGCGGATGCGGAGGTACGCCGAGCCGAAGCGCGACGCATTCTCGGCCGTAGCTTCACACGTCACCACTTTCGGCGCTTCGTGCTCGAGTGGCTCGAGGTCGATCAGCTCGAAAATACGGCGAAGAATCCCGATCTGCACCCCAAGTATGAACGGCTCAAGTCGCACATGCTCGCTGAGACGCGCGCCTACATCGACGAAGTGATGGTCAACTACGGCGCTTCGATCGAAGCATTGTTGATCGGCGGCTTCGCTTCGGTAGATCCGTCCATGGCTCGATACTATGGGTTGAATGCGTTCGGCCCTGTCGTTCCGCTGCAGGGCACGGGCCGGGTTGGGGTGTTGCAGCAGGCGAGTTTTCTCGCGATGCATTCACATCCCGACACGACCAGTCCGATCCTGCGGGGTGACTTCGTGTTGAGAAAGGTGCTGTGCAAGGAGATGCCGCGACCGTCCGAGTTGGGCATCGAAGTCGTGATGCCTACGCCCGATCCCGAGCAGAGCACTCGTAAGCGCTTCGAGCAGCACGCGGCCGATCCCGAGTGCATGACGTGCCACCAGACCATCGATCCGATCGGCTACACGTTCGAGGGGTTCGACGCTGCGGGGCGCACTCGCACGCAGGAGGGAAAAACTCCAGTCGACACTCGCACGACACTGAGCATTTTTGGGGAGAAGACCGAGTTCACGGATAGCGCGCAGCTGAGCATTTGGCTGGCGAAACACCCGAGAACGCGCGCGTGTTTCGCCAAGCAGGCGTTTCGGTACTTCAGCGCGCAATCCGATCCGGGTACCGAGTTGGCTTTCGCTCGTGTCGTCGAACGGCTGCCACCCGCGTCGCGTGGTAACCTGATCGAGATGTTGGTCGAATACGCAGGTAGTGAGTTGTTCGTCAACCGAGCTCTCACGAAGGTCGGAGATCGATCGAACGAGCCCGAGCTGGAGTCGAGCCTATGAACGGATGCACTTCGCGCCCCGCGGCGGCGCGCGGCTCGCGACGCAGCTTTTTGGCCGCACTAGGAGCAGGTGCGATCGCCAGTCAGTTCGGCGCACGTAGGGCTTGGGCTGATGACGCTGGTGAAGCGTCGCGTCCGCTGCGTTTCGTCGGGGTGTTCATGCCCCACGGCTGCGCTTACGAGCTGTGGAAGCCGGGACCGAACTTCGACTTGACGTATCCCGATTGCAGTCTCGCGCCGTTCGACGACGCGGAGCGCTTCGGACGCAGCTACAAGCATCAGTTGCTCGTGATCGACGGGTTGGATTTGGCGGCGGGTATCGAGATGGGCACGGTCGGGCACGACGCGTCCCGCGTGATACTGACGGGAAGTGGTGTCACGGGTAAAAACCCGTCCATCGATCAGTACCTGGCGGCTGAGAAGATGCTCGGCGCCGACACGCCGCACACGAGCCTCACGCTCGCCGTGGGCAACGATACGACAGAGCTCGGAGCGAACATCAGTTATGCCCGGGGTGGCGTTCCTGTCCCAAAGTTCATCGATCCCGAACAGGTGTTCGACGAGCTCTTCGGCGCGCCGTTAACCGAGAAAGGTAAGCAGGAGCTACACGCACTTCGCCTGCGACGCCGCAGCGTGTTGGATTTCGTGAGAGCCGACCTTCAACAGCTCACCGCCCGTGCTGGCACAGTGCAACGAACCAAGCTGGATCAGCACCAAACCGCCTTGCGCGAGATCGAAAAGCGCCTCACGCCGAACCGCCACACTTGCCGCTCGCCTGCTCGACCCGACGCGGCCCAATTCCCGAAACTGAAGTCGTTTGGTGCGGGTGAACCCTACTTCGAGACCATCACCAACTTGCACATCGATCTGCTGGCACGCGCGTTGAGCTGCGACATGACGCGCTTCTCGACGTTGATGCTCGCGGACTTGACGCGCACGGGCCTGTATCCCGAGTTGCCCGACGACGTACATCAAGACGTGGCTCATCGTTATTGGTCGGAGTCGAACATGGGACCAGGCAGGCCCGATACCTGGCGTCTGCTGGCGATTCAGAACGCCCACACGCACAAGCAGATAGTGCGCCTCATGCAGCGCTTGGATGAAGCGGGCGTGTTGGACGACACGCTGATCTTCGCGCAGAGCGACATGGGCGACACGGCGAGGCACAGCTCTCGCAACGTACCGACACTGATCGCGGGCGGGTGCGGCGGTCGTTGGCGCATGGGGCGTGAAGTGGACCTACGCGCCAGCAAGTCTGACGAGCTGCAACCGAGCAATCACTTACTGGTGTCGATTTGTCGACTGTTCGGAATCGAGCAAGAGCGCTACGGGAGCTCTGCCAGTGCGGCAACGGTCACGGGTTCACTCGACGCGTTGTTGGTCTGAGGTGTGAGCTTCTCAGGCGTCTCCTGGCGACGACTGGCCGCGGCCTCCCGGTTGCAGCACCATGTCGACGGCGATTCGTGTCGGCGTCTTCCGCCCGCTTCATTTGTTCACTTAGTGCATGCGGATCGAGCAAGGGCTCGAAATTCCATCGAGTTGGTCGACGGCCCGTGACAAGCAGGTGTTCCGAGAGTGTCACAATAGCGTAACCTCGGCGGAGTACGGTCGCTCCCCACGATGGCCACAGTACTCGTCGTAGAAGACGATCCCGATATCCGAGCTCTGCTCGACTTCAACCTTCGCCAAGAGGGATTCGAGACGCTGGTCACCGATTACGGTTCGAAGGCGCTACGTTGTCTTCGCGAGTCGGATGTCGACCTGGTGCTCTTGGACTTGATGCTGCCGGATATCTCCGGCCTCGAGGTTTGCCGCGAGGCGCGCAGGGAAAACGGCAAGCAAATTCCCGTGATCATGCTGACCGCCAAAGGTCAGGAAGCAGATCGGCTGGCAGGGTTCGAGTGCGGTGCGGACGACTACGTCGTCAAGCCGTTCTCCATGCGCGAGATACTGCTGCGTGTGCGGGCCGTGTTGCGGCGTTGGGATGCCGCCACCAAGGACGCCGCGACGCCTGGGCGGATTCAGCGCGGGGAGATCGTGATTGAGCAGGCAGCTCATCGCGTGTTCGTCCAAGACAATGAGGTGTTTCTCACCCTGACTGAATACGAGCTGCTGCTGATGTTCGTGCGGCGCCCAGGTCGCGTGTTCTCGCGACAGCAACTGCTTTCGCAGGTGTGGAAGATGCCTGAAAGCGTCGTGACACGGACCGTGGACACGCATGTGAAGCGGCTTCGAGAGAAGCTCGGGATCTGCGGATCGTCGATCGAAACGGTTCGAGGCGTCGGCTACCGTTTCGTCGAAGCCGCGTCGCTCAGCGCTTGAGGCTCTCGCATGCCGCGCCGCTCTGCTACGTCGCCGGGGCAAGCGAGGCTGCGCCGCCGCTACTCGTGTGGCGATTGTGTGACGATTGAGTGTCGGCGTTTTCGGGTAGCTGGGCTCAGTGGCTGCGAGGGGTTCGTCATGGCGACTACGCGGCGCGCGCGCGTTCAGCGTCGCGTGCGACGCTCACGCGCGCTCTCGGGGGCGGTCGCTTGTGCGCGCAGTGACAGGAGTGTGTCGTTTCGCGTGTGCCCGTTCTGAATCGGGATCGTGCGGCTTGGTCATCAATTCGTTGCATCCGCGTCACCCAGCCGTCTTGGCGACTGAGTACGTGGTGCAGGTAGGAGTTGCCCCCTCATGTACAAAACTCAACCCCGCGTTCTTGCCGCTTGGACCACCGCCGTTTGTGTCGCGATCTTGGGTGCGCTCTACTCGGTCTCCGCGGCTGCCGACGTCGGTCAGCTTGCAGCGCGGCTCGCGAAACTGCGTGGTGAAGTAGAGCAGCTCGCGAAAGAGCTGAGCACCAAGAGCGCCGAAAGCGCCGATACGATTCGCTCGCTCGCGCGCCAGCGCTCCGACCTCGAGCTCGATGTCCGTCGTGAAGAGACGCGCGTGCAGAAGTTGAGTGTCGCGATCGCGAAGCGACGCTCGGAGATTCAAGAAGAGAAAGCCAAGGGCGACAAGGTCGTTCCGCTGTTCACCGAGTCCCTGCAAAAAGTTCGCGAGCAGGTCGAGATCGGAATGCCGTTCAGAAAGACCGAACGTCTCGCCGCACTCGACAAGATCGAGGAGCAGTACAAGTCGGGTTTGCTCACCGCGTCACGTGGACTGTCACGGCTCTGGAGCTTCGTCGAGGACGAGGTTCGTCTGACTCGCGAAAGTGGTCTGTATAAGCAAACCGTTCACGTCGACGGCGAGGACCGACTGGTCGAAGTGGTTCGTATCGGCATGGTGATGATGTTCTACAAGACCGAGAACGACGACGTCGGCAAGGCAGTGCAGGCGGAGGATGGCACATGGGGTTACGCGGCTATCACCGACAAAGCTGAACAGCGCGCCGTGCTCGACATCTTCACGAGCTTCAAGAAGCAGGTTCGAGTTGGGTTCTTTCAGTTGCCCAATGCGCTTCCGCCGGTAAGTGAGGTGAGCGCCAAATGAACCCCAGGTTCGCACCACTCATGTGGATTCGTCCGATGAATACCCATTCAAGAACACCGCTTCGCGTCGTGCTCTCGTCTCTAGTCGTGGCGATCGTCGCTTCGCTGTCGGTTGACGCGCGCGCTGACGTACAGTCAGCTTACCAACGAGAGTTCGCTTTCCTCGAGGCCGAGAAGACGTCGTTGCAACGTCGTCTGGCTGCGCTCGAGGAGGAGACGAAGAAGAAGGAGGAAGAGGCGCGGGCCGCCGTCGATCAATTGCAAGGGCGTGCGCTCGGGCTATCTACCCAAGCCGACCGCATGACGGAAAGCTTGTCCGAGGTCGAATCCGAACTCGACACGGCCAGTGGTGACGAAGACCTGTTGGGGTCGCTGCTGACTCAAGCCGAGGCGACGCTGGAAAAAGGGGGGATCAAACTCCCGGAAGTGGCTGAGGATGCAGACGCTGAAGCCGCGCAGTTCGCTCAAGTTCGGTTCGCCTTCGACAACTCGCTGAAGATGCTCGATCGCTTCTCGAGGGTCACGAAGGGACCAGGCGAATTCTTTGCCGCGAACGGTGAGAAGGTGAGCGGTGAGGTCATCCAGGTCGGACAAGTTGCGGCTTATGGGGTCAGCGACAACGTTGCTGGCGCGTTAGCCCCCGCTGGCGACAATCACTACAAGGTGTGGCCCGAAGGTGACACTGCTGCGTTGGCTCGCGCTGTCGCGGCCGGATCTGCGCCATCGATCATTTCGCTCTTCTTGCACGAATCTCTCGACAAGGGCTTCGAGGTCAAGAAAGACAAAACCGCTCGCGAGGTCATCGAGAGTGGTGGCGTGATCGGCTGGGTGATCGTCGGGGCGGGTGTGCTGGCTCTGTTGATGGCGCTGGCACGTGTGTTCCTCTTGTTGCGCGCAGCGACGAACACCAATCGCTTGGCGGAAAGGATTCGTCCCCACCTAGAAGCCAAGGATTTCGACAAAGCCATCGAGATCTGTCGCAACGCACGTAGTGCTGGAGGCCGCGTACTGGTTGCGACCCTCAAGCACCTCGATCGAGACCGCGAAGAGCTGGAGGACATCATCTCCGAAGCCATCTTGCACGAGCAACCCGCGTTGGATCGTTTCGGCTCGGCAATCATCGTGGTGGCGGCGGTAGCGCCATTGCTCGGCCTGCTCGGAACGGTGACGGGCATGATCGCCACCTTCGACATCATCACCGAGTTCGGTACTGGTAACCCCAAGCTGCTCTCGGGCGGCATTTCGATCGCGTTGGTCACGACCGAGCTGGGACTGGTTGTCGCAATCCCCGCACTGGTGATTGGCAATCTCTTGTCGGGCTGGGCCGAGAGCATCAAGGCGGGCATGGACAAGGTTGCCCTGAAGGTCGTGAACATCTCGTCTGGAATTCGAGTGTCGATGCGACCCAAGGCTCCGCCAGAGAGCACGCCGCGAGCGGACGATCCAGAGCTGGCTGCTACCTGAGGTTTGCGATGGAACGCCTCTACAGCGCAATAGACCAACTGCTGCAGTACTTCTCCTTGGGAGGGTTTGTGATGCCCCCTTTGGCGGTCGGTACGCTCGTGCTGTGGTACTTTTTGGGGCTGCGTTGGCAACTGCTCGATCGTGGCAATCGCCGTAGCTGTCGGGTGCTGGTTTCTCGTTACCTCAAAGGGTATCGGCGTAAGCCCAAAGGGATCATGGATACGGCTGCGGTCTGGGGTGTCACGCTCGCCCGAGACCACCGCGGTAAGCCGCTACGTTATGCGCTCGAAGATGCCTTCGGCGCGTTCGATGAAGAGCTACAGCGAGGCAAAGTGGTGATTCGTACCATCGTCACCGTGGCCCCGTTGGCTGGGTTGCTCGGCACGGTCATCGGCATGATCGAGACCTTCGACTCCCTCGGCGAAATGGCGCTGTTCTCGCAGTCGGGCGGTATCGCTGGCGGCATTTCACAAGCGCTGTTCACGACACAGATGGGGCTCGCGGTCGCGGTCCCGGGAATCATCATCGGACGCGTGCTCGACCGCCGTGAACAGAGCTTTCGCGACGAACTCGATCAACTCAAAGACATGCTCTGTTCAGAACAAGGGGACCTCAGCCAAGTCTGAGTTCAGGTGACGCCATGAGACGAAGAGCCAAACCCCATGACAACGCCAACATCGACATCTCGCCGTTGATCGACATGGTGTTCATCCTTCTCATCTTCTTCATGGTTTCGACGACCTTCGTCAAAGACATGAAGATCGACATCGAACGACCGAGCGCCGCATCCGCCAGTCGCGCGTCGACGAAGTCTTTGCGCATCAACATCGACAGCACCGCGAACGTGTTCATCAACGGCAATCCTGTCCGTCCTTGGATGGTGCAAAGTCGTGTGCGCGAGTTCCTAGAGAGTGCCGACCAGAAGTCCGTGCTCGTAGTCACGGACCGACGTGTCCCCGCAGACAAGTTGGTCGAGGTCGTCGACCAGTGCCGCCTCGGCGGAGCTACCGAAGTTGGCGTTGCCACCGAAAAGGAAGTTGGAGGCTGATCGTTCGATCACGCCTAGGAGATCAGTCATGCAGTCACTCATCATGAAGCACGCAGTTGCAGCCACATCGATGCTCGCCGGGGGCGCCCTGGTGTTTTCGACGGTGCTCTACATGAACCAGCAGGAAAAGCCGCCGAAGGAAGAGCGCGCTGAAGCTACGGTTCAGTTCGAGGTGCAGAAGAAGCCCCCGAAGAAGAAGAAGCAAGAGCGCAAAGAGCGTCGGCAGAAGCCGCGACAGCAGGCCAAGTCCAACGCACCCAAGACCCCGAACCTATCGTCCGCGATCTCAGGAGCAGCGATTGAGTTCGAAGGTGTCGGGGGTCTGTCCCTGGGAGCGGTTTCCAGTGAGTTGATTGGTGACTTCGACAAGAAGGCCGCCATGACCGAAGGTGCTTTGGACGATCCACCGAAGATTCAGACTCGTGGAGGTAACCTCGAGTACCCCAAGGATGCTCAGAAGCGGGGTCTCGAAGGCTACGTGCTCTTGAACCTGTTCGTACGCGAAGACGGTAGTGTCGGTGGAGTCAAGGTTCTGGATGCGCAGCCCGCAGGCGTGTTCGAGCAGTCAGCCAAGACATTCGTTCGTGAGTGGGCGTTCTCGCCTGGCACCTACGAGGGCGCTGCCGTTGGCGCTTGGGTCAAACAGAAGATCGTATTTCAGCTGCAGAAGAGCTGAGGCTTCGGGTTAACGATAATGATGCGCCTGTAGTCACGGCTTCTGGCGACGACTTTCCAACGTCATGGGTGTAGAGACAATGCTTCCCAAATGGCTGACTGCGGCTTGCGCCATCGCGATGCTGCTGGTGATCGCCCCCGTTGCCGCTCTGGCGGACGACGACGAGGACGATGAGCAGGAGCAAGAGTCGGCGGAAGTCGACTACTTGGGCCTGGCCGCGCGCATGATCCACGACGGGCACCCTGGGCGTGCCCTGAGTGTGCTTGCCGACGTGGACCCCAAGGATCCCAAGGTGGACGCGGCGCGTTTCTACACCTTGCGTGGTCTGGCGCGCGTCGACAAGGAGCAGTTCAAGCAAGCGCGAAAGGACTTCGAGGCGGCGATCAAGAGCGGACAGAAGGATGAGGCCGTTCAGATCTACCTGGCTCAAGCGTGTTTCACCCTCGAAGACTACAAGTGCACGCTTTCGGCGCTCGAGCGCGCAGGCAAGACGGGCAGCAACAAGCCGGGTGTCTTCTTGATGCACGCCGAGGCCGCTTGGAACGCCGGGCAGAAGGCGACCTCGCTCGGCGTGTTGGCCAAAGGCGAAAAGAAGTTTCGCGATGAATCCGAGTTTCAGCGCCTCCAGATCTTCCACCTGAGCGACATGGGGCTCTACCAGGAAGCCGTGTTGGTCAGCGACCGCTACCTGGCGCGCGACGGCATGAAGGCGGCGGACTACGTCGCGGTGGCCGAAGCACTGCGCGCCGCAAAAGCCTACGAACGCGCTCAAGTGCTGATGGAGGGCGCGCGGCTGCGTTACCCCGAAGACGAGAACGTCGCCGTTCAGCTGGCACATTGCTACCTGGAGGCGGGTCGAAAGTTTGCGGCGGCGATGTTGTTCGAAGAGGCCGCGCGCATCAACGACAAGTACACGATGGAAGCCGCCGAGCTCTACAAGGAGGCGGGCCTGCTGCATCGGGCGCGTTGGCTGAACGCGCGGGTCTCCGATCAAAAGGCGAAGAGCAAACAGCGCCTGAGCCTACTGCTCGAAGGTGAAGAGTTCGACGCAGTCACCGCGATGCTTCCGAAGTTGTCGCGTTTGGGTTTGCTCAGCGACGAAAACATTCGTTACGCAGTCGCGTACGCTTTCTACAAGACGGGACGATTCGCCGAGGCTGAGCGCGAGCTCAAGCCAATCAAAGATCCACAACTCTTCGAATCGGCGTTGCAGCTGCGCAAAGCGATCGCGTCGTGTCGTGAAGCGGGCTGGGAATGTTCTCCCTGAACTCATCGATAGATTGTCGTTTGCAGGTTTGGATTGCGCGCCTCTCGTTGGCGCTGTTCGTAGCGATGCTGAGCGCAGCCTCGTTCGCGCAAGCCCCAGACGGAGAGTCAGCGTCCCCTGCTCCGCCTGCGGAAGCACCACCCCCTGCGGCGTCGCCCCCTGCTCCGCCTGCGGAGGTGTCGCCCCCTGCGGGGAGTTCACCAGCTCCGAACGCGGGTGAGTCGGCCGCGGGCGTGACGGACACCGAGCGCCCAGCGGAGGTTGACGAGTCGCAGACAGATCCACAAGCTGCTGCTGGGCAGGCGGTTGACGGGGGTCGATTGACGGTACTGCTGTTTCGTCACGAAGGTGGCCCGTTTCCGAGTGGTGTGACCGTCGAAACCGACGACGGAGCAAGTGCCATCACCACTGACGACGGCGTCGCGCGAATCGCGGCGAGCGCGGGCACACGTACGCTTTTCGCGGTGATTCCCGGAAGTCTGCTCGAGCCACCCGCCGCGGGTTATCGGCGCGT
>CBFGUG010000066.1:0-43669 GCA_965651905.1 uncultured bacterium | reverse complement strand
CCAGATGACGAAACCCCAGATGACGAAACCCCAGATGACGAAACCCCAGATGACGAAACCCCAGCTGTGGACGACAGTCCGACGCCTGACCAAAGCGAGTGTGCGGCGTTGCTCTCACGACTGCATCGCAGAACCCACGAGCGACTGACGCAGCTCGGCTCGCGCAGCCGCGTGTACGATGTCGCGCTGTTGTTGGACGCGTCGCGGAACCGCGCCACGTTTCACGTCCAGCGAGACTTGCAGGCAGCGCAAAGCTTGATTCAAGAAGGCGAGCTACCCGCGCAGTCACCACTCGCAGCGTACCTGGGGCGTCGCAAGTTCGGCGGCGAGCGCAAACCGCTCTTGGGGCGTTGGCGGAGCGGCGGCCTCACCGATTCTCAAAGGCAGGCAGCAGAACTGTTCCTCGGCTCCAAGATCGCCGCGGTTCAAGGGCCGCCGGGCACGGGCAAGACCCACGTCATCTTGAGTCTCGCCGCCGACGAGGTCGTCAGAAAGGCATCGCCCCTGACGGATCGCGCGCACCCGGGAACGGAAGTGTTACTCGTTTGCAGTACGAACAACCGAGCGGTCGACAACGTCGTTCACCCGCTGGGCAAAGACCAGCCTGACGATCGTTTGGCGCTTGCACTTCGCGTCGGCAGTCGCGAGGTCATCGAGAAGGTCACGAGCGTCGATTTGCAACGTGCCAAACGCTGGCTGGAAACGCACCCCGCGTTGACGGACGCCGACTACGCCGCGCGCGTATCTCGGTTTTCGAAGCTCCGCGCCGAGGTCGACGCCGCACTCGCGCCTTGGACGCGTCGGCAGCAGCGTAAGGAACGGCTGCAGCGTTGTCGCGCCGAGCTGGCATCACTTCGCGAGGCGCCACCCAGTCAGGCGCAAGCAGATCTCCGCAACGTGATGCACTCGCTCGGGATCGAACTCACAAGAACCATCATCGAGTCGCCGACCAAAGTGGCCCGCGCGCTCGGACCACTTTGCCGCCGCTTGACCGAGCTGAGCACCATGGCCGAAGCTGAACGAGGAACGGCAATACTGCGACTCGAACAACACTTCAAACTCACGCAGAGCACAGCCCTCGCCGAAGCGGAACAAACGCTGGGCTCTAAGTTGTCACTGGCGCTCCCGCCCGTGTCAGTCGCCGAACAGAGCGTTGCCGATCAGCGCGAAGCCTGGGAACAAGCAGCGGAAGATGCGCTGGCGCCACTACTCGAGTTGCAACTGGCACTACAGAGTCAGGCCGATGCGGTATCGACTCAGTTACTCGAACGTGACCTGCAAGCCGAACTTCGCACCCTGGAAGACGAAGCTCGCGAAGCCCCCACATCGACCGACGCGGAGTTCGATTGGCAACGACTAGAGCCACTACTGCACGAACTGTTCGAAGCCGCCACCACACTCCGCGAGGGTTGGGCGCTCAAAAACAAGGTCGCTCTGGTCGCCGCCCTACAGAAGACCATCGAAACCTGCAAGCGCAGCCGATCGCTGCGCAACCTGCTGCAGAGCAGTAAGGGCCCGGGCGCGTGGCTCAGGCGCTTGTACCCGGTTTGGGGCTGCACGTTGCTCTCGCTCGGCAATGTATTCCCGCCAGAAGCCGAACAAGTGGAGCGCGTGGTCGTCGACGAGGCAGGACAATGCCACAGCGCTTACGCCGCGTCTGCACTGTTACGCGGTCGCTCCGCGCTGGTAATCGGCGACGTCAATCAGCTCGAACCCGTCGTGGAGCTTTCGCGACAGGACGAGACACGGGTGTTGCGGGGACTGGAGTTACGCCTGGACGCCGCGTCGTTAGAGCCGTTCCGCATGTACGAAGGCTGTCACAACTCCGCACAGAGCGTCGCCGACCGAGTCGTCGCCGATCGCCCGACGCTGATCGACCACTTCCGCTGCCAACCCGAGATCGCGGCAGTATCCGAGACGCTGTGCGGCTACGGCCTGATCACGCATACGCCAAGGCGGTCGTGCGTGGAGCTGGCTGCCGAGTTGAGCCGTCCCCTGCTGCACACGCCGACGCGAGGCGAGCAGCAACGATTCGCGGGGAGTTGGTTGAACGAAGCCGAGATCGCGAGCGTGGTCGCCTGGACTCAGCGCTTGCTGCGGGCGGGCCTGTCCGCGGGCGACCTCGGTATCATCACGCCGTTCCGCGGGCAGCTCGAGTCATTGTGGCGCTCACTTCGTGCGGTAAATGTTCCTCTAGAGCGCCCCCAACTCGAAGACGAAGCGCAGGCTTCACTGTTTTCCACGGCCAATGCAGGGGTTGCGCTCGGAACTGTACACCGTTTCCAGGGCGGCGAACGTCGAGTGATCTTGTTCTCGACGACGATCACTCAGCGCCAGTCGCTGCGTTTCGTCGACGAACACGTCAATCTCGTCAACGTCGCTGCATCACGCGCCAAAGAACACTTGGTAACGATCGGGCACAGCGCGACGTTGGCCGCGGGAACGCACACGAACGTGTTGATAGAATCCGCCACGATCGCTCACCCAAGTTGATCGTGCTCTCGATGCTTCGCGTTGTTCGTTCTTCTCACGCGGCTTCGATGGCCTTGGCCACTTCGTGCAAGCGCCCATCGATACGTTTGCCTTCGCCGCGGGCTGCGTAACGCAGATCTGCGTAGTCTCTGAGCGCCTGAGCGGCGTCTCCCGCCAACTGAGTGGACAGCTCCGTGGTGGTTTCGATGCGCGCCGCATAACGATGCAACGTCTCTGATGGAGCCTTCGCCAAGCCGCGCCCAGCCAGCTTGTCGCGGAGTAACGTGTACCCAACCAGCGGCAGGTCCAACGACTCGCCACTGGCGGCCGATTGCCGTCCGCGCACGACTCTGAGCACCACGAAGCCACCAGACAACAGCACCAACAACAATCCGAACTGCAAGGCCGTGCGCTCTTCGAGCCAGTCGTCGAGCGCTTCCCAATTCGTCATCACGGCGTCGGATAGTGATGAGAAGAGCGGCGTCTGTCCCGCAGTGGCCTGCAGCGGATCTGCGGGCGTCGGGTCGAACGTCACCCAGCGATCGTCCACCCAGGCTTCGACCCACGAGTGCGCATGATGGCGACGCACTACGCTGTATCCGAAACGAGACCGCTCAGCGACGCGATACCCGGATATCACTCGCGTAGGGATCCCGATCGTGCGCCCTAGCAGTGCGAACGCCGAAGCAAAGTACTCGCAGTGACCAGTGCGGCGTACGAGCAGAAAATCCGCCAGCGGCGTAGTGGACGTGGTCGACTCTTGCAGCAGCTCGTATTGGTAGTTGGTTAGCAGTTGCTTCTCGATGAACGCTAGGCGCTCCATCGGAGTGGCGTCGGGCAACTGCCATTGCGCCAGGAGTCCGCGCATCTGACTGCGAAGGATCGGGGGCACGTGGAGTTCGTGGTTGTGCTGTGGCGGCAGCGCAGTGTCAGTGACGTCGCGCCTAAACCAGACGCGTTTGGCGAAGTCCTCTCCGGGAGGGTAGAAGATTCTGTACTTGTCGAGCGAGTAATACCCGCTCGACGTGCGTACGGGACCCGCGTCCATCGGGAGAAAGTATCGTTCGGGTTCCCGCGCGTGTTCGATTTCAATCCAGCCAGGCTCCTCGGGTCGAGGCGCTTTGGAATCGACGATCTGTGGCAAGGACCGCTGTACGGGCACGTTCCACCGCCCCGAACTGTACTGGCTGAACACGACCCCGCGCAGCAAGTCGGGCTGCCGATCACCCCGAACACGCATGACCACGGTGGAGTCGCGCAACATACCGTACATGTTTCCGAGGTCGAGTTTGTCCGAAAACCCGATGCGGCCGTAACGAATGCGTTCTCGCAGCTTCTGCATCGCCACTTCGTTCAGTCGCGGCAGGTAGACAAACGACATCGAAGCGAGGCCTGCGGCAAGCACCGCTGGCAGCAATACCGTTAACAAACCACGGCGACTGAAGCGCACTCGGGGTAGACGACTGGGGTCGTGATAAACCAACGCCACCAGCGCGAGCGCACCGAACACCACGACCATCACGGGATACGCAGGCCCCGAAAGCGCCCCGCCTGCGGCCAATAGCGCCACCAGACCCGTGGCTAGCGTGAGTCGCACACCGCGGCGCTCACGCAACTTGGCACGCCGCTCGTCCGTACTCACCTCAGCACCAATACGCAACAGGCAACGCCCCGATGCAACGCCCAACAGAGCCAACACCACGAGGGTGCGCCTCTCCGACAACATCGTGATGTTGTGCAACATTCGAGTCTCGAGCAGTATGTTGGGTAGCAGCAACCCGAGTAGCGCCGCAGCGATACTCCACAGTGCTTGCCCCAAGCGATCGAGTTTGACGATCGGCCCCACCACGACGGCAACTGCAGGCATCATCACTGCCGCTATCGCCAGCGGCTCGGGTAACGCGATGGCCGCAGACACACCGACGGCGGTGATAGCCAATGCCGGGACGCGAGCCTTCACAGCGCAATCCTCTTGCCCGTGCTGACGTCCTCGACCTCGACGAGCGTCGCGGACTCGGGAGCCTCGTCCTCTTTGGAGTCGACCACGGCGGCCCAAGTGCACACGCAGCCTCGTTGACGCGCGTGCGAGACCAACTGATCGACTTCCACGGGCGCTCCAGCGGTGACCACAATCGCGCTCGTCGCACCGCGTAATGCTGCCGCGGGCGCCGACAGACCGTTCGCGCCATTGGCCGCCAACTCCAGCGTTGCCAGGCGGTCGAGCACCACGTCCAACGCTGATTGTCCGCTGCGCGGCTGGACGAGCACCACGTCCGTGTCACACACGAGCAGATCGAGGCCCCGATCGTGAAGAGTCAGTCTGGCCGCTACGCCCGAAGCAACCGACAGCGCGGCTTCCTTGAGCAGTTCGGTGGCCTCGCCCACAGCGGTAACCACGATCAGCGCGACACGCTCATCCCGCGGATCGATGAACTCGCGCACGTGCGGCTCGCCAGTTCGCGCCCAAGTACGCGCGTGCAGATGTTTGAGCGGATCCCCGATGCGATAGGGACGCACGCCAGCAATGTCCGTTTCACCTGTGCGGTTCGCAGCCACCAGCCCTCTGTCCAGCTGTGGGACGGCAGCACTCGCTCCTAGTGAAACGACGTTGGCGATCTTGGGTACTACGAGGAACCGCACGCCCACACTGTCGAAACGCGGGCCCACCGCCAGACCAGTAGACACCAGTTGCCCGATCTCGAAGCTGTCGAGGTGATGCTCCCCTCGCGCCTGAAAGACTGCCGTGGCGCCGACTCGGCTACGCTGCCCAGGTTCCAGCAATGCCACCCCTTCTGGCGTTTCCTTCCAACGTCCATCCCAAGGGAGAAAGGGTACGGCCACTCGCAGGTTGACGAGCGCCGCAGTGCCATGATTCGACAACTGAACGTCGAAATGCGCGGGCGCACCAACGGCAACGCGCGGCGGAGTCGCGACGTCGACGCGAAGACCGCTCACCTTGAACAGGGGGCGGCACAGCCACGAGCCCACGAGCAGTCCAACGACCATCGCGAACAGTAAGTGCGTCTGTGAGAAGCGAACATCCAACGCTGCAAACCCGATGGGCACCGTCAGCACCAAGAGCGCCCTACCTTCGCGACTGAGGTGCGTATAGAAGCCGAAGAAGGCACCCAGGAAACGCACCGCGAGCGCAGAGCGCAGACGGTCTCGTTCAGTCTTCTTGTCTGGAATGAGTACGTGGTTGAGGCGAGCGAAACGCCGCTTGAGTTCCGCGAACCCGCGTTTGCGCGCGCCTCGCCGGCCTGGCAGCAGCGTGTCTCTGGCCGCAGGGGGCAGCGACGGAAAACGACTCGGCTTGATGCTCGTTCGAGTTACGGGGGATTGGGATACGGTCATGCGAGGTAGCGCATCTGGTACGCGCACTCCGAGCTCGCGCGCATTCAGGTCGGGACGGCCAGGCTCTCCATGATGTCCGTGCAAATGCTGGACGCCGACTTGCCCGCATACCGCGCGCGCTCGGTGGGCCTCAGCCGATGCGCGAGCACCGCCACGGCCAAACACTGCACGTCGTCAGGTAACACGTGATCACGACCGTGAACCAATGCGCGAGCCTGACAGGCTCGATAGAATACCAGCGTACCCCGCGGGCTGACGCCGAGCGCCAAGTCTTCGTGGTCTCGGGTCGCCCCTGCGAGGTCGCGCAGATACCGCGCCACGCGATCTTCCACTCGCACTTCGCGCACGCTGGCCATCAGCGCCGTCAGTTCCTCGTGGGTGGCAACCCGACGCACGGAGGCCAGCGGGTCACTGCCTCGCCGATCCGTCAACATCGACAGCTCGCTCTCTTCATCCGGGTACCCCAACGAGAAGCGCAATACGAAGCGGTCTAGTTGTGCTTCGGGCAGCGGGTAAGTCCCCTGGAAGTCGACGGGGTTTTGCGTCGCGAGCACGATGAAAGGTTCGGGCAGTGCGCGCGTCTCGCCGTCCGTGGTCACTTGGTGTTCACTCATAGCCTCTAACAAGGCCGACTGCGTGCGTGGTGAAGCGCGGTTGATCTCGTCAGCCAGAAGCACATGACAGAACACGGGCCCTGGACGAAAGCTGAGCGATCCATCGCCCGGATTGAGTATGTGAGTGCCCAAGATGTCGGACGGAAGTAGGTCGGGCGTGCACTGGATGCGCCGCATCTCGAGGCCCAGGGCTTTGGCGAACGCTTTGGCAAGCGTCGTTTTTCCGACACCTGGCACGTCTTCGATCAACACGTGCCCGCCAGACAGGGCACCGACCAACAACAGCTCGATGGCTTCCGAAGTGCCGCGGATGACTCCTGCGAGCGAACTCTTCAGGACCTCGACGATATCAGCATGAGTCGCATCACGACTCGCTCGCTCGGCAATCGAATCGTTGGGAGGAGAGATGAATTGGTGGATCGACAATGAGCTATCAGCCTACGATGCGGGTGCTCCAATGGCACGAATTGAAAGGCGAACTGGCGGGATCAGGGATATGGTCGAAGCTGGCGGAAGCGCAAGGCTGAGCGCGACGACGAGGCTGGTCGTGGGCGTGCACCTGCTGCGATGTAGTTCAAAGTCCCAGCCGTCGCACGGCGGACGTTCTGACGAAGTGGTTACACTCTGCCACGTTGCCGCTCGCGGACAACACGGACTCGTGCCCGCTAGGCGTAGAGTCGCCGCAAAACGAACGGTAGACGCGGCGTGAGTGGAATCAGAGCGAGCTCAGCCGCGTTCATGAGCCTGCTGCTCGTCGCCCTGGGCCTCGTTGGGTACTTGGTGTTCAGCGACAGGCCAGTAGCTCAGCGCACCACTAGAGCCGCAGCCAGTTCAGTCACGCCAGAATTCCCAGCGTCCGTGCCATCGGCCAAGTCCGAGTTACCGCCTGCAGTCGCGTCGAGTTCCCCACCCGTCAACGGATCGAGCGCCGCGTCGAGCGATCGCGCGCGCGCCGACCAACTGCGCGAGGCGCTAGCGACCTTGCACGCAGGGCGTCTACAAACGGACGCGGGCGCCCCCGCCACCGACTTTTCCCGACGCGACCCAGAAGTACGTCACTACGTTGCGACAGTGATGACCGAACACGTCGGTCCCATCATCGGCGGCTGTTACGAAGTGGTGCTGGAGCGTACGCCAGGGGTTGGGGGTAAGCTACGGCTCGACGTGTCCATGATGGGGTCACCTGAACTGGCAGGCGTGGTCGTGAGCAACAAGTTGCGTGGTCCACGCCCCCTCGTCACCCCGACGTTCGAGAGCTGCGTCCGCGACTCACTGGATGCTTTGGTGCTGCCTAGTACCCCGCCGGGCCATCCTGTCGTAACTGTCTCGCAAGAGATGGTACTCGAGCCATGAAGACTCGCGAGCAAACACGTCAATCAATGTCCGCTCACGCGACGCCCTGATGCGTTGTTCGAGCGCACCTGTTAACTTGCAGCTCATGGCAGTTCGTAAGCGCACGCGAATAGAAGCGACGGTAGCGGCTATCGCAACCGCCGCAGGCAACCCAGACAGCACGGAGTCCAAGCGCCTGTTGCGTGACGCATTGGCGCATGAGAATTGGTACGTGGTGAGCGAAGCGGCCGCTGTGGTCGGAGAAAGCCACTTGCACGAGTTGGAGACCGAGCTTGGCGCCGTCTGGCGTCGTTTTGCTGGCGGCAGTCACAGGGTCGACCCGGGATGTCGCGCCAAGTGTGCAGCGCTCACGGCGCTCGACCGCTTGGAGTCGTTCGATCCGGATCCGTTTCTTCACGCGGTTCGTTTCGTGCAACTGGAGCCCGTCGCGGGTGGACGCGTGGACACCGCTGGCGGGGTTCGGCAGCGCGCCCTGTATGCGCTCTTGCGCATGTGCCATGTAGACGCACTGCTACATGCGGGACAGCTACTCGCGGATCCCGACGCGCAAGTTCGCGCGGGTGTGGCGGCAGGTCTAGGCCACTACGGCAGCCGCGAAGCGGCGGGGTTACTGCTGTTCAAACTCGAGCTGGGTGATGACGACCCCGCCGTCATCGTGGAGGCCGCCACCGCACTGCTCCGCGTGGCCCCCGAGTTTGGCCTGCGCTTCTGTGGCAACTGGCTACGCCACGACGAAGCACTACGCAGGGAAGCCGCGTGCTTGGCACTGGGCCAATCTGAACGACCAGAAGGTATCGCACTGTTGTTGGGAATGCTCGAGGACGGACTCGGGGACGACGATTTCTCCGTCGTGGCTCGAGCCTTGGGTCTGACGCGCGACGAGGAAGCGCGCAGGGCACTCCTCGACGTCGTCACACATGGCGCGAAGGCACGAGCTGAAACAGCCGTCCACTCGCTGGCCGTGCACAGCTACGATCCGAAGCTCGCGGAGCGAGTCAAAGAAGCCGCAGCGAGCAGCCCCCATCCAGAGCTGCTGAAACTCGTCTCTCGCGTGTTTCGGGACTGAGGTTCGCAAACTGCAGGCGACTGTCTGCAGGGTGTGGGGCACAACCGACAACCTCGACGACCCAGGAGGCACACGCGACGAGCCCGGTGTTGCACACTCCGCTTGCAACGCGAGGAATCACACACGAGCCGTCTCCACGCCAGTCTGGCCCGCACCTTGCAAGTACGGGGGGGAGAGAGTTCCAAGCATCGACGAACGGTAATCGACGGGAGGCTCGCGCCACGCGCAACTCCACGCGATCACCGCCGACAAGCAGGACATGACAGCCCCCGCG
The DNA here is from genome assembly GCA_965651905.1 of uncultured bacterium. Taxonomy (GTDB): domain Bacteria; phylum Myxococcota_A; class Polyangia; order Polyangiales; family Polyangiaceae; genus SZUA-265. The sequence goes on along the minus strand of CBFGUG010000066.1, from coordinate 34,536 downwards.
GAGAAGACCAGATGTCGAACGATTCAGCGCCCATTTCCAGAAGAGCGATGACCAGCGCACTACTCTCAGGTGCTGGCGCCTCGGTCACGGGCTGCTTCGGTAGCTTTGGGCTTACCACGGGCGTTTATGACTGGAATGACAGCTTTGGCAACAAGTGGCTCAAGTGGCTGATCTTTCTGGGTCTGAACATCGTCCCCGTGTACGGCATCGCGGTGTTCGTGGACAGCTTGGTGCTCAACTCGATCGAGTTTTGGTTCGGCGACAACCCCGTTGCACGTCAGCAATCGCCCCACCACCGCGTCGTGAGCACGCCAACGGACGATCCTGACGAGATCCGCCACGAGTTGTACGAAGGCGAGCGCCGCGTCGCCGTGCTGTACCTGCGTCGAGAGGGGGAAAGCGGCGCCAGTTTGCGCGATGCCCAGGGGCGACTCCTCACACGTGTGAAGCTCGACGCCAGCCACCTGACGCTGAGCGACTCGAACGGGGGAAAGGTCGTGGAGCTCGACCGTGACGATTGCCGAACCGTGGCCGACAAGATCCGTCAGGGTAACCACCTGGAGAGTGCACTGTTCGATCAGATCGCCAGCACGGGTCAGGCAACTGCGCTCAGTGACGCGAGTGCACGGTTGTACGACCGCATCGTCTTCTAAAGCCGATTACCGCGGACGCGCAACGCGTCCGCCACGAGAGCATCATTGCGGCGGGTGGGTCCACCTTCTCCCTTCGGGCCCCACCCGCCGCGATGGGCGTCGCGCTCGAGCGGCGCGATACCAACGCCACTGAAGCCCCCCGTCGCTGCGCTCGAGCGTCGCGATGCGCTGACACACGTGGCCATGGGGTATTGCTGGGTTGCGACGAGAGTCAGCGAACGCCTGCGGGCGGGAACATCACTCAAGCAGGCTTGTCCGACATCGCTCGAAGGGAGCTCCGAAAACCTCGTCAGCGAAAGCGGGCGATGAACAGATGAGTGAGCGCATCTTTGTTACCCAGCAGAACCGCGACGAGCACTAGCGCGCTCGATCCAGAAACTGCCGCCCAGACTGCCGCCATCGGCGGAACCGAGATCACGGCTAAGGTAAACGTCACGAGCATCATCAGACACGTCAGCTGAACGATTCTGAAGCCACGCTGTCTGGCCGCCACCCAAAACCAGCGCTTCATGGGCCTGGGCTGTTGCATGGCGCGATAGGCTCTCACCAAGGTCAACGCGTAGTAGTGCTGCTGAAAGCTCGACGACCGTGCGTATGCAGCTTCGAGTCTCGCCGCTAGTTTGTCGTATTGCTCGGACTCGTCGAGCAGCTCACACATGTGGTCGAACAAGTCCGGATCTGGCTCACGCTCGTAAGCCAGCTCCAGGAAGTTGGCGGCTTTGACCAAGTCGTCGTCCGCGTAGCTCTCCGACAACGCTACGAGCGGGCGATGACTACCTGGAAAACGTTCACATAACGTCGTCAGCAGTCGCCGCGCCTCGGAAACTTCGCCCACCTCATCCAGCGCGTGAGCCAGCAACATACTAGACTCCAATCCCGGGAAGCGCTCGGCCGCCGACCGAGCGAGCGGCAACGCCTCGGCCTGAGTTTCAACCTCACGCAGCAGCGCCTTGATCAGATACGAGGTCGCGACATAGTCGCTTGGATGAGCCGCGGCGTGCGCGCGGAGCAGGTTGCACATACGCTCACTCAACGCGGTACTGAGCTGCTCTCGCGTCAGCCCCGCTTGTCGCAACAAGTCGTCTTGCTCCGTACCCTCCGAGTCTTCACGGTTCACGCTGCTGGTGATGGCTGCCGCGAGCACGTACTCACCCATGGCACTCAAGCGTCGTGTCAGAGTCGGGCGAAAGTCGAGTTCCACCATCGAAGGGTTGCTCTCGACTTGGAGCATGCATGCCGCAACCTCCAGCTGTGCGGAGGCCGCCGCTCGCAATGCATGTTTCAGCCCCATGTATTCCGCTACTTCGTCGGCGTCCTCGGCGGTGTCGACCAGTTGCTCGGCTGTTTTGAGCGCAGCTCGATAGTCGCTGCGCTCCAGTTCGACCAGACAGCGCTCCTCGAGCGGTAAGTCTTCGTCGTCTTCCGTCTCGATGGGCTCATGCATGTTGGGGACCATTGCCAGCCTCACTGGGGTCCATTTCGAGAAGCGCTTTGGCAGCCGTGCGACGCAGCTTGCCGCTGGTCGTTCGTGGTAACACGCCTGCAGCAACGCAGACCACACGTGCAGCGTGAACGCCGAGCGATGCGGCAACGTTCGCTCGTACCGAGTCTGCGAACGCCGCGTCTCGCTTCGCGGACTCGACGATCAGAGCGAGTTCGTCGCCATCGCTTCCCGCGACGTTGATCGCTACCGCCAGCCTCACGCCTGCAACCGCTTCGGCGACGGCTTCGATGGTGTGCGGGTCGTAGTTCCTGCCGTTGACGATCACCGTATCTTTGATACGTCCAGTCACGAACAACTCACCGTCAGCCAGGTAGCCACGGTCTCCCGTGTGCAGAGCTCCATCACGAAAGCTGAGGGCTGTTGCAGCGGGCTGGGCTTCGTAACCGTCAGCCACGCTGGAGCCGCGCACGACAATTTCGCCGACTCGTCGCTCTCCCAGCAGCTCCCCGTTTTCTGCGACGATCGAGAGCTGGATCTCTCCCAGTGCTCGTCCGCAAGATACGTATCTGACGCTGCGCGCTGAGTCGCTGGGAAGTGCGTCACCCGAACGTTCCCAGGCGTCCGCATCTATCACGTCGACACGGCGACCGCGCTCAGGCGACGAAAACGTCACGGCCAGGGTCGCCTCCGCCAAGCCGTAACACGGAGCCACCTGCCCAGAGTGAACGCCGCAAGACGCGAAACGTCGTTCGAAAGCGTCCAAGATGTCAGGCTGAATCGGTTCAGCTCCGCAGCCCCACATGCGAACACAGCTCAAGTCGAATGCATCTGGCTGCACGCGACGGGTTACGAGAGAGTAGGCGAAATTTGGGGCGAACGTGATGGTCGCGCGCCGTTCGTGAATGGTCTGGAGCCAGATCGCGGGATTGCGAATGAAACGCGACGTAGGGATGAACGTCACAGGGGTACGCGTCAGAAGTGGCGCCAGGCCGAAGCCGATCAGTCCCATGTCGTGAAACAGCGGCAGCCAACTGACACCTCGATCGTCGCGGGTCGCCGAAAGCCCGTCGTGCATGATCGCTCGGGCGTTTGCCATCAAAGCGCCGTGGGTGATGCGAACCCCTTTGGGTGCTGACGTACTGCCAGAGGTAAACTGCAAAAACGCCAGGTCTGATCCCCCGACGGGACCTGGTGGAGCAGTGCCGGGCGCTGGTAGATGGGTCAGTGAAACGACGCGTGCCGTGCCTGCATCGCCCAAACGCGCGACTAGTCCCTCAGAGACGACGAGCACACTGGCTTTCGCCGTGGCCAGAACCGAACGGAGCGTGGCCAGGAATACGTCTAGCTTGCCGAACAGCGGCGGCGGGTAGAGCGGCACGGCAACGAGCCCGAACAGCAGACAGCCGTGTATCAGCGGCAAAAAGTCTGCAGGTTCGCTCAGCATGAGCGCCACGCGGTCTCCTCGCTTCAGGCCGAGCGCCGTCAGTTGCGCGCCGCGCTGTCGTGCGGCGCTGAAGACTTCGGCGCTGCTGCGTGCAATCGGTTCATGACTCCCGACGAACTCTTGGCAGGGTTCGTTCTCGGCTTGGCCAAGCGACTTCAACAGTTCAGCGTAGGATTGCATGACGACTCGAGCGCGGGATCCACAGCCCCGTCAACTCTACACCCGAGTGGCGTGAACTGGGTAGGGGGGACGCAAGCGCTCGACTCGCATGTTGAACACCTGTAAGTACGACCGATGCCCGCGCGCCAAGCCGAAATCCTCCAAGCCCTGCAAGTCGCATTCAAGTCGGCGATACCCAAGTCCGAGCATCAGCTCGCCTTGAGTGACGACCTGCTCGACTTGGGTATCGGCTCGATCGCTGCGCTCGAGATGGCTGCGTCCCTCGAAGCGCAGTTCGAGATCCGACTACCTGAGCAAGAGCTTGCAGCGCTGCGCACGGTTGCGGATTTTGCGGAGCTGGTCGAGTCTCTCCTGCCGGAGTCCACCGAACCCAGTTCGGACGACACATAGGGGACCAGCGCGGTTCGGTTCACCAGGACCCGAGTTTGCGCGGGCGCGCTTCGAGGCGTATGGATCGCTCATGGACTTCGATGGGGCATCACTACTTTCTTCGATCGTCGTTTCGAGCGTCGGCTTCATCTCGTTCTACTACGGGCGCAAGATGAAGCGCTTGCCGCAGATCGTGATCGGTCTGGCGATGATGGTGTTTCCCTACTTCGTCCCGGGCGCCCTGTTGACGATCGTCGTGGGCGCAGCGCTCGCGGGACTATTGTGGGTCGCGCTCTACTTCGAGCTCTGACGTGGTGGAACTCTGACGGAGGGCTCGAAAAAGACGAAGGGCGCGCGGTAGTCCGTGCGCCCTTCGTTCTCTTGGCGGAGCTTGCTCAGTCTAGCGGCAAGGACTCCGAACGCATCGCTTCGCCGTACTGACAGCTCCATGGGATGTAATCGGAGACGCACTGTGAGTCGCGCCAATCACCACCGCCCCAGCTGGGCGTCATCAGGCTGCCGTCGTCCCTGACCAGGGCCGCGAAACAACCACCCGTGGACATCGCCATGACCCCCCCGACGTTGCGGCGGTCGACATCCACCAAGCCCTGACACTCGAAGTCGCCGTTGGTGAACAGATAACACGTGTTGAGGTAACCACCGCTGAGCTGCTCGATGACTCCACCTTCGAACCCGGGTGAGACAGTGCGCGGATCGGACGTGGTGCAGCCAGCACAAGCCACGTTGCTAGTGCCCTCTTCCGAGTAGCAGCGCTGAACGTGACCCGCACCGAGGTCGCCCACCGCGCTGAAGTCGCCCTGCGGGACCAGACGCGTCGCCACGGAGTTACCGTTCAGGTCGTTGCAATCTTCCTCGCCGCGGTAGTCGGCTCCACGCTGGGCCAAGTTACCCCAACAAATCACCTGACCAGCGTATGGGGAGTCCGAACTCTCCACGACCGTTCCACAGGTAAACTGGTAGCCAGCAGCGATATCGCGGAACAAGTGGTCTCTCGGAGGCACGGGCGGCTCTTGTTGCGGCCCCCCAGCAACCGTGAAACCAGCCTCCTCAGCTGGCCCGTCGTTCGGGCACCACTGCGGGGGTTGCGGTTGGGTGGTGAGCTTACCCCAACAATCGACCACACCACTCTGACGAATCGCACACGCGTGCTCCGTTCCCGAGTTGATTTGGACGTAGGGCCCGTTGGTGGGTATGTCGATGAACGCTACTTGCTGAGGGGTGATCTGTTCCTCGGGGAACTGCGTGTAATCACGGCCCCAACATTCAATCGCGCCGCTCTGGTTGATTGCGCAACTGTGGTCCGCACCAGCGGACACGTCGATGAACGCTCCGTTCGGAGCGTCCGACACCTCTCCCCAGGTATCGTCCCCATCACAGATCAAGGCGCCAGTGACCTGTTGCACCGCGCAGTAGTGCGCGAGTCCAGCGGCAACGTCCGAGAAAACGGGGACACACTCGGGCTCTGGCTGTTGCTGGATGCCCGCAGGTGTTATCCTTTCGCGCGTTACCCGCTCGTCGTAGGTCTGCAGCACCCAACCCGGGGCACATTGATCGCACAGGGTGCCTGCCCACCCCTCCTGGCAGCCGCAGCGATACGAGTTGCCGTTCACGATGCACGTGCCGTTCTGACAGGCGTGCGATTGGCACACAGGCACGCAGTTGGGCCCCCCGTAACCGACGGCACACTTGTCACAGCCTTCACCAATGAAGGGAAAGGTGCAGGTGCACTCGTACTCGCCATCGACGTCTTCACAGGCCTGGCCGTTACACGGATCGGGCACGCAATTGGTCACTACTGTTTCGCAAGTGGGGCCCGTGCGGTTGGGCGGGCAGTCGCAGTCGAAACCGTCGACCTCGTCGATACACTCACCTTCGACGCAGGGATCTGGGTCACAGTCGTCGACGTCGTCTTCGCAACCATCCCCTTCGTACCCTGGCAGACAGTTACACGTGAACTCGTCGACGCCGTCGATACACTCGCCCCCGTTCAAACACGGATTCGGGTCGCAGTCGTCGATGTCTTTCTCGCAGTCGTCGCCGTCGTACCCGGGAGGACAGTCGCACTCGTAGTCGGCGACGCCATCGATGCACTCTCCACCGTTCTCACAGGGATTTGGGTCGCATTCGTCGATGTCGTCCTCACAGAACTCACCCTCGAAGCCCGGGGGGCACTCGCAGGAGTACTCGGAGGCCGAGATCGTGATGCACTCGCCGTCATTGTCGCAAGGGTTCGGAACACAAGGATCGGGTGATTCACAGTCGATGCCGACGAATCCAGCGCTACACGTGCACGAGTAAGTGCTTTGCCCCGTCTGCGAAGCGCACTCTCCGCCGTTTAGACATGGGTTGGACTCACACGGATCGAGACCGCCCGTAGTGACGTCCGAGCCGGCCTCCTCCGAGGGGTTCTGCTGGTCCACACCTGCTTCGTCTGCCTGCGGGTCCACGTCGTCACCCGCATCTCCAGCACCCGCTTCGACCACTCCCGCTTCGATACTCGTGCCCGCTTCCTCGTCGGCTCCCAGTCCCGCCTCGATCTCAGGCGCCCCCGCTTCGACGGGATCGGGTCCCGCTTCGGGCGCCATCCCGGCTTCGGCGCCATCCGCCCCGCCGTCACGTGAACCTTCGTCGCTGAGCACGACGATCAACGTGGCCGAGGCATTCGCGAGCGTGTCACCTTCTTCGTCGAACAGCTCAGCCGTGACGATCGTTTGGCCCGGCTCGACACCAGTGGCGGTACCACTGATCGAAACGGGATGTTGGCCCGCTCCGTCCTTGTCGATGGTGGCTACGTCCTCTTCTTCGGTGGTCCACTCCAGGGTAGACAGAGTAGCGATGATCGCATCGCGTTCTTCTGGCGTCAGATCCTCGTTGTCCTCGAGGGCATCCAGATCGTCGACGTCGAACGTCTGAGGATCGCCATCGTCGATCGTGACGGTAACCTCGTCGATCATGTACGTCGCTGACGCACCTACTTGAACGGTCGCCTCTTCAGGGTTGATGCTCAGTGACACTCCGTCGATTCGGGGGTCACGTCTCGAGCTGCCGTCGCTGCTTCCGCAGGCGCTGATAGAAGTGATGGCCAAAGCACAGAACGTCGCTCCGGCCGACCTAAGCAAATACGAATCCCACATGCGCGCGACGCTATCATGACGTGGGGAGCCTTGACGACGCTGCGGACTGCGGTTGTGACGCTGCTGGACGTGCAGCTTTCACCTACATGTAGGCAAACCATCCCATCACACCTGCGTGCGTGTCGTCAGCGCGCGCGTAGGAGGTTTCCCAACTGGGTGCGCTGATGCGGAACACACCGCCGTCGCGAAGGGCCCCGAGGTTTCGCACTGGGCAAGCCCCCGACAAGCCGCCATAAGTAGCGACGTGCGTTGTTTCGGGACCGCAGTGCTGATCGCAGTCGGGCTGTTGAATTCGCCAGCAGTAGCCCAAATGAGCCTACCAGCGACAGACGGACTGCTGAGCGACGTACGCAGGATCGTTGCAGCCAGTGAAGACTCGGGTTGGTTCATCGACGCGGAAGAATACGAGTTAATCGAAAGCGTGCTGCTCGAATCTGCGTGCAGGACCCCCGATGCAGCTCGTCAGCAGGCGCTGTCACGTCTCGAACGTCGCAACTCCGCCGATCCACGAGCTCTCTACGTCGAGGACGGCAACAAGTCCACCGCGCGGGTGAGAGACGCACTGACTCGACAGCGTCGCTACATCGCACTGCGACGCACTCTAGAGCGGCTCGATGAGTGCCCCTTCTACATCGAGACCGACCCCGATTTCCGCGGCAGGCAGACCGAACGAGAAAAGTGGGCTGTTCACCTGGAAGGTGGTGGCGTGGGCGAGGCGACGCGCAGTGACGGCCAGTACACGATCGGCGGTGGGGGAAGCGGACGGCTGCTGCTGGGCCGCGGAATCGGCGATCGCTACAGCATGCTCGTAGGCGGAGAAGTGGGTGGCGGAGCGGAGCTGAATCGACCCAGCGTCGGGGAAGCGTTCAAGGTCAAGTACTCTGCGGCAGCGCCCGTGGTGTTTCGCATCCATCGCTTGAGCTGGTTCTACGACGTCGAAGTAGGACCCGTCGCCAACCTGAAAGCCGCAGATCTCGACTTGAGTTGGGGGAGCCGTGTGGGCTTCGGCTTTGGACTGACGACGTTGCGCACCCTCGAGTGGTTACCCTGGGTCGGAGTGGCCGCAGCAGCTGACGGTTACTGGCCCCAAGACGGCGAGCCATCCGTGCTCATCCTGCGTGCGGGTATTCGCGTAGGCATTCGCTGGCTGCCTTGAGCTGAAGTCATTTTCGGGAACCCAGCGTCCCGAGGGCCTGCTCTTCGAGCCAACCACTCAAACGGCTGGCTGCGTCGCGCGCGCGGCTGGAAACCCTCGCGCCTTGAGGCGTTATCTCACCGCACGCCTCAGGCAAGCCTTCGGCACTGCCGCGGTCGATCACCGAAATCAACGCGTCCAAAGCGCAGTCGTTGGCAAGCCCTACGCCGTGCCCCTCGATGTCGGCGCTGAGCAGCAAGGACCCATTGTCGAGCTGGTCGACGAGACGGAGCGCGTTCTCGTAGGGCGTTGCAGGGTCGTTGAGCGCGCCCATCACCGCAATGGGAGGCGCCTCGATACCACTCGGAATGATCGCATCCTCGGAACGCTCGATGTCCCACCCCACGCACAATCCTGCGCGCACGGCGCTCCATGGCCCCAAACGAGGAAACTCCGCGGCAACCATCGTGGCCACTTCGACGGCATCCTGCGTCGTGAAGCCCAGGGGACACCCGAAGTCGACACGATTGATGATGACGTTCGCGAACTCCGAGTTCTTCGTGTCTTGTTCATCTTCGCCCGACTCACCGAACAACACGAGCAACACGACGTACCAGTCGTCACGCAAGGCATCGGACAGACCCACGTCCAGCAGCGCCCAGTCTCCATAGCGCAAGACGGTCTCGAGGAACGCGGCCAACATGAAACGCGGTAGTTCGATCCCTTCGTACGTAGCTCCATCGTCCAAGCTCTGCTGCAGTACATCCAGCGCCTCTACAGCGCCCCCTGGTAGCTCGTTCGAGAGCCCACACTCGTCTGACGCGTCACAGAAGCTCACGAAGCGGTTCAACTGCAGCTCGTAATGCTCACTGCCTTCAACGAACAAGTCGATCATGTGCGGCTCTCGCTCGCCGAAACGAACTACGGGTGAGTCCAGTACCCAACCGCCGACTGCGTCGGGGAACATGGCCGCGTAGAGTGCGCCCTGCATGGTGCCATAGGACACCCCCCAGAAGTGCAAACGCTCTTCACCCAAGCCCAAGCGCAGTCGCTCCATGTCACGCGCCACGTTCTCGCTGTTGAAGAACTTCATGCGGTCGCCAAAACGCTCGTCACACGCTTCGAGCAGATTCGCGATGTAAGTCACACCATCCGCAACTTGGGCTTCGATGGAGTCGTCCTCTTCCGCCAGTGGCTCGTCGGCTACCTCGTAACATTGCATGGGTGAGCTCCGCCCCATACCACGGTTGTCCATCAGCACGATGTCCAGGTTCTCGAACATCAACGACAGCTGCGTCAGCAAATAGGGCGCGTCCCAAATGAGCGTTGCGCCAGGACCACCAGGGTTGAACAACATGACTCCACGACGCGCGGCGCTGCTCGTACGCAAACGGGCTAGTGACAATTCGAGCTGGTCGCCGTTCGGACGGTTGTAGTCGACAGGAACTTCGAGCGTCGCCAGTTCGATGCGTCGGGACCCCACTCGGTCGTCACTCTCCGTCCATTCAATCGACGGTGCGTCGAGGCCAGCTTCGGGGGAGGTGGCTGGATCGATGATGCCGCTGTCGACCAGATCGACGCCCCCCGCCCCTGCTTCGGGTAGCGCAGCGCCGCCCGCCTCAACGGCGTCCGTTGGATCCGTGGAGTCGTCGTCTAGCTCCGACGCCTCGTCCGCGACGGACGTCGAGTCATCATGCGCGGACGCCTCGGGCTGCTGGCTTGCTTCGGGCCCCGCGTCCGTAGGTGATGGGGCGCTCGCCGAGTCGTCTCGTTCGACATCGGCGGCGCCCCCGCTGGAGCCGTCGTCAGTCGGATCATCAGCGGTCGACGCGTCACTCCCGACAGCTTCTTTCCCGTTACTCTCGCTAGTACAACCCGAAACGAACAGGGCCAACGACAACACCACGCTCGTCATCACCCGATTGCTGCACACGACCACAGGCGTTCCTCACTTGTATGTGTTCGACCGAGCCCTCACGAACTCGGGGTTCCCTCATAGCCGATCCCGAAGTCGTTGCCTTGCATGAGATTGCCCGCTCCGACAGTTTACTCGCGACGTACTCCCGCCCCTTCAACAAGAGCGGCCTACAAGCGCGTTTCACCAGGATCGGCAAGTGTGTCTTGTCGCAGCGGTGGGCTGCGCACCAGGCTCACACGCCCGACTCGGGAGGCGCGCCTCCCTTTGCTCCACGGCGCCCGGGCTTACTGATTAGCTCGACGTATACCGTCCCCCAAGCCTCCGTCGAAGCGCGGTCGATCTCGCGATTCAAATCACCGACGTGAGCCCCTTCGGCGGCTTCCGAACTCCTCCCCACGCGACATTCGAAGTCCCAGTAGTCGACCCCTTTGGGCAGCGCTTTGCGCCGCTCGCGACGCATGTACTTCTTGATGTCGTACTTGATCGCCTCGACGACGCGTTGCGGGTCACGCCCTTCGACTTCGAGTGGGTAGGTCTTACGCATCGGGCTCTCATGACAGTCCTAGCTGACGCTGTCCAGCTGTTCGTGTTACGACACGCGTGTAGCGTACGCCATGAGCTCTCGACGCGAAGCGTTTCAGATGAGGTAGCATGACCGACTTCGACATCGTCATCGTGGGAGCGGGGGTCGTTGGCTTAGCTTGTGCGGCGGCCCTGTCCAAGAGCGGGCGGTCGGTGTTGCTGCTCGATCGCCACGGCGCGATAGGCGTGGAAACGTCGAGTCGCAACAGCGGCGTGATTCACGCAGGGATCTACTATCCTACGGGCTCACTCAAAGCCCAACTCTGCGTCGCCGGCCGCCAGTTGCTCTACGAGCGCTGCCGACGAAACGACATCCCCCACCAGAAGATCGGCAAACTGATCGTCGCAACCAACGACGAAGAGCGCACCACGCTGGCGGCGCTGCAGGCCCGCGCCGCTGACAACGGCGTGGCCCTCGAGTGGATGGAACACGACGCGGTCATGCGCCTCGAACCCGCGCTACGAGTGCGGTGCGCGCTGTGGTCCCCCGAAACGGGGATCATCGACCAACACCAGTTGATGCTCGACTATCGTCGTGAAGCGCTCGAACACGACGCGATGCTGGCCCTCAACACGACCCTGGTCGCGCTCAATCGGGTCAGTGACGGGTGGGACGTCACGACGACCGATCCCGCAGGCAACCCAACGACCATCAGCTCTGCGCACGTGGTAAACTGCGCAGGTTTACACGCGGACCGTGTCGCTGAACTCGCGGGGGTGAACGTCGACGAACAGAATTGGCGCCTGCGCTGGTGCAAGGGTGATTACTTCGTGTTGGCGTCACGCTTTCGGCAGAGCGTCCACCATCTGATCTACCCCTTGCCGAGTCACGCGGGGCTCGGCGTCCACCTGACCAAAGACCTCGGCGGCAGTCTGATCGCTGGGCCCGATACCGAATACATCGACGAGCTGACGTACGACGTCGACCCCAGCAAAGCAGCACCGTTTGCAGAGGCCGTCAGCCGCTATCTGCCTGGCGTCACCCCGAACGACGTGACGCCAGGTCAGTCGGGTATCCGCCCCAAACTGCAGGGCCCAGGTGATCCCGTTCGCGACTTCGTGATCGACGACGCGAGCCGCCTCGGACTGCCGGGGCTCATCAACTTGATCGGCATCGAATCACCTGGCCTCACCGCGAGCCCCGCAATCGCCGAGCGAGTGCAACGTTTGATCGAAGAGAGCTGACCGAACTCTTGCGTAGTTTCACCAGTCGAGCCAACCAACGACACTGTCACGGTTTTCGCACTCACCAACCAATGTGAAACAGTGACGGGGCACGTTGCGCGCTTGCACGAGTCAGCCCTTCTGCAACCAACTTCGCGCAAGCAACGCGTCGATGATCGTGAAAGACACTACATTTCTCGGCTCGCTGTGACGAGTTGCACTAGCACTCGGCAATCGCTCGATTCAGCGCGGCGTGTTTTGCCTGCCGCGTGACGGCGTGTAACCCTTGTACATGAGCTCGCGGTTCGCCATGGCGGGCGCGTTGATCTGCGCGCTCAGTGGCTGCGCTCCCCTTCTCGACGACGAGGGTGCGTTGTCGATTCCGCACGGCTGGAACATCAGGGCGACGGACATAAGCGTGCACGTGCACGAAGACCCGTACGGCTTCACCGTACGTGACGGCAAGGGCCAGCAAGTGCTGACGACTGCGCGCGGCAACGACGGAAGCGGCTTTTCGCCTGCCGCCTGGACACGCGGAAAGGTTCACTATCAACCGCAGATCTCCCCCGGGCACTTCGAAATCGAGGAGTCGCTGGAGCCGTACAGGCAGCCTCTGCTGGTCCAACCACTGAGCGTCAAACCGACGTCGATCGTTCTGCGCTTGCTCGGTGACGACGGCAAGGCCGTCCACACCAAACTACAAGTGCGTGAAGGCGCACTGCGGGTCCAGGCGTGGACGCCCAACGAAACGCCCCGCGCGTGGTCGATCGGCTTCGAAGCGGCAGAAAACGAAGCCTACATGGGTTTCGGGGAACGCTTCAACGCACTCGATCAGCGAGGCCAGCAAGTCTTCAACTGGGCGGAGGAAGGCGGCATTGGGCTTGGAGAAGGTAAACGCGCGGGAGCAGACAACCCCTGGCCCAGCGGCGCGACCATGACCTACTACCCCGTCCCCTACTTCGTTTCGACGGGAGGCTACGGGTTCTGGCTCGATACCAGCTACTACAGTCGCTTCGACATGCAGCAGAGCCGCGCGGGCGAATGGCGCGTGTCACACCACGGCCCGAAGCTCGACTTCGAAGTTTATGTGCCATCGAGCAGCGATGCGCGCCCCTGGCCCCATCACTTGACCGATCGCTTCACGAAAGCAACGGGCAGGCCCATGCTACCCCCCGAGTGGGCGTTCGGACCACGCAGGCGCATCGGGCGCGAGTCCAAGAGAGAAGGTCTGCCCGAGATCGAAGCCATGCGCGAACACGACCTGGCGATCACCAGCGTCGACGACGCGCTGCACTTCTTTCCCGCGGCCAGCCAACGTGGCCGCGAAGCCAAGGTTGCCGCATGGACTACGCGCGCCAAAGCTCTCGGGTACCGTGTCAACGCCTACTTCAACTCTTTCGTGTCGACGTCGAAGCCTGCTTTTGCGGAGTTCTTGCCAGAAGCTAGGGAGCGCGGATTTTTCCTGCGCTCACCCGAAGGACGCAGTCCGAATCTGTGGATCCTGACTGGCGGCGACATCGTCCAAAATGAACTCATCGACTTCACGAACTCCGAAGCCAAGCGCTGGTACCAATCCCACTTCGACCAAGCGCTCGCTCTGGGCTACTCGGGCTGGATGTACGACTTCGGCGAGTACGTGCCCGCCGACGTGGTCGCGAGCGACGGGATGTCGGGTGAGGAGTTACACAATCTCTACCCCGTGTTGTACGCACGCGCGCTTCACGAGCACATGCAGCGCAGCCCACTCGCCGACGACTGGTTGGCGTTCATGCGCAGCGGCTACACGGGTTCGTCCGCGTACACGCCCATGGTCTGGGCAGGAGATCCCGCCGCCTCCTTCGAAGATTCCGACGGGTTGCCCAGCATGGTGCGCGGAGGCCTGAACCTGAGCATCTCGGGGGCGCCATTTTGGGGTGGCGACATCGGCGGTTACCACTGCATCGCAGACGGCGCGCGCGTCGCCGACGAAGAGCTGCTCGTGCGCTGGATTCAACAAGGTGCGCTCACCCCCAACATGCAAGATCAAAATGCCTGCGTGGGCTCGTCCAAGAAACGGAAGACGACGATCTGGTCGTCTACCGAGGTGCGCGAGGCTTGGCGCAAGTACGCGCGCCTGCACACTCGCCTGCTACCCTATTTGTACACTTGGGCCAAGCAAGCGAGCCAACACGGCGAACCCCTGATGCGTCCGCTGTTCTTCGAACACCCCCAGCGACCCGACCTCGCCAAGGTCGACGACGCGTATTACCTCGGCCCGGCGTTGTTCGTCGCGCCAGTTGTCGAGCGCGGCGCACGCTACAAGCAAGTCGATCTGCCCGACGACCTTTACGTCGAGTGGGACACCGACGCCTGGGATGCGGCACAGCTCGTGCGCGGCGGGGCCCAGCGCCTCGAGGCTCCGCTCGAACACATGCCGCTTTTGCTTCGAGCAGGCCACATCGTTCCACTGCTCGACGCCAGCATCGATACTTTGGCAGAAGAGTCGCACCCCGACGTCGTGGGCCCCAGCGACGTGGCCGACGTGTACGACGTCTACGCGCTGCTCAGCGACGAGACCCCGAGTGCAGAGCTCACCTTGCACGACGGCGCCAAGCTCGACGTGAGTTTGCGCCCGCTTCCCGACGGCACCGCTCGTCCGGCCTTGGACAAGGTGGAACTCACTGCCACGGGTGACTCGGAAAACTCGGCGGTTCGCGTCAACTCGACGTCACCACGACGCATCCGCTGGCACATCGCCATCGCGGGTCCCAACGCAGCATCAGGCTGACGAGAGGCGCATCACCACGTCGGGATCGCGTCAACGCGAAGAACGCCGCACGTCGAGGCGAATATCCACCTCGCGCTCCACGTACTTCCACTCTTCCGTCGCCCGTAGCGCGCCGAGCAAGTCGTCGAAAACAGCCTCGTGTTCTGCGCGAAAGTCGAACCAGGTGAGAAAATCGAACGGCTGCGGCGTCGCCAAGTCACGACAATGGTGCAAGCGCCTTGCAACCTGCGGCAATGCCCGCATGCCGAGCTGAATGTGATTCGAGCGTTCCTCGAAGATCGCTCGCCGCTCGTCCTGGGAGAGCGCCCACCACGCGTCACTCTTCTTGATCGGGATGAGCGCACCCCGTTCAGCCTCGGGACGCCCGATCGCTGCTTGCGCGCTCACCAAACGACCCTTTTCGGCAGCTTGGGTGTAACGCTCGTTGCTCACCACCCCGCTGAGCACGAACGCATGGCTCGGTGAGTCGATTGGCGGCTGCCCTTGCTGCACGTGCAGGTGTGGCGCGACAGGCAGCCCTTCCCCACACACGGCCACCACACTGGTGATCAGGTAATCCCCCTCGAGTCCTGCAGCGAAAGACCACAAACGCGGATGCATGGCGATGCGACGAGTCTCAGCCCGCCTTTGCTTCTGAATAGTTTCCGAAGCGTCACCGAGCCCTTACGATATTCATCGCGCGGCGTAACCATCCCAGGCTCCACAGCGCTACGAGCGCCCCACTGCTCCTCGGGCGCTTTCAGCGCGACCGTGCATCTGCAACGCCGATGCGCGCGATGCTCGTCGTCGAACAGAGGTTTCCCTGCCCTACACTTGCCGTGAACGTTCCCCGGACGTCGAGCCAACCCACTCCAATGACGTGAGGACGAGCTTCTCGGACACCGTGGCGACGCTCCTAGGCTAGACTGCCGAAAATGAGCGTAGCCATAGTTACAGGATCGGCGGGGCTGATCGGCTCGGAGGCCGTCGTTCACTTCGCGCAACGCGGCTTGGATGTGGTCGGCATCGACAACGATATGCGTCGCGAGTTCTTTGGAGAGCAAGCTTCTACGGCACGCAATCGGGCTCGACTGGTCTCCGAGGTGCCAGGCTACACCCACCACAACGTCGACATTCGAGACCAAGAACGAGTCTTCGACGTTTTCGCGTCGTTCGGCAAAGACATTGCGTTAGTGGTTCACACGGCGGCCCAACCTTCCCATGACTGGGCGGCGAGCGCTCCCTTCACCGACTTCACTGTGAATGCCAACGGGACGTTGGTATTGCTCGAGGCTGCGCGCATTCACTGCCCTGATGCGGTGTTCATCTTCACCTCTACCAACAAGGTGTATGGCGATGCTCCCAATCAGCTACCTCTGGTGGAATTGGAGAGCCGATACGAAATCGACCGAGAGCATCGCTACTTCGACGGTATCGCGGAAGACATGAGCATCGATCTTACGATGCACTCGCTCTTCGGTGCATCCAAGGTAGCCGCCGACATCCTAGTTCAAGAGTACGGTCGATACTTCGGCATGCGCACTACGTGTTTTCGTGGAGGGTGCTTGACGGGCCCCAATCACGCGGGAACACAGTTGCACGGATTCCTCGCGTATCTGATGCGTTGCGCAATGACCAACACCCCCTATACCGTGTTCGGTTACGATGGCAAGCAGGTCCGCGACAACATCCACAGCGCAGACCTGATTCAGGCGTTCGACGCGGTGTTCGAAAAGCCGCGTTCCGCGGAGGTGTACAATATCGGCGGTGGGCGCTACAGCAATTGTTCGATGCTCGAAGCCATCGCAATGTGTCAGGAGATCAGCGGACGCAAGCTCGAGCACACCTATGTTGAGCAGCATCGCAAAGGTGACCACATTTGGTGGATCGGAGATCTCTCACGCTTTCGCGCCCACTACCCAGAATGGAACATCACTCGCGACGTCAAAGCGATTCTCACGGACATATACGAGGCTAATCGCGATACTTGGCGACCAGCCTGACTTCGGATGCTACATCACGGCAAGAAAAACGTGCTCGGCGTTCTAGTCGACGCCATCGACTACGACGCAGCCGTCCATCGCATCATCGAGGCTGCCAAGCAGAAGAGAGGCTTCACCGTGAGCGCGACCGCGGTGCACAGCGTCATGATTGGGGTTGACGACGAGGAGTACCGCTACCGTCTCAACCATTTCGATCTAGTTTGTCCCGACGGGCAGCCCGTTCGCTGGGCGCTCAACCATCTGCACGACTGCCAGTTGGTTGAGCGGGTGTACGGCCCCACGCTGATGCTGCGCACGTGTGAGTCTGCGGCCGCAGAGGGGTTACCCGTGTATCTATACGGTTCGGAGCGAGGTGTGCTCGACCTGCTGCAAACGCGACTACGGGAGCACTTCCCATCCCTCCAGATCGCCGGAACCGAACCTTCCCGATTTCGCCAACTCACACAGACAGAGAAGGATTCGCTCGTCCAACGTATTCGCAGTTCAGGTGCCGCGCTAACGTTCGTCGCACTGGGCTGCCCTCGTCAAGAGGTGTTCGCCTACGAACTCCGCGAGTCGCTCGGAATGCCTCTGATTGCGGTCGGGGCAGCGTTCCCGTTTCACGCGGGGGTTTTACCTCAAGCACCCAGCTGGATGCAGGATCGAGGACTGGAATGGGTATTCCGTTTGCTCAGCGAACCTCGGCGGCTGTGGCGGCGCTACATGCTGCTCAACCCTCGGTACGTTGCATTGCTCGCCGTCCAGGCTGCGGGTCTGCGGACTCCAGATACGAAGGGGCGCGCCCCCGCCGCGGACGTTCGTTACGGGTGAGCGATCGGTTGGCGTAATCTCGACCGAAAACTGATTGGGGACAGCCGCGTTCTCGACCTCACCCCGCCGTCGAGTGTTCTATGTCACTCGCTCGCAACATGTGTTGTAGGGTCTGGCGCGAAACGCTCAGCAGCCGCGCGGCACGACTGCGATTGCCCGCAACACGTTTCAGAGCTTCACCCAACATGGTTTGCCGCACCATCCCCTGGACGTCGTGCATCGGCACCAAGCCGACGGCCCCGCGCACGGCACTTGCAAGACGCGGCGGTTCACTCGCCACGCGTTGCAACGCTGCCTCCAACGCAGCGGGTGTGACTGGCTTGCTCAGAAAGGCCCTGACCCCGAGTTGGGCCAGCTCGAACGCGTCCTGCACGCCAGCTTGACCAGTGATGGCGATGATGACGGGCCAAATCGCCGAGCTTTCAAACGCTGGCAGCAACTGCAACGCATTCCCGTCAGCCAAGCGGTAGTCGAGTAGAACCAGGTCTGGACAGAACCCGTCACCGAGCGCAGCGCGAGCGCCAGCAAGGCTCTGGCACACGCGCACGACAACGGCACGTTCCGCCATGAACTCTCCGAGCTCCCGACACATTCTCGGGTCGTCTTCGACGATCAGCACACGTTCGAACCTCTCCTGCGTGGCTCTGACGACTTGCTGCTCACCGCACGCCACAGCTCGCTCGAACTCGGTCTCTTTTTGCCCCACACCTTGACGTCCCGTCCCCGATTCCCTCGTCTGCGTACACATGATTCGACGAAGATCGTGACAGACAGATGCGACACAGGCAATAGGAGGATACCTTGGGAGAAAGTGTCACCGTTCACTCACACGCGTCACTCATGAACGCCGCCATGCGGGCGGAATCACTATTGAGTGTCGTTCGTATCTCTTTCTGCGCGCTGGTCGGCGCACGTCTGCTGTGGGTTCACGTCAACGAAGCGTCTCCCAACGCTGAAGCGCGCATCGGGCTCTCTCTGTTCGGAATCACCGCAGCGATGGCCATGTCGGCGTGGATCCTGATCCGAGCGCGACGATCGAGCGCGAGCTTACCCGTACTGCATACGTCCGTGCTGTTGGACACCCTAGGCTGTAGTCTGGCGATCGGTTCGAACGTAATCGCTCCGTGGGACGATTACCGAGGCATCTTGATGCTACCCGAGACGGGCGCAGCGTTCATCGCCATGGTGGTCGCTGCGGGTTTCAGAGTACTGCCCCGCTTGGCACTGCTTGGCGCCATCTCCAACACACTCGCGCTATGTTCACTCGCGCTCGCGGATCGCTGGCTGAACGCAACACTAGTCGAGTACGCCGCCGACCAAGTTTCAATCTACGTAGTACTCGTCCTGGGCACGGCGACGCTCGCTTACCTCAACGCTCGGCGCACGGCGCAATTGGTGGTCGACG
Source organism: uncultured bacterium (assembly GCA_965651905.1). GTDB lineage: Bacteria > Myxococcota_A > Polyangia > Polyangiales > Polyangiaceae > SZUA-265. The sequence goes on along the minus strand of CBFGUG010000066.1, from coordinate 15,528 downwards.
CGGCAGCGGAAGCGCGCGACTCACTTCGCGCCAAGTCGAGTCTCACGCACTTGCTCCAAGGGCACCACGACGCAGTTGGCCTACTCTCCGCTGCGTTGTTCGGTGTCGGCCGCCTCCGCAAACGCTCAGGCTCCGATGATGCCGCGCTGGATGAACTACAAACCGACCTGACACGATTGAAGGAAGCCGTGGACGGCATCCGAAACCAGGCGCTGAGTGACGTGCTCACCCTGGAGGACGTGCAGCCCGTGGCGTTGAAGCCTGAACTCTCGCAGCACTCAGCGACGTTCGAGCGCGCGGTCAGTCCAATGAAGCTGGAGTGGACTTGGCCGACGACGGACGTTGCAGCGCACGTCGCGGGTGGAGGGCGTGCCCTTCGGAGAGCACTGCTCAACCTGTTAGTCAACGCGCAGCAGGGTAATGGCATCACGGGAGCCAGAGTAGCTAGCGTCGAAGTGAGCACCGAAGGTCCCCATCTGACGTTGAGTGTACAGGACGATGGCCCTGGCATGCATGCGCACGGCGAAACCACGAAGGCCAAGGGTTCTGGCCTCGGGTTACGCTTCGTGAGGGCACTGGCGGAAGCCAGTGGAGGAACCTTCGTGTTGGAAAACGTGGGAGCAGGGGCACGAGCCAGGCTAACGCTTCGCGTCAGTAGCACGCCGACCCTCGCCCCCATCGACGAATGAATCGACAATGACACGTGCGAAACGTTGAGGCATCATCTGACGCGATGTCCAGCCAGTGAACATCAGTAGGGAGAATGACTCGTGAATCAACGCGCATGGATTGCTGCTTGCTCGACGCTGCTGCTCGTTGGATGCAGCCTCGATCTGCAAGTCTCTGACCTCGAAACTCCCGACGCGGCTTGCGCCGGACAGGCGATTGGCTCGCAGACTCGGTTGCTCGTTCAAAACTCGGGAAAGGCAACGACCAAGCCGTTCAGCGTTGGTTGGTACTTGTCGAAGGACAAGTCGCTGGATGACGAAGACACACGGCTGCTCCACGGACGCGACCGCATCGGGGCCGTGCCTGGACCTGGGGTCACGAGTGTGGACGTCGGGGATAACACCATCCCGACCGACGTCGAGCCCGGCACCTGGCAACTACTCGTCGTGCTCGACGAGTTCGACGACGTGGCCGAGAGCAATGAACGCAACAACGTTCGGGCACGAGAGATTGAAGTTCTCAACCCCGAAAGCACGAGTTGCGCCTGGCCCGTTGGAGAGCATGTCGCTGGCTTCGATGGCTTGCGCTACGGCGCAGAAGGTTGTGTCTACTGGGACGAAGACAGCGTCGAAGAGACGACGACCACTCACCTCGACGGTGGTACTCTGGAGCGACCAGCCGAAGTCGGTGGGCTCATCGACGTGCCCCCAGGAGAGCAGTTCGAACTCGCCCCGTCGGCCATGTGCAACGAGTTCGAAGAGGTGACCGAAGTCGTCGAGGAAGCGCCGCAGCAAGTAGCGTTTCCACCGCAGCCGCACCCGACGTGTGACGAGTCCACCATCGACTTCTGGTGCCCGGATACTAGCTACGAGGTACCGCCCCCCGCCTTTCGTCCAGGTTCCCCCGAACCGCAAGATCCGTTCGGACACGAACCAAAGGACGAACCCGACGTAGACGGCCCCTGCTCAGCTGACATGGGTTGGAGTTTCGAGCGTGGTGAGTTTTCACCCTGGACCGTCAACTGGCAGGGCAACCGCTCGCTAGCGCCCGTGTTCGGCAACGATGTTTCCGTCGAGCGACTGCGTCCGCCTGGTTTCGTACCCGAACCAGGCACGCCAGCGATCGATATCGCGATCGGTGGCGACTATTGGGAGTTTTCTCGAGACGTCAATCAGCAGGGCAACTGGTGGGTCGGAACATTGGACGACAGACCCACTCACGAGCAGCGCCCCCGTGACTCGGGCGGCGACTACTACGAACACTTCGAAACCGATACAGGAACGATCACGTCACCGCGGTTCATCGTCGGTTCCAACTACATCACGTTCTGGTTGGGCGGTGCGGCTCACGCCAGTCAGCGCGTCGAGCTGCACATCTTGGTCGACGGAGATGCAGAAGAACTCGAGCGTTCACGGGACGGCATTGGCGATGCGGAGTTCCCCGACGGCTGGGAAGACGTGCCGACTCGAACCTACGACGAGTACGAGTGGGTGGTCGTCCGCGCATCATCCCCTCTCGAAGACAACGACTACATGGGTCGTCAAGTGGTCTGGGACGTCGACCGCTACCGTGATCGAACAGCCCGCCTGCGCATCATCGACGATGCTCGAGAGCCAGCGTTCATCGGCGACCAGCCACTGATGGCTCACATCAACGTCGACGAATTTCGCTGCGAAGACCAACCGCCGACGGGGACGACGTTCCTGACGGCCTTCCAGGAAGAAGGCACGCCGAAGACGGCGGTGGGTCACGTGGAGAAGCCCCAACCCCTCTGGGGCACGACCGAGTCTCACAGCCACGCCACTGCCAACCTCAGCTTCGGCGGACACATGATCTGGGGCGACGTCGACGACGAATTACATGACGTGTACAACTGTCTCCACGAACTGCCCGAGATCACCGACGACGAGGATGGGTACGGTGGACGCGACCCAATCTCGAGACCCCGACGCATCACTCACTGCAACATGAGGCTGGAGATGGTGGCGCTCGTCGTCAGCACGAGCCTCGGTGTCTGCGCCGCAGCGAGTGCGACCCTGGCAGCCGTCCCGATCGTCGGGCCCTTGTTAGCGGGCGTGGAGATGGCAGCTTGCGCAGGCATCGTCACTGGGGCCAGCGTCGCGCTCACGACGACTCCAGTAATTTCTGGACACTACTATCATGGTGCACGGATGCCGACTAGCGGAGCGATCAAACCCGGTCCCTTCATACAGCTCGTCGCCGAAATCTTCACGGGCAGCGGTGTCCGCGTTCACGGCATGATCGAGGAACGCGACTTCGACTTACCCGACGGAACCCACTCGGGACAAGGACTCGGCCAGTTCCACAATCACTACCAGAAAGACATGATCCGACGGGCGTTCGAAGGCGGATTGCGGCTCATGGTGATCGATGTCCACAACAGCCGCGCGATGCAACTCGTACTCGATGGTGTCGACGACTACGACGACTGGCAGGCGATCCACGATCACATCGCGGCCGTCGAACGTCTGGTCGCGGGCCCCGACGCGATCGCGGGACGGGGACCACTACATGACATCGCCGAAATCGCATACACCCCGCAAGGCGCTCGGCGCATCATCGCCAACGGAAAGCTAGCGCTCGTGCTCGGCGTCGAGGTCATGGAACTGGGCAAGCTCAGAAGCGACGACGACACGCTCGAAGACCAGGTCGCGGATCTCCATGAACTCGGAGTTCGCAAGATCACGCCAATCCACGGTACCAACAACCCACTAGGTGGCACCGCGCTATTCCAAGACATCTATCAGAGCGCCAACCTGTTCAACAATCTCACGGCGGACGAAGGAGGGCGTCGCGACGGCAACTGGAACTCCGTGATTCCCCCGATCCCATTCGCGATCCCGGGTAGCTTTCCGTTTCCGTTTGGCGGAATGACGTTGGGAAGCTGGGGGGTGGGCGACACGCTTCAGGCGCGAGACTGCGCAAGCGACTGCAACTGGAACGAAGAGAACCAAGGCTTGTTCCAGGTGACGGACTCCCCTTCCGCAGCGGTGGGTCCCAGCCTCGACTTCATCCGAGGGGAGGAGGATGTCAATTTCTTGCTAGGCATGCCTAGCTTGGCCCCGATGCAGGAAGTCGCTGGGGGAGCGATACCTCCTGCGTACCTCGGTGTGAACCGGGCTCACTCCCTCGCCTGGCTCTTGGGTCGAGGCCCCGGGGGCGCCGTGCCCGCGCGTCGCTGCTCTCTCGAACACATGGCCTTGCCCCTCGAAACCGAGGCACCCGAGCCGATCGCGCTGGAGTACGCAACGCATCGAGCGCACTTCAACGCGCTAGGACTGCGAGAAGAAGGAAGCACTTTCCTACTCGAAATGATGAAGCGCGGGATGGTGCTGGACACTGACCACTTCGGACAGCTCACTCGTTTGCAAACCCATGAACTGACTCGCTCGTTTGCCTCTGCAGCGAACGTCGGGCGCAACGATTACGCGATTTTCGGTGTTCACACCGAGCTTCGGGGTCACGAACGAGTTGGCCCGGTTCCGCGTCACCTGAGTGAACACGGTGGCTTCGAAAGTGAAAACTCGAAGACTGAAGACGAACTCCGCTACATCGCGGAGTCGGGAGGCGTCATCACGGTCAGCGCCCCAGGTTACATGACCGACGCGAACTACGCCGCGGGCCAGGTTCAAAACGACTGTGACTACAGCTCGAAGTCATACTCACACAAGTACCTCACGGCCGTGGAGTTGATGTCTGGGCGCGGCGTCGCCCCAGGCTTCGACATGAACGGATTCGCGCCGTTCATCACCAGTCGCTATGGCCACGCGACTGCCTGCCGCAACGGCGTAACCGTAGAACAATTGAAGCTCGGCGGATATACTCCCGACTACCTCGCGAGTAATCCTGGAGCCAGCATGCTCGCCAACTGGCCCAGAGACTGGCAGCGCGACGCAGAGGTAGGCAGCGACACCTGTCGTTACAACGGCAGCATGCTCCCGGAGTTCTGGAACGTGGACTGTCCCAGTAGCATCAACGTCACCGCACAGCGCCGCGAGTACAGCGGCGTCATCTACGACGACTACGACCACACCTTGGGCTCGGGGCCCGAACGGATTGTGGCCCGTCGCGCATTTCAGTTCCGCGACGACGGCGCCCCTCGCCCCTTCGTGGACGAAGACGTCTACGTGGGAGGAGGCGGCGAATTTCGTCAGGTTCGCGACTTGATCAAGTGGCAGAACCCCGGGGCGGGCGTGTCCGAAGCGTTCAACACGGGATGGGACGTCAACTTGGACGGTATGCGTCACGTAGGCATGTTGCCCGACCTGATCCAAGACATGCGCAACACTGGCGTCACTTGGGAACTGCTCACGCCCATGTTCAACGCCGCTGAAGACTACGTGCGCATGTGGGAACGCAACTGCGAGATGGCACGCGCGTGGCGTCACTCGGAAGGTGAATCGACGGCGGATCCGTGCTCGGAAGACTGAACGAGACTCAGGTCCCGCAAAAGGTCTTGTATGAACCGAAACTCGCGGGCGCAGGCGCGGCGTATGGCTCAGCTTCTGTGCGACGAGTAAACGGATCGCGCAACACCTCGAGCAGCCGCTCGAAGGGTCCAAAATCTCCGAGGTGCGCCGCATCCAACGCCGCCTCGACTTGGTGGTTTCGGGCAATGTAGCGGGGGTTGACTCGATCCATCGAGTCTGCCGCCTGGTGCGGATCGATAGCATGGCGTCTCAGCTCGTGAAGCCAATCACTACGCCACTTTGCAAACTCCGAACCGCTCGGCGATGACGCGATAGTGACATCTGACGCTCGTGTCGCCTGGGGTTCGGTCACTGGCGGCCCTTCCTGGACAGCGTCCGCACCGACAGTGGCGCGCAGCCCATCCGCCAGGGAGCGAAAAGTCATCGTGAAGTCGGCTCCCGAAGCCTGCATCAACTCGAGTAGTGAGTCCACTAGAGCAACGTTCGAGTCCTGGGGGAGCCCGAGCTTCTGCAACATGAGTCGTTGATGAGTGTCAGAAAGTTCCGCATCGTAGCGGTCGATGGCGGAGACCAACATGGCTTCCGTTCGTTGCGCTGAGCCATCGCCGTAGGTTTCCAGGATCGCCGCAAGTGCTACCCCGAGCCGAGCGATGTTCCATTTCCCTATTTTGGCCTGGTTGCCGTAGGCGTAGCGACCTCCACGATCGATCGAACTGAACACGGTTTTCGGGTCGTACGCCTCCATGAAGGCGCAGGGACCGTAGTCGATGGTTTCACCCGAAATGGTGACGTTGTCCGTGTTCATCACGCCATGTACGAACCCAATCGAGAGCCAGTGCGCGATCAACCTGGCTTGGACTCGCGCAACCTCCAGCAGTAGCTCTAGCGCAGGTTGCTCACCTACGACATGCATCGCGAAGTGACGGGCAAGGGCGTAGTCAGTGAGACGCTTCAACGCCTCACGATCGTCGCGAACTGCGGCAAACTCGAACGTGCCCACCCGCAAGTGGCTACTCGCAACCCGGCCGAGTACGGCGCCGGGTAGCTCCGTCTCGCGACGTACCTGCTCGCCCGTCGTTATCGCCGCGAGTGCGCGCGTCGTCGGCACTCCCAAGTGATGCATTGCCTCGCCCAGCAAGTACTCACGCAGCACGGGTCCCAGTGTGGCACGTCCATCACCGCCACGAGAAAAAGGTGTTCGCCCCGAACCCTTCAGGTGCAAATCGTGCCTACGCCCGCTCGAGTCCAGTAACTCCCCGAGCAGCAGCGCGCGACCATCCCCCAATTGCGGAGAAAGAAAGCCGAACTGATGCCCGGCGTAAGCTTGAGCCAAGGGCTCTGCGCCTTCGGGAATGGTGATACCTCCGAGCATCGCAGGGATCTCACCGCGCAAGGTCTCTGGATCCAAGCCCAATTCGATGGCGAGCCCTTCGTTGAACGCCACCAGCCTAGGCGCGGGGTACCGCTCAGGTTTCCATGGGACGTAAAGCCCGTCGAGTTCGCGTGCGTAGGTGTTGTCGAGGTTCAACTTCATTCGATTGCAATGGACCGGGTAAATCAGTTTGTGCGCGGGCGGCCGTCGGCGACATCTGCGCGCCGCTTGGCGAGCCGGCTGCAAGACCCTTTGTGAGAAGCCCTGCGCGGCCTCTACACTCCCTCATTTCCAGCGGGCTTTCCAGCCCCGCCCCGAATCACGGGACCGGACGAAAGAAACCACGAACGCACGCTCAGTCCTGCGACTGGGCGGAGCCGCGCGCGGGGCCAGCGCTGCGGATCGCGCGCAAACGCAACTCTTCGAAGGCAAGCTGCCGAGTTTGCAGCACAGCCAAAGTTTACGTGATTCGAGCCGCTCGCTCCGCGCGGCTGGTCGTGGTATCGCCCCGACGATGTTGCGTTGCAGCTTCTCGTTCTCGTCGAAATCGCACATTCGTACCCTCTCGTGGCTGGGTGTCGCTGCATCTTGCGTCTCGTTGTCATGTGGGCCGCACGCAGCTCCTCCCCGGACGCCTGACGCGCAGCCGAGTCCAGTGACGGAAGATCATGACGACGTGTCGCGTGACGGAGTCACCGAGGCCCACTCCAGCACACAGCTCGAACCAGAGGGCGAGGACTCCCCGGAACCAATCGAGACGAAGCCCGAACCCGTGTTGCCTCCGCCCCTGCCCGAAGGCACGGTCGTGCTTCACGTCGGCTCGTCGTCCGCGGGGGCCCTGGGGATCGAGCTGGACAAGGAGTTGGAGGCACGCGGCGTCAAAGGTTACCTCAAAGCCGAACAGTCGACGTTCATCCCCCAGTGGGCCTACGACAAAATGGGCCTCAAGGAGTTGCTCTCGCGCTACAAGCCGGATCTGGTGATCGTGAGCCTCGGCGGTAACGAAACGCAAATTCCAGATCCGACGCAACGAATCAAGTCGATCAAGCGCTTGGTGAGTACCATCGGAGATCGGCCTTGCGTCTGGGTGGGCACCCCTCGCTGGAAAAAACTGAAACACACGGGACTGCTCGAGGTGATCGAAGCCAACGCCGCACCTTGCCGCTTCGTCGACACAGATCTACTCGCGCCCAACCTGGAAACACTTCGAGACGGCGTTCACCCGACATATCCCGAACGCAAACGCTGGGCGAAGCGGATGATTGACTGGCTGCGCCACAACCGCGAGCCCGCGGATGACAGGCCCTGGAACCTGAAGCAAGATCCGGTCATTCCGCCTGACGAAAGTCTCGGGGAGGCGAATGCGTCGGAGGACGACTCACTTCGAACGCCCACAACAGAGACGGCGAAAGCTAGATAACCTCTCGCACGCGCTCGTCCGCGATGACGTTCACGAAGTCCGAACGTCGAGTGTGAGCGGACGTCGCGGCGAGTTCGGCCCCGAGTGCGTTGCTCCAAGCGCCAGCGGCGTGTAGGGTCCACGGCAACGAGAGGATGGGTTCGAAAATGAAGCATGAGCGACGAGGAGGACGTTGCGGCGCCCTCTTGGGTAGGTTGGGCGTCATCGCTGGCCTGGCGGGTTTACTCTTTCTAGCAGTAGGCTCGTCTGGAAATCCTGCAGGCGCTGCAGACATCAAAAAGTGTGATGGCGTGGCTCAGGCGGATATCGCGGCAGCTGCTGGCTTCATCGATCAAAACCTGGACGCCATCATCGCGCAGTTCACTCACCTGTCGCAGAAGCAAAGGGATGAGTTCAAGAAGAAGTGGCCGAAGGTGAAGGTCGTCTGCAAGGACGACGGCAAGAGCCGCTGTCTCAAGAAACCGGGTGTCGGGGGCTACGCCCACGGCGGTATCGGTAACAAAATCCGAATCTGTTACTACAACTCGGTCGATGCCAACGCGAGCAAGTGTGACTTGGTCGGATTGATGGTTCACGAGATGGGGCATGCGAACGGTTACCCCAAGATGAAGGGTCACAACGACCCAACGCCCACGATCAGAGCACAAGACTTCGTGTACCGAATGGGCAACCAAGCTGAAGCGTTCTGCGACGCGCAAACCAGCTCGGGCGCCACGACGGATCCAGCGCTGAGCGGTGTGTCCCAACGCGCCATCGGGGCCAGCTGCGATAGAAACGATCAGTGTGCATCAGCCAAGTGCAGCAACAAGGGCAACTGCATCTGCACCCAAGACAGCCACTGCGCCAGCGGCGAAAAATGCTTCAAGCCCGTAGGCAAAGAGAACTACTGCGAGCGTACGGACAAGCCTCTAGGCGCCAGCTGCAACAAGAACAGCCAATGCCGCTCGGACAAATGTGAGCAGAGTATTTGTGTCTGCAAGCGTGACAGTGACTGCAGCAGCGGAGAGAAGTGCTTCACTCCTGTATCCAAGAAGAACTACTGCGAGCGTACGGACAAGCCCTTGGGCGCTAGCTGCAACAAGAACAGTCAGTGTCGCTCGAACAAGTGCGAACAAGACGTGTGCGTGTGCCGAGGCGATAGTGACTGTGGTGCTGGCCAAAAGTGTTACACGCCAGTCGGCAAGAAGAACTACTGCGAAGACACTTCCAAACCCCTGGGCGCCAGCTGCAACAAGAACAGCCAATGCCGCTCGGACAAGTGCGAGAAAAATACCTGCGTCTGTAAGAAGAACAGCGACTGCCCCACAGGGCAGCGATGCAAGACGCCCATCGGCAAAGCGAACTACTGCAAATAGCGAGCGCCGCAGGAGCCTGCAGCGCCGGGCCCTCGATCCCTCAAGCCGTCACTTGGGCGGGGCGCCGTACAGGCTCGGGCGGTGCAGGCTGTAGCCGAACGCATCGCTCGTGAAGCTCTGGACTAGGGCGCCGTCCGCATCTACCTCGTGAATGGTGCCCGCGTTGGAGTAGGTCACCAGCGTGTTGCCGCTCTCTAGACGCTGCACGTCTCCCAACGTAGGGCTACCCACGCCTCCATCGTATTTCCAGACCTCGGTAGCCGTTCCACTGACCTCGTCGAGTCGAAACTCGTACACGATCGAACGTATGGTGCCGTTCGAGAAGAAGAGCAGATTGCCGTTTTCGAGCAACTGATGGCCATGATTGAGCTGCCAGTCGCCCTCGATGTGCCGAGCGAGCGCGCCACTACCTCCAAACTGCCAGACGAGCTCGCCGTCGCGAGAAACTTTGAGGAACGAGTCCGAGTTGCGATCAGAGATCGTGTAGCTGTCGTCCCTCGGGTGGTACAGGACCGAATTCGCGTGGCAACCTGCGTTACCGCGCACGTCGGCACTCGTGTCGTACAGCGTACCAAAGTCGGCGACGACCAACTCGAAACGTCCAGCCGCCTTGCGCTCCATCAGCGCGCTACACCCGTTGCGGTGCGTGATGAACGAAAGCGACCCATCGGGAAGCGTAGTGAAGTCGTGGTGTGCGTCTTCGAGCCCCGACACGTCCCGTGTCAACTTCAGCCCATCCATGGATACGTGAGCGACCTCCCCCATTCCACCGAACACGTTCAAACCGAGCGTCCACATCTCGCTCGCGTCGTAGCTCATGCGTGCACGACTGGGAGCCACTGGAACATCCAACCAATACCAGACCACATCACCCTCCTCATCGAACACCAGCACCCGGCTCCCCCCAGGATCCATCGTAGGTGCCATGAGATTCCCCAAACCCGATGTGGTCACCACGAACCCTGGTGTGACCGAGTCCGGCTGAAGGACTTCACGCTCCACGATGGGAATCGAGTTCGGCACGGGCAGCGTGTCGATTGAATAGCCGCGACTGACACACACCTCGTCGTCGACCCGCGCCAACACTCGAAAGTCGTACGTGCGATCCCCTTTCATGCCGAGGAGAAGTGTGCGGTACTGCGGAGAGCTCAGATCCACTGGGGCTTCGTGAGTTCGCCCGCCCTCGGCAAGCGTAAACTCAATCACGGCGGAGTCGAGCTCTGGCCAATTTATGCCCCAACTGACGATGCCCACCGTGCCGATGGCTGGGCTGAGACCGTAACTGATCTCGAAGCTGCAATCGCCAACGCTGGTCGAAGCGTCAGACACGGTGACGAGCTCGATCGGTCTCGGTTGCGCTCCAGCCTCCACGAGCGCGCGAACTGGAACAGGTGAACCTTCGTCGCACGCGAGCAGCAGAACACAGCCCGTCAGCGCCACCGTGCAGGCAGAGAGAACGCGGCACGGGACCGTTCGGCGCAACATGTGCGCACATTGTAGCGGCACCTCCACCCGTGTCGATCGTCGAAGCACGCGCGAAGCCCAACGTGACGACGGCGCGTGACCCGCTTGGGACCACGCGCCGCCATCTCGTCACTGAAACGCTGGGAAAGCGATTAGCCGCGTCGACGGCGCAAGCCACCGAGCACCAAGCCCAAGCCCACCAACAAAGCGGGAAGGCCGCCTCCACTGTGACTTGCCGCGTTAGCGACGGAGCAGCCGCTGTTCGAGCTGCTGGAGCCACCGCTCTCCTCGAGCATTTCGTCCCCCGTGTCGCCGTCGGGAGCTGACTCTTCGTTCGTGTCGCCCACTACTGGAGACTCGTCGCTCTCGTCAGCTGACGGCAACTCGAGCTCATCCTCGCTCTCCGCTCCGCCCACACTCGACGCCTGAGCTACAGGAGCGCCCTCGGGCAGGTCTGCAACACCCGACGATGCAGCGCCTGAAGTAGTAGCTCCATCCGCCGCGAGCGCGATGAACCCACCGCCGCCACCCGGCTCTGGCGGGTAACACACCTTCGGAGGATCGGCTTCAGAACACTCGAAATTTCCGTCTTCGTCTGCCTCGCAGAACTGGTTGTAGTTCTCTCCGCAGGTCCAATTCTCCAGGCAGTCCGAGTCTTCTTCGCAAGCCTGCTCGATGGCGCTGCAGTAGCCAGTGTCCCCGTCCTCGTACTCACACTCCACGGGCTCGTCGTTCTCGGCGTTGCCCCGACAGTCGACTACGACCTGGTTCGGCATACACTCGAAGCCCTCACCGCAGTCGGCGGCCTCTTCACACTCCTGGTGAAAACGCGGCGTGCATTGGTGAATTTCGGCGTCCACACACTGCGCCTCCCAATCCGCCCACATCGCGGAACACTCTTCCTCACTGTCGTCTTCCGTGCACTCGGGGTAGGTCTCTGGACACTCCTGAGTTTCGAACGTGGCGCACGTCATGTAGTCGGCGCACTCATCGTCACTTTCGCACTCCATGGGTACGCAGTATTCGATGGTCTCCGACTCACACTGGGGGCATTCCTCGCCTTCGACGCACAACACCAGAGGACAGGGGGCGAGCCCCTCCTCGCAGGTGTAGCCCTTGTCGCAGGTCGATTCGCCACACGCTTCTTGGGCGAACGCGGTGGTCGCCGTGATGGGTAATAGAAAACTCGCCGCGGCAGCCGCGAGCGCTAGTTGTTTGATCTTCATGGTCATTGTGGGGTTCTCCGGTTGGTTGGAACGGGTCTGTTCGCTTGGCTGGAGCCCAGGACGACCCCGTCAGCGTTCAACTTGCCCGACTCCGAACTGGAGGGCCAGCCCCGTACTGCACATATCCTGAGTCCGAATCGCCTTCACATGTGCAGAACAGACATAAATCACACCCGCGCGTCCCGGAAACCGCGCTCGACGGCGTGGCCGCATGCGCGTGGCCGCAAATTGTCACTCGAGCCGACGGAGTGACGCTTGGCGCCACTTGGATCCGTGACAGACACGACCCGCGACGAAGTCACAAGCGCCCCTCGCGCTGTTTCACGCGAACTGAGCAGTTGGTCTGGAGCTTGCACTGGCTCAGCTCATGCAGACTTCGAGCGTTAGGCGTAGGGGATTTACACTGGTCGAATTGATGATCGTCGTGGCGATCATCGGAGTGCTAGCCGCACTCGCCATCTACGGGGTGCGTACGTATGTGACGAGCGCCAAGACCGCAGAAGCGCGCACGGTCATCGGGCGAATCGCCAAGGACGCCACCACCGCCTACGCCCGACCGAAACTCAGAGGCGACGTGCTCGCGCTCACGGGCAAGACCGAGTCCTCGGTAGCGCTTTGCGCGGACACGCCGAGTGTGGCTCCTGCCGACATGAACGAAGTGTCGGGCGTCAAGTATCAGTCGACCCCCGCAGATTGGGGAGGCAGTGACACCGTGGGCTGGAAGTGCCTGAACTTCAGCTTGAGCGACCCGCAGTATTACGCCTACGACTACAATGCCCATAACGGCGTCACGGGCGTAGGAGCGACCTTCCACTCGATCGCGTATGGAGATCTGGACGGTGATGGCGTTTTCTCGACGTTCCAGATTCAAGGCATCCTGCAGCAGGAAGGCAACGACATCGTTCCAGTAGTTGCCCCCAACATCATGGAAACCCTACCCCACGAGTGATCGCCCAAGGCGGAACGCGGCCCCGCGCCATCGCGACCAATACTCGACGCTACGTACGAATCCTCGACGTTCAGCCCACGAACGCAGGCGCGATCGAACAGAAACGCCGTTCCGCAGCGGAGCGTGCGCCAAACCAAGGCCGCTGCAATCATGTGATGGCAGCGAACGTATGGTGACCCGTGTGATCGGTCATGCCAGACTTCGCATTGCTCCAGTGCCGATGCCCAACGCTCACGGGCGACACCGCGACACGGAGAAAGTATGCGTTCGTTCAACCGCACCAACCCAATCGTCAACCCGAGTTGGCCTCTAGCCTCGCCCTCGTTCATCTCAGCTCGCGGCGGAGTCGGACGTCGCCGGGCGTGGTTGGTGTTGTTCAGTGCGTGCCTGGGGCAACCTGCGCTGAGCTGTGCGGACTCACAGCCCGATCAAGAAGGTGGCTCTCTGGATTCCAGCGCGGTCGGTAGCTCGGCACCAACGAGTGACGACCAGGGCGGCGCATCAACCAACGGCACGTCAACCAGTAGTGGAAACTCGGGCATGTCGGGCACGACCGCGGGTAGTGTCGACTCCGCCCCGACCAACACGACCCCGACCACGCCCGCGGTGGGTTCAGGTGGCGGGGACACGACACCCGGGAGCGGAGTAGCGCCCGACTCGAGTTCTGGCAGCCCCGACAGTGACACGCCCGCAGAGGACACCACAGATACGAGCGCTGGCGCCGATGACTCCACGGACGACGGAGTGTCCGTAACAGATGACCAAGGTGCGGGTGACACGGACGATGAGGACGACGCTACGGACCCAACGTGCGCCGCGCCGCGAATCCAATGCTCGGCTGCTTGCATCGATCCGCTGAGCGACCCACGCCACTGCGGAAGCTGTGGAACAGCCTGCCCACCCGGGAGTAGTTGCCTGAACGGAACGTGTGACGATTCAATCAGCACGACCGATGACGAAAGCTCGACGGACGATGGCACTGCGGACGACCCCGTGGGGCAAGACCCGAATCTCGAGGGAGAAAGCGCATCCAGCAACGCCTACCCTTGCGATGGTGACAGCACGGGTTACGACGCCGTCGTTTCCGAGTCTGGAGGCACGTGGACCGCCAACAACGGCGCGAACAGCGTTTACTCTGGAAGCGACATGCGATCGGCGATCCAAGCCGCCATAGACAGCCTCAGCGCGGGTCGCACTGACAAGGAAAGCGTCCTGGTGCTGGGCTCAGGCACTATCGACGCTGGGTCTCGGGTGAACATGAAGAGCCACACCCTGCTCAACGTGTGCGGAACCATCGACGTGGTGGGAAGCCCTTCGGGTGACAACGCTCCCGTCTACGGACGCGGCGTCACGAACGTCGAGGTTCCGAACATCTCGATCACGGGCAATCCCGCGTACGGGATCTTCTTTCGTGAGTCACACGATCTGACATTTGGGCACGTGGAGCTGCGAGTGACGGGGGGTCTCGGCGTACGAATCGACTCTGGCCCCAACTATTCGGGGCGAGGCTCCAACCTTCGCATCGACTACGCGTACGTCGAGGGGACGAGCAACCACGCAGTGGAAACCTACGGCATCGATGGCATCCAGATCGGCACGGTGATCGCTCGCGATGTCGGCTACTCCGGCCTGCTCCTGAATGATTCGACGGACGCGGAAGTTGGGCTCGTCGACGGAGACAACGTCGCCGCAGGGCAGGGCTACGCGGTGTTCCGCATGGCTAACCGCAACGGGCGCGTCGGGGGTGACTACCCGGCAAACATTCACGTGCGACGCGTAGTGGCTCGAGGTGGCGGCCGCGGGATCTTTTGCGTCTCCGAAAGCGGTGGCGCGGTAATCGACCACATCGACATCGAGAACACGGGCAACAACAGCGTGCTGCTCGAGAACTGTTACAACGTCACAATCGGAAACCCCGACGAACAGAGCCGCGTGGTCAACTCGGGGGAATTGCGAATTTCCGCCCGAACCGACGAGTTCGAGAACTCCAGGGATATCACGTTTCAGAACATCGCGGTGTCGGGCACGAACGTACGCGAGAGCCCCTGTGCGGATGGCAGCACGTGGCTGGACATCGACAGTGACGGCTCCATCGACGTCTGCAACTGATAGCCATCAGCCTGAGCCAACGCGGAAACGTGGCGCCGAGGACCGCCACACCGCCGAACCGCACACGCAAAAAACCCCGCAGCCAAGGCTGCGGGGTTCTTCGTCATTGGCGACTTCGAGGCCGCCTAGCTAACGGGCGAGGCTCAGGCGGCCTTGCGACGGCGGCGCGTGATCGCAGCCGCAGCCAGTGCCAACCCTGCGAGCAAGCCCGAGGTGTTGCCAGTCGAGGACTGGGTTCCGACGACGCGACAGCCGCAGCCGTCGTCGCCACCGCCGCCACCCGTGCCAGCGTCACCAGCGTCCGCACCAGCGTCGATGATCATGTCGTCATCAGCGTCGTCATCGTCGCTGTCGTCGTCAGTGTCATCGTCGGTGTCGTCATCCGGCAACAGGTCGTCGGTGTCGTCGGTGTCGTCGTCCGTCGGCTCGTCGTCGTCGTCCGTCGGTTCGTCGTCGGTGTCGTCGTCCGTCGGTTCGTCGTCGGTGTCGTCGTCCGTCGGTTCGTCGTCGGTG
>CBFGUG010000065.1:0-43803 GCA_965651905.1 uncultured bacterium | reverse complement strand
TCTCCCGCCACGACAACGTCTTGGCCCAACTCGCGAGGAACCAACAGTACGCGTGCGTGAGCGGCGACTTGCCTGTGGCCCACGGGACCATCTCGACGGTGACCCCGCATCGAGCACAGTCGACGCGCCGCATGGCGTACACGAACACGACGGGGATCGCCCGCAGCGGCACGGAGTCAATCTGGCGCTTCTTCAGAGTGTCATAGCCTCGCGCTTGCTGACCGCAGCCACTGCACGTTGGTCGAGAACCGCGTCGCGCCCGAAGCTGAACAAAGAACGCGGAGCCACTCTGACGCTCTCGAAGCTCGATCGAGCCGTAGGCGAAACCGGGTATCGGATGAACGCGACGTAAAATAAACTGGAGCTGCATCGTGCGGCGGTGTTTGGCGTAGAGAACCACCATCGTCGCACGATGCGCCTACTATCGGATACGGCGAGGGCGGCGCCCCACTCGGCTCGGACGCAGCGTCGGGAGCTTCAGCTACCCTGGTGCGTCGAGCATCGTTCCGCACGCAACCCTTCCCCTCGCACGGCCCTCACGCGGAACGAATCACGAACTCACGCCCATAGACTTTCCGGAAGAGCCCTTTTCCGGTCATTGGTTGCGGATGGTTGCGAGTCAGCGAGATCTACAGTTTCGACGCATCGGGCATGCGCATCGCCGCTGGAGTCACCGCGTGTCCCTCACCCCCGGACCACCCAGCGGGCTCGGACATCGTCGGACCGAGAGTGAGTTTCGAACCGTCGTCTTAGCGGTAGAGTGCAGCACTACCGCCTTTGTTCAGAAGGTGCCGACGTCTGCCGCATGGTCGCTGGGCCCTGCTCCACCACGATCTCAACGCGCCGGTTGTTGGCCCGTCCCTCAGTTGAGCCATTATCCGCGATAGGTCGTGTTTCCCCGAAGCCCTTCGCACTTATTCGGTCGGCGGCAATGCCTTGAGCCACGAGATACTCTCGCACGGACTCGGCGCGTCGTTGTGACAATTCCAGGTTGTGGCCGTCATCGCCTTGAGAGTCCGCGTGGCCTTCAACCGTGATCTGGGACTCCGGATCCTGTTGGGTTAGCGCATCGGCCACATCGTTCAGTTTGACTAGGGCGCCGGGAAACAACTCCGACTTGTTGGTAGCGAACATGACGTTGCCAGAGAGAGTGATCACCATTCCGCGGGTTTCTTGTTTTACTGTCGCGAACTTCGCCAGCAAGGCAGCTGTCTCTGCTGCTCGCTTCTCCGCTTCGGCCCGGCGTTCGCGCTCGTCCTGTAACTGCTGACCTTGTTGTTGGATCTTGCCTTGCGCGGCAGTCAAGCGCTGGGCTGTCATGTCCAATCTTTCAGCTTCAGCTTCTTGCATCTGCTTTTCGATTCGCTCCGCATCCAACTTCCACGCGAGCTCGCGCCCGTTGACCTCAGCAACCTCGGCACGACGCTCCGCGATATAGGCCAGATCCCTAGTGTCTTGAGTGTCGCCGTCGACATCGTAGGAGTGCTCGGCGGCGGCGAGCGTTTGCTTTGCAGTATGAAGACCCGACGGATTCGTCGTTGCTGTCGGTCCAGAACCTATCCGTTCGACTGCTTCGCGGGCGCTTGCAAGTTCTACGGGCACTGCTGCGCCGCAGCCCATGGCAATCGACGCGAGTAACCCCGCAACGCCTAACGTTCCTGTGGTTTTCGATGAACTCATTGCTGTATGTCTCCGGTAACCGGCGTTGGGCCACTTTGTTTGGACTTCTCTCGAGCGCGAGACGCCGCTTCCTCGGCGTCGAGCTTTGTTTTGTGTTCCTGTGCCATCGCGAGGGCTAGTTCGGCGTCCGCTTTCGAGCGGATGAACAGAAAGTCGGCGCGCCGGTATTTTTCCTGATCAAGCAACGTCTTGCCTTCGGCAAACTGCGCCTCAGAAAGGTTCAGGTGAAGCATCGCCTTTGGGTCCTGTTCTGCGCCTGATTCTTGCGCGCTACGGTACGCTGCTTGCGCATCGGCCATTCTCTGAACCGGTGCGGAGTACGCCGGGGTGCACGCCACAAGGCTGAGTGAGACTAGAGCTAATAGGTGTTTCATGAGTGAATTAGAACTTTCCGACAGCGCCCAGCCCAAAGACGGAGTCGCTGACATACATGGGGCCTACATGCGTTTGACCGATGAGATACCAGTGTTGGGTAGTCTTTCCCGGTAGCAGTAGACTGAGAACGGCGCCAAGAGCACCTACTCCTTGCGCTACGCCGTCGACGATGAGCAACGTCTTGTTCGTTCGCTCAGCGCCGCACGCGCGTTCGTCGCAGTTTCTGTCCATCAAATCCATCCAGGGTCCGACTACTGGATATCTGAGATTGTCTTGATCGACTGGGCGGCTACTTGTTTGCGAAATGACAAGCGCGGGAACGTAGGACATGGCGAGAATCGTCGTGCTGGTTATTAGCAGTGGCTTATTGATCCACGACGTGGTCTGTGGTGCGGGCAGGTCTGAGGGTGGACTGTTGATATCACTCCGAATAGTCTCTCCGGAACTAATCGGTACCTCGGACATGTTGGGAGGAGGGGGATCCTCAGCGCTAGCGTGGACTGCGAAGGTCAGAAACATGGCGCTGAGTGAAAGTGCGATTTTTTTCATTGGGTAACTCTCCGGCGACAGCCAGGGAAGGAATGGGGGTTGACAATCGAAACGCGTCTTCCGCTGCAGCGGCCGCCTCAGCGAGCCCCCTCGCTTGAAACGCGATCAGACTTGGTAGCCGTGCAATAGCTGCGCCATGTGCTTTTCAGGTCTTTTCCCGACGTATCGCACCTAGCGTGTTCACAAACCTGTCCCAACTAGACATTACCGCCTCGGGAATTCACGACCCTGATGCGCTTGAGACGTCCGAACGCTATCCCGCCGGACCAGGTTCGCCGCGCATTCAGCGCAGTCGAGTACTGATAGGTGGTGGCACGACTCGTCGGTGAACACGGTTCCCTCAGGCTGGGTCGCCGCCTCCGTCACTGGCGTGAGGAAGCGGGATCATCCGCCAAGAGTAGAGTGACTTGGACGAAGCTGGCCCGCTCAGCACGGGCAGCGGACTGCGTGCAAGACCGTGGTCGCCCAACCAATCAAGGAGACGCCAACCGCCCCGCGAGTCTACCCGTCTTGCCCGTAAATCGCCTGGGCGACCTTGTACGTCGCTTCTTCTAGGCGGCGGTAGGCTTGGCGGATGGTGTCGATGTCGGAGCCGCCGTCGATGGCTTGCCGTAGGGCTTGTAGGTCTTTGAGGATGACGGCGGCGGCTTCTTCGCCGAGCATTTCGCCGTAACTCGAGAGTGCCGCCTCGGAGGTGTAGAGCAGGGTTTCCGACTTGTTCGTCAGTTCGGCGAGCTCTTGGCGCAGTTCGTCGGTCTCGCGAAACTTGTCGGCGGCTTCGATCAGTTGCTCGACTTCGTTTTCCGTGAGACCGCTGCTGGCTTTGACGGTGACGGATTGCGCTTTGCCCGTACCCAGATCTTTTGCCTCGACGGAGAGGATGCCCTCGGCGTCGACCGAAAACGTCACTTGGATCTTGGGAATGCCGCGGGGCGCGGGTGGGATCCCCATCAGCTCGAAGTGAGCGAGGCTGCGGTTGTCGATGGCCATCTTGCGTTCGCCCTGCAGCACGTGAATGGGCACGAAGCTCTGGTCATCGACGCTGGTCGTGAAGATCTCGCTGCGCTCGGTGGGGATCGTGGTGTTGCGCTCAATCAGCGGTGTGAACACGCCGCCGCCAGTCTCCACACCGATCGACAAGGGCGCGACGTCGAGCAGCAACACTTCGTCGATCTTGCCGGACATGGCCGCGGCTTGAATGGCGGCGCCCACGGCGACCACTTCGTCGGGGTTGACGCTCTTGTTCGGTTCACGACCGAAGAACGTCTTCACCGCACGCTGCACGGCGGGCATGCGCGTCATGCCACCGACCAACACCACGTCGTCGATGTCGGCGGGGGAGAGCTGAATGTCGTCGAGCAACTGCTTGCAGCCGTCGATGGTTCGGTCGATGAGCTCCATCGTCAGGATTTCGAGCTCGCTGCGCTTGATCGTGCGTTCGAAGTGCAGTGGCCCGTCGTCGCTGGTCATGATGAACGGGATGTTGATCTCCGTCTCCAGGGCGGACGACAGCTCGTGTTTGGCTTTTTCGGCGGCTTCGCGCAGCCGCTGCAGTGCCATGCGGTCGTCGCGCAGATTGACCTTGTGTTCCTTTTGGTAAGCGTCCGTCAGCGCGTCGATCAAACGCACGTCGAAGTCCTCGCCGCCCAGGTGCGTGTCACCACCCGAGCCCTTGACGGCAAATACGCCATCGCTAATCTCGAGCACGCAGATATCGAAGGTGCCGCCGCCCAAGTCGTAGACTGCGATGCGTTTGGCGTCGGACTTGTCGAGGCCATAAGCTACGGCAGCGGCCGTCGGCTCGTTGAGGATGCGTTTGACTTCGAGCCCGGCGATCTTGCCTGCGTCTTTTGCGGCTTGGCGTTGTGCATCGTCGAAGTACGCGGGGACCGTGATGATCGCTTCCGTGACTTCTTCACCCAGGTACTTTTCGGCCGTCTCTTTGATCGCCTCGAGCACCATGCTGGAGATCTCTGGCGGCGAGATCGTGCGATCGTCGATTTTGACCCACGCGTCGCCATTTTCGTGTTCGACGATGTCGTACGTCACGTTGCTGACCTGAGCCTGCACTTCGGGCTCCGACCACTTACGCCCCATCAAACGTTTGACGGCATGGACCGTGCGCTGTGGGTTGGTGTTGGATTGCCGCTTGGCAATCTGTCCGACCAGGCGCTCACCGCCTTGGGTGAACGCAACGACGCTGGGGGTGGTGCGTGCGCCCTCGGGGTTCGGGATCACCACCGCTTCGACCTGACCGCCCCCATCCGTGCGTTCGACGACCGCCACGCAAGAGTTGGTGGTTCCCAGGTCGATTCCGATGACTTTCCCCATGCTTACGTCTTGTCGGGTTCGGCCTCAGAGTCTAGCCGAGTTTCACTCTCCGATGCACCTGGTGAAGCCGAATCCTTGGCATCGCCGCCGTGTGCAACTGACTGATTCGAGCCTGTAGTTTCGTCGTTGGTGGGGTCGGGGGGTGTGGGTGATGCGCTAGCGCTGCCTTCTGCAACCACTACCAACGCCGGGCGAATCAACCTCGTACCGCTGCGATAACCCCCCTGGATCTCTGCGGCGATGTGTCCCGGCGCCACTTCCGTGGTGGCCATCTTCTGGATCGCCTCGTGGACGTTCGGGTCGAAGGGTTGCCCCACCGTGGGCACACGTTCGATCGACTGTTTGCGCAATGTGTCGTGGAACTGGCGAATCACCATCTGAATGCCGCTGGCGAACGCCGTGACGTCAGTGGCCTTCCCAGCGTGTTCCGTGGCGCGTTCCAGGTTGTCGAACACGGGCAACAGTTCTTTCAGGAGGTGTTCAGCACCGCCCAACCGCGCTTCGTCCAGCTCCTTACGATGGCGGCGGCGGTAGTTCTCGAAGTCCGCGGCTGTGCGCAGCAGCTGATCTTTCAACGACGCGGCCCGACGTTCGGCTTCCGTCAATGGATCGAGGGGTTCCGCGGGTTCGCCCTCTGCGCTTGGGCTTTGGTTCTCGGACGGCGCGGTCGCTTCTCCCGCTTCCGCGTCGTCGGTGGAGGCTCGCGCCGGATCCGGCGTGGTGTCTGAGTTGGAGTCACTTGTCACGGGAAAAACTAACTATAGCCAACCCGCCCGAAGTGCAAACGTCAACCAAGGGGACGGGCACTGTGCGTCGTTCCAGGCGGTTTCGGCCGCGCATCACTGGGTCGCTCTGGGCCGAACAGCCGCTGGCACGTCGTCGCACGGCGCATGACGCAGTGCCACCATGGTGCCGCCACTCGAGCGGTCGTCCGTCGAAGGGCTGGCGTTGGGTCCGAACCATGAGTCCACGCGCTCGGGCAAGCGCCAGAATGGCCGTCGAGGGTCCAGCAGTTGATGGCTCTTGGGCTGCGAAGTCTGCTTGCCGTAGTGGTCGCGTTCGATCCAGAAGCAGTAGCCGCTCGAGCCCAGCGCCAGCAAGTGGAGCCCGCCTGCATCCAAGCGCAGTGTGCGTCGCTCTACCTCGACTTGCTCGGGCGTCAACGCGACGACGACGTGTTCACCCGCGGACACTCGCACGCGCGTGCCCGCGCTGCGGCTTTCCAGACTCGTGGGCTCCACGTGTCCCACGGCCTCGTCGTCCACCAACAACTGCACGGGTGTGTCTCCGAAATTGAGCACGACGAGCTTCGGAAAGTTCAGCGTGTAGAGACTCGGAGTTGCGAGCAAGCCAAGCGCTACAGGCGCCCACATCCAGGCGGCGAGCGTGCGTTCGCGTAGCTGCACACGTCCCGTGTCCACGCTCTCGGCGTCATCGCCGACGAGTTCCGCTGCCCAGTCGAGGTTGAAGCACACGAGTTGTCCAGGCCTGAGCCAAAACGCGGCGCGACCGCTGCACGACTGCTCATCACGCAGCGGTCGCGCCAGTGACCAGGCCACGAGCAGCGGAGTGGCGCCGCCAACTGCTACCAACGCAGCGAACCCAACCCACGTCGCTCCAGACAACAACCACGGCAACGTGAGCAGCAGGGTGATGACGATCAGTGCGGAGGCGACGCAAGCGGCGATCTGACGCGTGCCGTCTCGGGCGATGTCTTCCCAACACTTCGAACAGTAAGGGATCAGCAAACTGCGCCCCGCCAGCGTTTCCCGACGAGATTGCGCGGCAATCGCGCAGCAGTTGGCGCAGTTGCGTGGAATCGCGGCGGTGACGCTCGGCTCGACGACCGCGGCGGGCCGACGGCGGTTGAGCCTTACGCGATTTCGCATTCTGTGGGCGAAAGAGAGCATCGTTGCGTGCCGTGCAGGCCGAGCGCGGCCGCTTTGGGGTTGAGTGGGCAAAGTCTAACCGCTACCCAGTGGTGAATGCAGCTCAACCCGGCCCAAGAGCAAGCGGTGCTCCACACCGAGGGTCCGCTCGTCGTGTTCGCGGGGGCGGGCAGCGGCAAGACGCGCGTCATCACGTATCGGGTCGCCAACCTGATCGCCAATCGCGGCGTGCCGCCGTACCGCATCTTGGCGGTCACCTTCACCAACAAGGCCGCGCAAGAGATGCGTCAGCGTCTCGAGGAGCTGGCGGGCCCCACCATCGCGGCGGATCTTTGGGTCGGTACCTTCCACTCGGTTTGCTGTCGCCTGCTGCGTCGTTACCACGCCGAGGTGGGTCTCGGTCGCAACTTCGTCATCTACGACGACAGCGATCAGAAGTCTTTGATGAACCGCATCATCAAAGACCGCAAGCTCGACGAACGCAGCTACCCGCCCAAGCAGGTGCTCTCGCGCATCCATCGCCAAAAGCAGGAAGGTAAGCGTCCCCAAGACGTCAAGCTCAGTCAGAGTTTCGACGACGTCATGCGCGAGCTCTACGAAGACTACGAGGCTGCACTGCTGCGGGCGAACGCCGTCGACTTCGACGATCTGATCTTGCACGTGATGCGCCTGGCCGAACACCGCACCAGCCCAGTGGGGTCGGAGTTGCGCGATCGCTTCGACTATCTGCTGGTCGACGAGTTTCAGGACACGAACTCGATTCAGTACCGCTTGGTGCGGGCGCTGGCTTACAAGCGCCAAAACCTGTGCGTGGTCGGTGACGACGATCAGTCTATCTACAGCTGGCGTGGGGCTGACGTGCGCAACATCCGCGGCTTTCGTGAGGATTTCGCCGACGCCAAGATCGTCAAGTTGGAGCAAAACTACCGCTCCAGCGGCAACATCGTCGCAGCCGCGCTGGGCGTCATCTCGACCGCGCCCGACCGTGAGCCGAAGAAGCTGTGGACCTCGGCAGAAGCCGGGAACCGCGTCGTGGTGCGCGCGGCAACCGACGAGCGTAGCGAAGCGCAAGCCGTCGTCAAAGCGGCGGCGCAAGCCATCGCCAGCGGCACTTCGCCCGATCAGATCGCGGTCTTCTATCGCATCAACGCTCAGTCGCGCATCATCGAAGAGACGTTCAGGAGTGCGTCGTTGCCGTATCAGATCGTGGGCGGCATGCGCTTTTTCGAGCGCGCTGAAGTGAAGGACGCGCTCGCGTACCTGCGATTGATCGAGAACCCGAAGAGTGACGCCGATCTGGTGCGCATCATCAACGTGCCCGCGCGCGGCATCGGCGGCAAGACTGTCCAGCGTCTGATTGACCACGCCTATCGACACCAATGCAGCTTGTGGACCGCGCTGGCCGAGGTGATCGAAGCACCCGGCCTCGGTGCGGGAGCCAAAAAGAAACTGCTCGCCTTCAAGGAATTGATCGAAGGCTTGGCGAAGCAGCGAGAGCAGTCTTCGCCGAGGCAGCTCGCGGAAGCCGTGCTCGACGAAAGCGGCTATCGTCAGTTGCTGCGTCAAGCGGACACCGCTGAAGCGGACGCGCGCCTCGAAAACCTCGAAGAGTTCGTGGGCTCGATCGCTGAATACGAGATGGAAGCTGAGCGAGAGGGGCAACAGGCGTCGATCAGTGGCTACCTCGAACGCGTCAGCTTGGTGTCGGACATCGACGGGGTGGAGGACCAACCCACTGTGTTGCTGATGACCGTGCACGCCGCGAAGGGGCTCGAGTTCGACACGGTGTTTCTCACGGGCATGGAAGAAGAGATGTTCCCGTATCGAGGGGTCGATGGCTCTTCTCCCGAAGAGCTCGAAGAGGAACGCCGCTTGGCGTACGTCGCCATCACGCGGGCGCGCAAGCAGCTCGTGATCAGTCACGCTGCAGCGCGCATGATCTTCGGCTTCACGCGCTACAATCGACCGAGTCGCTTCTTGCAAGATCTGCCGCCCGAGTGCGTCGAGTCCATCGACTCGGGGTGGGGCGCTACGTCGACCGCGTCACGTGGCAGTAGCGGCGCGTCGCGATGGCGACCACGGCGCACCTACGACGAGTTCGATCAAAGCGTGCCCGACGTGGAAGCGGCGACTGACGAGCACTACTTCACCTCTGATTCGAGTTCGTCGCGTGCGAACACGTCTGGTTTCGACGTGAACGACTCAGACGCCGCTGACGCCAGCGAGTCACGCATCGACTACACGGCGTTCGACGACGTCGAGCCCAACGTCAATTCCGTGCGGCGCGGTACTCGCGTGATGCATGCTCGGTTCGGACGTGGCACCGTGCAGTCGGTGACGCCCGGCGAGCCCCCCAAAGTGCTGGCGCGCTTTCCGGGTTGGGGTGAGCGGCGTGTACTTCTCACCAAGTTGCGCTTGCAGTAGTCTGGCGCGCTCACGGCGGCGCTGGTGTGTCAGCCGCGGGAGAATCCGATGAACAAACGACTGCAGATGCTCGAGCAGATGACCCAGAGCGGCAATGCCGACTCCTTCGCTTGGTATGGCTTGGCGATGGAGTATCGACGTGAGTCGCGTCTAGAGGACGCCGTGTCCACGTTTCGGACGTTGCGCGAGCGCGATTCCGACTACCTGCCTCAGTATCTGATGGCGGGGCAGCTACTGCTCGAACTCGATCGCAAGGCCGACGCTGCGGAGTGGCTGCGCGCGGGGATCGACCTAGCCCGTCGCGTTGGTGACGCCAAGGCACTGGGAGAGCTTCAGGAAGCCCTCGAAGGCTCGGACTGATTGGGCCGTTGACGACGGCATTCGTCGGCGGTGTGGGGCAGGTGAACGAGTACAGGCACGACTGATGAACGGGCCTTCAGTCTTGTGGTTCCAGCGGCGTTGGGTTCGCTATGGGTTTGCCGCCATTGCCGTGTGGCTGCTGCTGGTGTCGTTGACGGCCAAGTGCAGTCACCGATCGGCGTATTTTCGCGATGTGCGGGCCCCGCGGGTCGATACGGATGCTCCTGGAGAACTCGCGTACCGCTTGCTGCTGATCGGAGACGGTGGCATGGCGACAGCCGAGTCGGAGGTGATGGCTGCACTGGCCAGCCGAGCGCGCGAAGCGCCGAGCATCACTAGCGTCCTTTATCTCGGAGACAACATCTACCCTGCGGGCATGCCACCGCCCGATCACCCATTGCGCGCACAGTCCGAGGCGCGCCTGCTGGCCCAAGTCGATCCCTTGAAATCGCTCGACGTGGAGTTGTTGTTCCTGCCCGGCAATCACGATTGGGACGAAACACGACCCGGCGGGCGTGCGGCCGTGTTGCGTCAGGAGCAGTTTTTGCTCGAGATGGGAGTAGAGCAGGCCCGTGTGAGTCCTGTAGGTGCGAGTCCCGGTCCCGAGTGCCTCGACCGACCCGGGTTGCGACTCATCACGCTCGACACTCAGTGGTGGCTGCAAGAAATCGGTCGCGATGGCGACAGCCCGATCCCAGAAACCCAAGTCCTGCAACAGTTGGAGCAGTGCCTGCAAGCACAGGGGCGCCACGTCGTGGTGGCCGCTCATCATCCCCTGCACACCAACGGACCTCACGGCGGCTTTTTCACGTTCGTCGACCACTTGTTCCCGCTGACACGCTTGTACGGTTGGGCCTACGTGCCGCTGCCAATCATCGGTTCCCTCTATCCACTGGTGCGAGCGCGCGGCGTGAGCGCGCAAGATCTCGATGGGCCCGAGAACCGCGCAATGGTCGCGGAGTTCACACGCGTGATGGAAACGCGTCGACCGCTGCTGTACGCGGCGGGCCACGAACACAGCCTGCAGGTGCACGAACTCGCCGCGGGGCCGCGTTTCAACGTCGTCAGCGGCGCGGGTAGCAAGCTGACCCCTGTGGGCCACGACAAGACGACCCTGTTCGCCATCGAACGACTCGGCTTCATCGAGCTGGACATCGACCGGCTCCAGGTCGCACGCCTTCGCGCCTACGGGACCCGGTCAGGCGAGCCCATCGTGTTGTGGGAACGGCGCCTCGGCCGATTCGAGCAGTGACGAAGTCGCGCGTCGCGTCTCCAACTCGGGTTTCGTCCCACCCGGCGCGGAGCGGCCAGAGATTGGCCTCTCGAGCCGCCACAGGTTCGTCGAGCTGTGCTACACCCCCCAGCGCGATGCGCTGGATTCATCCGTTCAGGTACCCACTGGTATCTTCTCGCTTGGCATCTATTGGTCTGGGTTCGGCCTGTCTGGTCGCGGTGTTGGCGACGTCCCTCGGCGCGTCCGCGACCATCGTCGAGCGCGTCGTCGCGGTAGTCGGCGAGCGCCCGTTGCTGCTCAGCGAGCTGCGCGAACGTGCGGAGCCCTTCTTGGCGAACTTGTCTGGTTCGGCCAGTTCACGCGCACAGGCGCAGTCGAAGCTTTTCTCGGAGATGCTCGACCGCATGATCGACGAAGAACTCGTGCGCCGCGCGGCGAGTCGAGCTCAGCTCAAGGTCACTCCAGAAGAGATCGACTCCGCCATCGAGCGCGTGGCAAAGGGTAACGATGTCGATGTCGAGACGCTGATGGCCGAGGTCGAGCGAACGGGGGTCACGCGTCGTGCCTACCGTCGAGAGTTACGCACGCAACTGCTCGACGCCAAAGTGATGAACGTACGCTTGCAGGGCAGAATTCGCGTTTCGGAAGATGAGATGCGCGCCGAATACGAAAAACTCGTCGGGCAGGAGCGTCAGAATCTGCTGGTGCGGCTTGGCGTCGTGCGCATCGCCGTGCCCGAATCGGCGAACTCCGCACAACGCGGCCAGTTCGCGCGGCTGGCGCAGGAAGTTTCCGAACGGGCTAAGTCGGGCGCGGACTTCGCAGCGCTATCCCGTGCGCATTCGAGTGATGCAGCCACGCGCGAGGCGAGCGGGTTGCTCGCTCCCGTACCCCCCACCGAGCTGCCCAAGGAGCTTCGCCAGGCCGTGTTACGGATGAAGGTCGGAGCCGTGAGCGCGCCCATCATGTCAGATTCGGTGTGGGTCGTGCTCAAGGTGGTCGATCGCGCGCCGAGCTCGCTACCTCAGTTCGAAGACGTGTTGCCCCAGCTGCAACAGCGTGTCCAACTCCAGAAGATGGAAAAGGCCCGACGTCACTGGTTGGATGCGCTTCGTGAGACCACTCACGTCGAAGTGCGCCTCTGAGCACCTGATGTCGTCGCTGTGTGATGCGAGTGTCAGAATGGCAAGGTTTTCGTGCTTCCCGCCAGCTTGACCCGTAGTTGGCGGCCACGAGCAACACTTTCTCTGCGTAGCCGCGGCAACTCGGGGTTTGCACCTTGGCACGCTCTGTGCTCAAAAGCCGGGCTCTGACGATGTCTTTTTCGCTTCGCCGCCCTGTTCGATCGCTCTGCGCTTTCGGCGACCGTGTCGTGCTCGTGGGCGTGCTGATCGCCATCGCGGTACTCGCCGGGGCCAGCGTCAGTAACGCGCAGGTGATCCAGCCGTTCACGCCCGCCGCCTTCGATCGCGAGAACGGTTTCCGCACGACTCAGCAGAAGCCATTTTGGATTAATCGAGAAGATTGTCTGAACGAAGACGTGTTGCGCTTCGAGCTGAAGGTCACGCTTCCGAGCGACCACAATCTGGAGGTGTGGATTGGTGACGCGGATTGCCGAACCAAGGAACAACGCATCGGGCTCAATGGCGAGTGCTGGCAGGTTTACGAGGAACCCGCGCCAGACGACTCGTTCAGGATCGACATCAGCGTGCTCGACGTGGTTGCACGGCGGCCAAGCACAGGTTATCGCCCGCAAGGCACGTTGGCTGATTGCGAGGTCGAATGGGCTAGCAGCTTGAGCTTCTACTTCATGTACGTCGACGATACCGACGATGTCGTGGGCACGCCTGCGATCTGGTCCGATACAGGAGTGGATATGAGAGGACCGCTGCCACCCAGCGACGTGAAGGCTGGGATCGGTGACGAAATGCTGGTGGCCCAGTGGACGCAGTCGAACTCCATCGATCTACTCGGTTACCGCGTCTATTGCGCGCCCCGCCAAGACGTCACCTTGACGCCAGATGCTGGAGCAGAACCTGGCACGGGAGCTGCGGTGTTGGATGCGGGAGGTGCCATGCTGGACGCGTCAAGACCCGCGGTTGAAGCTTCCGTGCTGCCTGATGGTACCACCAGCGCGTCGGACGATACCGCCGCACCGCTCGACGCGTCGACGGGCGCGCTTCAGACTGGTGACGCCGGAGCGCTCACCGTTGCCTGCTCCGCGCCGGGTCTGATCGAAGGGCAGCTTCCTAGTAAAGATCTCCAGGTGTGTTCGAACGTCACGTCGACCAACGCAAGCCGGGGTATTGCCCGCGGACTCGAGAACGGCGTCGAGTACGCCTTGGCCGTTGCCGCCGTCGACGATTTGGGAAATCCTGGCCACCTGTCGAACGTCGCGTGTGGAATTCCAGAAGAGGTAGCCGAGTTCTACGAGGTTTATCGGGCTGATGGCGGGGGTGGCGGCGGCGGAATCTGCGCCGTATCGCGTGCGGGCGCCCTGGGCGGCTCTCGAGGCACCCAGACTGGTTTTGGCTGGTTCTCGGCCGCGCTTGTGGCGTTGCTCGGCCTCGTTGTAAGGAGGACAAGGCAATGATGTTCAAGCACTCGGCCCTATCTGTTCGGATCCCGTCAATCTGGGCCTCAGTGGCCGTCGGGAGCTCACTCGTGTTGCTGTCAGGTAAGGTTCAGGCACAAGGTACCGATGAGTTCGGCCCCTACGCCATCGACGACACGACCTTCGAGTCGCCTCAGAACGCAGCCGTCGAGTTGCGTTTCGGGCCGTATGCGCCAGGCGTCGATGAGGAGTTCGAGGGAACCGGGCGCACGCCCTTTGCGGACCACTACGGCGATGACACGCGCTGGTTGATTGGCTTCGAGGTGGATTGGCAGTTACTCGAGATCCCGGGGGTTGGAACTCTCGGTCCGGGTATTGGTATGGGGTTTACGAAGATGACTGGCCAAGGTTTCCTCGGTGACGGCACGGTGGCCGATCAGGAAACGACGCTCAGCATCTTGCCGATGTACGCGGTTGGCGTATTCCGCGCCGATGCGGTTTGGAGGCAGACGCCCGTGCCGCTTGCGCCTTACATCAAGGCGGGCTTGGGCTACGCCATGTGGTGGACCAACGATGGCTTGGGGGTTCCACGAGCAGAAGACGGTAGCCAGGGCGAAGATACGTCGTGGGGCCTGCAGTGGGCACTCGGCGTTTCGCTGTTGCTCGACGTCTTCGATCCGCGATCGGCCGCCAATTTGGATGCAAGCAGCGGCGTCAACAACAGCTACGTCTTCCTCGAGTGGTACAACAGCGACCTCGATGGGTTCGGCGCAGGGGATCACATGCAGGTGGGCACCAGCACCTGGATGGCGGGGATCACGCTCGAGATGTAACGCGCCGTTGGCGCAACGCTCACGCGCTCAGTTCGTCGATGAGCACGTGCTTGCTGACCTTGCCCAGCGCGTTTCGCGGTAGTTGTGCGCGAAAGACAACTTCACTCGGTACTTTGTAAGCGGCTGTTCGCTGTTTAGCCCAGGCACGTAGCTGTCGTGCAGGGCTCATCGCTGAAGCAGAGCTGGGCTGCGTACTAGCCTCGTGAGGGACGACGACGGCGACCGTCTTCTCTCCCCAACGTTCGTCGGGGATCCCGACCACTGCCACGTCTTGGACCATGGGGTGGCCGCGCAACAGCTCTTCCATTTCGAGTGCGCTGAGTTTGTAGCCACCGCTCTTGATGATGTCGACTGACGTTCGACCGAGGATGTGGACCCAGCCGTCCTCGGTTTGACTCGCTGTATCGCCAGTCTTGAACCAGCCGTCCACGAAGCCGTCGCGGTTCGGGCCATGCTTCCCGTCGTATCCCGAGAAGACCGTGGGCGCGGACACCCACAGCTCGCCCGCCTCGCCCCGTGGAACCTCGCGGCCTAGCTCGTCGACGATCCGCAGCTCTACGTCGAGCATCGGCTTGCCACAACTGCCGGGCATGCGTGGCGGCTCGAGCGGGTTCGAAATCACGATTCCGACCTCCGTCATGCCGTAGCGCTCGAGCGGATACTGACCACTGAGCTCTTGCAGACGCAAACCGATACTCTCGGGCAGTTTGGCCGACCCCGACGTGAGCAATCGAAGACCGCGCAGCGCCGCGGCGCAACGCACGCGCTGCTGTTCAGACTTCAACGCGTCGTAATGCGCCAGCAAGCGGTGGTGCTGCGTCGGTACACCCATCAACATGGTCGCCTGGGAGCAGGCGTCGAACACCTCGACCGGGTCGAAACGTGGGACGAAAATTACGGCGCCCCCCGCCAGCAGGGTCGACAGCAACGCGACACTGATGCCGTGCAAGTGATGCAGCGGCAACGTGTGTACCAACACGTCGTTCGGCGTGATCCCCCAAGCCTGCCCGATGCTGTGCGCTCCTGCCCAAAGCCGCCTGCAATCGAAGGGCACCGCCTTGGGTTGACCGGTCGTGCCGCTGGTGAACAAAACCATGGCTTCTCGGTCTTCGCTATCGAGCGCGCGGGTCGCGTGAGCGATAGCTGCTGCCAGCTCGCTCGAGAACGCAGAGAGGTCGAGCAGCGGAGCACCCAACTCGCCTTGAAATTGTCGTTCGCAAAGCACCGCTACTGCGCCCGCTTGCTCGACTAGACGTCTCGTTTCTCGTGGGGGGTACAGCGGGCTGAGCGGCACCACACTGCCGCCCACGAGCTGGATCGCCCAAAAGCCCGCCACCCAGCGACGGCCCGGGCTGGCCAGCAGCGCCACACGTTTACCCTCCAGGCGCCGCGCCCGCAACGTTTCGGCGATACTGGCTGAGAGTGCACCCAATTGCGCAAAACTCACGTGCCCCTCATCGTCTCGGATTGCAGTGCGCGACTCGCTACACAGCTTCAAAAACCGCCGAACTAGACGGCTGCCTTCGCTGCTCTTCGGAGTTGGCACGACTACAGCTTCCGATCGTGCCAGTGCAACATCTCGAGCGTCCCCAATTGGCGCAGCCAAGGCTGGTTGTGGGGGCCTGGCAACACGTCTAGAACGTTTTCGATTCCTACCGCGGTAAGTTCACGGCTGAGCGCTTCATTGGCTTCCCGAAACGGATCCAGCGTTGATGTCTCGAGGTGAATGGGGCGCGCGCCGTACTCGTCGAAGCGTTGCCGAAAGCGCTCTACGTAACCTTTCACACGCCACTTGCCGATCGCGGCTTGCACCGTGCCGAGGGTCGAGAATGCCGCGGTCCTTCTCAGGAAAACCTCGAGCGCTACGTATCCGCCCATCGAACAGCCGTCGATCCCTACACGCCCTTTCAAACTCGGGACGCGTTTGCGCGCCTCGGGTACGACCGTGTCGAGAAGCCAGTCCGAGTAGCTCTCAAACAAGGCTTCGCGCCTGGGCGCTTCGGCGGGGTTGGGGGTTGCAGGGCAGATGAGCGCCAACCCCGAGAACGGCCGCGCTTTCAGTTCAGCGTTAATTCGCTCCAGTCGAGTGGTTTCCACCTTGGGCCGTTCGAGCAGGGCGCCTACTGGCGGAGTGCGCAAGCGAGAGTGAGCATCGAGCAGTCCGTACAGGTGTGACCAAGCCTTTAGCCCCAACCTTTCGGACGCTGCCTCACCCTTGCCATGCAATAGGACGAGGGCGCGCGTCGGAGGTCGTCGTCGGTCGTAGAGCAGTCGCGCACGTCGTGGCAGCCCGCGCCTGGCGGCGAACTCCAGGTCTTCGAAGTGGAGCTCGGGCACGTCACCCGCGCGCGCTACATGAGGCAAGAGGCCGGCCACAACGCCTGCCATCCAATCTCGTCGGACGATCCGCTGCATGGTCATTGGTGAGTGTCACCCCGCCCCACACCTCGCGCAAGCGCGCGATAGCAGACAGTTTCGCCTCGCCACTCTGAGTGGATAGCAGCGCCTCCCGCGTACATGCCCGCACGCGGGGGCATGTCACTTCGGGAAGACTAGCCAGCGCCCCGACGTAACACCGACGAGTCGGTGCTCGAGACGTGTTCGAGGGCCACAGTTAAAACTTGCCCGCAGCGGGGCCTGCAGCTTGAATCACGAACCATGAAACGTTGGGTAACCATCCTGGGCTTGGGCTTTTGTGCCGCGTGCAGTTCAGACGAAGAATCGGATCCTCTCGATAGCGCCAGTGGCTTCTGCGCCGAGTGGGCGGAGCGAACCTGCACTGAGCAAGTGGTCAGGCGCTGCGCATCTGGAACGACTGAGGAATGCCAGTTGGCCCAGACCGACGCTTGCTTGGACTTGGTCTCGTCGGATCTCTACAGCAAAGCAGGCGCTCGCGCCTGCCTGGACGCGGTCGAAGAGGCCGTCGAGGACAACGAATTCACCGCCGACGAACGCGCACTGTTCTCGGAGCTTGCTGGTGAATGTTCCGCGGTGCTCTCGGGTGATGGTGAGCAAGGTGACAAGTGCAGCGAGAACTCAGACTGTGATCGCGAGCAGGGCCTTGCGTGCGTGATTCGCCTCGGTGCCTCGGCGGGTACCTGTGAGGCGCCCGTCGAGGTTTCTGGGGGGCGCAGCTGTGATGACCCGGACGAAGTGTGCGCGTCCGAGTTCTACTGCAACGCGGATCGCAACTGCATCGAGAAGCGAAGCGAGGGCGCCTCCTGCTCGACTACCGTACCGTGTGCGGACGGTTTGAAATGCGCCATGGAAGGAGACGCGGGCACTTCGGAATGCGTGGCGCGAGCGAGGGCGGGGGACGACTGCGAAGAAGATTCGGATTGCGATACGGGGATCTGTCGACAGGGGTCGTCGGGTAAGGTTTGTACGGTCACTGTGCCGCTCGACGTCGCCAATTCGGTCTGTGATGACTTCAATTGACAGCGTCGTGTGAATCGAAGGGCGTTCTGGCAGCCCGTAACGAGCGAGCTGGTGACTCAGGCCGTCGAGGGGAAACAGCTGACGTCGGCCTCCTGTTCGACCTCATTGCCCAGCGTTTCCTCGCCTGGGGTTGACCCCGCGCGCGACGAGACACACGGTAGCCGCCTCGGCAGGAAATCTTGGCTGCGAAAAAAGGTCCGACAATGAAAAGCCCCAGTTCGGTTGGGAGCGATGCTTCCGCGCGCGTCGGTGCGTCCTCTGACGCGCGTTCGCGCGACGATGGGGTCGACGCCGAGATGAGCGACGTAGACGATCAGGATCGCGAAGACTTCGATGGGGATGACCTCGATGATGGGAGCGCCGACATCGAGGTCACTGATGTCGAGGTGATCGCTGAAGATGGCGCCGATGGCGACTACGCGAATTCGGCCGACGACGCCGACGATGACAATCGCAACGAAGCGCATCCCGGCCACGCTCTGATCCGGGCGAGTAGCGCAGACGAACGTGCACTTTCGACTACGGATCCACTTGCCGCGTACATGCGCGAGGTGCAGCGGCACCCGCTGCTCACTCGCGAAGAGGAGCACCAACTGGCCGTCCTCTATCACGAGACGGGAGACGTCGACGCAGCCAAGCGCCTAGTGACGTCGAACCTCCGCCTGGTCGTCAAGATCGCGTACGAGTACAAGCGCGCGTACCGCAACATGATGGACCTCGTGCAAGAGGGTAACATCGGGTTGATGCAGGCGGTCAAACGCTATGATCCGCATCGCGGTGTGAAGCTATCCAGTTACTCGGCGTGGTGGATCCGTGCATACATCCTTCGCTTCATTCTCAACAACTGGCGTTTGGTGAAGCTGGGCACGACTCAAGCGCAGCGCAAGTTGTTCTTCAACTTGAACAAAGAGCGCGCACGTCTGGCGGCGATGGGCATCGAGCCCACTCACGAAGAGATCGCGCGGCGACTCGAAGTCAAAGAGAGCGAAGTTCAGCAGATGGACTTGCGACTCAGTGCTGCTGATTCATCGCTCGACATGCCAGTTGGGGATTCCGACGGTAAACAAGCGAGCCGTTTGGACCTACTGCCGTCGGGCACTTCGGGGCCCGATGAGTTGACCGAGAACGCGCAGCTGATGTCGTTGCTCTCCGAGCATTTGCACACGTTCAGGGAGACGCTCAGTGGCAAAGACCTGCAGATCTTCGACGAACGAATGATCGCGGAAGACCCCAAGACGTTGCAGCAACTCGGCGACAGTTTCGGCGTTTCACGCGAGCGTGTGCGACAGATTGAGGCAAGGGTGGCGGGCAAACTGCGCGTCTTCCTCGAGCAATGTTTGGGTGATGCGGTTACCGCCGAGTCTGCATGAGCACGCCCGGGCTGTTCATCGTTGGCACGCCCATCGGTAATTTGTCGGATTTGACGGTCCGAGCTCGGGAGACGCTCGAGCAAGCGAGCATCGTTGCTGCAGAGGACACCCGGCGTTCACGTCAGCTGTTATCCCATTTGGGGCTTTCGAAGAAGCGCTTGCTGTGCGTCGATGCGCACGCCACGTCGAAGCAAATCGACCACCTGCTCGACGAGATCGCGGCTGGCGTCACGGTTGCGCTAGTGACGGATGCGGGTATGCCCAGCATCAGTGACCCCGGATCGCGTCTGGTTTCCGCGTGTCGTGCACGGGGCTTGCCTGTCTCGGTCGTGCCTGGGCCGAGTGCGGTGACCGCGGCGGTGGCGCTCTCGGGGCTGGCGGACGACGGCTTTTGGTTCCTGGGCTTTCTTCCTCGTAAGGGCGAGAAGCGACGCGAGGCGCTCGAACGGATCGCCGACTTCGACCAGGCCGTGGTGCTCTTCGAGTCGCCCAAGCGTATGGGCCAAACCATCTCCGACCTGGCGGAAATCATGCCGACGCGGCTCGTGTGCGTGACACGGGAGCTCACCAAGCGATTCGAGGAGTCGGTCGTGATGAGCGCAGAGCAGTTGGCAGGGGCGTCCAAGGAGTGGTTGGGCGAGATCACCGTGGTGATCGCGCCTCGAGCGAACGAGTCCGAGCGCTCGCCCGCAGATGCGGACGTGGACGCACTGATCCAGCGGCGGTTGAACTCGGGGCAATCGCCACGTGGCGTTTCGGAGGGGTTGGCGCCGCTGCTCAGAATTCCGCGGCGGGCGATCTACCAGCGTGCGTTGCAGCTGTCTGGGCCAGAAGAATCGTGAACTCCAGCAGCCCGCGGCAAAAGTCTGCTGTCGGCAACTCGGCGTGGCGAGCGCATTCGCGTTGTCGGCTCAGCCCTCAAATAGCTGCGGTATTTTCGGACTTCGCTCCTAGCATCTGCGCTCGCCACGCTGTCGCTGGCTCGGTCCGACTTTCATCACGGGCTGGTAGGGTTCGGGCGGGGTGTTTCACGCTGGTTTTCGATGGACACGGGTCCAGCAAAAACCGCTATAAGGCGCACCGTGTTTGAAGCACTGAAGCGGGGCTTTTCCGAGGCCAAAGACCGCCTCGCCGGCCTCTCGACGCTCGACGAGAAGAACATCAAGCCAGCCTTGCGAGAGGTGCGCCTTTCGCTGCTCGAGGCGGACGTCGAACTGGGCGTGGTCAAAGACTTCTTGGCTCGCGTCGAAGAAGAGGCGGTTGGGCAGAAGGTTCGTACGCGCGTCCGCCGCCAGGGGCAAACTCACCGCGTCACCGCTGCTGACCAATTCATCGGCATCTGTCACGACACGATGATCGACATGATGCGGGCCGATGGCGACGCCGTCGTGTTCGCGCCGAAGGGGCAGAGCACCCGCGTGATGATGGTGGGGTTGCAGGGCGCGGGTAAGACGACCACTTGCGCCAAACTCGCCCGGCGGTTTCAAGCTGAAGGGCGCAAGCCGCTGCTCGTCGCGTGCGACATGCAGCGGCCAGCGGCCGTCGAGCAGTTACGTATTCTAGGTGAACAGCTCGACGTTCCCGTGTTCAACATCGCTGGTGAGTCGCCAGTGAACATCGCCAAGGCCGCCGAGGCGAACGCCAAGGAGCACGGCGCCGACGTCGTCATCTACGACACAGCAGGTCGACTGGCGATCGACGAACCGCTCATGCAAGAGCTCGAGGAGATCAAGGCGGGAGTAAAGCCGCAAAACGTCTACCTCGTTATCGATGCGATGATCGGTCAGGACGCGGTCAAGACCGCGCGCACTTTTCACGAACGTCTCGCGCTCACGGGTGTGATCCTGACCAAGCTCGATGGCGACGCCCGCGGTGGTGCGGCGCTCAGCGTCAAGCAGGTCACGGGCGCGCCTATCGTCTTCGCGGGTATGGGCGAGACGAGTGACAAGCTCGACGAGTTTCGCCCAGAAGGCATGGCCGGGCGAATCCTCGGCATGGGTGACGTGGTCGGTCTGGTCAACGACTTCCAAGACGTGGTCGACGAAGAGGACGCCAGGGCAGACGTCGAGAACATGCTTTCGGGCAAGTTCACTCTCGACGACTTCCTGAAGCAGATCAAAACCATCCAGAAGATGGGGTCACTGAAGGACATCGTCGACAAGATGCCCGGCATGAGCGGCATGTTGCCGCCTGGCGCCGATCTCGACGATGCTGAGCTGGTCAAGATCGAAGCGATGATTCAGTCGATGACTCGTTACGAACGACGCGACCCCGAGTGTTTGATCCGTGAACCCTCGCGCGCCACTCGGGTTGCCAAGGGGTCGGCCACGCCCGTCGAAGCCATCCGTGAACTCGTGCAGAAGTTCCAGATGATGCAGCAGATGATGGGCGGCATGATGCAAAACAGTGGTTTGCTCGGAAAAATCCCTGGGATGGGCGGTCTGAACATGGCGCGCAACATGCGGCGTGCGATGAAGAGCGGTAAGCTTCCGCCAGGCATGGACCCCAGCATGCTGGGCGGAATGCCCGGCGGATTTCCGGGTATGGGTCCCGGTGGGTTCCCTGGTATGGGGATGCCTGGTATGGGCCCTGGCGGGTTTCCTGGTATGGGTGCACCTGCAGCCAACACGCCCAAGATGAAGACACTATCGCGAAGCGAGAAGAACGCTCGTAAGAGCCAGCGCAAGCAGACTCGGGCTTCGCGCAAGAAGAACCGCAAGAAATGAGCTGGCGTCAGGGGCGCCGTCGCAGTCGGAGGACATTCATGTCGAAGAAACTCGCATCACTATTGGTCGTGCTGCTTTCCGTGTCGCTGGCGTCGTGTGTCAGCAGCAAGAAGACCAAGAAAGAGCAAAAGGCTGCGATGGCCGAGCTCACCGTCGACCAACCGCCAAAGGGCATGAAGAAGGTCGACATCAACTTCGACGACAAGATCTCTCTGATCGGGTACGAGCTGGAGAACAAAGGCAAAGTCAAGCCTGGGGATACCGTCAAGTACACCCTGTACTGGAAGGCGAACAAACCGATCGGTTCGAACGGTTGGAACCTGTTCACCCACGTGCTCGACAGCAAGAAGAAGCGCGTGCTCAACATCGACAAGGTCGGCAGCCTGCGCAGCGACAAGGCGATCGGGCCGAGCAAGTGGCAAGCTGGCAAGATTTACGTCGACAGCCAGAGCTTCAAGGTGCCCGCGAGTGCGCGGGGCGAGACGCTTTCCGTCGTGACTGGGTTCTGGAAATCGAGCAAGCGCCTGAAGTTGAAGAAAGGCCCGAGCGCTGGTGCCGACCGAGGTCTGGCTCTGAAGGTTCGCGTCGCAGGCAAGAAGGCTGACTCCTCCCCGAAGGTTCCCGAGCTTCGTGTTGATCGGCTCGCCCAGGGTACGGTCATCAAGATTGACGGCAAGCTCGACGAAGAAGCGTGGAGCAAAGCGCCTTCCACGGGGAAATTCGTCAACGTTCGAACGGGCAAGCCCGATGACAAGGCGCCCGTTCAAGGAGAAGCCAAGCTGCTGTGGGACGAGAGCGCCCTGTACGTCGCGTTCGACGTGAAAGACACCAAGCTCACGGGTGGCTTCAAGAACACCGACATGGATCCGCACCTGTGGACCAAGGACACCATCGAGATCATGATCGATCCCGACGGAGACGGGGATAACAAGGACTACTACGAGATCCAGGTCAGCCCGCAGAACCTCGTCTTCGACTCACGTTTCGACGACTACAACATGCCCAAGCCCGAGAAGGGCAAAGACGGTCCCTACGGCCACCAAGACTGGTCGTCACGTATCGTCAGCGCGGTGACGTTGGACGGCACGTTGGACAAGGACGACGACACGGACAAGGGATACATCGTCGAGCTGAAGCTGCCCTGGGCGTCCTTCGACAAGGCTAAGAAGTCCCCTCCCGAAGTTGGCCAGAGCTGGCGCATCAACTTGTACGCGATGCAGAACAACTCTGGCGTTGCCTGGTCGCCGATCATGGGGCAGGGCAACTTCCACAAGGCTTCCCGCTTCGGGCGCGTATTGTTCGCGGAACAGGGCTGGGAACCATCCAAGGCCGCGGCGAAACAAGCGGACCAGGCCGGGGTAGGCACCGAAGCGGTCAAGGCAGCGGCGAGTGCCAAGGCTGGCGGCGACCAGCCCGCGACCACTGGGGCCACCCCACAGGCGCCTGCGCCGACTGCACCCATTCCGCTGAAGAAGCCGCCGCCCAAGCCAGTTGCTCCTGGAAAGCCAGCTGCCCCTGGGACGTCCAAGCCAGCTGCGCCCAAACCAGCGGCTCCGACTCCAGCGCAGTGACGCGAGCTAGGTCGTAGCTCCGAACGCAAGAAGGGCGCCCAACCGAGGCGCCCTTCTTCATTCTGCGTCGCAGTAGTTACTCCGTGGCGATGCTGTGGCAACCGCCGCAGCCGAAGCCCTCCCCCGTCGCGGGGTCGAAGGGTTGCATCCCCATGGCCTGGGCCATCGCTGGCGTCACTTGTTCAGCCATGAACTTGGCGACTTCCGGGTCCTCTTCGAACGCGGTGATCTTGCCGTCCTTGAACGTGAGCTCGGGGAGATAATCCGTCGGCGTGAGCCAGTCGGGACCGTGACACGTCTTGCAGCCGAACTCTGCGTACCCTTCAGCGTCGTGACCTTTGAAAACGGGCGTCATGGCGGGCACGACCTTGGCTTTCATGTACGCGCCCTTCTGCTCCGTGGTCAGATCGGCGGACCAGGCTTCTGGAACCGCGGACGCACCTGCCGTCTCGGCTTCCGTGCCGTTGGACGCGGGGGCTTCTGCAGGCTCAGAGGTTTCTGCAGGCGTTGCGTCACTCGGTTCGTTGCTGGGGGCGTCGGGTTCGGTCTGAGAGCTCGCACACGCGGCCACCAGGGCCACGGCAGTGAGGGATGCGGTCAATATTCGGGTCGTCGTCATTTCGAAACTCCTAACTCGCGGCAGCATTGCCAATCTGCGGGGACCACCAAAGTGATCGAGCATCCACGATCGATGATCAAGCTTATTCCACGCGGATTTTGCCGTCTCAGGAAACCCACGGGGATCAGCGATTAGAGGTGTTCGCGGGTCAATTCGCCTTCGAGGGCGACGCATTGCTCGGTCAGACCCTTGGCGCGCATCAGGTCCTGCTGGCTCATCTCCAGCAACTGGGCAGCGCCAGCCGTGTCCGCGTTTCCTTGGTTCATCGCTTTGCGCACTTGGCTTGCGGTTTTCAGGGCGCGTGTGTGTAGATCGTAACCCTGTACACACAGCTGCTGCAGTTGGCACGCGCGCGGTGAACTGCACGGCTGTTGCTTCAGACGCGCCAGGGGTTCTTCTTTCTCGTTGCTGGGGGCGTCGCGCAGTTGGCCGACCATGTAGATCAGCTGTGCGATCTCACGGGAGGCTTCCCGTTCGGCTTGGCTACGGCACCCCCACACGGCAACCGCACACAGGCACAACAGCGGCAAGGACCGCAGTGGACATACCCTCGAGGTTTCACGTGGCGCGCTTCGATGCATGGCAGAGAGACGTGCGCTCGAGCTCAGTGTTCGTCGGGGTCGACCTGCAGACGCTCGCCGAAGTACGACCCAACCAAAGCGAACAACACCCCGAGTGCGATGAACAGCATGTACATGAAGCCGGGCATCGCTTTCACCGTCTGAGTCCGAAACAACATCACCGCCGTAGGCAGCGCCACCAACAGCACCGCAACTGCGGGCTCCGCGAACGTGCGCCCTGGCGAAATCAACCCGACGAGCAGCCCGCTCACGAACCAAACGGGAACGGCGATCATCATGCCCGCGTAACCCTCGAAGTCGAACGCCTGAACCAAGAACGGCAGACCCAACACGATCGCCGCGGTCATGACCGTCGCGATGGCGACTGAGGCGAGGAACCAAACGGGGCTGAAACGACCTTGGACGAAGCGCTTGTCGCGCTGGCTGGGAGACTCATGCATGGGTTGGTCGAGGAGTGAGCCACAGGAGCTGCAACGCCGATTCGAGGGCATCTCGAGGGCTTCGTATCCGCAGGATGGGCAGCTCACTAACTTTGGCATCGGCTCTGCTCATCAGCGTCTTTCAGCCGCCCCGGCACGGACGTGCGCATGATGGCAGACTCTTTCGCCGCGACCAAGCGCAGTCCCACCCGGGCGCGAACGAAATCCCAGGGAGAGCAGCGGGAACTCAGCGTGTTATCGTGTGTCTCACCCGGTCTGACCGTTCACCGCGTGAGAAAGCATGCCCCAAGACGCGCCCGATCCCGAGCTAGAAGCACTACCCGCACCGCGGCGTCCTTGGCGTGTTCCCACTCTGATCTCCCTCGGATTGACGTTGCTGGCGTCGCTGGTGTTGGTGTTCTCGCTGTTGCCCGACGCGTCTTATGCGCTCGCGAGCGGCCAGCCCACCAAGCTCGCCGATCTGGCTCAGTTCGAACCCAGCGCCGAGCACGAGAACCGCTGGGTACACGGCAAGGCCCAGCTCGGCGATCGCCAATCTGGGTACCGCCGACCGCTCGATCCCGACCGCTTCCGACTCGCGCCCATCGCTGGAAACGACAAGATGTGGGTGGAGTTGCGGGAGCCCGAAGGCTCGCTCGGGGATCACTTCGTGCCTCCAGAGTCGTTCATCG
Organism: uncultured bacterium; assembly: GCA_965651905.1. GTDB lineage: Bacteria > Myxococcota_A > Polyangia > Polyangiales > Polyangiaceae > SZUA-265. The sequence goes on along the minus strand of CBFGUG010000065.1, from coordinate 18,158 downwards.
GTCGTCTGGTGCCGCTGTCCGACCCCGGAATTCGTCATCGCGGTTTGATCGGCGCACTGACGAGTTCAGGCCAGCCTGCACCAGCTGCGGACGCCTGGTTGCTGATCGACGGCGAGTCGCCCGAATCCGACCTTTGGGTGTTCGGGGTGATTGGCATGTTGTTGGCGTTCGCGGGGTTCAGTGCGTGGGGCATGCTCACCCTGCTCCGTCCTGCTCGCGGCTGACCGAAAGCGCGGGTTTGTGGGCTTTTTCCCGCTGAGCTTGCGGTCCTGTGCGATGTGAGTAATTAGCCAGTGCCATGGCGTTGACCTACGAAGACTCGGGCGTGAGCATCGAAAAAGGCGATTCACTCGTCGAGCGAATCAAGCCACTGGCGCGCGCCACGCGAACGCCGTTCGTGCTCGACGGTCTCGGCGGTTTCGCGGGGCTTTGCTCTTTGCCGACCGACGTCAAGGACCCCGTCTTGGTCAGCGGGACCGACGGAGTCGGCACCAAACTGAAGGTGGCGTTCAGCGCCAACAAGCACGACAGCGTAGGGCAAGACTTGGTTGCGATGTGTGTCAACGACATCATCACGACGGGTGCTCGGCCGTTGTTCTTCTTGGATTACTTCGCGTGTGGCGCGCTCGATGTCGGCGTTGCCGAATCGGTGATTTCCGGGATTGCGGAGGGATGCAAGTTGGCCGGCTGCGCCCTGCTCGGAGGTGAGACGGCAGAACTCCCGGGCATGTACGCCGAAGGCGAATACGACCTCGCGGGTTTCGCCGTGGGCGTGGCCAGTCGCTCGGCGTTGCTCGGACCCGATCGCGTCGAAGTCGGCGACAAGTTGATTGCCATCGCCTCGTCGGGGCTGCATTCCAACGGCTACTCTCTCGCACGGCGAGTGCTGATCACGGAAATGGGGTCAGGGCTGGGACAGCACATCGCGGAGCTGGGGCGACCATTGGGCGAAGTACTGCTCGAGCCCACGCGCATTTACGCATCGTCTGCGGCTGCGCTCGCGGCGCGATTGGGTTCGGACTTGCACGCCATGTCGCACATCACGGGCGGCGGCGTCGTCGGTAACCTTCCGCGCGTACTCGCGAAAGGGCAAATCGGCGCGGTGCGCATGACCCACGAAATCCCCGCAGTGTTCCGCTTGATCGCCGAAAATGGCCCAGTAGGGCAGGCGGAGATGCTCAGAACCTTCAACATGGGAATCGGCCTGGTATGCATCGTGAACGCGTCCCGAGCTGGCGACGCGTGCGAAACCTTGCGCGAAGCGGGAGAGACTGCTTGGGAATTCGGTGAGGTCGTCGCCGGCGAGAGCCCAGAGTCGCCCGCGCGGCTGCGCATCGAGGAAGCGTGATGGCCAGGCTCGGCGTACTGGTTTCGGGGAACGGTTCGAACCTCCAAGCGCTGATCGACGCAAGCCGCGCTGGGACCATCTCCGGTCAGATCGCTGTCGTGATCTCGAATCGCAAAGACGCGTTCGCGCTGCGCCGAGCCGAGCAAGCAGGCATCGAGTCGTTGTGTATTACTCACGGTGCGTTTTCGTCGCGCGAAGAGTTTGACGCGAAGGTCGTCGAGGAGTTGCGCTCGCGGGACGTCGATTGGGTGGTGTTCGCCGGGTTCATGCGTTTGGTCACGCCCGTGTTGTTGGACGCCTACCGTCACCGCATCGTGAACCTGCACCCATCATTGTTGCCGGCCTTCCCAGGGGGGGACGCCGCCAAGCAAGCGCTGGAGTACGGCGTGAAGTTGACGGGCTGCACCGTACACATCGTCACGCCCGAGATGGATAGCGGTCCCATCATCGCCCAGGCCGCCGTCCCCGTGCTCGACTCCGACGACGAGCAGACTCTGCTGGAACGCATTCACGCGGTGGAACACGAAACCCTGGTCGGCGCGGTCGCAGCGTTGTGTGATGGGCGCGTGCAGGTGAACGACGCGACACCCCCAGCCCGCGCGAAGGTCTTCGTGAGGGCGCGTTGAGTTCCCGTCACTACGACGTGGTGGTGCTCGGGCGCTCGCTCGGGGCGCTGACGACTGCCGCGTTGTTGGCGCGGCGCGACTTCAGCGTTCTGCTGCTCGGACAGCAGCAGCGTGCCCCGAGTTACAGCTTCGAGCGATTCAAGCTCAAGCGACGCGCGTTCAGTTTGTTGTTCGGCGCGTCACCCGTCTGGAAACGCATTCTACACGAGCTGGCACAGTCGCCCAGCTTTCGGCGCCGTACCCATTCTCTCGAACCGATGTTTTCGGTGTGTTCCGAGCGCCGCCGCGTTGCCGTTTCGTCCAAGCCCGAGCTGTTCGAGCAGGAGATCGAACGGGAGTTTTCCGAGGTTCGTCAGCTCATCGATGAGTTCTATGGTCGTTTGGGCAGCGCCAACGCTGCCATCGACGCGGCTTTCTCGCGAGACATGGTCTGGCCTCCGCAGAGCCTGTGGGACAAGCTAGACGCGATGCGTGCTTCGGCGTCGTTGCCGCTCGTGGGCGACGCAGATCCTGGGGACCTGCTCGGCAAGTTCCCCGTCGAGCATGCTTACCGTGAACTCGTCACACTGCCTGCTGTGTTTGCGACCGATCTGGACTACGCGCTGATGGGGTTACCTGCCGTCGCGATGGCACGACTGCACGGTTCCTGGACACGGGGCCTCGACTCTTTGCCACGGGGAGGCGACGAACTCGACGAGTTCTTGCTCGATCGTCTGGCAGCTCACGGCGGCATCGCCGAGCTGTCGCGCAAGGCAGAGCAAATCGTCGTTCGCGGCGGTCGGGTAGTGGGCGTTCGAGAAGAGGGGGCAGACGAGCCGATCGGCTGTGACGCGGTCGTGACCTGCCTGTCGGGTGAGGCCATCGCAGACTTGGCGGGCGGTACGGGGATCACGAAAAAGGCAGTGCAAGAATGGCCGCAACTGACGGCCTCCGTGGGCCGTTTCGTCGTCAGCTTGGTGGTGCGGACCGAGGGTCTGGCGCCATCCCTCGCAACTGAGACATTTCTACTTCCTCACGACTCCATTCATCCAGACCCGCGTCAGCCGGTCGTACACTTGCAGCGCTACGACAACTGGGCGTCCGCACCAGACGCGCGATCGACCGAGACGCTCTTGGTTGCTGAGGCACTGCTGCCAGCGGACGGCGTTCTGACGTTGTCTGAAGCCCGTGGCGCGGTGATGAACACCTTGCAGCACCATTTCCCGTTCCTGGAACGACATCTGGTGGTCGTGGATTCACCCCACGACGGACTGCCCTTGGAGGACTACTCGCGCGGCGAACGCATCGAGATCGACCGCATCCACGTCACCACTTCGTCACCCAGGCCCGAGTACATGGAGCACCAGTGGTCGGTAGAGCCGATGGGTTACCTCGGCCTCGCGGCAGAGCCGACGAGCGGTCCGATCCCTGGGTCATTCTTGGTCGGCAACACCACGCTGCCCGCGCTGGGGCAAGAGGGCGAGCTACTCTCTGCTTGGAGCGTTGCCAAGATGCTCACGCGCAAGGACTCGCGACGTCAGCAACGCAGGCGTCAATTGTGGACGAAGATCGAAACCTGAGATGCGCATCATCGCAGGGACACATCGCGGGCGCCCACTGCGTGCGCCCAAGGGCATGTCAACGCGGCCTACTACGGACCGGGTGCGCGAAGCGTTGTTTGCCGTGATCGGCGACATCACCGACTGCGAAGTGCTCGACTGTTATGCGGGAAGCGGCGCGCTCGGACTCGAGGCGCTGTCTCGGGGCGCGAAACACTGCGGTTTCATCGAGTCGTCCAAACAGGCGTGTGCAACCATTCGACGCAACATCGAAGCGCTCGACCTGAACGAACGGGCGACGCTCCATGCGTGCCCCGTCGACCGTGCTCGACCCCGAATCGCTGGGCGACGATTCGATCTGGTGCTTTCGGATCCGCCGTGGCCGATTTGTCAAACGGCTGCAATCGACGTGTTGAAGTTGGTGAAACCCCTGCTGGTAAGTGACGCATTGGTGGTACTCGGCCATCCGACGCGCGACCCGCTCAGATTGCAGGTGCCAGAGGGATTCGTTTTGACTGATACGCGCAGTTGGGGTGATTCTGCGATGAGCCTTTGGCGTTTGTCGGGCGATCCGACGACGCCGCCTGATGAACCTGCGGGAAGCGGCGCTACCAAACCCGTCCGCACGAAAGCAGAATCTCTCGATGACTGAACACGACAAGGCGGACGAGCAATCTTCGGCCGAAGACTTGGCGAGCTTGGTTCCCAAGCGCCGCTCCAATTCACCTGTGGCACTGCTACTGCTCGGCGCCATCGGTGTGGTCGGCGCGGGCGCTTGGTACTACACGGTTGGCGGATCGACTTCGTCAGAGGACGCTTCAGCGTCGACGGACGAGGTGTCTCGAGTGGCGGCGGCCATGGAAGACCAGGCTCCTGCCAACCTACCTGCCGCTCCTCCTCCGCCCCCGCCGCCTCCTCCCGCGGTCACCGCCGAAGCTGTCAGCACCGCAAGCGAGGCAACAAGCGGAGAGGCAACGTCCGTCAAGGCACGACCGCCCAAGAACGACGACCAATGCGGCGACCCTTGTACGGGAAACGCCAACTCCGCGTTCGAGGGAGCGTTGCGACGTCGCGGACAGTTGGCGCGGAGCTGCTACGACGCCGCACTGCGCCAGGACTCGACGCTGTCTGGAAAGTTGCTCGTGCGGGTCAGGGTGTCGCCGACGGGCGGGGTTTGCAATGCATCGATCGTTCAGGACGACATTGGGAGCAGCGTCATAAATACTTGTGTTCTCAGCAAATTTCGCTCGGCAGGCTTCCCGCCTCCCAGCGGGGGTTGCGTTGACGGCCAGGTTCCGCTGAACTTCGTCAGCAAGCCATGAACTTCCGCCCACCCAGCCGCGTCCAGGGTTCTAGTCGCTCCTTTTTTTGGGGCGCTCTTGCCTCGTGTCTGGTCGCGAGTTTCGGGTGCAGCGACGAGTCGTTCACCCCCGACGAGTGTGAAGACCCACCGACGTACGATATTCGCAAAGCGAACCGCGGCACGGGCGCCGTCAAAGAAGAGGGCATCATCGCCGACTCGCCTTTGACGGCGGAGGAGCAGCGACGCCTGCAAAAACTGGCCGACGACGGCTGCATCACTCTGCCCACCGAGCGGTACAGTCTGCAGAGTGGTAGAGATCAGCTGCTTTCGAGTGACGGAGATTGAACGCTCGTCGCGGCTCGTTCACACGTGGCACGATCTACGTGTTCGGCGCGCGTCGCAGCCGAACCCTCGACGCCGATCACGTGATACTCCGCGCGCCTGAGTCATCCGCTCGCCATTTCGCTGCATCGAACAAAGCCCCATGAAGCGCTGGACCGACGCCACTCGAGGTGTGCTCTTGAAGATCGCCTACGATGGCCGCAACTACTCGGGGTTGGCGATCCAAAGTAACGCTACGACAGTTGCTGGTCAGATCGCCAAAGCCTTGGCACTGATGGACCCCGAAGCATCATCACTTCGGGTATGCAGCCGCACGGACGCGGGTGTTCATGCCAAGCAGCAATACGTTTGCTTCGACACGGACAAAGAGATTTCGATGCGCGGCTGGCTGCTCGGGTTGACTGGTGAACTCGACGACGACATCGCCATCCTCAGCGCAGCACGTGTCCCAGCTGGGTTTCAACCGAGCAATCACGCCACGTCCAAGACCTATTGTTACCGCGTGTTGCAGGGCACCATCCGCGACCCGTTTCACGCGGGGCGATCTTGGCGGGTTTTCGAGAGGTTAAACCACGTCGAGATGGCGCGGGGGGCACAATTGCTCCTAGGGACTCATGACTTTCGGGCGTTCCGAGGCCGAGGTGATGTTCGCGAAAACACGATTCGCAGCATTACAAGGGTTGCCGTGCAACCGTATGAGCACCATGACCGGCTGCTCGAGATCCGGGTCACCGGGAACGCTTTCTTGTATCACATGGTTCGAATCATCGCGGGAACCTTGGTAGACATCGGCCGCGCAAAGCTCGATCCCGAGGCGATCACGCGCGCAATTCACACGGGTGACCGCTTGCAGCTCGGAGTGACTGCGCCCGCAGATGGACTGTTTCTGGAGAAAATAGAGTTAGACGAACGCGGCCAGGAAGAGTGGCCATACCACCTGGACGGCGCACCGATCGAGGCGCGCGGGCGAACTTAGAACAGCCGTTAATTGACGGCATGCCGTTTCGGTGCCTAGCTTGGCCCGCACAACAGCTTGGCGAAGCCTTCCACTGCGTAGCCCGTTACGCACGATAGTCGTCGCAGCAAAGCGATCTCGGCAACCCCCACGGCGGCCATCGGAACCAATCTATGAGTCTCAGGAAAAGCATACTCGACAAAGGCAAGGCAGTGGTCGCCCGTCCTCAGGTCATGCGGTGGGTTACCGATGATCGAGTGATGAAAGCCGCCGAAGGCGTACTCGATGCGAAGGTGCGACTGCGCGCCGCGTGGTCAATCATCCGAAACGGCTACGAGCTTCCCGCCGTCGATCCCGCACTGGATGACTCGATGGGCGAAGAGGGGTCGTACGACGACGGCTTCAGGACGTCACGGCGTAAGAACGGCGCCAAATCCAACGGAGCTCGCTCGAACGGCGTCCCGTCCAACGGGACCAACGGCTCGCACTCGAACGGCGCTGCAGGCAATGGCCTTCATGCGCGCGGTGCGAACGGCAACGGCGCGGTCGCGTACGACTCCGTGCCGCCCCCAGCTGCCGACTCTGTGCCACCTCCCGCGTACGGCTCGGCGCGTTACGTCAGTGAACTCGACACGGCGCTCAAGGAACGCACGTCGCTCGCCACGATCGGCGGACGTGACATCTTCGAGAAGGCCTACGCGTTCAAGGCTGCGGACAACGTGCGCAAGGCGGGCATCTACCCCTTCTTCAGACCGCTCGACTACAACGACGGGCCCGAAGCGGTGCTCGATGGCAAGCGCGTCACGATGTTCGGCTCGAACAACTACTTGGGGCTCACCACCCACCCCAAGGTACGCGAGGCCGCTACCGCTGCGATCGCGCGTTTCGGCACGAGCATGACAGGCTCACGTCTGGTCAACGGCTCGATGAAGTTGCACAACGAGTTCGAGGAAAAGATCGCCGACTACTTCGGCAAAGAGTCAGCGGTCGTGTTCACCACGGGTTACCAGGTGAACATCGCGATGTGTTCCGCGCTCCTCAGCAATCGCAAGAGCGTGGCCGTCATCGACCGCAACGTTCACGCGTCGATCTACGATGGTGTGCGTCTGGCCCAGGCGGCAGGCTGCACGATGACGCGCTACAAGCACAACGACGCCAAGTCGCTCGATCGCGCGCTTTCGCGTTTGGATGATGCTGAGGGCGCGTTCGTGCTGACCGATGGCGTGTTCAGTGCAGAGGGCGAAATCGCCAAACTCGACGAAATCGTTCCTGTCGTGAAGAAGCACGGCGCCCGCCTGTTCGTCGACGACGCGCACGCGCTCGGCGTCATCGGACCCGGCGGTCGCGGCACTGCGCACAGCTTCGGCCTGCAAGACGATGTGGATCTGATCGGCGGCACCTTCAGCAAATCGATGGCAAGCATCGGGGGGTGGCTGGTCGGCGAGCGCAAGGTGCTCGAGTACGTGCAGCATTTTGCCCCATCGTTCATGTTCGCGGCGAGCGCTGCGCCGCCGAACGTGGCGGCGGCCATGGCGGCGTTCGACGTCATGCAAGAGGAGCCCTGGCGCATCGAGAAGCTGCGCGAGAACTTCACTTACATGCGTACCGAGCTGGCGCGCCTGGGGTTCGAACTCGGCAAGACGCAAACGGCCGTGATTCCGATCTATATTCGACAAGATCTGCGCACGTTGATGATGTGGCGAGAGTTGCTCGAGGAGCATTCGGTTTACACCAACCCGTTCATCTCGCCTGGCGTTCCTCCCAAACACGCCATGTTGCGTACCAGCTACATGGCCACCCACGAACGAGAACACCTCGATCGCGGCCTGGAGGCGTTTGCGAAGGTCGGCAAGAAGTACGGCGTGATCTGAACGCGCTATGGTTCGGTACCTGCTCTGAACATCGAAAGCGTTGACGCGTGTGGGCAGGCAGGCCTCCGCGCGCGGCCGAACGCCACGCTCGCCACAGCCAAAAGAGGCGACAAAAGGCCGTCCCGATTGACATTGGTCGGCCTTGGCACTTAGCTCGCGGCTGTCATGGCGGTCGAAATTCGCGAGGTCGAGCTGGGCGGCAAGCTCGGCGATTTTCTCAACGTTGTCGACTACATCTATCGCGACGACCCACACTACGTGCGGCCGCTGGACATGGAGATGAAGCAGCGGCTCAGTCGTAAGAACCCGTTCTTCGAGCACGCCGAGGGCGCGCTGTTCACAGCGCACCGCAACAACTACTGCGTCGGCCGCATCTCGGCGCAGATCGACCACGCCCACCTCGCCAGGCACCAAGACGAGGCTGGGTTCTTCGGTTTCTTCGACACGGTTGACGATCCCGAGGTGGCCCAAGCCCTGCTCGAGCGCGCTCGCGCTTGGGTTGCCGACAGAGGCATGAAGCGCTTGCGTGGCCCGCTGTCGCTCAGCCTTTGGGACGAGGCGGGTTGCTTGGTCGACGGGTTCGACACGTCGCCGATGATCATGATGCCGCATCATCTGCCCTACCAAGCGAAGTTGATCGAAGGCGCGGGTCTTTCACGGCTGAAGACGTTGTACGCCTGGCGCTACGAGGTTGGTAATCTGAAACGACGAGTGAGCAAAGCCTACGAAGACATCGAGGCCATGCCCGAGGTCACGGCACGCACGGTGAACCCCAACAACATCGACGGCGACACCCGCGTCGTGATGGATGTCTTCAACGACGCTTGGGAGGACAACTACGGCTTCGTCCCATACACGCCCGCCGAGCTCGACAAGCTGGCCAAAGACTTCAAACTGATTTTGCGCCCGGAAATCACCTGCATCGTGTTCGTCGAGGGTGAACCTGCGGCAGTGGCCGTCGCTTTACCGAACATCAACGAAGTGATTCACGATCTCGGGGGCAAGTTGTTGCCGCTGGGGCTGCCCAAGTTGCTCTATCGACTCAAGGTGCAGCGACCAGAGACGGCTAGGTTGCTCATCTTGGGCATCCGCAAGAAGTTCCGAACCAACCGCAAGTACGCGGCGCTCAGCCTCTACATGTACGCGCGCCTCAACGAAGCTGGGCAAAAGCTCGGTATTCGCTGGGGTGAACTGTCGTGGACGGATGAAGATAACGCGCCAGTCAACGCGGGTATCAAGATGATGGGCGGCACCATTTACAAGAAGTACGCCCTGTTCGAGCGTGAGGTCTGATGACGGTCCTACTCACTGGCGGCTCGGGGTTTCTCGGGTCCTACATCGCAGAGCAACTTTCCGAGGAGGGGCGCAAGGTGCGCGCCTTGGTGCGGCCGACGAGCGACACGCGACTGCTGTCGAAACTCGCAAACGTCGAACTCGTGAAGGCGCCGCTCGGCGACGTGGACAGCCTCGCCGATTTGATGGAAGGCGCCACGGGGGTGATCCACTGCGCAGGAGTGGTGAAGGCCAAGAGCCCCGCGGAGTTTCATCGAGTGAACGCGGCGGGCACGGTCAACATGATCGAGGCCGCCAAACGCGCGTCGGGCTTGAAGCGCTTCGTGCTGGTTTCGAGCCTGGCGACGCGCGGCCCGAGTAAAGACGGTAGTCCACTGCCCGCAGACGCGCCGCCCGCACCCGTGACGCACTACGGCCGCAGCAAGTTGGCGGGCGAGCGCGCGGCCCTCGCCGCCAAAGATCAAGTCCCGCTCACGATCATCCGTCCGCCCGTGATCTACGGTCCACGCGATCGTGAGGTGCTGGCGTTCTTCCAGTCCGTCAAATACGGTGTGCTCCCGTACATGGGCTCGACCGGGCGCGGAATCAGCATGATTTTTGCCGCAGATTGCGCCGCCGCATGTATCGCCGCTCTCGACGCCGACGTGCCCAGCGGCAGCGCCTATGATTTGGAAGACGGCGACACCCTCACCCTGGGGCAACTCGTCGGACACATCGAAACCTCGATGGGCAAACGTGCTTGGCTGCGTTTTCCCGTGCCCCGCCGCGTGCTCGAAGTCGCGGCGCTGGGCGTCGAAACCTTCGGCAAACTGAGCGATCGCGCCGTGATGCTAACCCGCGACAAGTGTAACGAACTCTACGCCCCGCACTGGGTGTGTGATTCGGCAGACGCCAAACGCGACCTGGGCTGGCAGCCCAAGGTTACCTTCGAGCGCGGCGCCCGCATCACCGCCGACTGGTACCGCCAAGAAGGCTGGCTCTGAGTCACCTCGCGTTAGGCGACGAACCTTCACTCGCGTCGCGTCGTTTGGTCACGCCTCCATCGATGTCGCCCCGAGGGACGTTTGTCCCACATCGATCGCGACGCACTTCGCCCGACCTTCGGCGGGGTACGTGACACTACTTCGTTTGCGGTTGGGGCTGGCCTAACGCACCAATCCACCCGCCAGCGTTCGCTGACTCCCCCCGCGTGCTCGCTCCCGTTCCTGACGCAGTCTGCCGTCAGCCCACGCGATAAAACGCCGCCCCCGCCACTTCCAGACGCGTGGGCTCGTTCTTGGGGCGAATCCCCAACGCGTCCAGGGCGTCAGTGTCGAGGTAGAGGCCCGGACCCCAAGCGTCCGCTTCGGCGGGCAAGCCGTGGCTGGCCGTGTGGGCAACGAGTGCACGCTGCAGCGGCTCGCTGGGTAAGCTGCAGTGTAGGACCGTCGAGCTGCCCACGTGGCTGACGCGCTCGGCGCTGGGTTCGTCAGTCATCCAGCGCCCGCCGTGAGTCAATATCACGGCGCTGTCGAAGTCGTGTTCACTCAGTTCCTTGCGCACGCCTTTGGCCCAGCCGAGCAAACCCTTGGCCGCCGCGTCCTCGGCTAGCTCGAGGTAAACCGCGTGTCCGAAACACAAGACCTTCACACCTTCGCCCGGCGCACCCTCTTGCAGGCATTGCAGGACGAGGCGTTGAAACAGCGTGAAGCGATCGACGAACTCATCCAGCTCATCGCTCTCGTACTCTTCGTCTTCGATGGCATGGAAGGACACCAGAATGCCGAACGCGTTCTCGTCGATCATCGAGCGGAGGCTAGCCTGGGTCGAGCGCTTCGTGAACACCTGGTTCGTCGGGCATCGCACCCTGGGTGGCGGCCAGCGTGGCAAGCCGTCGCGGGCTGCGTGCCGAGTGTACGCTGACCCCTCGTAGGTGAATCGCGAACGACCGCAGCCGTCTCGCCTCACCCCGTTCCGTATCGGGCGGACGCACCCCGTTGGGTGACGCGCAAGCGCACACATTCCGAGTAGGCCGCTGAGACCTGAATACCTGAATGGTAGCCGAACCCGAGGCAAATCGGCTAGGGTCCGCCCGCCCGATGGAAGAGCTCCCCCCGACCCCCAGCACGGTACTCGCGGCGTACGCCCAAACGTTCGTAGACGGGCGCAAAGTGGTCGTCTTCGGTGACTGCACCTCGGGTCTTGCCGAGCGATTGGTCGAACGAGGCGCGCGTCTCGTTCACGTCTACGACAGCGATCTGACGCGAGTGGCAGAGGCCGCCGCCCGCGGCAGCTCGAGTAACATCGCCTATGCACCCCTCGGGCAAAGTGGCATCGCGGTGCGAGATGGCGCGTTCGACGTCGGCATCATCGAGAACCTGGCGCTTGCGGAAGATGCCCCCGCGCTGATGACGCGGCTGCGTCGAGCTCTCGCGGCGCGAGGAGTGGCGCTGGTCGTCGCGCCCAACCCGGACGTCGATCCCGTGTTGTTCCCGGACGCGGGCAGCGACGAGGGACCGAGCTATTACGACCTGTACGAGATCGTGTCGCGCGAATTCGACGAAGTGCGCATGGTGGGGCAGACGCCGTTCGTCGGTTACGCGCTCGCGGACTTCACGCCGGGTGCCGCCGACGAGTTTTCAATCGACACGGGTTTCGTCAGCGGCGGCGCCGAGGAGCCAGACTGGTACGTTGCGGTGGCGAGTCATTTCCCCGTGAGCATCGACCCGTACAGCGTGGTGCAGTTGCAGGCGGTAAGTGTGCTCGCCGCTTCGGGAGAGCCAGGCGAGTCGCAGGCAGAGGCGCTCGAGGAGGCACAGGGCCAAATAGCGCAGCTCGAAAAGAAACTGGCGCGCGCCGAGCGCATGCGGTCCGACGACTCGACACAAGACTTGCTCGTGCAGACGAAAGCCGAGCTGGAAAAGCGCGACGCGTGGGTGGCTGAGCTCGAAGCACGGGCCGCGGCCGCGGACGAGCGCGCAGACAAGGCAGAAGATCAGATTGAAGCCGCCAAGAAGCGTTCGTCAATCGATCGTCAGCAGGCCGAACAAGCCAGTGCTCGTGTCGCCGAACTCGAGGCGGCCCTCGAGAGCGCGGAGCAACGCTTGCGCGGCGCCGAGTCACGTCTGGAGAGCGCCGACAAACGCGAACGCGAAGCCCAGCAGCGATTAGCGGCGGCGGCCGACGAACTGCGAAACCTCGAGGGCGGCGCACGTGAGCAATCGCAAGAGCGGGTTGCCACCCTCGAACAGCAGCTGGCGCGACTCGAAGCCAAGCTGGCAGACGCTTACGACAAGAGCGATCGACTGCAGGCCAAGCTGGACGCGGTCGATGATGAGCAAGCGGCTCTACAGACTGACATCGAAGCCGCAGAGGCGCAGTTGCGAGAGCGCGCGGGTTTGATCGCCGAACAGCGTCGAGACATCGCGCGCCTCGAGGCCCTCGCCGCGCAACTGCTGGCGGATTTAGAAGCGGCGCGTGAACCCGCGGCGCCAAGTAGCGTGGAGACGGACGGCTCGGTGGGCGCTGCTTCGGACCTGGCTGATGCAGACGCATCTGGTTTAGAAGTGTCGTCCGTCGCCGCGTTCCAAGACCCTGTCGAGAAAACGACAGAAGCCTCGTCGGGCGACAATGGTGCGTCGGGTCCCACCCGCGAGGAACTCGAAGCGAACCTCGACGAGTTGGCTCAGGTGGACGCCAAGCGAGTCGCGGATCTGACCGCTGCTCAGTGGACGGTGGCTGAACTCGAAGGCAAGCTTGCCGATCAGGAGCAGCAGGCGCGTACCGAGTTGGAGCAGTTGCGGGCTGAGCTTCAGCAAAAAGTTGCGCTCTTACATCAACTGCAAAACGCCCCTCCGCGTTAGCCGCCGCACGCGCTGCCGCCTCGTTACGCAGCCGGCCCGCGCGCCTATCACGCCGCTGCGACTGCGCCAGCCCGCACAAACCCATCTCGCTGGCGTTGACACACGCGTCTAACGACTTAGCTTGCGGCCGCTGATTTGCCCGGCCAAATCAGCCCCCTGCGAAGACAGACCGATGAGCGAAAAGCGCGATTATTACGAGGTGCTCGGCGTCTCCCGAGACGCCAGTGAAGACGAGGTCCGCAAGGCCTATCGCAAACTGGCGTTGCAGTATCACCCCGACCGCAACGAGGGCAACGCCGAGGCTGAGGGCAAGTTCAAGGAAGCCACGGAGGCGTATTCCGTGATTTCCGACGCTGAGAAGCGCGCGGCCTACGACCGCTTCGGGCACGCGGGCATGGGCGGTGGCGGGTTCGGTTTCGGTGGCAACGCCGCGGACATCTTCAGCCAATTCCAGGATATGTTCTCCGACTTCTTCGGCGGTGGCGGCCCCTCCAGTGCCGGGCGTCGCCGCGTCGAGCGCGGAAAGGACGTGCGTGTGGAGGCCACCATCACCCTCGCAGAAGCGATGACGGGCACCAAAGAGGAAGTCCAGATTCGCGGCGCGGCCCCCTGTGAAGACTGCAGCGGCAGCGGAGCCGCCAAGGGAACGACTCCCCAAGCCTGCGTTCAATGTGGCGGCAGTGGACAGGTGGCGACCCAGCGCGGCTTCATCATGTTTTCGTCGACCTGCCCACGCTGTGCAGGCAAGGGACGTACGGTTTCCGATCCGTGCAAGACTTGTAGCGGTCGCGGATTGACGGAGAAGCGACGCAAAGTGCTCGTCAATTTTCCCGCGGGCATCGACCGCGGCCAGCGCTTGCGCGTACCTGGGCAAGGCATGCCTGGGCCGAACAACGCACCGCCAGGCGACCTGTACGTCGACATCGACATCGAAGAGCACGCGCGCTACCAGCGTGAAGGTGACGACTTGCTGATCAAAGAGCCGCTCAGCTTCTCCGAAGCGGCCCTAGGCTGCGAACGCAAGCTGGAGCTGCCCGACGGCAGCGAGGTCGAATACAGTGTTTCTGCGGGCACGCAACCTGGCTCCGTCGTGTCGATCCGCGGCAAGGGCATGCCCGTCATCAACCAGCGCGGTCGCCGCGGCTCACTGCACGTCGTGGTCGACGTGGAAGTGCCGAAGAAGCTCAGCCGCAAAGCCAAGAAGCTACTGGCCGAGCTTCAAGCGGAACTCGACAACTGAGCCGCTGCTGTGTGGTTGCCGGGCGGTAATGCGCTTGCGTGAGCTCAAAGTTCTTCGATGCTCTCAATGATTTCCCGCACGAACGACGTTCGTGGCCTGAGCAGCAAGGTGCGCGCTGGAGCTGCACGTAGCACGATCAGATCACCGTCCGCGCCGAAGGCTTCGCCGAGTAGATCGTCGTCTTCGAACTCGTAGGAGTAGCCTTCGTCTTCCGTGGTGACGGCCAACGCTGGGGCTGCGACGAGCGATGACAGGGAGAGGGTTACCAGGCCAATCAACTTGTTTCGTTTACGCATGTCAGTTGGGACAGGACGAAACCTCGGGCCGTTTAGCCGAAGTCGTGCGTACGTTGTTGCTCGTCGGTTGCGACTGCAGGGCGCTTCAACGTCAAGGGCAGTGCGTACGGCCGTTTTCGCGCGAATCGACCAAACGACTAGATCGCGGGAAGCTTTCCAAGCAGCCCACGTAGGACGCGCCGCGCACGCTCAGCCGAATCGTGACGTGAGATCGACCAGCGCTTTCACGGTACGTTCGAAGTCAGCGGACTGATGCGAGTCTTGGGTGAGCAATGTTTCGATCGCGGGCATCGCCGCCAAAGCTTGGTCGACATCGCGGTCGCTGCCCTTCTTGTACGCGCCGAGTTGGATCATGTCGCGCTGGGAGTCGTAGGCTCCGAGCAGGCGACGCAGTGCTTTGGCGGCCGTTTGGTGTTCGGGGCTCGTGCATCGTGGCATCACGCGTGACAGCGATTGGCTGACGGCCACGGCGGGGTACCACCCGCGGCTCGCCACTTCGCGATCGAGCACGATGTGGCCGTCGAGGATGCCGCGCACTTCGTCGGCGATGGGTTCTTCCATGTCACTGCCTTCGACCAGCACCGTGTACAGCGCGGTGATTGAGCCGTTTGCGCCTTGCCCTGTGCGCTCCAGCAAGCGCGGCAGCGCGGCGAACACACTCGGCGGGTAGCCGCGACGTGCGGGCGGTTCGCCGCTAGCCAGTCCCACTTCACGCTGCGCGCGAGCAAAACGTGTGATCGAGTCCACCATCAACATCACACGTTTGCCCTGATCGCGAAAGTGTTCGGCGATGGCCGTCGCGGTCATCGCAGCTTTCATGCGTTCGAGCGGCGGCGCGTCGCTGGTCGCAACCACCAGCACGGAGCGTGGCAAAGCTTCCGCCAAACTATCCTCGATGAACTCCGTGACTTCGCGGCCGCGTTCACCCACCAGCGCCACGACGACCACGTCAGCCTCGACGCCCCGCGCGATCGCACCGAGCAGCGTGCTCTTGCCGACGCCAGAGCCAGCGAACAGCCCGACGCGCTGTCCTTCACCCAACGTCAACAGCGCGTCGAGTACACGCACGCCCGTGGCGAGCGCCTTGTTGATCGGACGCCGTGCCAACGCTGGAGGCGCGGCGTTGTTGACGTCCGCGCGCGCGAGACCCGCGTTCGGGAGTGGTCTTCCATCGAGCGGACGTCCGAAAGCGTTGATCACCCGGCCCAGCAAGTCGGGCCCGACGGGCACCTGCAGTGGACCCCCCGTGGAATTGGCGCGATCGTTGGGGCCCACGCCGTCTAGGTCGCCGAGTGGCATGGCCACCGCCAGCTCGCGCTCGAAGCCGACGATCTCGGCGAGTAGCGGCTCACCCCGACGTTGGATTTCGATCAGATCGCCAACCCGCGCGCCTGGGATCACCAAGCGCAGGCTCAGTCCAACGACACTGTGCACGTGCCCGTGGGCGGTGAGCGAGCCAGCTTGCGCCAGCTGACGTTTCAGGCTGTCGGGATCCACATGCGCAAGTTAGCCGATCGCGCGGCGGCGATCTGCGTTCAGCTGTGGCTCGTTGGCGCTTCTCGCGCGTCGGTCACGCTAGGACATTTCGCGTCACGGCTACCGCGCATCTGTGCAGCCTGCACGAGCGCTCAGTGTTACAGTCGCAGCCATGACAGACTTTGCAGACGACTCCTCAGCGCATTCGGCAGCGAGCCTGTCCGCGCTGCCCCTGTCCAGGTTAAATGGCGCTTCACCCCCGCGACCCGCGGCTCGTCGCCGTGCGGCCCGCTCGACCAAGCCGCTCATGTCCCGTTCGCCCAACTCGCCGCCCGAGCCTCCGACGTCGCGAGCAGCACGAGCTGAAGACTCGCTGTCGAAGCAGTCGACGCCGACCACGTCGAAACAATCCTCAGCGACCTTCGAGCTGCACTGCGACGATGCCGTCGCGTGGCTGCGCGGGCTGGACGCCGAGAGTGTCGACTTGGTGGTGACGGATCCGCCGTACGAGTCGTTAGAGAAACACCGCGCGGTGGGCACGACCACGCGCCTCAAGCACAGCAAGTCGTCCAGCAACGACTGGTTTCAGATCTTCCCGAACGAGCGTTTTCCCGAGCTCTTTCACGAGGTGTATCGCGTGCTCAAGAGCGATCGCCACTTTTACCTGTTCTGCGATCAGGAAACGATGTTCGTCGCCAAGCCGATCGCCGAAGCCCAGGGGTTCAAGTTTTGGAAGCCGCTGGTTTGGGACAAGCGCAAGATCGGCATGGGTTACCACTATCGCTCGCGTTACGAATTCGTGCTGTTCTTCGAGAAAGGCAAACGCAAGCTCAACGACCTGGGACAGCCCGACGTGATCGAGTGCCCTCGCGTGCACGGCGGCTACCCCACGGAGAAACCCGCAGCGGTCAGTCGAGTCCTCATCGAGCAGAGCACGCTCTCGGGTGAACTGGTCATCGATCCGTTTGCAGGTTCGGGTTCCGCTGGCGTCGCCGCGCTCGGGACGGGGCGCCACTTCATGGGCAACGACTTGCGCCCAGAAGCCGTCGAGTTGGCGAGCGGCCGCTTGCTCGAATTGGGCAACCCCTCCAACTTGTACGAACCACTACGAAACCCGCAGGGCAGTTTGATGTGAGTGTGCTTCGGGCTGCGAAGGCCCCCTGAAGCGTGTTAAACGCGAAGTTGATGCGTCCGAGCCTGCTGCCCCATTCAAACGAGCCCAGCGCTAAAACGTCCCGAGCGCGAAGGGCTAGCCGCGATGCATCGCTCGCGCGCCGAGCGGAGCTGGCGCCATGCCCATGACGGGCACCGACTACCGCCGTTTAATCGGCTGTTACGTGCAGAAAGTGTACGGGCCACGTGGACTCGAGGTTTACGAAGAGGTCAGTCTCGGCACATCCATCATCGGCAAGCAGCGCCGCATCGATCTGTTCGTCGTGGGTCCCGACAAGCAGGCATTGGTCGTCGAGTGCAAGTATCAGGACTCGGCAGGCACCGCGGACGAAAAGATCCCTTACGCCCTCGACGACATGGCCGCGCTGCGAATCCCTGGTGTGCTCGTGTATGCGGGCAGCGGCTTTTCACCTGGCGTCTTGCACTTGCTCCAAGGATCGGAATTCGGCGCCTACTGTTTGCCCGACGCCGATCGCTTGGAGTCGATCCCCCGCAAGACGGGCGTGATGGATTCGGGCACCTGGCAACTCGATCACGCCATCGCCCAAACCTTTCGCTTTTGGGACATCGTGCTCGGCCCCAAGCAACGCCTCAGCGCCGACGCCCAATTGAGGTTGCCGAAGTCCACCCCTGTGCAGCCAGCTCTGGACGCGCCGCTACTGCTACCGCAAAAAAGCGCCAAACGTTGAATCCGACCGCTCCTCGTTCGGCAGTCACGCCTCCGAACACTCGCTGTTTCATCTGGCTGCCGCTCGAATCGCGCCCCGCAAAGCAGGCCTAACGCATCGTCACCACAGCCTGCGTTCGACTATGAGTCGGGCCTGACGTCAACCGGTCGGGGTTCTTTTTTTGGAT
>CBFGUG010000064.1:0-44112 GCA_965651905.1 uncultured bacterium | reverse complement strand
AGGCACCAGCGAAGACCAAGGCACCAGCGAAGACCAAGGCACCAGCGAAGACCAAGGCGCCAGCGAAGACCAAGGCACCAGCCAAACCCAAGGCATCCGCGAACGCAGAGAGCCGAGGGAAAGGTCAGGCTCCCGACGAAGCCGCTTCGACCAAACCAGCGGAGGGAACGAAAGCCGCAGGGGCCGACAACGAGGCGGAGCAGACCGCCGCAACGTCGCCCGAACGCCCGCGAGCCGACGCGCGCACACCCAGCGAGTTGGAGGCGCGTTTTCGTGCGGACGCGAAACGTGTCCGTCAGCTGATGGCTCGCAGGTTACCACTCGAGGTGCGACCCCGTGATCTGTTCGACATCGATCTGACTGACGAGCGCGCGGTCGAACTCGAGCGAGCTCGCCTGCAACTGCTTTTCGACGGAGAAGTGTTGGACGGCGGGGCTCCCGGGTTGATGGTCGAACGTTTGTTGCGGCCGGCAAAAACCCCTTCGGATGGCGGCGTCGAAGACGCCGGGACCGCACCTCCAGTTGCGCGCGTCAGTTGGTCACGCCACGAGCTCACGGCGCGCATCGCGCTGGACCGCGTGCGATTGGCGTTCTACGAGCTCTCAGCTGACGCTCGCAAGCAGCTCGTGGATGCCCACGCAGCGCGGCAAGAAGCGGCCGCGCAAGACTCGGTCGCGGAGCAGTTGAGTGACGCCGAGAAGCGCGGGCGCGAAGCCGAGCGGCAACGTCGTGAAGCGCTCGAGGCTGCACAGAACGCGCGCAGCGAAGCCCTGCGTTTGGTAGCTGAAGAGCAGGCTCGGTTGCTCGGCGTCGCCTCTGCCCAGGCTGACTTCGAGAAGGAGTTGGTCGAGAGGGCCGCTGCCGTCGAAGAGCGTCGCGAACAGCTTCTGAGTTGGCGCCGCCGTGTGCGTGAGGCCGTAGAAGGGGCGCGCTTGGGTCAGAGTTCGGCCATCGACCTACTTTACGTAGACCTACGCCGAGACTTGCGGCAGGCACGCGCGGACTTGGCGGATGCGCTGTCGGCAGTGTCCGACGATTCGGCCGTACCTGATCCTGGCGAGCTTCGCTTGCAAGATATCCCGGACGAGGTGAACGCTTCGGCGCCGCGCGAGCTGCACGCGAAGCTGAACGCAGAGTCGGCTCGGCTGCAGGCGTTGGAAGAAGCCACGAGGCTAGACGCGGCTGACGCCCTGTACGAGCAAGTGCACGCGATGAACGAAGATCGGCTGCAGCTCTACCCGTTCTTGGGTAGTGGTATGCGCGAAGAGGTCGTGGGTTTCGGTCCAGCGGGGTGGGATCAAGCCAAAGCCGAGGCGCGTCAGGTGTCCCTCGTGGTCAAACACCGCTTGCTCGAGTCACGCCGCTGGGTGAAGTCCGTGCGTGCGGGCACTGATGCACGCAGCGATAGCGCTTGGGCAGTCAGCTTGGTAGCGCTCAAGTGGCTGCTTCCTATTGCGCTGTTCGTGTGGTGGCGGCGCCGAGCTGAGCAACAGATCCGCAGCTGGTTCGAAAGCGCTCGTCAAGAACGACGCGCGTCGGGGAGCATTCAGCGCTCCAGAGCCGAAGCGGCGTTGTCCCTGGTGATGCAGGTGCATCGTCCCGCGGAGTCGTTGTTGCTCGTCGCCGCGGTGTTGTGGCTGCTGCCCGAGAACGCGCGGACTCGCTTGGAAGTCCAGCTGCTGTCGACGGTGTTCTATTGGGTTTTCGGGGGCACTCTAGTGGTCAACACGATCGACGCGCTTGCGCGTCGCTGGAGTCGTGGCAGGCGCAGAGGGTCGACGGATACGGGCGCGGTACGCATGCGCTCGCTCAGACTGCTCGGGCGTGTGGTCGTCGTGATCGCGCTGATGCTGTCGCTCACCGATCGATTGGTCGGCAAGGGTACAATTTACGACTGGGTGTTGTCGACAGCGTGGCTCACGAGCGTTCCCGTGGGCTTGATCTTGACCAACTGGTGGCGTGAGATCATATTCGAACGCCTTGCCGAGCGGCGCCAAAAGCCGCCCATCGTCACCTGGGCGCTGCAGCACCAAGCTGGATTCAAGAGCTTGCCCATCGCACTCGGCGCTGGCGTGCTGTTGATGTACACGGGTGTCGTGAGGGTCGTCAAACCCATCGTCACCAGCTCGGACATCAGTCGTCGGGTGCTCGCTTACCTATTCCGTCGAGACCTCTCGCGGCGGGCTGACGAAGTCAAGCGAAATCCCCTGGGTAGGTTGGAGCAGACTGCCTTTGGGCTGATGGGACCATCGACGCGTTCCGAGGTGGTCGTCGCGAGTGTCGCTGACGACCAAGTCAATCACATCATCGACAAGATAAACGAGCAGGGCGGTGGGGTCTTCGCACTCGTGGGTGAACGCGGGGCAGGTAAGACTACGATTCTTGAACGAATCGCCGAGAGTGCGGAAGACACTCGCCTGATCAGCTGTCCCTACGATGCTGATGAGCTGGCAGCCGCCGCATCCTCATCCCTCAGTGTGCCCCCGGGGATGAGCTTCGACGAGGCTGCCAGGACGTTCGACGAGCAGGTCAGTGATGCGGGGTTGTTGGTCGACGACGCCCATCGACTGGTGAAGCTGAAGGTAGGAGGCCTGGCCGCGTACGATGAGCTCTTGGCCGTGGCGCGCAAGAACAGCAGGAATTGCGCTTGGGTTCTCGCGTTCGACGACGTCACCTGGAGCTACTTGATGCGCGCGCGAGGTGCCAAGCCTCAGTTTGACGACATCATTTGGCTGAAGCCGTGGAACGAAGAGGCGATAACCAGACTTCTCAACGAACGCTCGAGGGCGGCGGGAGTGAAACCCTCGTTCGAACCGCTGATTGGACCGTTGCCAGCGGACGCGGACGAAATCGATCGTCAAGATGCGCTGGAACGAACATCGACGGGCTACTTCAGGTTGATTTGGGACTACTCGACGGGTAACCCGGGCATCGCCCTTCATACCTGGCGACAATGCCTCGGCGTCAGCGGGGACGGCGTGGTGGTCAAGAACTTCGAAATCGTCGACAGCCGCGAGTTCGAGGGGTTGCCGGACGATGCGGTGTTCGTGCTGCGCGCCATCGTGCAACTGGAGTACGCCACGCTACGCGACATTCGCGACGTCACGCAGCTCGCCCCTGGCGCGATCGAGGATTCGATCCGTTACGCGCTGGCCAATCACTACATCGAGGTCGTGGATGGGCGCTACTGGGTACGCTGGACGTGGTACCGAGCGCTGACCCGGTTCCTGAAGCGTCGCCACTTGATCGTTCACTGAGACCACACGGAGGAAGCAGCATGTCCAAAAGAATCGTCGGTTCCTGGGTCGTGGCGGTGTTGATCTCGCCCAGTTCTGCGCTCGCTCAAGAGACGCCCGACGTTTCTCAGATCGTCGAGTTCGTGCGCTGGGGTGGCGTGTTGGTTTCGTTCGTCGTGGTCGCGTGTGCCATGGTCGTGTTGCGACTGGTCTCGTCAGCCGCGACGCGCGTCAGCGTACGTTTCACGTCGCGGCGCCTGCTCATCCAGAAGTTCGAGTCGTTCTTGCGCTTCTTGATCTACGTCGTGACCGTGGGCATCTGCACGGGCCTCAGCGTGCGTCTGGATTCGACCGCACTGACTGTCATCGGCGGCGCGCTGGCATTTGCCGTGGGCTTTGCGATGCGTGATCTGGTGGCCGCTTTCATCGCTGGCATCACGATCATGTTCGACCGACCTTTTCAGGTCGGGGACCGGGTCGAATACGCGGGTCAGTATGGCGACATCACGGAAATTGGTTTGCGCAGTGTGCGTATGAACACCCTCGATCACAACGTGGTGACGATTCCCAACAACAAGGTTCTCACGGACGTCACCTCGTGCGGTAACTACGGAGCGCTCGAGATGCAAGTGCCGATGGACTTCTACATTGGTGTGGACCAAGACGCGAAGCTCGCGATGGAGCTGGTTCGGGAAGCGTGTCTGACCAGTCGCTACGTGTTCATTGCCAGCGACGTTCCTGTGTTGGCCAAGCAGATGTTACTCGGAGACATCTTGGCCATCGCACTCAAGGCGAGGCCCTACGTACTCGACACCCGCTACGAAAAGGCGTTCGAAACCGACGTTCACTTGCGCGTACTGGAGGCGTTTCGCGACCGCGGAATCCGACCGCCAGCGCTACTTCATCGCAGCCTCGACGACGTGGGCGGACGCGAGCTGAAGTCCGTGCGCGCAGTGTGAACGTGCGACGACCGCGAGCGCGTCCCAGGCGCTGAGAGCGGAGTGCGTTCTAGCTAGATGCTGTGAGACCAGCGCTCAGTCCCAGAGGGTCAGCCCTCAGAGGTCGTGGTCTTGTGCAGGGTCAATCTCCAGGTAGCGACTGAGCCAGCGCACGGCCACATAGAGTGGTAGCGTGTCGAGCAGCGCCGCCGTGAACTTGAACGCGTAGTTGCTTGCAACCAGCAGCAGCAGTGCTTGCAGGGTGTGTTCGCCGCGCAGAAACGCCGCGCCGAACGTGAGCGTGATCACGACCACCGAGTCGACGAGTTGGCTCACCAGAGTACTGCCATTGTTGCGCAGCCACAGGTGCTTTCCCTTGGTGACGCGCTTCCAAAAGTGAAACAGCGCGACGTCGCAAAACTGCGCGGCCAGGTAGGCAGCCATGGAAGCGAACACTGCACCAGCAGTGCACGCGTAGATCAACGAAAACAGCTCGGCTTGATCTTCCAACGAACTGCCGTCTGGAAGGTGAACGGGCTCCGCGAGCTGTAGCACCTGCCAAGGTGGCTGGGATGCTGCGGGTACTGGGGGCAACGCTTGACCCAACCACAACGTTCCGAGCACCAACACGTTGACGGCGAGCCCCACCCAGACCACGTGCGAGGCGCGTTTCTTGCCGTATAACTCGCCGATCAGATCGGTGCAAAGAAACGTCAGGGGGTAGGGTAACACGCCGACGGCGAGCGCTAGGGGCCCGATTTGAATGAAACGCGTGATGCCGACGATGTTCAGCATCGCCATCGCGCCGAGGAAAATCCCGGCGAGCGCGAGAAACACCCGCTCGCGACGCGCGTGAAGCTCCGAAGCCTCGATCGGATGAAGGACTGAAGGGGCGTTCGAGGTGTTCACACGGCGAGTTTGCCGATTGTCTGACGTGGCCGCAATCGACTCATGAGCGGTCTCGAGCGCACGACTGGGCTCCTGGCCGTGTGACGAAGTGTTCGTCTTCTCCGCGACTCCTCGCGTGACCACGCCGACTTCCCGCAAGGGGAATCGGCCGTGATGGGCTCAGAAGTCCATTACCGCGTCGAAGGCGGCTTTCGGCTCGTGGTCGACGTCGAACAGCAGCGGAAAATCCGTGCGTCCAGAGTCGAACTCCGAGAGCCACGTGTCGTCGTCCGCTACGCCCCAGAACGTGACGTTGCCAATGACGTCGCGGTGTTTGCGAAACAGTGCAAACAGGTCTCGATAGCGTTCGGCTTGTTGCCGTTCGATGTCGGTGGTGAAGGTGTCTTCCGTGTAGAAGTCTTCTTCTTCGTACTGCGTGCCGCCGATGTACAACGAAACGTCGAGTTCCGTGATGTGTATGTCCAGTCCGAGCGACGCGTACAGCTCGATGGTCTGTTCCAGTTCTTCGATCGTCTGGTAGTGAGACTGGTGCTCGGGGTCAGAGGACGGCTCGATGTTGAGGTGACACTGTAGCCCCACGCCATGCACGGGTACTCCGTCGTCGAGCAAGTCGCTGAGCAGCTGATAGATGGCGTCGCGCCGAGCCGGGAGATAGTTGTAGTAGTCGTTGTAGAACAGCTTCGCGTCTGGATCTGCCGCATGGGCAAACTCGAAGGCGCGGGCTATGTATTCTTCTCCGATGATGCCGTGCCACAGGCTCTTCTGGTCGTCTTGTTCTTCGTCTTCCGTGCGCAGGCGGCCATCGTTCATGATCGCTTCGTTCACGACGTCCCAGTGCTGCACCTTGCCCGAGTAGTGCTGCATCACGGTCGTGATGTGATCTTCCATGCGGCCGAGCAGTTCGTCTTTGGTAATGCGGTTTCGGTCCGCATCTTCGAACAGCCACCACGGGTTCTGTCTGTGCCAGATCAACGCATGGCCGCGCACGGCCATGTCATTCTCTAGGGCGAAGTCGACAATCTGATCTGCCAACGTGAAGTTGAATCCACCCAAACCTCGCTGCAGCGACTCGAACTTCATCGAGTTCTCGGCGGTCACGCTATTGAAGTGCGTGGTGAGCAGCTTGCCGTGGGTTTCGATGCTGCTCGGCTCCATCGCCGCACCGATCGTGAAGTGCCGCGAGTACTTTCCCGCCAAGGTCGTCGGGTCGCCCTCAGTCTCGTCGGCGTTCGAATCCGAACACGCCAGCACGGCCGCGTTCAGCGCAGCAGTGGCAATCAATCCCGTAGCCCGCATCGCGGTTGGAATCGTTACCACGCCGCGCAGCCGCGGCCAACGCCTTTGCGGCGCTCAGCGACGCTCGAGCAAGATCATCAGCATGCGACGCAGCGGTTCAGCCGCGCCCCACAACAACTGATCGCCGACCGTAAACGCCGACAGATACTGCGGACCGAGCTTGAGCTTACGCAGCCGTCCAATCGGGACGTCGAGCGTGCCAGACACCGCCGCGGGTGAGAGATACTCTGCGCTCGACGGCTTGTCGTTGCCGATCACGCGTACCCAGTCGTTTTGACGACCAATCGCTTCTTCGATTTCGTCGAGGGGTACGTCACTCTTGAGCTTGATCGTGAGCGCTTGTGCGTGCGAACGCATCGCGCCGATTCGCACGCACACGCCATCGACGGGAACCTCTGGCGAAAGACCGAGGATCTTGTTCGTTTCGACCTGGCCCTTCCACTCTTCGCGCGTCTGCCCGCCATCGACGGCCGAGTCGATCCAGGGGATCAAACTGCCAGCGAGCGGCGCGCCGAACTCCGACGTCGGAAAATCCGCAGCGCGCAGCTGGTTCGATACCGCGCGATCGATGTCCAAGATGTTCGCCCTGTCGTCGTCGAGCGAAGTGCCTGCAGCCGCCGCGAGTGAACGCATCTGCAAGAGCAGTTCACGCATGTTCTTCGCGCCCGCACCCGACGCGGCCTGGTACGTGGCGACGTTCACCCATTCGACCCAGTTCTGCTCGAACAAGCCAGCGATCGCCATCAGCATCAAGCTGACCGTGCAGTTGCCGCCGATGAAATCCTTCTTGCCCGCGTCGAGCCCCGCGTCGATTTGCTTGCGGTTGACGGGGTCGAGGATCAACACCGAGTCTTTGGCCATGCGCAGTGCGGACGCCGCGTCGATCCAATAGCCGTCGAAACCACTTTCGCGCAGCTTGGGGAAGACGGCCTTGGTGTAGTCGCCACCTTGGCAGCTGATCACCGCGTCCAGACCTTTGAACGCCTCGGGGTCGTTTGCGTCGAGCAGCGTGCTGCTGCCCTGACCGACGTCGGGACCAGGCTTACCAGCCTGAGACGTGGAGAAGAACTTGGTCTCGACCCGCTTGAAGTCGCCTTCGGCGATCATTCTCTCCAGCAGAATCGAACCAACCATCCCTCGCCAACCGACGATACCGAGTCGCATTTTCTTGTCCTTTCAATATGTTGCGCTGCCGAGCAGAGCTCTGTTCAATTTGGCTCTGGCGCCGCAGGTCGCGGTGTTTTGACGGACTTGGGCGCAGCACGCAAGCCTCTCGTCGCGAATGCTGGGTGTTGGAATCGCTGTGATGGAGCCGCGCTGCAGCTGGCGCGCTACACGCCGCCACCAAACCGCGTCGCGACCCTTCGCCCCGAGCGACCACGTTCGCCCCGCGCATGGGCCGCGATCCCATCGCCCAGGTCTCACTTGGCGAACACGCTCGCCCTCGCGAAAGCATGCCATCGCGGCGGGCTGCGGGGAGGTGAATGTGAGCGAACGGCGGCGGAGACCTCGCGACGCAGGCCGCCTTTTCACGCGCGAGGCGCAGCGATGACGTTCCGCAACTGCGTCAGTTTTCGTCGGACAAGGTGAGCGTTGCGTTCGAGGGGTGAACATGCTCCGACGTCCCGCATCTGCGTTGCGGGGTGGGGATGGACCATGCTGCGCTGGGTTGCAACGTTCGCGCAGCCCTTCCCATGTTTCGTGGGTCGTCCAGGTTGCGGGTTGTTTGCCGCCGTTGGAGCGCCTAGCGCTGCGGTTTTTCTGCCTAGTCTGGCCCGACTGAGCTAGACTCCCACGCCGTGGAGCGGGCTCAGGAGCGGTCACCCGACGAATTACAACTTCAGATCCGCGGGGAACGGGTCCGCTTGGTGTTTCTTCAGTCGCCACTGCCGATACTGATCAGCCCGGTTGCTGCTGTCGTGCTGGCAACTGCCCTGTGGGATTCCGTCGGCCATCAACGCTTGGTGATTTGGACGGCTGGTGTGGTGGCGCTGGCCGCGGCACGCATCGCGTTGGTTAGAGCGTATCCCAAGCGTGGTCTGCGGCCTCACAACATCCTTCGCTGGGAACGGGCCTTCGTCGGCTCGGTGGTTGCCGTCGCGTTGTGGTGGGGGGTTGGTGGCTTGGTGCTGCCGGGGGAGGAGAGCTCTCGACGTTTGTTGGTGTTCGGGTTCTTGATCCTGATGGCGGGAGGTAGTGCGGGGAGTTACG
Organism: uncultured bacterium; assembly: GCA_965651905.1. Taxonomy (GTDB): domain Bacteria; phylum Myxococcota_A; class Polyangia; order Polyangiales; family Polyangiaceae; genus SZUA-265. The sequence goes on along the minus strand of CBFGUG010000064.1, from coordinate 35,522 downwards.
CGCCTCACCCGCCCACCGTGCACTGGACCACGCTGCTCTTGGTTGGGCCCATTGCTCTCTCGTTTGCGCTCGACGGAGACGGGTTACAGAGGGCCCTCGCCCTCGGCGCGCTGATGTACGTGACGATTACGTTCCGCTCCATTCGCAACCTCGGCGACTTTTTCGCGAGTACCCAGCGCTTGTCCTACGAAGTCGAACGACAGCGTGACCGTGCCGAGAGTCTGGCTCGCACCGATCCGCTGACGGGGCTCAACAACCGCCGCGCATTCTACGAACTCGGCGGAGCGGCGATGCGGCACGCCGTGCGTTATCACCACTCCTTGTGTCTGGTGATGATCGACATCGATCATTTCAAGTCAATCAACGACGAACTCGGGCACGTGGTGGGTGATGGGGTCATTCGTTCGCTCGCTACGCTGATCGAGCGACACTACCGAGAGACAGATATCTCCTGTCGTTTTGGCGGGGAAGAGTTCGCAGTCATCCTTCCCGAGACCAAACTCGACGACGCGTTGATGACGGCCGAACGATTGCGCACGTTGATCGAACAGCACACACTCATCTGCGAGGGAGCAAAGGCGCGATTTACGGCCAGCTTCGGCGTGGCCGCCATGAGCGATGGGCAGTCTCTGGATCAGTTGATTGCCGCGGCGGACAGCGCCCTTTACGCAGCAAAACGTGGTGGTCGCAACAGCGTACGCCCTCAGGACGATTCACGAATCGTTCGCAACAAGGTATCGGTCGTCGGCTCCGCCCAATAGGCGATGGTCGAATAGGCAATGGCGCTCGAGGACCGATGACCGACCCATCTGAGACGTTTTACGCAACACTGCCCGAGCTGCAGTCGTTCGTCGACGTGGTGGATGTAGCCCACTACCGCGACGCCCCTCACGACTGGTGTGTGGTCATGACGGACGTACGTGGATCGACGCTGGCCATCGAACAGGGGCGATACCGCGACGTCAATGCGCTGGGCGTTTCGAGTATCATCGCCGTACGTAATGCCATTCCAAGCCTCGACATACCGTTCGTGTTCGGAGGTGATGGGGCAACGTTGCTCGTTCCCCAGCGGCGGCTAGCCGAGGTGGAGTGTGCGCTGCGTGCAGTAGCTGAACTCGCGACGTCTGCGTTCGATCTGGATCTTCGGTGCGGTATCGTGCCGATCGCAGAGCTCGCCGCCGAGAACCTGCGTGTAGCGGTCGCCCGTTTCCGCATCAGTGAACACATCGTCCTCGCGATGCTGATGGGTGAAGGCGTAGCGGTGGCGGAACGATGGATCAAAGACGAAACTCGCGGGGCACAGTACGCAGTTTCGAGGGAGGGGCCCAAGCGAGCCGACTTGGATGGCTTTCAATGCCGTTGGCAACCCGTGTCGAGTGAGCGTGGGAGTATCCTCTCCATCTTGGTGGAGGCGAGAGGGAGCAAGCCTGAAGCGCGCACCGCAACCTATCAACGCATGTTGCATCTGCTCGGGTCGATGATGGGAGAGCGCACGGGCCACCCGATCACACGCCGCTATCTCAAACTACTCGGCCCGTTCGACGGCTACGAGTGTGAGGCGCGGGTACAGAGCGGACAAAGCGCTGGGCCGATGTACCAGGCTGCCCGCAGCCTCGCGCGCAATCGCGCGTTGATCGGGCGTGGGTTGATCGCCACTGGCATGAGCGCTGGTGGCTTCGACGGCAAGCGTTATCCCGACGAACTCGTGCGAAACTGCGACTTTCGGAAGTTCGACGAAACGTTGCGCATGGTGGTGGATGTCACCGCTGAACAGATTGCCGCCATCGAGCGCGTGTTGGAGCAGGCGCGAGTGCGCGGCGAGGTGTTCTACGGTTTACATCGCTCCTCCAAAGCGCTGATCACTTGCGACGTGCGCTCCTTCAGCGGGGACCACGTTCACTTCATCGACGGCTCCGACGGGGGTTACGCATTGGCGGCTAAGCAGTTGAAAGCCCAGCGCGCAGAGGCAGAGTCGTCACGCTGACGGGGAGTGCTCGTTTTTCGTGCGCCTCTGCCACAGTGGCGTGGTGCGCGTGCAGGAGAACGGCGCGCGCCGACTAGCGGGCCGGCGACCATTGGCGCGAGGCGGCCTCACACTGAGTGCGAAGCCGCCTCTTCGATCACCTCTGTTGCGGAGAGAGTGGGATTCGAACCCACGGTACCCTTGCGGGTACACATGATTTCCAATCATGCACCTTCGACCACTCGGTCATCTCTCCACGCCCCGGTGCTGGGGCGGGCTGCAGCTTTAGTGGAGATCACGGCATCTGGCGAGTGCTTTTTGCGAAGGTGGTGAGCCCGCGCGATGGTCGTCGAACAATCCGACATCGTCGTTCAGGCTCGCGGAGGGGTCGAGCTGGGGGGCATTACTTGCCTTTTCGCGGCATCTCCGCCCAAACTCGACCTTGGCCGACCCGATTCGGGCGCCGGGACCGACGCCGAGGGGTGAGGTTCGAGTCTCCAAGCTCCATGCCGCCCCTGCTGTCGAGACGAGATGCCCGTAACTGTCGAACTCATCAAGAGTGATCTGATCGAGCAGCTGGAACACATCACGCGCCAGCGCCTCGGCGCGGAGCGAAGTGATCTGGCGTGCCGCTTCATTCGTGGAATGTACGAGCACGCGCCGCCCGCGGACTTGGTCAAAGAACGGCCCGAGCACCTTTACGCTTCGGCCATTTCTTTCTTCGCGTTTGCCCAGCGACGCCGTGCTGGCTCCGCCGCACTTCGACTCTATTCACCACGATACGACGAACATGGCTGGCAGTCGCCGCACACCGTGGTGGAGATCATCACCGACGACATGCCGTTTCTGGTGGACTCGGTCACCGCTGAGCTGTTGAGGTTGGGCGCCGAGGTGTTGCTGTTCGTGCATCCGATCTTTGCGGTCGAGCGGGACGAATCAGGGACGTTGAAGGATGTTACACTCGCGAGTGAACAGCCTACGAGCGCGACCGAGTCGTGCATGCAGGTGCACGTTCGCGCTCAGCCACCCGAGAGTTTCGAGCTGATCAAGGAAAGCTTGCTCAAAGTGCTCGCCGACGTTCGTACGGCAGTGGACGACTTCGAAGCGATGCGCACCCGTTGCGCTACCCTGGTAGACGAGTACGCGCAAAGCGAGGCAGCTAGTGACCCGGGGACAGCAGAGGCGCTCGAGTTCTTGCGCTGGCTCAACAAAGACCATTTCACTTACGTTGGCTACCGCTACTGCATGTTCCGTCCCGAGGACGGCAGCCTGGTGCTCAAGGCGCGATACATCGAGGGGCTGGGGATCTTGCGCGATCCCGAACGCGAAGTCTTCGAAGGCTTTCAGCCGCCGAACAGCGACGAGTTCTTGCGTATTTTCAAGGCCAACAAGCGCTCTACGGTACATCGGTCCGTTCACTACGACGCGGTCGTCGTGCCTGAACATGGAACTCAGCACGACTCGGCGGAGCGCGGGGTTCATCTGTTCGTGGGCTTGTTTACCTTGTCCGCGTACTCGCGCAGCCCCAACTCGATCCCGCTACTCCGTCACAAGATCGCCTGCACGGTCGAGCGTTCGGGCCTCCCGCCCAACAGTCACGACGGGAAGGCTCTGCGCTACATCCTCGAAACGTATCCGAGGGACGAGCTCTTCCAGATATCGATCGACAACCTTCTGGCGATATCTCTCGGGGTGCTGCACCTGCAGGGGCGGCAGCAAGTTGCGTTGTTCGTTCGTCGCGATCCGTTGAACCGCTTCGTCTCGTGTCTGGTGTACGTTCCGCGGGATCGTTTGGACACGGACCTGCGCCTGAAGATTCAGGATGTGCTCGGAAAAGCCTTCAACGGTGCGGTCAGTGCCTATTACACGCACCTGTCGGACGAACCTCTGGCTCGCCTGCTGCTGATCGTCAAGACCCCTCATGGGGGCCCGTCGCACATCGACCACGGAGCCTTGGAGCGCAAGCTTCGTGACGTCACCCGCTCGTGGGAGGACCGCCTGCACGCCGCACTGATAAACGACCTGGGTGAAGGGCTCGGTTCCCAGCGGGCCAAGGTTTATCACGATGCGTTTCCGCTGAGCTACCGAGAGCGCTTCGACGCGATAACGGCGGCAACAGACATCGAGTTCGTCGAGCACGCGCGTACGGGCGGCGAGTTCAAGCTGCACCTGTATCGCCAGGTGGAGTCCCGTCCAGGCAGCGTCTGCCTGAAGATCTTCAGCACAACCGGGTTCATTCAGCTGAGCGATGTGCTCCCGATGCTAGAAAACATGGGACTTCGCGTGATCAGCGAGGTGCCGTACGAACTGCGTTTGGCGGGCGTCGACTCGGAAATATGGGTGCACGACTTCGCCATGCACACGGAGGGAGACCTGGAGGTCGACGTCGGTGCCGTTCGCGAGAACTTCATCGAGGTGTTCGGCGCTGCCCTCAAAGGTACGCTGGAGAACGACGGGTTCAATCGTTTGGTGCTGCACGCTGGGCTGGGCGTGAGAGAGGTGCGACTGCTACGGGCGTACGCCAAATTCTTGCGACAGGCGCGCATTCCATTTTCGTTGCGTTACATGGAGAACGCGCTCAAAGGTAACGCGCACATCACTCGCGCGTTGGTCGACTTGTTTGCCGCTCGCCTGCGTCCACCATCCAAGCGAGATGCTCGCGGCGCGTCGGGGGCAATCGCCGAGGACGTGTTGCTGAACGAGGTGATGGCGCGCCTGGACGGTGTGCAAAGTCTGGATGAAGATCGCATCTTGCGGCGCTTCCTTCGTGCGATTCAAGCTACCGTGCGCACCAACGTCTATCAGACCGACGAACACGGGCGCCCCAAGGACTACATCTCGCTCAAGTTCGATTCGCGCATGCTCGACGATCTGCCCGAACCGCGGCCGTACCGCGAAGTGTTCGTGTTCAGCCCCCGGATGGAGGGTGTGCACTTGCGTTTCGGAGCGGTGGCGCGGGGCGGCTTGCGCTGGTCCGATCGATTGGAGGACTTCCGAACGGAGGTCTTGGGACTCGTCAAGGCTCAGCGCGTCAAGAACGCCGTGATCGTTCCCGTGGGGTCCAAGGGGGGCTTCGTGCTGAAGCGTCCGCCCCCGCGTTCTGCAGGACGTGATGCCCTGCGACGAGAGGGCGTCGCTTGTTATCAGATGTTCATTCGCGGCCTGCTCGACGTGACGGACAATCTCGAGGGTGACGAGATTCTTCCACCGAACGACGTCGTGCGGCTCGACCAGCCCGATCCGTACCTGGTCGTGGCTGCCGACAAGGGGACAGCGACGTTTTCGGATATCGCCAACGCCATCTCCAGAGACTACGGCTTTTGGCTGGACGACGCGTTCGCCTCTGGCGGCTCCGCTGGGTACGACCACAAGAAGATGGGGATCACGGCCCGTGGCGCGTGGGAGTCCGTCAAGCGCCACTTTCGTGAGTTGGGGCGCGATATCCAGCGCGAAAGGTTCACTGTCGTGGGGGTTGGTGACATGAGCGGCGACGTTTTCGGCAACGGCATGCTGCTTTCTGAGCAAACCTGCCTGGTCGGCGCGTTCAATCACCTGCACATTTTCATCGATCCTGATCCGGATCCTGCGGTGTCGTTCACGGAGCGTCGTCGTTTGTTCGAGATGCCCGGGAGCACCTGGGCAGACTACGACGAGAAGCTGCTCTCCGAAGGTGGCGGCGTATACTCGCGGGATGTGAAGTCGATCCGACTTTCCGAGCGGGCTCGCGTGGCGCTCGACATTCCGTCGGCGACAGTGACGCCCAGTGAGCTGATCTCGCATCTGCTTCGCGCGCCCGTCGACCTGGTGTTCTTCGGCGGAATCGGCACGTACGTCAAGGCTTGGGACGAGTCCCACGCGGACTCTGGTGATCGCACGAACGATGGTCTTCGGGTGAACGGCAACGAGTTGCGAGCCAAGGTCGTCGGGGAGGGCGCGAACCTGGGAATGACTCAGCTTGGTCGTGTCGAATACTCGCTGGCTGGAGGTCGCTGTAACACGGACTTCATCGACAACTCGGCGGGCGTCGATTGTTCGGATCACGAGGTCAACATCAAGATACTGCTTGGTGAGGTGGAGCGCGCTGGCGATCTGACGCGCAAGCAGCGAGACGAACTGCTCACGGAAATGACCGATGAGGTCGCTCGCTTGGTACTTCGCGACAACTACCTGCAGACACAAGCTCTCACGGTGACCGAGCAAATCGGGGTGCGCTACACGGATCGTCTGGCCCGCAGCATGAAAGCGCTGGAACGTGCGGGGATCTTGGATCGGGCCATCGAGGCACTGCCCGACCCAGAAACACTGACCGAACGATTGCATGCCCGCGTCGGCTTTGCGCGCCCAGAGCTGTGCGTGCTGCTGTGTTATGCCAAGAACGCGCTGTACGAAGAGTTGCTCGCCTCACAACTGCCCGATGATGGGTTTCTGGAGGGCGATCTGTTTCGCTACTTCCCGAGCGCGCTGCAGCGTCGTTTTCCAGAATGGATCAAACGCCACCGATTGCGGCGCGAGATCATCGCAACCGTGGTCAGCAACGATCTGATCAACCGCATGGGCATGACGTTCGCTCAGGAGGTCTCCGAGCGAACGGGAATGCCGACGCCCCTCGTCGCTAGCGCTTACGTCGCCGCGAGGCACATCCACCAGATGGATGCTTTCTGGGCTGCGGTGGAGGACTTGGACAATCAAGCGAGTGCGGTCGCTCAAGCATCGATGTTGCTCGACGCAGGCAGGTTGCTCGTCGTGACCACGACGTGGCTACTCCGCCGCTGCGGCATGCATCTCGAGATTCGGAGCCAGATCGCCGACTTGGAGTCTGGCGTCGGCGAACTGGCGCAGTGTTTGGAGTCGCTGCTCGGTGAGGAATCGTGTGCGGTATTGGCTGAACGTGTCAGTGAACTTCAAGCTAGCGGCGTGCCCGTCGAGATCGCCAACGTCGCGGCCAGGCTGCCCGTTTTGGCGGGTGCCTGCGACGTAGTGTCTGCGAGCTCGATGATTGGTCGATCGGTCGCCGAGGTGGGCGCGCTTTATTTCGCAGTGGGTGAACGATTCGGTTTCGACTGGCTGAGGCGCGCGGCGGTTCGCTTACCGACGGAGCGCGCTTGGGACAAGCAAGCGGTGGCCGCGATTATCGACGAGCTGTATACTAGCCAACGCCAGCTGGTCGCATTCATGTTGAAGGGACATGAGGGTGTGCTCGACGTCGAACGGGTGATCGCCGATTGGATAGAGGAAGAAAAGCCGTTGGTGCAGCGAACGCAGCACCTGCTGACCGAACTGAAGGCTACGCCTACGCACGATCTGGCGATGCTGGCCGTAGCCAACAGACAACTCAAAGCGATGCTTTCTGGTGATGGCGCAAGTTGACGTGTCCCGCTTCGTTGCACCTGAGCCCGATACTTTCGAGCTCAGCAGCGCACGTTGCATCATTCGTCCTGCACTCCCTGGAGACGCATCCGCACTGTTCGAAGCGGCACAGACGCCGGGCTTTATCGATTGGCTCAGCTGGGAGACACCAGCCTCTGCGACGGTGATCGAAGCGCGCTTCGTCAAACAACTCGAGGCGTGGCGGCGCGGTGTCGCGTTCTGTCTGAGTGTCGTGGATCCCGCTTCAGGAGAGATCATCGGCGGCGCGGACTTGAAAGCCGATCCCTTCGAGCCGCAGCCAGGTCGCCTGAACCTGGGGTACTGGACTCATCCCAAGCGGCAACGACGAGGTTACGCTGGCGAGTACGTCGGGGCGATTGTCGACTGGGCATTGGGGTCGCTCGGCGCTGAGCAGCTGGTGGCTGGTGTTGCACTGGACAACGAGGGCAGTCATCGAATCCTGCGCCGCCTGGGCTTCGAAGCGTTCGAAGAGCGCTCGATCTGTAGTTCAGCGAAACGTTTCGCCAACGTTCGCTATCGTCTGAACCGCTCCGCGCGTTTCCCGCTCGGTTGACAATCGCGTTCTCGCGCGGCGGTCAGCGTGTGAGGCGCGCCAGGGGATCCTGCTGGTAGAATTCGCGCAGCACGTCGTACAGGGCGGGGTGCTGCTCGTTCAGCTGGCGAGGCTTCTCGAAGAAGTACTCGGTGGCCACTGCGAAGAACTCGGCCTCGTTGGTCGCGCCGTACGGATCGAGTAGGGTCTTCTTTCCAGCTTTCACTCGTCGCTGCAACTCGAAGTAGACGTCGCCGCATGCTTTGGACCAGCGCGCGTACTGCTCACTGCCGCGCAAGGGTGGCGTGCCGTCAATCTCGTTGTCGAGCATGTCGAGCTTGTGGGCGAACTCGTGAAAGACCACGTTGTGACCCATCTCGGGGTGACGGCTGCCGTGAGTGACCGCGTCCCAAACCAAAATGACGGGGCCGCGCATGTGCGCTTGTCCAAGCAGCGCTGGTTGTTCACCCGTGAGCGTAACACGCGTGTCGAACAGACTGGCCTCGCGTTTCGGCTGACGAACGGTGGACGGGTAGAGCAAGACCGACTGCACGTCTGAATACAAGTCGTGATTGAGCCCCAACAGCAAGATGCAGGCGTTGGCGGCCACCGTGACACGGATCTCGTCGTCGAGCTCGAGGCCCCCGCATCCCACGAAGGTCTTTTCGTCGACGAACACCTGCACCAAGTCTTCGAGGTATTGACGCTCCTCGTCGTCGAGGTAACGCGCGTAACCGACGTTCTGCGTGATGATTTGACGCCAACCTTCTGGAAAAGGCGTCTCGAGCAGCTTCTCGCGTTGCCATCGCCGCCACCAGCTGAACATCGCACGACGATAGCTCAACACGCGGCTAGATGGGCACCGCCGAGCGTCTTGGATGCCTGAGGCTTGGACACGTCGCGCGGCGCCCCCCGATCCCGTCGGGTTTGTGACGACAGGGATTGAAACTCGCTGCCGTAGCTGGAATCGCCGCCGATCGGAGCAACCTGCGCCGTGAGAGGTCGCGCGTGCAGGTGCCCGTCGCGGTTGACGGCATCATCGAGTTAGTCCGACGCACAGCGGAAGTGCTGAAACATCGGTGGCTCCGCGTCCTGATCGACGCGCGCCTCGACGCCATCGTACAACAACAGTCCCAACGGTTGCCCGTCGACCGCCGCGAGCGGCAGCGTGCGCATCGCGGGGGTCCTGGGTAGATCGAGGATTCGGGGCGGCAAGAAGTGCAGGATCATGTCGCCCAGGTGAATCGCGATCTGCTGCGGCTCCGAATTGTCGAACGACGCCGTGAACTCGACGAAGTCAGCCGTGTTGTTGCCGTCGGCGTCGATCACGAGCTGGTTGTCGCGCCAGGCCCCGCCTCCCCCGAGCTCGCGATCGGCGTGAGCGAATACTGCATCGATGTGGGTGCCGAGCAGTCCCGAGTCTAAGTACCAGTCGAGGCCGTACACTCCGTCGACCTGCGTACTGACGACGACCGCGGGCAGCGAAGGCATCGACGTCGTGCTCCACAGCCGAAGGATGGATCCCGTGCCCTGAGTCATTCCCTCGAAGCTCGAACTGTTTTCGGCATCCGTTCGAAAAGCCTCGATGGACCAGCCATCGGGACCCGACCGCTGCAACAAGAGTGACGCACGATCGTCGCCGGGTTGATGAACCGCGAACTCGCCGAAGTAGGTGTTGCCTTCAGGTTGCGACAGAGCCGTAAACCCGCCCACCCACGACGCGGGGGTCGGCGAGAACTGCGTCGACCCTTCCGAACCAGGAAATACCAAGACGCCGTATTCGATGCCGAGGCCGTCCGCTCTATCGAAGCCCACGATCAAATCCAACGCGGAGTCTTCGATGACGTCGGCGGTTGCCACGTCGAGTAGCGACGTCACACCTGCTCCGTCAGCCATGCTGCGCGCCGCAAAATCGTATTCGAGCACTCGTTCGAAACCACTTGGCGTGTTGCGCAGTGCGATGATGCCGTTCTCCATACCTGCAACGACGTCGGGTACGCCATCTTCGTCGAGGTCGCGCGTGAAGTAGTGATACCCACCCGACGCTGCGCCAAGCGCGTCGCAGGGTTCGTGTTCGAACGTCAGCTGGTCGTCACTGACGTTCGACACCCACAAGTCGAACACCTGCTCTTCGCCGTAATACTCGGTTGCATCTTTGATGAAAATGTCTTCGATGTCGTCGCCGTTGACGTCGTAGCTGAACGCCAGCTCACGATTCGCGTCACCTTCGTCGATGGCCAAAGCGACCGCCTCAGACAGGCTGTAGCCGCAACCTGGCTCGATGGGGCCCGAGCTCCCGTTCAGCGTCATGGACTCGGGACGCGGATGCCAATCGAGCGGGACACTGACGATCCCCGACGGAGTGCTCTCGCGCGAGTTGCTCGGGTAGCCGCAGTGAGATACCACGTCCAGATCTGGGGTCGTGCTGCCTCCACCGTCTGCTTCAGTTGGAGACTCGAAATCACTTGGGGCACCAGCGTCCCTGGTCTCGTCGGTGCTCGGTTCGTCCTCAGTGCTCTGGGGTGTCGACGCATCGACGAAGAGAGACCCCCCGCTGCCGTTCGAACCCGCCTCATCGCTTGCTGCGCTTTCCGCGCCCGCATCGACGTTGACACAGCTCCCGTCAGCGCAGCGCCCAGATGCGCAGTCGTCGCCTGTTTCGCATTCCAAGGTGCACACGGGCTCCCGCGACGAGCAACTGTCGGCTGGCTCAGAGCACACGGCGCCCGCTCCGAGATCCGAACACGCGCCATCGGAGTTGCACGTGCGAGTGCACACGTTGCACAAGCAGGACAAATCGCCTTCGCAATCGGCGTCACTGCCGCAGCGTTCGAGCCAGTGGCTGCTGCTGTCCGTTCCGCCCTCGTCGGTTTTTCCGCCGCAGGCAGCGAGCAGGGTGAACACGAGTGCCCATGCGTCAGTCTTCCGCATCATCGTCCTTTTCTTCCAGAGTCTGTCCGACATAAAACGAAACTTGTGTCGAGGTGTCGGGGTGCGGTGGGTGCTGCTCGTTGTAACGAGCAACCTCCTCCCAGAACGTTTGCACGTTGCCCCGAACCTCTGCGAGCAATCCACGCACGCGCGCCTCGTGTGGGTGCCCCGGCGTAATGGTGAAGCTGAACGTCGAGCCGCCGATCTGTTCGTCGGGGCTGGCGTTGGTCGCGCCCTGGCGCACCTTCTTGGCGATCGCCGTCGTCACCGTGCGAAAGTGGTCGAGCACCGCCGACTCCCAGCCTTGTTCGGCGCCAAACGGCACCACGAAGTTGGCCGCGATCAACACGCCGTCCTCTTCGCGCAAACGTCCGCTCGATTGAAGCTCGGTCAGCGCGCGTTCCAAGGTCGGTCCGTCGACGTCCAAGGCGGCGGTCAGATCTTCGCGAGTGTTCGCTCGGCCCCGAAACACTTCGAGCCACGCGAGGTTCGCGACACTGTCTGCGTCATTGGTCCGCTGAACGGCATCACGCACGTGGGGACTCGTCACGCCGTACACACTCTCCCTGCCCGAGCCCGTCACGTACACCAGACCACTGCGCACTAGGTCTCGCAATACGGCGGCCACCTCGCGTTCGCCATCCGCACTGAAGCGCTCGAGCACGCGGGCGCGCGTGGGCTCCGTATCTCCGACGTAGTCCAGCACTGCTTCCCACAAGGTGCGATCACGAACGCTGGCGCTTTCGGTCAGGCGGTTCATCTTCTTCGAGTACGAACGCAGCGCCATGCCGAACATGTCCGCGACGACTTGGCGGCGGACGCCCTGGGCCTCGATCTCTCGTGCCAGTTCGAGGAACACTTGGTCAGCCACGTGGGCGAGGGGCGAGCGCACACCCGACGCCGTCGACAACTGCGCGATGAAGACCGTCGTTTGCCTCACGACGCCGTCAATCAAGAGCTTGAGATTCATCAGTGACAGACAAGGTAGCTGGCCACCGTCAGCTGGGCTAGACGTCCTGGGGTTCCACAAAAGCGCCGCCGCTTCGCCAGTTGGCGCGCAGCGGCGAACGTTTGGGGGGCGTCGGTCTTGCTTCGGGATGAATTTGCCTGGGAAGGTGAGGCACGGCCCAGCGCGGCTCCCTCTGCGGGCCTTCCCGAGAGGTGCGGGCCGGGGGATACGGCTTTCTAGCGGCGTGCAAGCTGCCTCGGGCGCCAAAACCCCAGTCACGAAGAGTCCCAATTTGCGCCGATTCCACGCTTTTTCGAGGGAGACGTCGTGGATTGGCGCTGCTCCCACGACATTGAGCTATGCTGCAGACTCACCTGGGCGGTGTCTGGGTGCTGGAGGGATACTTGGGGCACACAACTGCAGCATCGCGAGAATACGCCGCGTATCTCGAGGCAGATCGGACTCGGCGAGTGCAGCTGTTCCGCGCGATCCTGGCGGGGCTAATCGCTACCGTACTGGGCTGGGTGTTCGTGTCTCTTTGGCTCGAGGCGTGGCTGGTGGTGTTCATTACCAGCAGTACGCTGGCAGGGTACTTGATCGCATTGGGTCTCTTGCAGCGTGGGCACTTCATGGCCAGTCGCTGGCTGGGCTTGCTTTCCGCGCTCTTTGCCATTTTCAGTGGCAGTTTGGTCCTGCCCAATGCGGGCCTCACGGAGACGCTCTTCGCTGCCGCTATCCCCTTCGCTCCGCTGATATTCTGTTGGGATCGGGAGCGCGGGGCATTGCTAGCGGCGTTTACGTTGCCGATGCTGTGCTGGTTGGTGTTTCGGGTCGTCGATGCAACGGCCGATATCGCCCCCGTGGTGACGTTCGCTGATGGTGGTGCGCTGATCTCGATTGCGTCGTGTCTGACTAACTTTACTCTGATCGGCTTGTCCGTGTTTTATGCGGCCAACCGTGCGGCGGGTTATGAGCGAACGTTGGTCGAAGCCAAGATGCAGGCCGAGGCGGCCAACCGCGCGAAGAGTCGCTTTCTCGCCAGCATGTCCCACGAGATTCGCACGCCGATGAACGCGATCCTCGGGTTCGCGCAGTTGTTACGGAGAGAAACTGAGCTGAGCTCGCGGGATCAACGTCGCCTGGAGATCATCAATCGTAGCGGCGAGCATCTCTTGACGTTGATCGATGACGTGCTCGAGATGTCGCGCATCGAGGCCGGGCAGTTGCGGCTCGAACTGAGCACGTTCGACCTTCGTGGGAGTGTCGCGGACATCGCGACGATGCTCGAGATCAAAGCTTCCGAGAAGGGGCTCGAGCTCGAGACGCGAATTGCCGCCGACGTGCCGCGCTGGGTCGACTGCGACCCGATCAAGTTTCGTCAGGTGCTGACGAACTTGGCGGGCAACGCAGTGAAGTACACGACAGAGGGGCGAGTTAGCATCCACGTCAGCCGTTCAGCTGACACGCGAGCGGGCGAACATGAGATCCGTATCGAAGTGTCGGACACGGGTCCGGGCATTTCTTCGGCTGATCTGCCAAATGTCTTCAAGCCGTTCAAGCGCTGCGAGTCAGCCGCCAAAGAGCAGGGTAACGGGCTCGGGCTCGCGATCTGCAAGGGTTACGCGGACGCGATGGGCGCGGAGCTGACCGCAAGCAGTGAGCTGTGTAAGGGGTCCAAGTTCACGTTCGTCTTTTCCGCGCCTGAATCGAGCACGGGAGCCAGGGTAGCCGAAGAGCAGCAAGCTACGGTGCGGCGCGTACTCGGGTCGGTTCGCAAGTTGCTGGTGGTCGATGACCTCGAAGACAATCGTGCGCTCCTTCAGCAGACGCTCTCGCCCGTCGGGTTTTCGGTGCGCGTGGCTAGCAGCGGCGCTGAGGCACTCCGCGTGTTCGACGAGTGGGCACCAGACCTGGTCCTCATGGATGTGCGGATGCCCGATATCGACGGCTTGGAGGCGGCGCGTCGGCTTCGCTCGCGACCGGGTGGGGCGAACGTACCGATTTACGCCGTGTCCGCGAGCGCATTCAAAGAAGACGAGGAGACGGTGCGTGAGGCGGGCATGAACGGTTTGTTGCGTAAACCCATCCAGCTCGAGCGCGTCTTCGAGGTGATCCAAAAGGAACTAGGCGTGGACTACGAATACGGCCCTGCGTCTCAGAGTCGTGTGCCCAGCGCTCCCGCCGAGCAGGCATCTACGGCTGCAATTCCCGCCCATCTCATCGAACCCCTGCTGCGCGCTCTCGAACATGCAGATGTCGCGGAGCTCAGGCAACTGATTGCAGAGGTCGAATGTTTGGCGCCCGCGCGCGGCGCGCAGCTGCGCGAACGGCTCGAGCGCTTCGACTACGAGACGATCGAGCGTGAGTTATCGCGAGATTCACGGTTGCAGGGTAACGAGTTACACTGAGTCGCAGGCGTCGTTTTCGTGCGCATGTGGCTCAAACGGGCTGGGCCCACCCCATTTTCTTGAAAGCTTTCTTCGTGGCGCTGTGCAGCGCATGGTCGTCGCAGTAGTGAGCGTGGCGGGGGCTATCGATCAACGCGCGGCCACCCGAGAGATCGAGTTTGGTCGACTGGGCCCACGTGTAGAAGCGTTCGGCCGCGCTCGGATCGGTCTGTTGTGCTTTGGCGACCTGAGCGATCAGCTCCGCGAGGCGCCCCAGATGTGGGTAGAGCGCGCCGTTGAGTTCGGCGAAACCGAGGGTGAACAAGCTGTCGAAGTCGCGACTGAAACACGTCAGGAAATTGCTGGCGGCCCAGCTGCCCGCCTCCAGAAAGCGCGCGTCCAGGTAAGGAATGCGTCGCGAATAACCCGTGGCCAGTAGCACCAGGTCGACGTCCAGACGGCTCTCATCGGCGAAAATCACCGATTGACCCTCGAAACGCAGGATGTCGCCCTTCAGCCGTACGTCGCCGTGGCGCAGGTGATGCAGTAGCTGATCGTTCAGGAGCGGGTGCGACTGCAGCACCTTGTGGTCGGGTTTCGGCATCCCCAATTTCGTGGTGTCACCGATGAGCAGGCGTTGCAACCAGCCGAAGATCGGAGTTTCGAGCCATAACGGCAGCTGCGGGCCCTCGGTCGCAAAAACGTCTGCGGGCTTTCCGAAGATGTGTTTCGGAAAGAAGTGATAGCCACGCCGCACGCTGACAGTCGTGCTGAGCGCGTTGCGCGCGGCGTCACACGCGATGTCGGCGCCAGAGTTTCCCAAGCCGACGATCAGTACGCGCTTGCCTTGGAACTCTTGGGCGTGGGTGTACGTCATCGCGTGGCGGATTTCCCCCGTGAACTGACCCTGATACTCGGGGATGATCGGATCCCAGTTGACGCCTGACGCACACACGACGCCGCGGTACGTGTAGCGTTCGCCATTGGCAGTCACTTCGGCGTGCCCCGCGCTGGGAACCACGGAGTCGACGGCGGTGCCGAATCGGATGTTTTCGATCACTCGATGGTGTTTCGCAAACGCCTCGAGATACTCGCGGATCTGGTCGTGGCGCGGGTAGTCTGGGAAGTGATCGGGCATGGGGAAGCCCGGGAAGCCACTCTTCGTACGCGACGAGATGAAGTGTGCGCTCTCGTAAAGCGGGGTGCCCGGGTTGGTCGAGTCCCACAAGCCGCCGACGGCCGTGTGTCGCTCGAAGTGATCGTAAGTGATCCCGTGGCGCTTGAACGCCGCTGCCATCGCGAGTCCGGACGGGCCGGCTCCCACGATGCAGTAGCGGTCTGGTGACGATGGACTGGCGGCGGCTTCTCGAGTCATGCCCGCAGCATAGTCGGCTTGCCGTCTGATTCGCGATAGTGAGAACTACGGCCCGGGCGTCGAGCGAGTCGACGCGCCTGCCTCAACGCTCGTCGGCGCAGAGTCTTCGGCACTCTGGGGGGGCGAGTCGTGCCTCTTCGCAGCGGTCGTGGCAGCTGGGGCGGGCTGCGCCCGCGTCTCGGGCGGGCGTCTCATCAGAGCAACGTCGCCTGCATTCGCTGGGTTCGAGTCCCGCGCCTGCGCAGCGTTCGTAACAGTTGGGCCGTTCGACGGCGGCGTCGTCCGCGCAGAGTCGCCTGCACTCGTTGGGTTCGTACCCCGCGCTTTCGCAACGTTCGTGACAGCCTGGTCGGGCCGCACCTGCGTCGCGAGCGAGTCCGTCGCTGTCGCACAGGCGTCTGCATTCGTTCGTTGGAAGTTCGGCGTCTTCGCAGCGTTCGTAACAGTTGGGGCGTTCGGCGTCGTCGTCCGCGCAGAGTCGCCTGCATTCGTTCGTTTCGAGTCCCGCGCCTTCGCAGCGTTCGTAACAGCTGGGGTGTTCGACGTCGTCGTCCGCGCAGAGTCGCCTGCACTCGTTGGTTTCGTACCCTGCGTTTTCGCAACGTTCGTGACAGTCGGGGTGTGGCTCGGGCCTGGGCGCGGCGGCGTTCCGCTCGGCGTTTCGCTCCGCCATGCCCTCGAGCGCCGATTGTGAACTGTCGGAGTCTTCCAGTTCGTCTGCAGTGGCCGCGCCGCATCCCGATGCGAAGAGTCCCGCGACGGCGATGGCGAGCGTCAGCGACGTGAAACCCATGCTGCTGAGGTTCCGTTGATGCGTGCGTGGTGAGGTCGTGTGATGCATGTGTTTTCCTTCCCGGTGAGTGCCCTCGTGGAGCGTGTACATCGAGTCTGAGCTGCCGACGTCGAGTGAGGGAGATGTCGCGACGTTCGCCCCCGGCGAGTGACGCCAGAGGTGTCGCAAGCTGCACTCAGTATCGACGCAGGTGCGCGTCTCGGATAACCGAGGCTCGACGTTCGATCTGGCGCGTCGAAACTATCGCGCGTCGTTGGACGCGGAGCACATGCGGCTGCAGCTCGCGTTGGGCGCGCCGCCGCCCGTGCAATCGTCTTCACAGCTGTCGCTGCTGACAGAGTCGGCGCAACGTGGGCGGCATCGCTCTTCAGTGCCACCAGACTCGAGGCAACGGCCGTAACAATGCACGCTGGTGCAGCGTTCCGTGCACGTGGCAGAGTCCGTACCTGCTGTACATTCCGTCAGACACGAAGCGCTGTCCTCGGCACTACTGCAGCGTTCGCGGCAGAACGAGTCGTCTCCGCCAGCGGTGCAGTCGTCGTAACACGTGGCTTCGACGATCGCTTCGGCTTCTGCGCAGCGGGCGCGGCACGTCGATTCGTCGTCGGGCTGCGCGGTGCAGCTGTCCAAACACGCACTGGTGGCGGGGCGGGAAATTCCTGCGTCACTCATCAGCTCAGTGTCGCTCGTCACCGCTGGGCGCTGGTTGGGCACGGGTACACACACGCTCGTTCCGCAGGTCGAGCGCGAGTCACAGTCTTGGTTCCCGCTGCAAGCGGACAGCCAGTTGGTGTTGCTGTCGTGCGGCTGGGTTCCAGCGTCGGGGTTGCCGCTGCAGGACAATGCGCAACTCAGCAGCAGCGTGAGTGTCATACTGCGGATCATCGTGGGTCGTCGTCCTCGTCGGTGGAGTCGCTTTGAGCTACGGGTTCTTCCTGCGCATTCGAGGGCGTGCCGTTTTCCGTCTGCCCTTCCACGTTTTGGCCGAAATAGAACGTCACTCGAGTGCGATCATTCGGCGGCGGGTGCGCTCGATTGTACGAGCTCACCTGCTCCCATAGTTGATTGATGCGCTGTCGCGTGTCCTGGAGCAGGGCCAGGACTTCGCTCTCGTGGGGGTGATCTGGATGGATGTCGAAGGACAGCGTGGCACCGCCGACGATGTCTTTCGACTGCGAAAGTCGCGCGCCGCCGCGGAGCTTGTGGGCGATGGCTTTGGCTACCGCTTGGTAGTGGTCGAACACGGCCGCTTCCCAGCCAGCAGCGGCCCCGACGGCGATGCTGAGCGTCGGGGCCGTCCACCCACCCGAGTCGTCTCGCGAGATGCGTCCGTCACCCTGCAAACCAGCGAGCGGAGCCTCGAGGCTCGAATGCGGAACTCCCACGGCGTCCGCCAAGTCCGCGTCGCTGATGGAGCCCGCGCGGTAAATGGTCATCCAAACCAGTTCTGGAAGCGCATCGTCGAGATCCGCCTGCGCCATGCGACGTCGATCGGCGTCAGGCACCAAGCCGTAACGAGCGTCGTCTCCGCGACCACTGACGTAGATGAGTCCACTGCTCATCAGGTCGTTCAGCACGGCACCTACGTCTCGCGCTTCGTCGTACTTGAAGCGTTCGAACAGTTTGCGACGACTGACCCCGCCGTTGTCACACAAGAAATCGAGCACCGCTTGCCACAGGGTTTTGTCTCGGACGCTGGCGCTCTCTGCCAAACGCTGAGTGCGCTTTTGATACGTGCGCAGCGTGATGCCGAACATGTCTGCCACCACTTTGCGGCCGACACCCTGGGCTTCGATGGCGTGTGCCAGATCGACGAACACCTGGTCGGCGATGTGAGCCAATGGCGCACGTACACCCGCAGCGGTCGACAACTCGGCGATCAAGATCGTCGTTTGACGCACGATGTTGTCGATCAGCAGCCGAGTGTCCACGACTTCAGACTAGCATCGCCCAGCGGGACCCAGGGGGTGTCGCGAGGTTCGCCCCCAGATCCTGGGGGATTCAGCGAATGATGCCGATCTGATCGACGCAGAAGCTGTAGCTCGTGGCCCCCGTCTCGACGGCGGGCAGCTTGAACTGCAGCGACAAAATCTCCGACGGATCGAAGGTGTACGAGGTGCCCGAACCACCCCAGTAGTCCTTTTCCAAGCTATCGAAGTACAACTGATCGGAGTTCGAGGCGAGCGAGGTGCCGTCGCCAGGTCCGTCGATCTCGCAGGCGTCTACCGTGCATGTCCCGCCATGTGATGGCGCCATGTTGGTGATCCACGCCTGCAGTCCCGGCGCTGAACCGCTGATCCGCCAGGCCACACCGACCGCGCCGACCTCGGCGGGATCCCAAGTCAACTTGGCGTTGGGGGGAGAGCCGTCCTCGCCCGTGTTGTGAAAGTCGAAGGCCACCGCGACGCCCCAGTTCGCGAAGTCTGCGCCTGGGTCGCAGATCTCACCGCTGACGCAGCGCGTGGCCGGGTCCCAATCGACGGTCGCGCAGCTGTCGCCGTAGGCGTACATCGCGCCACTGATGTTCAAGTCGGCGTTGGGTGACTCGGAGAGATCCGCCCAGTCTCCGTCGAAGCTCAGCCAGTTCGTGCCCGTCGCCACGCCGCCACTGCCCGAGGATGGATCAGTGGTGGTGGTGGCGGACGGAAACGTGGAGGCGGAGCTGGTGGGTGAGGTCGTTCCTCCGCCTGTGCTTCCGCTCGTGGTAGGCACCGCGCCGCCCAAGCTGGTTCCAATGCACTGACTGCTGCACGAGAGTATCAGACATGCGCCGTAGCTCGTGCTCGCTTGCTGCGCGGCCGCGTCGAGGCTGTCCGCTGCCGCCGAGCAGCCCGCTGCGCACGTGGAGTCTCCCGGATCGCAACCCGTGACGCACTCGATCACGGAGCTGCAACCCGAGGCGCTGTCGCAAGCGCTGCGTTCTGACGCGCAGCTGGAGCTTGCGCAGTCGTCGCAAGCCGCCGAGCCGAATGCGGTCTGCCCAGAACCCCCGTTACCCGAACCCCCGCCGTTGGATGAACCCGAGGACGAACCTCCGCCCGCGGGTGTCCAGCACGGCGAAAGGCACGACATGGCCAAACACGTCTGCAACTGGTTGCCCGCCATCAGCGCGTCGTTGCTCAGCCCCCCGCCTTGATCTGCACACGCGAGTTTGCAGTTGACGTCGGTGGCGTCGCAACCGAGCAGACAATCGATCGCGTCGCCGCAGCCGCTCGTCGAGTCGCAAGTGGCCTGTTCGGAACTGCAATTCGACTCCGTGCAGCTTTCGCATTCGCTCGAACTGTCGGCCCCCGCGCTGCTTCCCGACGAGCCCGACGAGTCGTCGTCATCATCGTCTTTTCCGTCCGACAGGCACGCAGCGAGGATCAGCGTCGAGAACCCGACGCACACAGCGAGTGATGATGTACGCATCTTCATGGTCGCTGGGTTACCACGTTTCGCGCCGTGAGCGAGATGCCCGAGACTGCAACCTCGGTTTCGCTGGAAATAATCGCGTTGCTGGGAGCGCTCAGCGTTGAACGGTTGTGTCACCAGCTTGTGACGACGGCTCGCGATCTCGGATCGATCGCACCCACCGCGGCGGCGCATGTGCTCCGATGTAGCGCCGCTTCGCGGCGACGTTCGACCGAGCCATCGTCACGGGGTCGCCAGGTGCTGACGAGGTGGAGGACATGAGTAAACACCGCGGGCAGAGTGACGAGCACTGCGGAGCGCGTCGTACCTTGCGTTCGTGGTCGGGACGGGCCTGCGTGGCTGCGGGGTGGGGAAGTGGGGGATGCGCGAGACCTGCGCTGGGTGGGGGGCTGACGGCGCGCTCGTTTGAGGGTTTGCCAAAAAAACAAGAACAATGGGAGCAATCGAACGAGCGTGGCTTCCGTAAGCTCTCGCCCACAACGCTGACGTGGCGTCGACGAAACCAGCTGGTCGCACTCGAGCTGTTGCCGTCGTGGGCGCGCGCATGGAAACGCGACGGTCGCACGATTGCCGTGGCGCGCCAGGCGCAGTTAGGTCAGGAGATCGCGGCAGTAGGCGAGAAACCAGTAGATGTCCTTGGGTCGTGCGTTTTGGGCGGCGTGGTGGCTGTGGCTTGGGCTGTGTTGCGTGTTGGTTCCCGCACGGGCAACGGCTGCTGGGGGCGGAGGGGACTCCGCGGCGGCCAGCGCCAATGGCCGCGTCGTCGTTGGTGACGCGATCATCGTGGCACTTGCGGCGTCCGAGTCCGCGTCAGCCGCGGAGCGCGCGCGTCAGGCGAACCGCGCGCTGTCCGGGTTGATCAAGAAGGATAGCGATCTCCGAGTAGCGGTCACGCGAGAAGCTGACGCGGTGTTGATTGCCGTCGATGGTGAACCCGTGTTGCGGCTGATCCAAGCCGACGCGGTCGGTTCAGTGAGTCTCGATGCGTTTGCAGAACAGGTGGCGGATGACTTGGAGGTGGGACTCTTGGCCGAACGCCGCCGCGCGCGCATCGCCAACGACGTGCTCTCGCTGTCCTTGGTCGTGTTGTTTGGTTTGGTCGCGTTTTTCGCGATGCGTTTCGTGTCCAATTGGGTGAGTCGCGCGCGCACGTGGACGGAGCAGCGCTCGGAACCCGTGACGTTCCGTATCCGAGACGTCGAGATCATCGGGCCCGAGATGATCGAGAGCGCAGCGGTCGTTGCGCTGTCGTTGTTGCGTTGGTTCGGCCAGGCAGCGATCGCGTACGCGTGGTTGGTCGGGTCGCTGTCGTTGTTTCCTGCGACGCGGGCCTACACCGAAAAGCTGACGGGAGTGTTCATCACGCCCCTGTCACAGCTGACGACGCGGATCGCTGCGCTGCTCCCTGTTTTGGTGCTGGTGGGCATCGCGGCACTCGCGGTGTTCGTGTTGGTTCGTTTCGTCGGATTGTTTTTTGCGAGCGTCGCCAAGCGCGAAACGAGCTTGAGTTGGGTGGCGCCCGACTTGGCGATCGCCGTCAGCGTGGTGCTGCGCGCAGCCATGGTGGTAGCTGCGCTGCTATTCATCGGGCCGTTGGTGACGGGGGACGCCTACGGGACGTTCTCCCAATTGGGAATCGTCTTCTTGGGTGCGCTTGCGCTGTCGAGCACGCCTTTGCTGGCCTCGGCCCTCGTCGGCATGCTGGTGGTGTTCCGACGGCAACTGCGCGTCGGGGATTTCGTGATGATCGGCGCGACCATCGGCAGAGTGAGCAGGCTGACGCTCTTGGAGGTGAGAGTGGAGAGTCTCGACGGAGTGCACACGCGGGTGCCAGCTCTATCGTTGCTGCGCACGGCTGTCGTTCACTTGGGGAGAGAGGGACTGGTGCAGGCCGAGGTGTTGCTGGGGGCGGAGGCTGAACAGCAGGAATGCGAACGCACTTTGATGGAGAGCGCTACGCAGATCGGGACTTGCGTCGGTTGCACGTTGATCTCCCTCGACCCGACGGGGCAGCGCTATCGCGTCAGTGTGCGATACGCCAGTGAAGCGCAGGCTCGTCTGCTCATCCCGACGTTGGTTTCCGCTGCGCGTCGCGCTGGTTTTCCGCTGATCTCGGCGCACACTCTCGAGAGGTCGACGTGAGTAGCAGCGGTTTACTGATCGCGCTGTTGGCGCTGGCATATCTGGGTAGCGTCGGGTCTCGTCACGCGTCGGTGCGTGCCTTGCCCGGGCGCTGGTCGCTGTTCTTGGTCGTGGGGTGTTTGTTGGGGCCCTCGGCGTTCGGCGTGTTGGAGGCAAACGCGCTGGAGGATTTTGCTGCGGTGGGTCGCGTGGGCGCGGCGTGGCTCGCGCTGGTAACCGGTCTGGCGCTTGACGTATCGAGTCTCAGTGCCGTGCGCCGAGCGGTGAGCGGTGTGGTCGTTTCTGCCGTGGCGGCGGTCGCGCTCGGCTTTGCGGCTTGGTACGGAGCTACGCGCTACCTCGGGTATCTCGCTGATGATGGCGTGTTGATCGCGGTCGGTGTGGGGGTGCTGCTATCGCCCTGCGCGAGCTTGTGGCTCGGATCGGCAGAATCGGCACCAGACTCGTCCAAGCCCGTGTCCCTGGCGCTGTTGCAGGTGTCGCGGAGCAGTGTGCTCTTGCCCGTGGTGGGTGCGGCCGTGCTGCTTGCCTTCGCCCCTGGGCACGGTTTGATGCATCAGTCGCTGGCTGCGCGGGTTGGGGTAACCCTGGCGACGGGCGTGGTCTTGGGTCTGCTCGCGGTCGCGCTATTGGGTCGTGAGTTTCGTAGCGCGGAGAGTTGGGGGTTGCTCCTCGGGCTCACGCTGCTCGGGAGCGGTGCCGCGGAGCGAGTGGGACTTTCTGCAGTTTCCGTCGCGTTTTTCCTCGGGCTGACGGTCGCGGTGCTGTCGCCGCACCGCGAAGAGATCCGTGTGATGATCACGCCCACGGAGCCGTCGGTGTTGCTCCCCGTGGCGCTTTTGGCGGGTGCTGCGTTGCGTTTCGAAGTGCCTTGGTTGTTGCTGATAGCGGCGCTGTGTGTCGTGCGAGTCGTCGTGGACTGGTTGCGCGGTAACCTATTGCGCTTGCTCGTGCCGTCGACGCGTGCTGCGGGGCCGCATGTGGGACTTGCGCTGTCGATGCCTGGTGCGATGCTGCTGGCACTCACCGTGGAACTACACGAGCGTTTGCCGAGCAGCGTTGCCGGGGGACTCTTGGCTGCGTCTGTCATCGCCGCACTGCTCGGCGACGTGCTGGCGTCGACTCAGTTGCGTCGCAGTTTAACTGCTGCAGGTGAATTCAGATCCAAGAGCTCGCCGCCCGATCCGCCGTCTTTGCTCGCCCAGCCGGAGTCAGCACAATCATGAGCGCGCCGAAACAGCGAGCTGGGTTGGGTACGCGGCTGGTGCAGGCATTGGCGCTATCCTGCGTCTTCGCCTTGGTTTACGCGGCATCCCTGTTTTCGCCACGTTTGGATCAGGAGCTCGGCACGGTTGCGGCCGTGGGGTTTCTGCTGTTGGCGGGGACTTTGCTGAGCGAGTTACTCGAAACCTTTGGCCTGCCGCATTTGTCGGGGTACTTGCTGGCGGGGTTGATCGCCGGGCCATACGTCACTGAATTACTCGACCACCATACGGTCGAGCAACTGGCGCCCGTGAACACCTTGGCGCTGGCGCTGATAGCGCTGGCAGGCGGTGCCGAGTTGCGGATCAAAGACGTGCGGCCGACGGCACGTAGCGTGGCGGTGGCCCTGGCTCTGCAGTGTGGCGTTGGCATGGTGCTCATGACGCTCACGTTTGGGGCGTTTGCACCGCTGATCCCGTTCGCGAGCGATCTAGACTGGGGACCGCTGCTCGGGGTAGCGCTGCTTTGGGGCGTGCTCGCGATCAGTCGCAGCCCGTCGGCGTGTTTGGCGATCTTGTCTCAAACGCGCGCCAAAGGGCCTGTGACCACGTTTTCCCTAGCGTTCGTGATGGCGTCGGATGTGGTGGTGCTGTTGCTGGTCGCCTTCACGATGATGCTCGCGCGGCCACTGGTGACGCCTGGCAGCGCGATCTCGTTCGATGACTTCAACGTACTGGGACACGAGATCTTGGGCAGCGTGGCCTTAGGCACGACCGTCGGGCTGTTGCTCATCGTGTACCTGAAGTTAGTCGAGCGTAACCTGCTCCTGGTGCTCTTGGCGTTCGGCTTTGGGCTGACGGAGTTCATGCATTACGTGCACATCGACCCACTGCTTTCCTTTCTGGTGATGGGGTTCGTGGTGCAGAACCTGTCCGACCAAGGCGAGAAGTTGCTGCATGCGGTGGAACGTACGGGCAGTGTGGTGTTCGTGGTGTTCTTCGCGACCGCGGGCGCGCATCTCGACTTGCACCTGCTGTCCACACTTTGGCCCATCGCGCTCGGCTTGTGCGCCGTGCGTGGTGTGATTACTTACGGCACTGCGCGACTCAGCAGCCGCTTGTGCGATGATCCTCCGAGCGTCAAGCGCTGGGGATTTTCCGCTCTGGTGTCTCAGGCGGGGCTGACGTTGGGCTTGAGCGTCGTCATCGCCAAGAGCTTTCCCGCGTTTGGTGAGGCGTTTCGCTCGCTGGTGATCGCCACGGTTGCGGTCAACGAATTGGTTGGGCCCATCTTGTTCAAGTTTGCGTTGGACCGCACAGGTGAGAGTCGCGTGGACCATGCGCCCGTGCGCACGAGCCTGGCGCCGGCGGCGTCCGAGTGAGCGGACGGGCGAACTCCGCCGAGCGGACGCCTCGACGGAGTTCGTCGCGACGCCTGGTTGAATCGATGGCTCTCGCTGACGCTACTCGACTGACGGCTGGGCGGACGAGGCAGCTCGATGTGGCAGGCTTGTCGCCAGCTGAGGCGAAATTGCCACGGCTCTGGCGGCGTTCGTCGGACGAAATGTTGGCAAGCAATGTGCAATCAGCCCACGGCGATGGCGGACAATCAGAACCAACACCCCGAATCAGAAGGGGAACACGAACCTACTCCACCAGCGGACGCGGGGGCTGACGACCAGCCCCACGATCGGCCAAGCAACCCGACTCAGCCCCACGTGGTCGGCATAGGCGCCTCCGCGGGCGGCCTGGAAGCGCTGGAAGAGTTCTTCGCGCACATGCCCAACAATACGGGGTTCGCCTTCGTCGTCGTTCAACATCTTTCGCCCGACTTCAAGAGCCTGATGGACGAGCTGCTCGCGCGGCGCACGTCGATGGCGGTGCACAGGGTCGAACACGGGGTACGCATCGAGCCAGACGCGATTTACGTCATCCCCCCCAAACAAGAGCTGCGCCTCGTCGACGGACGCTTGCTCCTCAAGGAGCGCCCGGGCGGGAGCTCGCTGGCGCTTCCCATCGACATCTTTCTGGAGTCGTTGGCGGAGGCGGCCCAGGAACGAGCCGTTGCCGTCATCTTGAGTGGCAGTGGCAGTGATGGATCGCGTGGTGTGCGCGCGGTTCACGAGCGTGGCGGCACCGTTCTCGTTCAACGGCCGGAGACAGCGAAGTTCGATAGCATGCCTCGACGCGCCCTCGAAACGGGCGTCGTGGACGTGACTGGGAGTCCTGCGGAGCTGCCCCAGTTGATTCTTCGCGCGACACGCGCTGAAGCTTTGGAGTTCACCCCGAGCGGCGAAAGCGAGGCCGCGCCCAACGGTTTGGACGGTGTCCTCGAACTGCTCCGCACCGAACACGGTTTGGACTTCTCACACTACAAGCCGAACACGATCAGGCGCCGCATCGATCGGAGGCGATTGCTCAATCGCAGCATCGACCTCGACAAATACTTGCAATACATGCGCGAAAACCCAGAGGAGTTGCAAGCGTTGTACTGGGATCTCTTGATCGGCGTCACGCGCTTCTTCAGAGACCCAGACGCCTTCCAGTATCTGCAAGACGAGGTGGTGCCCGCGTTGGTCGAGCAGGCTGACCCCGAACAGGGCTTGAGGATTTGGGTAGCGGGTTGCGCAACTGGAGAAGAGGCATACTCTCTCGCGATACTATTTCGCGAGGAACTCGCGTCGCGACGCAAGACGTTGAGCGTCAAGATATTCGCGACGGACGTGCATCGCGCTTCGCTCGAAAAGGCTGCCGCTGGGCGTTATTCGTCGGAGGCCTTGGCAGATCTGACTGAGGAGCGCGTCAAGCGCCACTTCAAGCCCGTAGGTCAAGAGTTCGAGGTGGTCGCGGACGTCAGGCACATGGTGGTGTTCGCGCCACACGACGTGCTCAGGGACGCGCCGTTCACCAAGCTCGACTTGGTAACCTGTCGCAACTTGCTCATTTACCTGAAGCCAGCCGCCCAGAAATGCGCGCTGTCACTGATGCATTTCGGGCTCAAGCCGCGTGGTCTGCTGCTGCTCGGGCCGAGTGAAACGCCGGGCAACATGGGCAGTGAGTTCGACACCGTTCACCGCTACTGGAAGCTATTTCGCAAACGGCGCGATGTGCCTCTGACGACCGACTTGCGCGTCAATCAACCGATCCCGCTCAGAAGTGGCGAACGTAATCGTCGATCGGCGGGGCAGGACACTCGTTCTCAGCGCGCTCAGCAGGCGCTACTTGCCAAGCATGCACCGCCGAGCATTCTGGTCGGGCCAGAGTTGCAAGTGTTGTACACCTTTGCGGGGGGCGGGCAGTATCTCGCCCACGTCGATGGCAAGCCGAGCTTGAACGTGCTCGACATGGTCGACGCGGAGTTGAAGCTGACGCTCAATGCGGCGCTGCAGCGCGTACAGAAAACGCGCACCGAAGTCTCATACGGGAGCATCGGTACCGCTACCGAGCGCAAGCTCAACCTCAGAATCACCCCGCTGGAAGACGCTGATGGCTGCTGCTTTCTGATCACCATCGAAGAACAGCGCGAGAGCCAGCCGACAGTTGCCGGGCCCCGGGCTGACATATCCGAGATCTCGAAGGAGCGGATAGAAGATCTGGAGCACGAACTGCGGTTCACCAAGGAGAACTTGCAGGCCACGTTGGAGGAGATGGAGACCGCCAACGAGGAACTGCAGGCAACCAACGAAGAACTCGTCGCATCCAACGAAGAACTTCAGAGCACGAACGAAGAACTGCACTCCGTGAACGAAGAGCTGTTCACTGTAAATGCTGAGCATCAGCGCAAGATCGACCTGCTCACGGAGCTGACCGAAGACATGGAGAACCTCTTCGCAGCGACCGACGTGGGGACAGTCTTCTTGGATCGGGAGCTAAAGATCCGACGCTTCACACCCAAGGTGGCAGAGCTGTTCCAACTCTTGCCGCAAGATACGGGGCGCTCGATAGCCGGGTTTGCGCACAAGCTGCTCATTCCCGAGCTGATCGACGATATCAGGCAAGTGCTGGCGACAGAGCAGGAGTCGCAGCGTCAAGCTCCCGATAGTGACGGCAACTGGTATCTCGTCCGCGTCACCCCATACCGAGTCGAGGACTCGGTGGATGGTGTGGTGCTGAGCTTCGTCGACATCAGCGAGCTGAAGCAGGCCGAGGCTCGACTCGAGCTCATGTCCAAGGTGTTCAAAGACGTCGCCGACCCGATCGTGATCGAGAACATCGAGGGCGAAATCATCGACGTGAACCCTGAGGCTGAGAGAGTGTACGGCTACAGCAAGGACGAACTGCTCGGAAAGCCAGGGCTACTACTCGTCCCACGAGAAAACCACGAATACGAAACACGACTCCGGGTTCAGTGCCGTGAGGACGAGTACGTGCGCAACGCTGAGTCTCTGCGCTGCGACCGTTGGGGTAACACGCACCCCGCGCTCACGACGCTTTCGAGAGTCGAGATACGTCGCGGCGCCCCGCCTGTCATCGCGGTGATCACGAAGGATATCACGTTGAGAAAACAGGCTGAGCAGGCGTCACAGGAGGCCGTACGACGACGCGACGAATTCTTGGCGATGTTGTCGCACGAACTGAGAAACCCGCTGTCTGTGATCCAGAACGCTGCGATCGTCCTCACCAGCAGCAAGGCAAACGATGCCGCGGCGACCGAACGCCATCGCAGCGTGGTGTTACGTCAGGTCAAACACATGTCGACGCTGCTCGGCGATCTGTTGGACGTGTCACGAGTGACGCAAGGCAAGGTCGAGCTGCAAAAGACTCGGCTGGATCTGCGCGACACACTGGAAGAAGCGCTCGAGGTCGTTTCCCGTTCGATTGAAAAACGTCATCAACGCCTCGAAGTTTCGTCTTCGAACGAGCCCGTGCCCGTAATCGGCGACGCGGCGCGCCTGCGGCAGATTCAGGAGAATCTACTGACGAATGCCTCCAAGTACACGCCCGATGGCGGCAGAATCCGTGTCGAACTACACCAGTCGGAAACTGACGCGCTGATCCGCGTCAGTGACACTGGCCGCGGCATCGACGCCGAGAACCTCGAATCGATCTTCGACCTGTTCGCTCAAGGGCCGTCGGCGCTCGATCGCTCAGACGGCGGGATGGGGGTGGGGCTAACGCTCGTACGCATTCTGGTCGGGATGCACGGTGGGACGGTGCGAGCCCTCAGCGATGGTCGAAATCGCGGCACCACGATGGAGGTACGCATCCCCCTGGCTGCTGCTCTCGAAGAAACCGACTCGCAGGGTGACGCCGATGTCGACGCACCCTCGGAGCAGCCGAGCGTATCGACCGAAATCTTGCAGCAGCGACCCACACCGCTCGACATCGTGTTGGTGGAGGATAACGACGATGCCCGCGAGATGCTTCAATTGCTGCTCGAAGTGGAAGGGCACCGCGTTCGCGCAGCCGCAGACGGTTTGGCCGGTCTCAACGTGATAAGCCGCCGCGCTCCAGACGTCGCGCTGATCGACATCGGCCTACCGGGCATCAATGGTTACGAGCTAGCGTGCAAGGTGCGAGAGAAATACGGCCCAGACTTGCCTCGTCTGATCGCTCTGACGGGGTACGGGCGCGCGGAAGACAAGCGGGCCGTCAGTGAAGCGGGTTTCAATGAAATGCTCGTAAAGCCCACGAGTCAAGAGCAGCTTCGCGCGGCGCTCGCGCAGACCAATACTACGACGCAGGAAACTGAGTCAGCCACACAGGCGCTGCACGACGCCGAGTAGGTGGTCCAGGTTTATCGGTTTGGGCATGATCAGGTTGCCACTGGGGGCGCGCGATGGATCGGATGTCGAAACGATGACTGGAATGCGCGCCAGGCGGGGATCCTGTTGCATCCGCTCGTAGACCTCGTTGCCGCTGAGGACCGGCATCAAAAGGTCCAAGATGACGACGCATGGAGGAGTGTCAGACTCCAAGCGCTCCATCGCCTCTGCCCCATCTGCGGCCAGTGCAACCGAATAGCCCTCGTCCGTGAGGAACTCCTCGAGAGATTCTCGAATTTCGGGTTCGTCGTCGACGACTAATATCATGGCCTCACTCTTGGGGGTGGGGTGGCGTAGGCGCGCGGCAACAGCGCCGTGAATGTCGTTCCAGTGCGCTCGTCCGAGCGCACGTCGATCGTTCCACCATGTGCGCGGACGATTTGATGGGTGATGTACAGGCCGAGGCCCAGACCGCGGGAGCGATGGCGATAGTGGTTACTTCCCGTCATGGGTTCGAATAGGTCTGACATCTTTTCGGGTGGGATCACCCCTTTGTTGTGAACTTCGACGCTGACCATCTCGTCGATTGTTCCGCATACGCGCACTCGGACGCCAACTTCTGGGTCCCCGTGTTGAATAGCGTTTGCCACCAGGTTCGAGAACACCTGTGAGAGTCGGTCGACATCCCAATGGCCTACCGAGTTACCCTCGTGGTGTAACTGCACCGAGCACCCGGGTACCACACCCTCGAGTTCGTCCAGCACCTGGCGCAGCAGGGGGACGAGGTCGACGCGGCGAGGTTCGACTGGAATACCCTGACCAACGCGAACACGCGTGAAATCCAGCAGTTGGTCGATCATTCGTGCCATGCGCTGACCGCTGCTGATGATGCGGCTCAACGGCTTCAGAGTGCGTTCGTCGTCGTTGCGTTTGATGGCAACCTGGGCAGCCGTCATGATCGCGCCGAGCGGGTTTCTCAGGTCGTGCCCCAGCATGCCCGTGAACATCTCGTTGAAGCGAACGGCGCGGCGCAGGTCTGCCACTGCGTCGAAACGCACCGCCGCAGCTGCGACGTGGTTGGCGATGGCCGCGGCCATCTCCAGCTCGTGCTCAGCAAGCGTGCGCGGCTCATCGTAGTACACCATGAACTTGCCCACCAGCACCCCGCCAGCCACCAGCGGAATGAAGCCGAGGGCGCCGATTTGCTCCCGTTCGAACAATGGGATGAATTTCTCGAGGCTGACGTCAGCTCGGGCGTCGGGTACGAGAATCGGCTTGGGGTCTCGGACGTCTGCCGCCCATGGTGAATGACCTTCGACCGCTCGACGGTAGTGGTCTGAAAGCCCGCGCCACGCCCTGAACCGAAGGATGCCGTCCGTATCGAACGTCAGAATGGCCGCGCGTGGCGTGCCGAGGGCGCGCCCGAGCGTTTCGAGCGCCGCGTCGAACACTTGCCCGACGTCGTCGGCACCGATCACTGCGCGCGCCAAACTGTACAGCAGCTCCGTACGCGCCTGTGCTTGCAAGCTCTCTTGGTGTAGGCGGCTGCTCTCGATGGCCATGCCTGCGCGTTCACCGAGCTCCTCCAAAAAACGCACATCGTCGCGTGTGAACGGCGGCGCATCGTCACCGCGCATGGCGCCAATCGTCCCGATGATGCGTGCCCGCGCTCGCAGGGGGGCGATGATGACGCTGCGAGGCATGAAACGCTCCAGCCAAGGGCGGTACTCGGGCCGCACACGAGCCAGCGCTTGTTCGGGGTCGACCTCGGGCATGAACAGGGACTCACCCGTGCGGATGACTTGGCCCGAAGTGCTCTGGCTGAGGGTTGGGGGAAACAGTTTGAGCGCGCTTTCTAGCGCGCGTTTTGCGTCCGCATCGCGGTGATGAAACGCCTCGAGCCGCAGTTGCTCGCCAGAAGCCAGGGAGATCCCGCACAAGTGTGCGTACTCGGCAGTGACTTGTTCCATGATGGCTTGCATCACCTTGGGCAAGTCCGCGCCTGCCTCCGAAAACGCGCGAGACGCACGACTCAAGAGCCCCGCGCGTGCAGCGGCAACTTCCGCGGCTGCTCGACTCTTACGCTCGCCTTCGAGCAAGCGCAGCCGCTCCACCGCCTGAGAACAGTAGCGCGCAACCAGCTGCAGGAAGGAGCGCTCGTTTTGATCGATCGGCGGAGCGTCGTCAAACGTGAACGCGACGGATCCGCGGGCGCGGCCTTGCACCAAAATCGGCAGACAAGCGACTTGGTACGAGCGCCCCGGGGTCACGACACCTGCGAGATGCGGATACTTCTCGACTAGCTCCTGTTGAGAACTCAACCAAATTGGCGCTGCGGTTGTGATGGCGTCGAGCGCAGGGATGCTCGGTGTATCGCGCAACGACATCGCGCTCATTGCGCGCATGCCCGCCTCTGAGTAACCCAGCGCATGCACGAGATTCACGACTCCCGTGTCTTCCCGCAGTTGAAAGAGGCCCGCACTCGACGCGCCAAGAGTCGCGGCAACCTGGTCCACCACGGCCTCGAACACCTGTTCTGCGGACACGGCTTCCGCGAGGGCGCCCGTGATTTTCATCAATCGCGCGGTGCGCTCGGCGGCAACTTGCCTCTCGCGGTTCAGCCGCTCGCGCTCCGTGACGTCGCTCACCAGCGCCACGAATCCGGCTACGCGCTGGCCTTCCGTGATGTGAGGCACGTAGCTCACGTCCACGATGCGTTCACCCGCAGCGCGATAGCTGAGGCGGTCGGTGAATCTAACCTGCTGACCCGATAGTGCAGTCGCCACGTGATCGCGGATTTGAGCGTATGCTTCGGGACCTAGGATCTCCGCCAAATGTCGCCCCAGGATTTGGTCTCTGGTGGTGTCGAACCAGCGCTCATAGGTGGCATTGACGAAACGGTAGCGTACGCCAGCGTCGACGTACGATACCAACGCGGGTAGCGCGTCCGTGATCCTACCGAGCAAACTTTCTTGGTGCCGGCGTGAACTCTCGCTGGCGCGTAGCGCAGCTTCGACGTGACGCCGACGTGTTATCTCCGTCAGCAGGGTGTAGGTTTGCTTGGCTTCGGTGTGAGTCGGGTCTCGTTCTTTCAGTAGGTCCAGCGACGGCGAACCTTGCGGCTCTCCCGACTGTGCTGCGCGCAAGTGCGCTCCAGACTGTGGCTGCGCCCCGGGTTCGCCAATTTGGCTGTGCCACGAGCAGACTTTCAGCAGCTCTGCCGGACGCCCATAGAACCGCTCTATCGCGTAGGCGCAAAGCAGGGACAGCGGGTGTTGTCCCTCGAATTCACACCAAAGGCGCTCTAATTCGACGGCAGCGCTTTCATTGCCCCGAGACCACAGCACGTCGGCCAATTCGCCATAGATCCGAAGGTGGCGGTCGCCAGGTTTCAGTTGCTCGACCAGCTCGTCGATGGCCTTCTCGAACGAATCACGAGTGGGTAGCTGGTCCACCAGCAGCTTGCCCAGTAACTCGTCGGCGTCGATGAAAGACAGCTGTCCGAGCTCGCACTGCGTTTCGACGTCGAACCCGTCATGGGTGAGGCCATCGATGAACAACTCGCGGTGCTCTGGAACGACGAGCGCCGCGACGAGCTCGCCCGCGATCAAGCCGTCTCCGAGGAAGCGGCACACGACGTCTCTCAAGCCTTCGAGGTCGGCGTAGAATTCGACCGTGTGACGTTGCAGGCCGGGCGCGGGTAGCGTCGCTATCTCAGCCTGGGGTGCGCTCGGCCGCTCGGCGACGGGCGGCCCATTCATCGTTTCTGAATCGCGCACTACCGAGCTCAAGTTCGACTCCTACGACACCCGCTGCTCAGGCTTCGGGTCACGCCCAGTTTCCGCCATTTCGGCTCTGAACGCCACCAGCTCCACGCCGAGTTCGAACTCGAAACGCCGGGCGAACCTTCGCGGTGGCCGAGATCTCGCGAAGTGAGGCATTCGGTCACGCTGCCTGGAGAATACACGGGGCACCGAATCGGCACGCTTCAGCGACAAGTTGGGCGGTGAGCAGCGGGCCCCATCGGGGATGCCCATCGGATCACTCCCCTCCCCACTCTGGCCGAGCTAGCCTGATGTGAAATGAACGTCCAGCACTTGATTGACGCCGTCGTCCGTCAAACCACGGCGTTGATCGCGCAGCTGGCGACTGCTGGCGGTGTGCGTGCGCCTTTGGCCCACATCGCCAACCAGGTCTTTCTCGAACTCACGACCGAGCTCGAGGCGCAGGGGGTCAGTCGCAAGGTTTCAGCCGACATGTTCGGCATGGCCCTGCGTGCATACATCAAGAAGATTCGGCGCTTGAGCGAATCGTCTAGTGTGCGTGGACGTTCGCTGTGGGAGGCGGTGCTCGACTACGTCGAGACGGGCGGTGTGCGCACGCGGGCCGAAGTGCTCATACGTTTCGCCCACGACGACGAGTCGCTCGTGCGCGGCGCGCTGCACGATTTGGTGGACACTGGGTTAATTTCGAGCAGTGGCTCGGGCGCGAGCGTCGTCTACCGCAAGACTACCGACGAAGAGCGTAATGCACTGTTGCGCAATGGTTCGGGCCTCGACGAGTTCTTGTGGGTGTTAATCTATCGACAGGGCCCGCTGCCCGAATTGCAGCTCGAACAACAGCTCGGTGTGCGCAGTGGAACTCTACGTGACGCGCTGGCCCGGTTGCAGGCCGACGGCCGCGCGCGCGAGCAGGACGGACGCTGGTGTGCGTCGGGGTTTGCCGTTCCTCTGGGGAGCGACGTGGGCTGGGAGGCGGCGCTGTTCGATCACTATCAGGCATTGGTCAAGACCATCTGCGCGCGGCTCGCGCGCCTGGGGCAACCCGCGCAACTCGCCGATCACACGGGCGGTAGTACCTACACGATGGACGTTTGGCAGGGCCATCCGCACCGCGACGAAGTGCTCACGACGCTCAAACGCGTGCGCGAAGAGCTGGCGGATCTGCGCGGGCGCGTGCTCGAGTACAACACCGAACACCCCGCGCCCAACCAGTTCGACGCTGTCGTCTTTTATGCCGGGCAGTGCGTCACCCACGAGTCACTCGAGCGAACACCCGAAGAATCGCCGCCATTCCACGACCCATCCGCACCCAGCGAGAACCTGTAACCATGCAAACATCGATCACTCGACGCCACCGCAGCGGGCGGCACTTTGGCCTGCTGTCAGCCCTCCTCACGGCGCTCACGGCCGCGTGTTTGCTCGTCGCCTGCAACAGCTCCGACGACGACTCGACACGCACGGGCAGCGAGTCACACTTCGTACGCTGCATCGAGACCACGGACTGTGACGTCGGGTTGTGTGTCGACGGTTTCTGCGAAGTGAACGGCGAGCGCGTGCGCGCCGACTCGAGTGACGACAACTCGACGGATCCCGCTGGCGGCGACGACGAAACAGACGACTCAGCGAACGACGGTGGTTCCTCGGGAGGCTCGTCGGTGTCCGAAGCGGGCTCGGCAAGCAGCGGCGAGTCCCTCGAAGCAGGCGGCAGCACGTCGAGCGATGATTCTGCGCCAGATGAGCCAGCCAGCGACGACCCAGCGAACGATGATCCGGGTAGCGACGATCCAGCTGACGGGCCCGACGACTCCTCGGGCAGTGAGCCCAACGCCGACGACGATGCGGGCACCTCGACCGACCCCGAGATGGAAGCAGGAGCCACTCCGCCCGGAACTACCAGCATGGAGAACGAAGATCCCCCCGCGGTCGTGGTCGAACGACTCACGCCGTGCCCGGACGCTGCCCCGACTGACGGCGACACTTGCGACGAGCTCGGCCTGGAGTGCACCTACGGCACTGATCCGAGAGGCGTGCGCTGTCGTACTCGGGCTGTGTGCACCTTCGGCGGCTGGACCGTCGAAGAGCCGCCGTGTTCGGCGCTGGTCGATCTGGGGGAGTGCCCAATGCCCTCCGCAGAACTCCACGGTACGGCGTGTGAACCCAATGCCCACTGTTCGAACGGCGCTGCTCGCTGTCAGTGTGGCGACTGTTACATCGAAAGTTACGAAGTCTGCGAGGGCGGCTTGTGCAATGGAATCAGCGAGGTAATCTGCGGCGATACCCCCGTGTGGCATTGCGACGAACAGGTGCAGACGGGGTGTCCAATCGACGCGCCCGACATCGGCGCGCCCTGCGATGACTCTGAACCGTACTGCTACTACTTCGATCCAGTGTGTGGAGAAGAGATACAAACAGGCTGCTTCCTCGGGCGGATCAGTGCGCTGCCCCCGCTGGGTTTCGGTGAGGATTGTGACGGCCAATTCGTCGACCCAGAAGAGTTTTGCCCCGCCGAGCCTCCCGAGCCGCAAACGGCGTGTTCCAGGGGATTTCGCGACCCTCCCGCGCTCGCGTGCGACTACGGGGCGTGCGAGCGGTACACATGTGGCGGCCAGATTTGGCAAGGTGGCATCCTCAACGAACCCGAGTGCACGGACTGTGGTCTGTTTGGCGACGCCTGCGACGAGGACAGCCCCTGCTGCAACGGCTTCTTCTGTCAAGCGGGCGCCTGCGCTTCAAGTGGGTGGTGCGGCAACGACTTCGTCGACCCGACGGAAACCTGCGACGATGGCAACCTGGAGGACGGAGACGGCTGCTCTTCGCAGTGCCAGCTCGAAGTCAGCGCTCTGTGAATCACTTGCACGGCATGTTCGCTGCTTTGAAGCCGCCCTACGGACCTATCTGACCCGGCGGCGTTCGACTATGAGTCGGGCCTGACGTCAACCGGTCGGGGTTCTTTTTTTGG
>CBFGUG010000063.1:0-45834 GCA_965651905.1 uncultured bacterium | reverse complement strand
GCTCGCTCCTCAGGCGCGCTTCTCGCTCGCGCCTCCTGCCTCTCGCAACGGGCATAAACTTGGGACAGCCCCTAGTCTTACCAAGTCCGAGTAGTGCTCAGCCGTTCGAGCAGCGTCAGCAGCTGGTCGGGCGTCACATTTCGAAACGTTTCTTTCCGCTCCGCCGTCAACTCGATGCCGAGCGAATCACACAGACGTTCGATTGCCTGGATGATCCCTCGTTCGATACCACGTTGGTGCTCACGTTCGAGCCGTGCTTGCATGTCGGACCATTCGAGCTGGCGTTTGAATGCCTCTTCGCGAGCGATGGGGTCGTCTGACAGGCGCTCCAAGGCGTCACTGGCTTTGCGCAGGATTGGGTCCGACATGGCTAGGTCTCGCAAACGTTGGTCTGATTTGGCAGCGAAAAATCTGCCCCAGCGTAGCACTGGATCGGTGCTGGGGTCAGGGACCTGCCCTTCGGGGATCTTGGGGAGTTCCAGGAAGTGCAAATCTAGAGCTTCGGTCAGAAGCTCGTGGCCAGTGGTTTCCAGTAGCTGAAAATGCGTGTGGTAGCGCTCCGTGCGCAGCTGATTGTAGTTCAGGATGAAGATCCCAGCAGTAGGTTGTAGTTCAGCGTACTGGTCGCCTTCGTTCAGCTGCGTCGCGTGCGAGCGAGCCCAGTAGTACAGGGCACGTTCGACGAAAAACGGGTGTGAAGAGAGCTGCATCTCCACATGCACTCGAGACCCGCCATCCAACTGCACCAAAAGGTCGACGATCGCGCCTCGCTCGGTGATGTTCTCTCGCCTGAGCTCGGGGTTGAGGACCCTGACGCCTTTGATGGGGCGCGCCGGGCGCAGAAAGTCCTCGAGCATCGTGGTCAACAGGTCTCGATTTCTTTCGTCGGTGAACAGCATCTTGAAGACGACGTCGATCTTCGGGTCCAACGTGCGACGAGTCATGGCCGCGCCTCAGCAAGCCACGTGCCTGGGTGCGCTTCCCGCTGCGCTGATGACGCAACGACGCGAGATTCGGGGCATCTGCGAGACCCCAACGGTTTTGAGACCGTCCCCCGCGGGCTGGCGACTGTCGGCGGCCGCCGTCCGCGGCCGTGTTCGTCGTATCGCTGGCTCCGCGAGATACCTGTACAACTGCCCAGTCATCCAGGGGTTGCAGGTGCCGCACGGTTATCTCGCGGCTCGAGCTTCGCGCCACTTCACTTGCACGGCGTGACGGCTACAGCCATACTCGCCACCCGCCCGTCCTTTGAGCGGGCAATACCGACAACGCAGTTTGAACGAGGATGAGCCCTGTGGTTCCAGTACAGCCAGTAGTACCAGTAAAGAGTGTAGCGCTCGGGCTGTCCTCCCTCGTATCCCCGCGTTTCGGGATTGTCCGACCCCGCTGAGGTCGGGCGCGACGCAGCCGAAAAAGGAGATTCGCTCCTTTCGGAGGATGTTCGAGCCAGTGAGCACGGTGCCGGCCTTCTGGCGGCGAAAGCGTGCTGCTGACTTGGAGATCCAGCATCAGGCGACTACACCCCCTGCCACATTCGCGTCGGGCCTGGCGGCTTTGATGTGATGAAGGAGAATGACGAGAAAATGAGCACCATCAAAGTCGTGTCGCTGCCCGGAGATGGCATTGGTCCCGAGGTCAACGGCCAAGCCGTACGTGTATTGGAGAATTGCTGCAAAGCCGCTGGGCGCAGCCTCGAGATCGTAGAGATGCCGATGGGCGGGGTAGCGCTCGATGCTGGTGACAAGGCGTTGCCTGATGCCACGCGTGACGCATGCTTGAAGGCAGATGCGGTGCTGCTCGGCGCAGTAGGCTTGCCCAAGTACGATGGTGTGCCGGGTGAACGGCGACCCGAGAAGGGCTTGCTCGACTTGCGTGCTGCGCTCGGCGTGTTCGCCAACCTGCGCCCTGTTCGTTCGATTCCCGCTCTGATCGACGCGTCGCCGCTCAAGCGAGAGATCGTCGACGGTACGGACATGTTGGTCGTGCGTGAGTTGCTCTCTGGCGTCTACTTCGGAACGCCGCGCGGCATCGACGGTGACTACGCCTACAACACCATGGGTTATCACAAGCACGAAGTCGAGCGCGTGGCCCGCATCGCGTTCGAGAACGCGCGCAAGCGTCGCGGCAAGGTGACGAGCGTGGACAAGGCAAACGTGCTCGAAGTGTCGCAGCTGTGGCGACGAACCGTAGTCGAGTTGCACCAGGCTGAGTTTTCGGACGTCACGCTCGAGCATCAGTACGTCGACTCGGCGGCGATGGACTTGATCCGAAACCCCAAGCGCTTCGACGTCGTCGTCACTTCGAACCTGTTCGGCGACATCCTCACCGACGCAGGTGCAGTGCTTCCGGGTTCGATCGGGTTGCTGGCAAGCGCGAGCCTCGGCGAAGGGCCGGGTCTGTTCGAGCCGATTCACGGATCCGCCCCCGACATCGCGGGTCAGGGCATCGCCAACCCTCTGGGCGCCATCGGCTCCGTCGCTTGGATGCTCAACACCAGCCTGAACATGCCTGATCAGGGGGCAAGGATTCAGGCAGCCATCGACTCGGTGCTCGACGCCGGGCACCGCACCAGGGACCTGGGCGGTAATCTCTCCACCTCAGACATGGGAGACCTCATATGTCAGGCTCTCGACAAGAATTGACCAAGTCAGGCGCGGCTGGCACGAACAAGCCAGCTTCAGCCAAGGCTGCAGGCGCTGCCAAAGCCAAGATCGCGAAGGCGCCTGCGAGCGAACAACCCAGCAAGAACGCGCGTACCAACGGGACTGCGCAGGCCGAGCCCGAAGTGATGCGCGGGGCGCGCATCGTGGTCGAGAGCCTCGTGAAAGAAGGTGTCGACCTGATTTTCGGTTACCCGGGCGGCGCTATTCTTCACGTTTACGACGAGCTGCACAAGAATACCGACCGCATCCGTCACGTGCTCGTTCGGCATGAACAGGGCGCCGTGCATGCGGCAGAAGGTTTCGCTCAGTCGACGGGCAAAGTGGGCGTGGCGATGGTCACGTCGGGACCTGGTGCGACCAACGTGGTGACGGGCTTGCAGAACGCGATGATGGATTCGACGCCGATCGTCGTGATCAGCGGGCAGGTCGTCAGTCCCTTGATCGGCACTGATGGATTTCAGGAGGCTGATGTCGTCGGCATCACCCGCCCGTGCACCAAGTACAACTACTTGGTCAAGGACGTCACCAAGCTGGCTGCGACGATCAAAGAAGCGTTCCATTTGGCGCGCAGCGGTCGTCCCGGACCTGTGTTGGTGGACATTCCCAAAGACATTACGGCCGCAGAGTGTCCGTTCGTGTATCCTGAGAGCGTCGACTTGCCGTCGTACAAGCCGACCATCACGGGGCACGCTCGGCAGATCAAGAAAGCGGTCGAGCTGATCAGCCACTACAAGAAGGCGATCTTGTACGTCGGTGGCGGCGTCGTGGCATCCTCCGCAGAGCCCGAGCTGTTTGAGCTCGCGAAGCGTCTCAACACGCCCGTGACTCCGACGCTGATGGGACTCGGGTGTTACCCACCTGGCGACCCTCAGTGCTTGGGAATGCTCGGCATGCACGGAACCTACACGGCCAACATGGCCATGAGCGAAGCCGAGCTGATCATTGCAGTTGGGGCACGCTTCGACGACCGCGTTACAGGGCGTCTCGACAAGTTTGCGCTACGTGCCAAGAAGATTCACATCGACATCGACCCCACGAGCTTGAACAAGAACGTTCAAGTCGACGTGCCGATCGTGGGTGATGCGAAAACCGTGCTGCGGCAGATCCTGCAAGCGCTGCCCGATGGGCCGCCGCCCGAGCGCAAGGAGTGGTGGAACCTGCTCAACCGCTGGCGCAACAAGTACCCCCTGGCCTACAAAGACGACCCGAAGAGCATCAAGCCTCAGCGCATGTTCGAAGAACTCGCCGATCTGACCAAGGGTAAGTACATTTGCGCAACAGACGTGGGGCAGCACCAAATGTGGGCCGCCCAGTATTACCCCTCGCAAACCGCGCGCAAGTGGCTCACGTCAGGTGGTCTCGGTACGATGGGTTACGGTTTACCTGCGGCCATGGGTGCGGCGATGAAGAGCACCGAACCCGTGATCTGCGTCACGGGTGACGGGTCGTTCCAAATGTGCATTCAAGAGCTCGCGACCTGCGTGCACGAAGATCTCAACGTCAAGGTCGTGATCATGAACAACAACTTCCTGGGCATGGTGCGCCAGTGGCAGGAGATGTTCTACTCTCGTCGCTACAGCGAGGTCGGCATGAAGTACTTCCCCGACTTCGTGAAGATCGCGGAAGCCTATGGCGCTACGGGATTGCGTGCGGAGAAGCCCGAAGAAGTGCGCGAGGTGCTCGAGAAAGGCTTCGCCACGCCCGGCACCGTCGTGATGGACATCATCGTCCACAAGGAGTCGAACGTATTCCCGATGTTGCCCGCGGGGGCGGCCCACTACGAAATCACGATGGACCCCGAGGTTTTCCCGGACTTCGGAAAGGAAGACGAGTCATGAGTCGCCGTCATCTGATCTCGATTCTCGTCGACAACAGCCCAGGCGAACTCGCTCGCATCGTGGGATTGTTCTCTGGGCGCGGCTTCAACATCGACTCACTGTCCGTCAACACCACGATGGAATCGGATCGGTCCCGTGTCGTGTTGACGACTCAGGGTGACGACCGCGTCGTCGAGCAGATCACGAAGCAGCTGAACAAGCTGGTTCGGGTTTACAAGGTGCTTCACCTGCAGGGTTCTGGGCACTTCGAACGCGAGCTGCTGCTGGCGACCATTCGTGCCGTTGGAGCCAAGGGCCGCGAAGAGCTCGAGCGGTTGGTGAAGCTGTGTAACGGGCGGATCGTGGCGTTCAGTCGTGACCTGTTCACCGTGGAAGTGACGGGCACCGAGGCAGAGATCGATCAGTTCTTGGAAATGGCCCGTCCGCTCGGCGTACGCAACATGGTGCGTTCGGCGCCCATCGCTATTCAGAAGCCTGCGGAAGCCGATGCGGCAGCCGACAGTGCGGCTTGAACGAGGCCGATAGGGCGCTTCGGGTTCCTTTCGGCGAGCAAAGCGTCACCCCCGAGGCGCTTTGCTCGAACCCGTCGCCTGGGGCAGCTGTTTCAGTCGCCCGATTCCACTCGTGAACCCGATTCCACTCGTGACCCCGATCGTGACTCGGTTGCGTGAAACGTCGACGCGAGTGTGCACTGAGCGAGCTGACGATGATGAGCCATTTTCTCCCAGAATGACGCTGCCCCTCGACGCAATCGCCAGAGAATGCTAGCGCTGAGCCCGTGAGGACACGGGAAAATACTGGGTGGGGCATGATGACCGTTGCCCTTGGACTTACCGCGTTGGTCGTGTGGCGCTGCTCTGGTGACAAGCCCAATTTCAGTACGAGCCAACAAGACGGAACGGACTCGTCCGCAGATGCAGCGGGAGCTGGCGACGATCCAAGCGCTGATGGGGAGCAGAACGATGACGTCTTGGGCATGGGCAGTGAGTGCGAGCGCGATACTGATTGTGAAATCAGCGCGCCCCTCTGCCAGATGGGTGTGTGTGTTTGCCCAAAGGACGCAGTAGAGCTAGCACAAGACAGCGACAACTGCGGCGCGTGTGGCAACGATTGCACTTTGGATTCGCCTAACGGGATCTGCGTCGGGGGCGTGTGCATGACTTCTGCGCAGTGTGGTGACATGCTGGTGGAGGAGACGGAAGAATGCGACCCGCCTGATGGCGCAAGCTGCAGTGACAACTGCGAGCTGGTGGTGTGTGGAGACGGAGTTATCGAGGGTCGAGAAGAGTGCGACGACGGCAACACGAACAACGCTGACGAGTGTAGTGCTCTGTGTACGCTGCCTGTGTGCGGCAACGCGACGGTAGAGGGGAGCGAGGGGTGTGACGACGGTAATGACGTCGACACGGACGGCTGCACCAACGCTTGTACCGTGCCCGGATGTGGCAACATGCAGGTTGAAGGTGCGGAAACCTGTGACCCACCAGACGGGAAGACGTGCAACGCCGCCTGCCAGTTGATCGAGTGTGGTGACTCGGTGGCTGAGGGCGAAGAACAATGTGACGATGGCAATTCGGTCGAAACTGACGTCTGCACGAGTGCGTGTCAGTTCCGCTGCCCGGGTGGAGTCGCGCCCACTGTTGACGACCGCTGCGATCGTG
This sequence comes from uncultured bacterium, assembly GCA_965651905.1. Classification (GTDB taxonomy): domain Bacteria; phylum Myxococcota_A; class Polyangia; order Polyangiales; family Polyangiaceae; genus SZUA-265. The sequence continues at coordinate 39,672 of CBFGUG010000063.1, read as the reverse complement.
AGGGAGATGACTCGAATTGCAACGGCATGCCCAACGAGGGCTGCGACTGCATCACTGGCGCGACATCGACCTGCGGCGAAGTCCATGGCTCCCTGGGCGACTGCGCTACCAGAGAAATCGCGTGTGTGGGTGCGGGCGTCTGGGCCGCTGCAGTAACTTGTGAGTCCAACGTCGAGGAGATGTGTAACGACGACGAACGCGACGAGAACTGCAACGGGGAAGTCGATGAGAACTGCTCCATGAACGACATGAATGGCGGAATGGGCGGAATGGGGGGGTTGGATGAAATGGGCGGAACCGACGACATGGGCGCATCCGATGACATGGTTGGAATGGGCGGTATGAGCGGCACTGACGGCTGACCCTCCGCGATCCGAACGTCACTCAGGTTGTGTGGCGCCGCGCATCAACCGTCGTTCCCGAGGTTGCCAGGTGCGCTCGGCGGCGAGGAATGCGGCGGGTATGTACTCGTAGCCGACCCAGGAAGAAGCTCGAGGGTCATGCCCAGGCCATCGCTACGCCAATTGACCGAGTCGAAACACCATTCAATCATCTGCAGACCCCTGCCACCGACGGCGGTCTTCGAGACGTGGGACAGGTCTCTCCGCTTCTGCTTGTAGGCCGCCCCATTCCAGCTCACGTGGAGTTGAATCGAGTGCTCCCAGCGCGTGTAAGCGAGATAGATGCGACGCTCCGCGACCGCAGGATCGGCGGCGCGTTTCGCCATCAGCTCGGCGACGGAGTTCGGCTCGCGGTCTTCTGGTAGCCTCAGTTCAAGCACACCATGTAGGAGCGCGTTGGTCATCACTTCGGTGAGTCCTAGGTCCAGTCGCGAATGGTCGTATTCCTGCGGTGTGCGAGCGAGAACCCACCCGAGGGCGAGGGCAATCTGTTTGGGATCCGGAGGCAGCGCGCGGACTGCTGCGTCGATCGGCTGGCTCACGGCGTTCGCTCCACCAGTACCAGCGTAGCGTCGTCGCGCAGTTCACTCTCTGCGGTACTCACGACTTGGCGCAACCGCTGAGACACTGCGTCTGCGTCTGGGTGTCGCCCAGCGTTTACCAGGCTCTGGACCCCTAGTCGCTTGACGGCCGCGGCGACGTCGTTGGCTCCTCCGAACGGCTCGGTCAGACCGTCGCTCACCAAGACCACGTAGTCGCCTGCGTCCAGAGCGATCTCTTGGCCTTCGTAGTGGGTACCAGGGAACATGCCCGGTGGCGGGCCGCTGCCGTCCACCAGTACGTCACGGCGTCCGTGGACGACGATGCTCGGCAGGCCAGCGTTGACGACCGTCAATTCGTCACCGCGAATCTCCACGCCTCCCACGCTCACGAAGCGCTCCGTGCCCCACTTGCTGAGCGCCTCGTTGAGGGTCGCGAGGGCTTCACAAAGGGAGCTGTCGAGCAATCGCGTACGCAGCTCTCGTCGAGCCTCCGCCGCGACGACGGCCGAGGCGATTCCGTGCCCGCACACGTCGAGCAACACTATCACGTGGTGTTCGGGCGAGAGCGTTATGACGTCGAAGAGGTCTCCACTCGCTGCGCCCGATGGGCACACGGCGCCAGTGACGCTCCAACCCGCCCAGTGTGCTGGGACGTCAGGCAAGAGCGCGCGCTGAAAGCGATGAGCCTCACTGAGCTCGGCCTGAAGTGCAGCGTTTTCAGCTTGTAGACGCGGGACGTGCTTGGCCAGCAGCCGATCGTCGTGTGCTTTGAGGATACTCGCGACTCGTGCAAGCAGAAGCTGAGGATTGACCGGTCTCGTGATGTAGTCGTCAGCACCAGCGCCCAGGGCCTGTTGGACCAGGCTGTCCTTGCTGGACGAAGTCAGCATGATCACGGGTAGTTCGGCAGTGTTCGGATTCGCGCGTAACACGCGCAACAGCTCGTTGCCGTTCATGCCTGGCATCATCATGTCCAAGATGGCCAGTGATGGTGGACTACCTACGAGTGAAGGTAGCGCGCGAATGGCGCTGTCGAACTGTTCTATGTGGTAACCAGCGGCGCTTAGTTGTCGCGCATGGATCGAACGCTGGGTGCGAGAATCGTCCACCAGCACGATTGTGCGGACACTGCCTTGATTCGTCAGCGGTTGCGCCATGTTGCTAGGCGGCTTCCGCCAGCCAGCTCGCCGCACCTCGTGGATCGTCGAATCGTCGAAATACGGTATCGAGACGCGTGATTTGCAGTACCTGCATCACCGAGTCGCTCACGCTCGCGAGTACCAAGCGATGGGCACGATCACCGAGTTCACGTCGTACTTTGACGAGCGCGCCAAGTGCCGTGGAGTCAATCAGTTGTGCTCTACTGCAATCGATGATCACTCCGTGGTCGCTCTTGGCGAAAGCCACGTGCAGCGCGTTGGCGAAAGCAGCGACGTTGCCCAGGTCCACGCGACTCGGCAGCTTGACGGATTCTGCGCCGTTTAGGGACGTTGTCTCGAAGTCCACTGTCAGTACCCTCCCAGTAACGGCGTACGGACGACACCGTCCGAAGTTAAGGAGCATCGACTAAATTGGCCAGCAGCCACGCGCCGCAGCTCGACGTCAGCCGTCGTGAGTTGGCGAAAGTAGCCTGCGCGGTCCACTCGCGCGTTCACCCCGACTGCAACGGGACCTGCACTCCCGTTCGGAATTCTGGGATGTGCGGTGAAACTGAGGTGGGCGCTGAGTTTAGCTTTGGGTCATAGTGGACGAGTGGGTGGTCGAGGCGGGGACACGGCGCTGCTGGAAGACGGGCAGATTTTCGGGCGCTTTCAGGTCATCAAGTGCTTGGGCCGTGGGGGCATGGGGCAGGTTTACCATGCCTGCGACACGCGCTTGGGCGGCCGCGATGTTGCACTGAAAATCATGCTGCCGTCGTTCGCAAAAGCGGACCCCGAGGCGGGATTACGATTCCTGCGCGAAGCGGAGATCTCGTCGAGGATTCGTCACCCCAGTATCGTCACCGTTCACGACTTGGGGATCGAGGGAGACACTCCGTACATCGTGATGGAGTACCTCTCTGGGCAGGACTTGTTCCAGCTGCTCCAGTCCCAGGGGCGCCTGAGTGTAGAAGATGCCGTAGAATACCTGTTGCCCGTATGTTCTGCGGTTGCGGCCGCTCACCGCGCTGGGGTTGTTCATCGGGATCTGAAGCCAAGCAACGTGTTTCTCTCGGTGTCTCGAGACGGGCACATCGTGCCCAAGGTGTTGGACTTCGGTGTGGCACATCCGATGCTGCTGGATACCGCATTCGACCCCGTATGGGGCCCTGCGGGAACTCCCGAGTACTTTGCGCCCGAGTTGCTGATCGGCGAGGGCTTTGTCGGCCCGCCCGCGGACGTATACGCGCTAGGGGTTACCCTTTACGAACTGCTCATCGGAAGCACGCCCTATCCGAAGGCGGACGGCTTGGAGGAACTGGTGACCCGCCTGCAGAATCGACCTTTTCCGTCGATTCGCCTCGCTTGGCCCGACGTGCCGCACGAAATCGAACGCATCGTGAGCAAAGCCACACGCGCGATTCCACTGGCCAGGTTCGGCTCCACGACGAGCCTAGCCAGGGCGCTACTGCCATTCGCTCGTCCTGCGACTCAGGCACGCTATCGCGCGGAGTTCGAAGCCCGAGAGGCTCACGCGGAGGATGGGGTGGCCCAAGCTAGGGACGAGTCAGGAGAGGGCGATGTTCGCGTGGAGTAAACGGCGAAGATGACCGCGCCAGCAAAACGCGAAATGGGTCCTCCGACCAAAGAGCGACGAACTCGTTTCGGAGCCTATGTGTCGGGGGAAGAGTTGGGGCGGGGGAGTTGCTCGGTCGTCTATCGTGGTCATGCCGCGGATCCAACCGACGAACGACGCGTGGCGATCAAGGTTCTAGCTTCTCATTTGTATACGGACGCGCGGTTCAGGCGACGCTTTCTCGAACAAGCTGCTGCACTCGCATCCATCGACCACCCCCACGTCTGTCGCGTTTTCGATCACGGTGACGACGGCCGTCGCGCGTACATGGTGATGGAGTTCTTGGAGGGGGCGCCTCTGTCCGAGCTGTTGCAGCGCGTCCCCTGTCCCGAACCCGCGGCGTTCGAGATCGTATGTGCGTTCTGCGAGGGTATCGACGCCGTGCTTTCCGCGATGCCCGATCCGGCGTCCTCTGGTCGCCCGGAGATAACACCGCGTAGTCTGTTCGTGCTCGACGATGGTCGCCCGTGTGTTGCAGACCTGGGCTTGCCCGTACCGCTGGGTGAGTTCTCCCGCACGGGGGTGACGTTGATGCAGTTGCCGTACATGGCTCCAGAGCAGCTGCTCAACCGAGAGTCTGACGTGCGCTCCAGTGTGTGGTCACTGGGTGTCATTCTCTGGGAGCTGTTGCGCGGGCGTTCGCTGTTCTCGTCGGGGAACGAGCTGAAGACGATGCGTGCGGTGTTAGCTTCGCCCATTGATTTCAGCGGTTTGGACGAAGCTGTCGACATCGAGCTGCGCGCCGCTCTGTGCAGGGAGCCCATTGGGCGCTTCGCCTCGCTGAAGGAGTTGGCGAAGACGCTGACGGGTCTAGGCGCGGGTCGAGGCGGACAACGCGCGGTGTCTGGATGGTTGCGGTTGCTTGCCTTCGAAGCCAGTGAACCTGATCCTCCAACGCGCCCACTCGATACGCGAGCCAAACCCAGTCGCGCGGCCGTGGTCAGTCGCAACCCCTCTGGCGCTACGTCCAATACGGCGGTGGCGGGGTTGACGACCGAGCCTGGGTTGGTCCCAGCACTTCCACTGCAACCCCCGCCGACCTACGTGCCTACCGCGGTCGCCCACCCTGCGCTACTTCCTGGCGCGGCCCCCATTCCCATGACGCGATTCGGCTGGTTGCGGTTTGTGGTGATGGTTGTTGCCAGTGCAGTGTTGGTGGTTTTGATCGGCATGGCATTGGGAATGGTGCCGGGTACATTTCACGCAGAGCCTCAGCCATCGACGAACTCGGGTGCGGACGTGACATCAGAGCTGTTGCCGAACGCGGCAGCAAGCGTGGCGAGTGGTGCGAGTTCCTCGCCCGCGGCGACTCGAACCCAACCGCGTGAAGGACATGTGGCATCGGAGTCGGATACGCCGCGCGCTGTCCCTTCACCCGAGTCAGAGTCAGCGGAGACTTCGGCGGCCGACCTGTCGAAGCCCGAATCCGTCGACAAGGGGCCGCAAGCCCGTCCTGTTTCGCCTCCGAGCACACGCGGCGAACCGAAGGAGACCAGTGGCGATCTTGGGACAGGCGACGTGCTGATCGATACCAAGCGTCCAGGCGTGCTCGTCTATCTCGACGAGCGACTTCTTGGTGCGACTCCATTGCGCACACGTTTGCCTGCGGGAGCCGTCACTGTTTCGTTGGCACTCGACGCAGCGAGTGCTCGTGTGAGCACACCACTGATCGTGAAGCCCGGGCGTTTGAACATGTTTCGCCTCGAGCTCGAGTGAGTTAGCGCCCGTCGGTTCACGACAGGCTACGCCCACGGGAGCGGGAGGCGCGCACCCGCGGAGCGCTGGGCGTGGCGTCAAGCTGGGGAACTCGCGTCAGCCCGGCTGAAAGAACATCGGGTACTGCGCGATCACGGCGGACTCCTGGCGCGGCATCTGCAGCGAGTAGAATGCTGTGATCACACAGTCGGCAATCTGCGTGGGCAAGTCTGTCTCCACGATCATCACTTGACCTATGCTGCCGTCGGGATTGATCAAAAAGCGCAGCTCGACGCGACCAGCCAGCTCGGGGTTACGTTCGCGCCCCTGTTCGTAGCACATCTGAAAATGCCGCGAATTAGTGCGTACGGCCTCGCCGATCAACTCTGGGTCGACGTCGTCGCTAGGCTCACCCAACTTGACCGCCTGCTTCGGCGCTTCCGCTTGCTCGCCGCCGCCGCAGGCAGTCGTCGTCAGCATGGTGGCGCACGACAGCACGAGTGTCGTGATCCTGCGGCCCGCCCCTGAGAAACTCGGGGTGCTCCGAGTCAACAGTCGTTCGCGGGGCTGCGCAACTTCCGTCGACCTTCCCTTTCGGGACATCACCTCGACGAACTGTGGCGACGAGAGAGTCGGTGTTCCACTCAGGGTCGGAATGCGCATCAGCGCTGGACTAGCCACCTAGGCATCAGATTTCCAGCACCGAGACTGCACGCCACGCGTTTTCTGCGCTGCCAGATTTTTCTCGGTCGAAGGCTTGGTCTTTCGCTTGGCGCGTCGCGTCACCATCAGGCTGGGCAGTGCGACCCGCTTTGAAGCAGTCGGTACGGCGCCCAGCCCACGCGAGGTCGAAGGGGATCCCCCGGCGTGCTTAACTGAGCCGCGAATGTTCGAAACAGCCCTCGCCACTCGCGACGATCACCAAGCCCGTTTGCAACGTTGGATCGCGAGTGTCGTCTTGGTCGAAGTGGTGCTGGTGATCTGGCACCTCGGGCGAGCGCTGCCGTTGGCCCCGACACTGGGCTTCCTACTCGGTTTCGCGTGCGTGAGCTCCGCAGCGTTGGTCGTCAGTTGGGCGTGCCCGGCACTGTCGTCGAAGGCACTAGCTTGGGTAATCCTGCCTGCAACCGTGCTCGCTGTACTTTCGTTTTCGGGTTTCCAAGGCTTGCCGCAGGTGATGATTGTGACCGCAGCCTTGCTGCTTGGCACCACCTTGGTGGGCAACGTGATCGGTAGCGCGATCGAACATCCAGGTCAGTTGGTGTTCGTCGCTGTCGTCGGCTCGGCGATGGACATCCTGAGCGTGTTACATCCGAGCGGCATCTCCGCGGCTATCGCCGAGTCGGAAGCGGCGCTGTCCGTCGTGGCACTCTCGTGGCCACTGTTCGGAACCGACGCGTTCATACCACTGTTGGGCGCTGGTGACGTTGCGTTCACTGCGCTCTACCTCGCCGCGGCACGCCGGCACCAACTCAGCATGTCCCGCAGCGTACTTTCGCTCGCTGCGGGTTATGCGATCACGCTGATCACTGTGGTTAGCTTGGAGCAATCACTGCCAGCGTTGCCTTTCCTGGGAGCCACGTTCATCGCAGCTCATCCTGCCGCACGCCGCCCGAGTCGTGCCGATCGCAACAAAGGCGCGCTGATATGCCTTGGGGTGGTCGTGGCCGTCGTTCTCTTGTTGTTGAAGGGGCGGTGAGTGAAGGGAGCGACGCTGTCGTCCCACTTTGAACGACAGCGTCGTTCAGCCTCGGCGGTCTGGGTTTGCGTGACTTTGCCGCCGTCGGGCTAACGCTGCGATCAGGTGTGGTAACGAGCTGCTAGCGGGTGTTCTTCCGCCAGTACCCGATCCAGATCGCACGGCGATTCGGCTTGTGCGATGGAGCCGCCGAAGTAGGCTTGCGACATGCTCAGAAAAGCGTTCGGGTTCGTTTTGATCGGTGCCTTCACCTGTGCTTGCAGTGACGACGGCAGTGATGGCAATTCGTCCGCGGCCAGCGACGATGGCGTCCCAGGGGCCGTCCACGACGTCGGGAGCGGTGACATCATCGGCGGGTCCGACTCCAGTGGCAACGGCAGCGATAGCTCGGGTTCCGACGGTTGCGCGCCCAACTTCACGGGTATCGTGCGTGACTTCAACACATCCCACCCCGATTTCGAAACCTATTCGGGTAACTCGATTTCGGAGGGTATCGTCGAAGAAGACCTGGGCGACGATCAAAAGCCCGTTTACGCGGCAAACGGCCCGAACATGGAAGACGATGGGGGAGAGCGAGTATACGTGCACCCGCAAAACGGGCGCCAAACGACCTCGGAAGCGGACTTCAATCAGTGGTACCGCACGATCGACGGCGTAAATCAAGAGTTCGAGTACGAGATACCTTTCGGCAGCGATAGCGGGCGGCTGTTGTTCGACAGCAACGCGTTCTTCCCGATCGATGGGCGCGGGTTCGGTAACGATGGCCGAAACCACAACTTCTTGTTCACCTTTGAGCTGCATACGGAGTTCACCTACGAGGGCGGTGAAGAATTCACGTTCACGGGTGACGACGATCTGTGGGCGTTCATCAACGGCAAGTTGGCGGTCGACGTCGGCGGTCTTCACCCCGCGCAGTCCGCCACTGTGCGTTTGGATGAGGAGGCCGACCGCTTGCAGATTGAGCTCGGCCAAACCTACCCTCTCGATCTGTTCCACGCCGAACGGCACACGGATCAGTCGAATTTCCGCGTCGAGACGAACATCGAGTTCACCAACTGCGAACCCATTTTCGTCGACTCACGCGTGCGCTGAACGTCTTTGGTTTGGACCCTCACTCGAACGCTGCGCGCCGTCAGACGCATAGCGCGAGGAGGTGCCATGAGCACCGTGGCGAAGCGTCACCGCAGCCACGCCGATCCGCCACTCGCACGCGCCGGGCAGGTGACGTCCTCGATCCGAGCTCCCGTGACAGGCAGCGACGGCGGAAAGTTGCAAGGACTGGCTCAGGTGGTGGGCGCTTCGGACGGCGTCGGTACTTTCCACGTCGAGAAGCCGCCGCTGGGGGCATCAGCGAGGGTAGAGGTAAACGGCCATGAGAATTCTGAGCTCGATCCCACTCGTTTCACTGATTTGTTTCGTCGCGGCCTGCGCCGATGAACAGAGTTCGAACGCTGACGCAGAGTTGGCTGCAACGCCGGGGAGCAGCGACACGGCGACGGGGGCGACGACAGCGCCGAGCGATACGACGGGCGCAGCGTCGGGCGGAGCTGGAACGTCTGAGCCGACAGGGGGCGCTGCGGGTAGCGCCGATGGCGCGTCGAGTCCCACTGCCTCGCAACCGAGCAGCGGATCAACGGGAGTCGCGACTAGCGATCAAGGGAGCCCTACTCCAGATGAACAGCCTGGCGCCAGCGATGACACGGCTTCAGCGCCTGGGAGTGACACCACAGGACAAACTGACGTCCCTCTCGACGACGATTCCTCGAGCACTGACGACGGGGCCCAAACGGATGACGCGTCTGGTATGCCCGACGACTCCGCTGACGACATGTCCGCAGCTGACGATGGCAGCGTCGAGCCGGAGCCGCCCGCGGTCGTCGATCTGCCTGAACTAGTCACCTCTGGTGAAAACAACTACTGGCAAGAAGGTCAGCTCAGTGAAGCCTCGGGCAATGCCAGCATCAGCGTCGACGAAAGCGACGAGAAGCAGGAGTGGATGGGCTTTGGTGGCACGTTCAACGAAGCCGGCTGGGACGCGCTGTCCGTTCTCAGCGAGGCAGACAAGCAGCTAGCCATCGATCTGTTGTTCGACGCACAGGACGGCGCCAACTTCAAGTGGGGCCGCATCCCCATGGGCTCCAGCGACTACGCGATGAGCCGTTACACCTTGGCAGAAACGCCCGACGACTTTGCGATGGACGCTTTTTCGATCGACCGCGATCGCGAGATGTTGATCCCGTTCATCAAAGCGTCCCTGGCCGTCAAACCCGACGTGCGGCTGTGGGCCAGCCCGTGGTCGCCTCCTGCGTGGATGAAGACGAACAACCACATCGACGGCATGGGCGGCGGCTCGGAAGCGAACATGAGGTCCGAGCCCGAGATCCTGGACGCCTACAGCCTGTACTTCGCCAAGTTCGTGGAAGAGTACGCGGCTGAGGGGCTCGTCATCGAACACGTCGAGCCCCAGAACGAACCCGGGTATGCAACCAACTACCCGTCGTGTTTGTGGTCGCCCAATTTGCTGCGCGATTTCATTCGCGACTACCTGGGGCCGACGTTCGTCGAGCGCGGCCTCGACACGGAAATTTGGCTGGGCACCATGTCTGCACCCGAAGACACCGCGCATCTCGATGCCGTGCGCAACGACTCGGCGGCAAGCCAGTTCGTCAAAGGCTACGGGCTGCAGTGGAACACGATGGGTTCGGTGGGTAGCCTCGCGGCCACGGGCAATCCGGTCATTCAAACCGAACACAAGTGTGGCAACTACCCGTGGGAGACGTTCAACCCCGACCAGCCACCCAACGATCACGCATATGGCGTCGAGAGTTGGGGCCTGATCCGCGATTGGATAGAGGCGGGCGTCCACATCTACAGTGCTTGGAACATGGTGCTAGACACCTTTGGCCACAACTTGGACGAAGGGCGCCCATGGCCACAGAACGCGCTGCTCGTCGTCGATCGTTCAGCGGGCACGCTGCGCGCAACAGCTGCGTATTACGTGTTTCGACACTTGTCGGCGTTCGTGCAGCCTGGCGCCACGCGCCTCGGGACGTCGGGAGGTGACGCCCTCGCGTTCAAGAACCCCGATGACAGCATCATCGTCGTGGCTCACAACTCGGGCGGCCAAGCCAGTCAGACGACGCTGAGCGCGGGCGGCAGGACCGTCCAGTTCGAAGTGCCCGCTCGGGGTTGGGCGACCGTCAATCTCGAATAGCTCGCGTTGCCTCGAGCACGTTACGCGACCAACTCGGAAGCCAGGTTCCAAAAAACCTCCACGACGCGGCGCTGGAGGCTCACTGGTCGCGCGCAGAGTGAGACCTGATAGCCGCGCGGTGGCGTCAACTTGTCGAGCACCACGACGTTATCCCGCAACGGGCTACTGGCGAGCACCAGTTCAGGCACGATGCCGATGCCGCAACCGAGGCTGACCATCGCCAAGATGCCTTCGTTACCCCGCACCTCAGCAACGACATGCGGCACGACCTTGCGCCGCGCCAGCCATTCGTCCAACCGCTTGCGCTCCAAACCTCCAATTGGCGCGACGAGCGGCACGTTCGCGAGGGCCGAGCTGCGCTGCAGCGAGTCAGTGTCGAGCGTGATCTCACCCAACGACGATGGGTCCCTGGGAGCGATGAACACCAGCCGCGTCGACGCGAGGGGCAGGATGGAGAGCGAACCTGCGCCTCGCGTGTCCGTCGGGATCACGGCGAGGTCCAAGTCTCCCGCTTCTAGACTCTGTTGCGAGCGCGCAGCGTCTTGGGTCATCAGGCGCAACGTCACGCTGGGGTAGCGCTGACGAAACTGGCCTAGGAGTGTGGGCAAGATCGTGTGGCAGGCGGTCACGGTGCAGGCGACGTTCAGTTCGCCCGTTGGTGTCTCTTGTTCGGCCCGCAACGTGTTCTGAAGTTGTTCCCACTGTTCGAGCTGCTGCCGCGCGAAACGACGAAAGGTCTGCCCCGCATCCGACAGTTGCACGGCGCGCTGGCCACGCACGAACAGCGGCTGACCCACTGCATCCTCGAGCGCCTGAATCCGTCGGGTCAGGGCGGATGCACTCATGCCCTGGGCTCGAGCGCTGTGACCGAAGTGCAGGGTTGTCGCCAAATGCTCAAAATGCTTCAGGTCGTCTAGATTCACGGGACCTCTCGTGGGAACGCGAGTGTTGCAATATTCGCAACACAGGATGCCACAAGTATCAATTGCCGCAATGCCGCGCTCGGCGTAGTTTTGACGTCCGTTTCCCCGGCGCCTGGCGCCTCTCTCGAACCGAGGTTTTTCAATGGCACGTAACAACTACTTCAACACCCTCACCATGGCGCAGAAGCTCGACCAGCTCGGCCGCTGCAGGTTCATGTCTCGCGATGAGTTCGCGAGCGGTGTCGACAAGCTCAAAGGCAAGAAGGTCGTGATCGTGGGTTGCGGCGCTCAAGGTCTGAACCAAGGCCTGAACATGCGCGATTCCGGGCTCGACGTTTCCTACACGCTGCGTGAAGGGGCGATCAAAGAGAAGCGCGCCTCGTTCGTGAGCGCGACCGAAAATGGCTTCGAGGTCGGTACCTACGAGCAGATGATCCCCAAAGCGGATCTGGTCCTGAACCTGACGCCCGACAAACAGCACAGTGGCGTCGTCAGCGCCATCATGCCGCTGATGAAGAAAGGCGCGACACTCGCCTACTCGCACGGCTTCAACATCGTCGAAGAAGGCATGCAGATCCGTCCGGACCTCACCGTGGTGATGGTGGCTCCCAAGTGTCCGGGTACCGAGGTGCGCGAGGAATACAAGCGTAACTTCGGTGTGCCGACGTTGATTGCCGTTCACCCGGAAAACGACCCCAACGGTGATGGCCTGGAGATCGCCAAAGCCTACGCTGCCGCGACGGGTGGCGACCGCGCAGGTGTGCTCGAAAGCTCGTTCGTGGCGGAGGTGAAGAGCGATCTGATGGGCGAGCAAACGATCCTGTGCGGCATGTTGCAGGCGGGGTCACTGCTTTGCTTCGACAAGATGGTCGAGAAGGGAATCGACGCTGGCTACGCCTCCAAGCTCGTGCAGTTCGGCTGGGAGACAATCACCGAAGCGCTCAAGCACGGCGGCATCACTGCGATGATGAATCGTTTGGACAATCCTTCGAAGTTGGAAGCCAATCGCCTGGCCTCGGAGCTCAAGGATCTGATGCGTGCACTCTACGAAAAGCACCAAGACGACATCATCACGGGCGTTTTCTCGACGACGATGATGGCGGACTGGGACAACGACGACAAGAACCTGCTGGGTTGGCGTGCGGCAACCGCAGACACCCGTTTCGAGCAAACGCCCGCTGGCTCTGTGTCGATCAGCGAGCAAGAGTACTTCGACAATGGTGTGCTCATGGTCGCTATGGTCAAAGCAGGTGTCGAACTCGCTTTCGAGTCGATGACGGCGGTCGGCATGAAGGCAGAGAGCGCCTACTACGAGTCACTGCACGAGGTGCCGCTCATCGCCAACTTGATCTCGCGCAAGAAGTTGTACGAAATGAACAAGGTGATCAGTGACACGGCTGAGTACGGCTGTTACCTGTTCGCCCACGCGTGCGTGCCTCTGCTCGGCGACTTCATGAAGAAGGTCGACACCAACGTGATTGGGAAGCCGTTTTCTCCGGGCAAGAATGGCGTCGACAACCGCGAGATAATCGCGGTCGACAGCGCAATTCAGAGCCACCCCGTCGAGGTGATCGGTCGAGAGCTGCGCGGCTACATGACCGCCATGAAGTCGATCGCCGTCGGCGATCAGTGAATTACATGCCAAGTAGCTGGTGCTCTCGCGGGCGCTGAGTGCACGAGCATGGTCGAGCGCGCCGCCTCCTGATGGGGTAGCGCGCTCGACTCGTTGGGGGTTTGCGAGGTGCAGGCTCTCACCAACGAGTCGAGCGAGGGCGAAGTGTCACCCGCCAAAGAAGCCCCGAAGGTGGCGTTCAGTGCGACACCGACCACGACGGCGGCACTTCGCTGGCGACTGTGGTCTCGAACCCCCACAGGCATTGACGTTGCTCTGCGCAGTGAGCGGGCGTCTTGCGATCGTGCAAGAAAGGGTCCCCCTTTTGCACGTGCGCTTGGCAACGCAGCACCTCTGCTATCGTCAGCTCACACATTGGGAACTCGGTGACGCACTCGTCCCAGGTCTGTTTGCGGAACAGGTGACGCTGCCCGGGAGGTAGATCCGCGACGTCTCGTCGCCAACTAGCGATGCGTGCGTGGGAGCGACCATGTCTGCTGAAGATGGTCGATAGGTGGTGGTCGTTCCAAACGCACAGGAGGCGTTTGTCGCGTTCGGTCAGTTCACTCAGGCGCAAGTCGAGATCGATGGGCGGGGCTCGATAGCGGTAGCGTTGAGGATACGCGTCTAGCCTGCGCCGCACGAGTTCTCGGTCGTGGTAGGCCGACCAGACGCGCTCGCGCAGATCTTCGTCGGCCATGCACAACCCCACGCCACTTTGTTCACACACGCGTTGCATGATGGGACGCGCCTGCTCGGGGATGTCGTGAGTGGTCAAGGTCCAAGTGTCGCAAACGTCTCCGACCGCGAACTGTGCAATTGGCGTGTCTTGCTCATCGTAAAAGACGTACGCGTGTTCGTAGTGTTCCCCACAGCGACTGGTCCCTGGTTGCTCTTTGGGTTTGGTGAGCGCGCTGAGCAGCAATGTGCGGGTAGAGTCGTCCAGCTCTACCCCCGGAAGATTGACGCTATCGACGTAGCGGCCGTCGTCACCTATCGCGAGACCAAACCCCGCGCGGCTGTGTTCCAGCAAGTAGTTGAACGTGAACGCACGTACCTTGGCGACTCTCAGATCGGACTTGGCGCTGTGCGAGGTATGGTTCCTCGAGCTTGGCGTTTCCTCGTCCTTTGCGCCATCGTCTGGAGCGAGGGGGAATGGTAACCCAGAGGTGATCATCGGCGGCAGAGTGCGTGCTGGTTGATCGAGCAAGTACGCGAGGGTACTCGGGTCCAGTGCACGAGCTATCTCGTCGAGGTAGCGTTGTAGTTCGGGCTCGACGGAGCGCGGTTCGCCAATCCACTCGGGTGAACGGGGTGGCGCACGCTCATCTTCGGGATCGCGAAAGGCTGAACCGCCGCCCGTCGACGGGGTGCGGGCCGCTGGAAACAGGGGTTGCGGTGGACGTGCTTCAGTGGTGGCTCTGGGAGGGGTGGGAGAAGTACACGCAGTCGTGCAACACAAGAGAGCCAACCCGCACCACGAAGAACGCGGCCACGCGACGCCACCAATCGCAGCGAGGTAGCGTTGCAATGTCCTCACCCAGCGGCGGGGCACAAGACAGTTCGAAGGATACGCTTGTCTTGGGTTGATCTTGGACGAAATCGGCGATGACATACTGGGGGTCGCGGGCTGAGACTCGATCGAGAACGCTGCAAGAGCGTTTCCGTGTCGGGGCGCGACGTTGCCCGTCGTGGCTTTTCGAGTGAGCGTTCGGGCACGTCCACAAAATTGGGCGTCCGACATCGTTCATTGTAGGTCTGTTGATGGCGCGCGGCTAGTCACGCTGTCGAACGCTCAACGACGGAGGGACGAGTCATCCTCGTGACTTCGCTCGTCATCCTTCTCCAACATCGCGAACGATAGCGCCGCGCCAATCACTGGGAGTACCCAGATCAGGCTCATTTGTGCACGTTTCTCCGACGGCCCGTACTGCGTCGAGCGCCGCACGCGAGCTGTCACCCAGATCTGAAAGCCAAGGACACCGATCAAGCCTACCAAGCCGAAGAGGTCACCTTTGCTCATGCGCGCTAGCATGGGGCGGAAGCAGGCGTTCGGCAACGGCCAAGGGGTGGGAGCATCAGGGTTTCTGGGAGTTCGGAGTCCGGCGGCGCCGACTACTCGGGACTGCCGGGCTCCGCCGTGACTCCAAGCGGAATGTCGTTGTTGATGGCGCCGCTACTCGCGTCGTCACTTCTCGAATCGCTCACCGTAGATTCTTCCTCGGTTGAGTCCGACCCGTCTGATTGGGGGCCTGCCGACTGGGTCGTCGTTGATTGGGAAGCCGTCGATCGGGCTGCTGTAGAGCCCGCCTGCGTGGTTGCAGCGGAGCCCGCGTCTGGCACGAAGTCGTACTCGCCGAAATCTTCGAGGCAGCCCAGGATCGCGCTGCAGCTGAATAACCCGACTAGCAGAATGCGCCCGGCTTTCAAAACGTCCCCCGTACGTTCACGCCACCTGGTCCGAGGTCCAGCGCTGTCGTCACCTCTTGCGCTCCGTCGCTTGCGGATCCGTCCTTCGCCTGTGCGCTGGCCCCCGTTTCACTCGCGGACTTCGGACTGTCGCTCAAGAAGAAAAAGGCCCCTCCGACCAAGCCGACTAGTCCTACCCCCAGGCTGACGTTCGCCCACGTTTGGTAGCTGCGCCCTTGTTCAGCAACATCCCGAAGCGAGTCTGGGCATCGCGTTCCCGTGCACTCGTCCTGCAGTTGCTGAGAGCGACTCGACGCCATCAGACCGAATACCGAAAAACCAATCGCTCCTGCTCCAGCAATACCTGCACCCGTCCACGCCAGGGCTCGATAGGACACGGCAGAGTGAGGGGCGGGCGCCGGGTTTGGAGCCTTAGTCTCGGCGGGCTTTTCGACGACGACCGTTTCAGGTTCCGGCTTGCTCATCTGGAGTTCAACCTCAGTCGGTGTCCCTGGTTGCAGGGTGAGCTCCTTCGAGGCGATCTGGCCATTGCTGAGCTTCAACTCGAACTTCGTTTCCCCAGCGGGGAGCGGTAGTGGTTCAGACCATCGTGATGGTGGTAGCGGGTTACCGTT
This sequence comes from uncultured bacterium, assembly GCA_965651905.1. GTDB lineage: Bacteria > Myxococcota_A > Polyangia > Polyangiales > Polyangiaceae > SZUA-265. The sequence goes on along the minus strand of CBFGUG010000063.1, from coordinate 23,767 downwards.
TATGAGTAACACTGCTCCAGGATCCAACTCGACCATCGAAAGCTTCTGTTCCAGTTCCTTCATGTTCGCGCGAGCCGCTTGTACGGTCGCTTGGTACTTGGATTTAGCCAGCGCTAGTGGTTCGGCTTCGGCGATCACCAACTTCAACTCCTGATAGGCCTCGGGAAGCTGCCCCAGCTCAATCAACGTGTTGGCGATCATCAGCCGCGTGTTGGGGCTCGAAACCTTCTCCATCGACATCCGCAGAATCTCCAGTGCCTTGTCGAACTTGTTCGCTTTGAACAGGTCGACACCCATCTGGAATTGTTTTCCTGCGAGCTCCTTCTGGTTTCTTCCCGCTGCTTCGATCGGCACGCCAGTCGTCGTGCTCGTGTTCTGCGAGCTCGCCAGTGCAGGCCCGGCCAACCCGGCGGCGAACACCACTGCGCCTACCATGAGGTAGGAGTCTATCTTCACCCTCCGCATTGAGCTGAGCTTACCTCAAAGCCCCTTCGGAATGAAATCCGAGTTGGCCTTCTTCTTTCGCTTTGGTCTGTAGACTCGTTGCTTCTTGCGCGGGGGCTGGGCCGTCTTGCTAACTGATGGCGCGACGTCTTCGCGAGCGTCTTTCGGGCTCTGGGAATCTGACGCCGCGGTTGGCTCGACTCCATCTTCCGTCTTGGGTTTGTGGTCAGCACCAGCTGCGCTCGGAGCTTCGTCTGGCTTGCCGTCGCTGGGCTCGCCGGCGGTTCGAACTCCTGATGGTTGAACTGGGACGGGTTGTGCGGAGGCGTGCTGTCCTGCGGCAGGCTGATCCGCGACCACTACTGTTTCGGGTTCAGCTGTTGCCTGCGGTTGCGCGGCGACAGCTGGGTAAGTGATTGGCGGTTCTCTCAGCAGGAGCACGATGATGACGCCGACGAGCGTCGTACAAATGCCAGCCATGAACCAAACGACTGGTGGTGCGCGTTTGAGCGCGACCATCGGCGGGAGCGCCAACGGACGTGGAGTGACCTCACTGTCGGAGTGCCGCGGACGTCCATCGAATTGCCCGCCGCTCGAGCCGCGCTGTCGGCCAGCTGAGAAATCGGAGGTGCGCTCCGAGACCAACTCATTTAGCTCTGTCGCGGTGAGAGCGCTGGGAGCCTCGAGAGCTGACGGCGCCGCGACCACGACGTCTTCGAACGTTGGTGCCGCATTCGCGCTGCGTGCTGGTCGCGAGACCCGGTCCATCGGTGGCGGCTCGGGAGCCATTGGCAGTGGTTCGGGCGCAATCGGTGGCAACTCCGGCACCTGGGCGTTGCGAGGGACTACTGGTGTGGGGTGTTCGTTGGGCACGTGTGGCCCGGAGCTCGCGCTGCTCGCAAGCTGTCGTCCCGTTCGACTCACGGGTGGAACAAGCTGCCCCTGTTCTGCTAGCGCGACTACCTGAGTGGGTTCCTCGGAGTCGGGACCAGTCTCGACGGCGAGTGCACTCGCTGCAGCGAGTTGTACAGGAGAGAGCCCGAGCAGGGTGCCGCGTGCAGCGGTCCTGCGCGCTGGGGCAGGCGGCGGGACAGCCTTCGGTGGCGCGATGCGAGGAACTGCAGGTGCTTTGGGGCTGCTAGTTTCGGAAGCCGCAGCGGAACGACCTCTCAGACCGCCGTCGTCTCGTTTGCCTGTCTTGGTCCAAACGGGGCGCCATTTGGTGGGTGGGGAGTTGGGCAGCGGCGCTCTAGCTCGCTCTTGCCGGACTAGTTCGGCGACGCGACCGATCGCCGAGTGTTCACTCGCAGCGCGTTGTTTGGTCAGTTGAGCTTTGGCCAGTGCCTCGACGAACTTCGATGCCTCTGCGTGTGAGGCAGGCTTACCAGCCGCGAGTAGTCCTTTGCCCAGCTGCTCCAAGCTGGGGCGCTGTTTCGGGTCGAGAGAGGTTGCGTTGCTCAGCAGACTGACGAGGTTTTGCGATACGCCTGGTCGTGCAGGTAGTTCGGGCAGCGCTTCGCCGTCGAGCAGTCGACGCTGTATCGTCGACGGTCCCCCCACGTGAATACGCCTGTTGGCCAGCAGCTCCCAAACGATGCATGCCACTGAGTAAACGTCAGACTTCTCGTCCGCGGGCTTGCTTTGCCACTGTTCTGGAGCGACATAGGGAGCACGTTCGGGGCGCATCTTGAACGACTCGAATGTCGTGGCAGTCGCCGCCACCAGTGGATCGAGCATGTAGATCTTGCCATCGGTCCCCACGAGAATCGTATCCAACCCGACACCGCCGTGACACGCGTCGATGCTCGCGTCTCGCGCATCCTGGGCGAGCGACTCCACGGCCGCGATGAGGTCGAGGCCGAAACGAAGAGCGAGCTCAATCGGCAACTTTACGCGTTTGGCTTTGCGCATCGACTCTAGAGCGCTGAGCGGCTGCCCCTCGACGTAGTCGCTAATCAGCGCGAAGCGATCGTCTTCGAAGACCACGTCAGCGGCGCAAACTGCACCACGACCAGAGAGTTCTGGCGCTTCCCATGCGGACTCGGTCAGCTGTTCACGAATCTCGTCGGGAGAGTCAGCGTCCAACTCGACCACCCGAGCCATGCCCAGCAGTGACTCTCCTTCGTGATCAAAGCGAACGACCCATAGCGGACCGAGAAACCCACGGTCCAATCGCTTGACTAGCTCGTAACGTCCAACCTTCACTTCGCGCCCCTCATGGTCGGGAGCTCGAGTCGTCGTGCGTCATTGCTCGCGCCGAATTGCCACATCTCGGTCAAGCTTATGAACTTGCTGGCACAAAGCCCGGGCCAACTCGGACAAAAGTAACGTGTCCGCTGAGACTGCCACGGCGTTCGAACACCGCCCTACTCAGCCGCACACTGTGCGTGTCCCCATGTCAGTGAAACCAAATGGGCGAGCGGGATGCGGATCGGTGACCGTGGCACGATGGCCTTCGCAGACGTGGGTGACATCGGCGCATGGCGATCTCCGTCGGTGTCGTTTTCGATTTCCGTCAGCGCGACGAAACGTCGGTAGGGCCCGGCGCGCTTCGACAGTTGGGTTCGCCGCTCCGTTTCAGACGAACACTGTTCGCCTGCTACCGTGCTACTACTGCGGCTGCGAGCTACAGTCGGTTACCCTGGCAGATTCCCACACACCGCGGAGACACTCCCCCGCGCGCGTTTGACCTGTCGAGGTTGCCGTCGACACGTCGCGGAACCAGTGACGTGAGTCGTGGTTCCTTCAGAACCGAGCGTGCGAGGGACGTGCTGACGGGAATCTGGGAAGGCCTTGGTGTTCGCAAGATGTGAGTGTTTGGGCGTGCTGAGGTGGTGGTTGTGGGTGAACGTTTCGATCAGGTTACGGGTCAGGTGGAAGCCAGTCGTGCGTGTCGGGCTCGTGTCGAAAAACGGAGCTCAGGCTTCGAAATTGTTGCCTTTGCCGGATTGCGCTGTTGTCGATTTACCGCGTGAGGACAACAGGCACTTCCGCCGTTCAAAGACCTTACGTTCGCTCCCGTGGTAGCCGTCCATTCGCTTCGATGACAGACTCACTGGTCTCAGCTTCGTCGGTACGGGTACTGCTCGCTGACGACGACCCGGGAATTCGAGCGAGCTTCGCTCGCTCGTTGAGGGGCAAGAAGTACCGCGTCGACCTAGCCGCAGAGGGTAGCGGGGCGCTACGCCTCGCTCGTGAGAACCACTACTCCATTTTCGTGATGGACTTCGACATGCCGGGACAAGCAGGGGTCGAGCTGGTGAGGCAACTGCGCGCACTTCAGCCTCACGCGTCGCTCATCGTCATTACGGGCGATCCGGAGTATGCGATCGAGTCGACGAAGCAGAAAGGGGTCTTCATGGTGATCAGCAAGCCGTGGGAGCACGATACCCTGCTGACGATTTTGGACGCCGCGTCGCGTCGCGTCGAACGGGTGGCGAGCGGCGAACGTGGCGTCGTGCGCGCGGGACCCTCTGCGCTCGTACGAGCCGCCTTGGGGCGACGCATAGGCTAGAGTCATCGGGAGGGACGACCTCTAACGGCTCTATCCCGGCAAAGCGATCGCTGCTACGCCACGGGCATGACGCTGATTATCGTCGTGTCCAGTCTCACGCTCTTTGGCTCCTTCTTGTGTTCCCTATTCGAGGCGGCGCTATACGCCATCACTCCCTCGCAATTGGCGTTGTTGCTCGAGCAGGGACGCAGTGGTTCACGCAAGTTGTCAGAGCTACGAGCAGACGTCGAGGAGCCCATTGCCGCCATCTTGACCATCAACACCATCACCCACACTGTGGGGGCGTCCGTGTGTGGGGCCCTCGTTGCGGATCACTTCGGCGGCAATACAGCGGTTGGGGTTTTCGCCGCCGCGTTCACCGTCGCGGTGCTGCTGCTGACAGAAATCATCCCCAAGAGCTATGGCGTTCGGCACGCGGTGCGCTTGGCTCCGCTCATCGTTTGGCCGCTGCAGGCGATGATCTGGTCGGTTTGGCCCATCGTCAAGATTTCAGGTTGGCTGATGCGGTTGCTGACGGGAGGGGAAAAGCATGGCGGTCCCACCGAAGATGAGGTGGTGGTGATGAGTCGACTGGCAGCGGAGGGAGGTAATCTGAGACCGCAAGAGCGACGTTGGGTCGAGCGTGCACTACGCCTCGATCAGGTGACGGCCAAAGATCTCCTCACCCCGCGGCCCGTCGTGGAGCGTGTGGAGGCAGATGTGCGATTGGCAGAACTACGCGAGACCGCGCCAGACTGGAGTCACAGCCGTTTGCCCGTCATCGAAAACGGCGACGTCGATGCAGTGGTTGGCGTCGTGATGCGGCGCGAAATCATGAATGCGCTGGTCAGAGGCGAGGAGGACAAGACCATCCGCGAGCTGATGACCCCGCCGCGATTCGTCGACGAGTCGACACCCGCAAACGAGCTGCTCGACCAGTTCATCGCCGAACGTAGGCACTTGGTCTGTGTGCGCAGCGAGTTTGGTGGCTTCCAGGGAATCGTCACCCTCGAAGACGTCATCGAGCAGATGTTGGGATCTGAGATCGTCGACGAGGTGGATGAAGTTGGCGATCCTCAAGCTCATGCTCGACGTCGCGCGCGTCTCGAAGGTTGAAGCAAGTGCATCGAGCGACTGCGCTGGCTGGTTGCTCCTGTTCTTGCGCGTTCAGTGGAGCGCCTCTAGAGCCCCTAGCCGAGGCTTCCGCTGCTAGCACGAGGCGATTCAGTCGTGGGGGCTTGGTTGCCCGCCTGTAAACCCGGGGACGCGACCTTCGCCCAAGTACTGGCAGACGGCCTTGGCGCACTCGCGCCCTTCGTTGATCGCCCACACGACGAGTGACGCTCCACGCCGCGCGTCGCCGCAAGCGAACACCCCTTTGCGGTTGGTCGCGTAATTTTCAGCAGCCACATTGCCGCGTTTGTCTTCGTCTACGTTTATCTGCTGCATGAACGCGTCGCGTTCGGGGCGCTCGAAGCCAATCGCGACCAATACGAGCTGCACGGGAACCACCCGCACGGTCTCCGCAATGGGTTCGAACGCGGGCGCCTTGGCTTCCGCGAGTTTTGCCCCCGTCACCTTGCCCTGATCGCCGACGATCTCGACGGCGATCGTCTGCCAATGACGCTCGCCGCCTTCTTCCAGCGCATAAGAAGTGAGCTCGCGCCGAAGCGCGTTGGGCCAACCGACGATCTCTCGCGGACGTGTGCCTTCGGGCTCCGGGTAACGGTCGAGTTGGGTCACACTGCGAGCGCCCTCGCGGTGTGAGTTGGCGATGCAGTCGGCGGCCGTGTCCCCCCCGCCAACCACGAGTACGTCCTTGCCCGCCGCACTTATCGCGCCTTCGTGGCGCTCTTGCGGACGACCCGCGGCCACGGCGCGATTGCGGTCGTAGAGGTAATCCATCGCCAAGTGCACGCCTTCCAGCTTGCTCCCGGGGATGTCCAGCGCGCGGTGAAGGCGCGCACCCACCGCGATCACTACCGCGTCGAAACTTCGAGTGAGCTCGTCGGCGCTGACGTTCACACCCACGTCCACGTTCGTCCGAAACTCGATGCCTTCCGCCCGCAGAATCTCGACGCGGCGGTCGATCACTTTTTTCTCGAGTTTGAAATCGGGAATGCCGAAGCGCAGCAAGCCGCCGATGGCTTCGTCTCGTTCGAACACCACGACGGAGTGACCAGCTGAGTTCAGTTGGGCGGCTGCGGCCAACCCTGCAGGGCCCGACCCGACGATCGCGACGCGCTTGCCCGTGCGCGTCTGCGGCGGTTTGGGAACGACCCAACCTTCGGCAAACGCCTTTTCGATGATCGATACTTCGACGTGTTTGATCATCACTGGGTCGTCGTTGATCTCCAGCGTGCACGCAGGCTCACAAGGCGCGGGGCACGTGAATCCAGTGAACTCGGGGAAGTTGTTCGTCGCGTGCAGGCGGGTGATGGCGTCTTGCCACAGACCGCGATGCGCCAGGTCGTTCCACTCGGGAATCAGGTTACCCAACGGGCAACCGCGATGGCAAAAGGGGACGCCGCATTGCATGCAGCGCTGGGCTTGTTCCTGCACTTCGGAGAGCGGTAGCAAGCGGATCACTTCGTGATAGTCGCGCACGCGCGTCGTCGGATCGCGTCTCGGATCGCCGGGGAGAGCGCGCTTGATCTTCAGAAAGCCTTTGGGATCTGCCATTACGCGCTCACTTCCTCGGGTGCGGCCGTCTCGATCGAGTCGCGGCCGCGCAGCTCGATCAACGCTTCCTTGTAGGCGCGGGGCATGACCTTGACGAAAGCCCGGCTCGCCACGGACCACTGTTCCAAGATTCGTCGTCCGACAGGCGACTCCGTGCGTTCGACGTGTTCGGTGACCAGCGCCTGTAACATCCGCCAGTCGTCGTCATCGAACGGCTCCAGGTCGACCAATTCGTAGTTGCAGCGGCGGGCGAACTGACCACCCGGATCGTAAACGTAGGCCACGCCCCCGCTCATCCCAGCGGCGAAGTTGAACCCCGTGTTCCCCAGCACCACGACCACGCCGCCCGTCATGTACTCGCAGCCGTGATCGCCCACGCCCTCGACCACCGCGTGCGCACCCGAGTTGCGTACCGCAAAGCGTTCGCCCGCCATCCCGCGAAAAAACGCGCGGCCCGACGTTGCGCCGTACAGCAACGTGTTGCCGCACACGACGTTCGCTTCCGCCGCGTAATTCGCGTCTCGTGGCGGGCGCACGACGATGATTCCTCCAGACAAGCCCTTGCCGACGTAGTCGTTGGCTTCACCTTCGAGGTCCAACTCTACGCCGCGAGCCAACCAGGCCCCAAAGCTTTGCCCTGCCGACCCCGTCAAGTGAACGCGAATCGTACCAGGAGGCAGCCCCTCTCGCCCATGCAACTTGGCGATCCGTGAGGAGAGTAAGCCGCCCACGGTGCGATTCTTGTTCACGACCTTGGCACTCAACTGCACGGGCTGTTTCCGCTCGAGTGCCACTCGGGCGCCTGCGATCAGTTCGTGGTCGAGTGCGTCGTCGAGTACGGGGTCCGGCTCGCGGGTCTTGCGGCGCGCGTGGTGTTCTGGACCGTCAGGCGCCGCGAGCAGCGCACTCAGGTCGAGAGTTTTTGCCTTGTCGCCCTCGCAGTCGTTGGCCGCCGTCAATAGATCGACCCGACCCACCAAGTCGGCGAAGTGCCGAATGCCCAGACTGGCCATGATGGTCCGCGCTTCTTCGGCAACCATGAACAGATAGTTGACCACGTGCTCGGGCGTGCCCACGAAACGTTTGCGGAGCTCGGGGTCTTGAGTGGCGATGCCGACCGGGCAGGTGTTGAGGTGGCAGACGCGCATCATGATGCAGCCCAAAGCGATCAGAGGTGCGGTCGAAAACCCCATCTCTTCCGCGCCGAGCAGGGCGGCTACCACCACGTCGCGGCCCGTCTTCATCTGGCCGTCGGTCTGCAAAGTAACTCGAGAGCGCAAGTCTTGTTGAACCAGGGTCTGCTGGGTTTCGGCCAAACCGAGCTCCCACGGAATTCCCGCGTGCTGAATCGAGCTGAGCGGCGAGGAGCCAGTGCCCCCTTCGTGCCCCGCGATAACGATGTGATCGGCGTTTGCCTTCACCACGCCCGCAGCGACGGTGCCCACGCCAACCTCCGCGACCAACTTGACGGAGATCGACGCCTCGGGATTGGCGCAGCGCAGGTCGTAGATTAGCTGCTTCAGATCTTCGATCGAGTAGATGTCGTGGTGTGGCGGCGGCGAGATCAACTCCACGCCTGGCGTCGAGTGCCGCAACGTCGCGATCAAGTCGCTGACTTTGTGCCCCGGAAGCTGGCCGCCTTCGCCAGGCTTTGCGCCCTGCGCCACCTTGATCTGCAGTTGATCGGAGTTGACCAAGTAGTGAATCGTCACCCCGAAGCGCCCGGACGCCACCTGTTTGATGGCTGAACGTCGCTCGTCACCGAAGCGTTCCGGGTCTTCTCCGCCTTCACCCGTGTTCGACTTGGCGCCGAGACGATTCATCGCGACTGCCAACGTTTCGTGCGACTCGGGAGAAATCGAACCCAGGCTCATCGCGCCTGTGGTGAAGCGCTTGACGATTTCCTTCGCGGGTTCGACCTCGCTCAGCGGCACTGGTTGCTGTCCCTCCGCGAAACGCAGCAGGCCGCGCAGAGTAGATCCGCGACTGACGGCGTCGTTGACGTGTTTGGCGAAGCGCCAGTAGGCGTCCGCCCCAGCTTGTCCACCCCGCGCGGCTTCTTGCAACATGGGCACGGTCTCGGGGTTCCACATGTGTTTCTCGCCGAAGCGGCGCCAGGCGTAAACTCCGCCCGTGGGCAACACGCGTGACTCCTCGGCGGGGAATGCACGCGCGTGGCGAGTCAAAGCCTCGGCCGCCAAGGTTTCCAGTCCCACGCCGCCAATCCGTGACGGCGTGCCGCCGAAGTACGCGTCGATCAACGCTTGGTCGAGACCAATGGCTTCGAAGACCTGCGCGCCCATGTACGATTGCATGGTCGAGATCCCCATCTTGGATAGGATCTTGAGCAAGCCCTGGCCGAGTCCGCGGATGATGTCCTTTTGGGTGTCGACGATGCTCGTGTCCGCAGGCAGCTCACCCGTAGCGATTAGTCCTGGGATCGTCTCGAACAGCATGTAGGGATTCACCGCTGAGGCGCCGTAGCCGATCAACAGCGCCATGTGATGCACCTCACGGGCCTCGCCCGTTTCGGCGATCAACCCAACCCGCAAGCGCGTGCCCGCGCGCACCAAGTGATGGTGAACGGCAGACGTCGCCAACAGCGCGGGTATCGCGGCGCGCTCCGCACTGATCTCTCGATCGGAGACGATCAAGATCGCCGCGCCACCAGCGACCGCAGCATCTGCGGCCGAACACAACGCATGGAGTGCCGAACGCAGCCCATCGCTACCCTTTGACGCCTCGAACGTCGCGTCGAGCGTCGCCACAGCCAGGCCAACGGCCTCCGCTTGACGGATCCGCGACATCGCCTTGTCGCGGATGATCGGCTGCTTGAGCATGATCTTCTTGCAGTGCTCGGGGGACTCGGACAGCAGGTTCAGCTCGGGGCCGAGCCCGACTTCCAGACTCATCACGATCGCTTCCCGCACGGGATCGATCGCCGGGTTCGTCACCTGGGCGAAACGCTGCTTGAAATACGAGAACAGACTCGGCGCCTGGTCCGACAACACCGCAAGCGGGATATCGTTGCCCATCGAGCCGTTGGCTTCCTTGCCCTTACGTGCAAGCGGCGCCATCAGGAAGCGTAAGTCTTCTTGCGACCACCCGAACGCAAGTTGACGCGTGCGAAGAGAAAGTGGTGACGTAGGTGCAGGCGCTGGTCTCGGCAGGTCCTCCACGCGCAACGTGTTGTTGGCGTACCACTGCCCGTAAGGTTTACGGCGCGCCACCTCGAGCTCGACCTCGCCGTTGAAGAACACCTCGTGGCGCGCCAGATCGACCACGAACAATCTGCCTGGCTGCAAGCGGCCCTTGCGCACGATGCTGGCTTCGTCGAGCGCCAGCGTCCCCGCTTCGGAGGCGAGCACCACCCAGCCGTCGTTCGTCATCGCCCAACGGCCAGGGCGCAGACCATTGCGATCGAGGGTCGCGCCGATCACCCGGCCGTCGGTGAACGTGACGCACGCTGGTCCATCCCAGGGCTCCATCACACACGAGTGGTAACGATAAAAGCCCGCCAGCTCTTCGGGCATGTCGTCGTTACCCTGCCACGCCTTGGGAACGAGCATCATCACCGCGTGGGTGATGTCGCGACCCCCGAGCACCAGCAACTCGAGCACGTTATCCAGCGACGCCGAGTCCGAGGCGCCTGGGCGAATGATCGGAAACATCTCGGGCAAGGCGTCACCAAACAACTCACTCGAAAGCTCCGACTGACGCGCGCGCATCCAGTTGGCATTGCCGATGACCGTGTTGACCTCGCCGTTGTGCGCGATCATCCGAAACGGATGCGCCAAGCGCCAACTCGGAAACGTGTTGGTCGAAAATCGCGAGTGCACGAGCGCCAGCGCCGACTCCATACGCGTGTCCGAAAGGTCGGGAAAGTACGGCCCGAGCTGCTGCGCGGTCAGCATGCCCTTGTAGATCAACGTGCGCGTCGAACAGCTGGGGATCGTCAGCACTTCGTCGGAAGCGCGTTCTGCACTGCGCCGCGCGACGTACAGTTGTCGCTCTAGCTCGTCGCTACCCATCGATGACGGCCCGGAGATGAACACTTGCCGTACACTCGGCGCGGCGTCTCGCGCCACCTTGCCGATGCTGTCGGCTTTCACGGGTACGTCGCGCCAGCCAAGCACTTCCAGACCACACTGCCCCACGTGATCGCAAAACAATCTCTCCAACTCGGCAGCGTGGGCGGCGTCCGATGGCAAGAAACACATGGCTACGCCGTACTTGCCCGCTTCGGGTAACTCGAAGTCGACGACCTCGCGCAAGAAGCGGTCGGGCATCTGAATCAAGATCCCCGCGCCGTCGCCCGTGTCCGCGTCGGCACCCTCGGCACCTCGATGCTCCAAGTTGCACAGTGAGGCCAGCCCCTTCACTACGGTTTCATGACAGGCAACCCCGTCCGGACGCGCCACCATCGCCACGCCGCATCCGTCGTGTTCGTTGGCAGGGTCGTAGAGTCCGCGTCGCATCATGTTCTCACGGTGGCAGGCCGATTGTTTCGGCTGTGTCAACGGACGAGGTTTCACGCTCGCTTCGCGTCGAATCTGCTGGACGTTTTTCCAGTTCTGGATGCTTCCAACGCATTGTCGTTTGTTGGTCTGGCACCGAGGCAGCTGGCGCGCCATTCTCAAATTTGCCCCGCTCGCTACCCCTCCAACGAACTCGAACCACGCTTGAGCCGCGCATGGCCCACGTGGCCAGACCTCAGGCCAACCGCTCCGCTACTCACGATCGCGCGACGCGTCGACACACCGAGCCAAATGACTACCGTGCGTTGCCTCCCCATCTTCACGCCCGGGGACCGTCGGGAGGGCTGCGGAACGCTTGGCGTAGCACCACAGAAAAGCTCGCGGGCAAGCTTTCACATCATTAACCGATCGCCAACAGTTCGCTGGATACTGGAGGGCAGGCTCCGTCAACCGTCGCCAAAAGGGTAGTGGTATGCCACGCGCGAGTGGCGCGGCACTTGCAAACGGCTCGGATTGCGCCAAGATCGTCGCTTGGGGGATGCCTCGAACGGCTGCCACATGGACGGACGAACCGCGTGCGACTGACGACTACATCTTGTCCGAACCTGGGGGTCATCGTAGACAGCCTGGAAACGGGGTATCAACGCGACATCATCCGCGGAGCACGGCGCTACTGCGCTGATCGTGGTGCGAACCTGATCGTGTACCTTGCGGGACCTTTCGGTTCCGAGGGGACGCTGCAGGGGCGTAATCTCGTCTTGAGAAGCGTGTCGCGCCCGGCCATCGATGCCCTGGTCAGTGTGACCACGACCATGATCAACGAGACTGGGCTGGGTCTTGGGGAGCGCTTCCTGAACGAACTAGAGGTGCCCTTCGTCAGTTTGGGCGTGCCCATCGATGGCCAGCACTGCGTCGGCGTCGACAACCGCAGTGGGTTGAGCGATCTCGTAGAACACCTGGTCACGGTTCACGGCTACAGGAAGTTTGCCGTGATCGGAGGACCGCCACAAAACGACGAATCGATCGAGCGGGTGGAGACCTGTCTCAGCGTGTTGCGGCGGCACGATCTTCCGATTCCCGAGTCGCATGTCGTTTGGTCTGGGTTCCTGCGACGCGACGGTCGCGAAGGCGTGGCCGAACTGCTCGACGAGCGCGGCGTCGTCCCGTCTGCGATCGACGTCATCGTATGTGCGAGCGACATGATCGCAGAGGGAGCCATTCTTGAGCTGCGGGCTCGGGGCGTGAACTGCCCACGTGACGTTGCTGTCACGGGCTTCGATGACCTGGATTCGGCTCGGTATCTGATCCCAGCTCTCAGCACGGTGCATCAGCCCACCGTCGAGTTGGGGGCAGTAGGTGCACGGAGTGTCGGCCAGATGCTCGACGGTGTTGCCGTGTCGCGCACACAATCTTTGCCCGCGACGATGGTGCTTCGCGGGTCTTGCGGCTGTTCGGAAGGGGGCACGGAAACTGGAGTGCCTCCGCGTACATCCGCCACAGCTTCAGGGGCACTCGGGATCTTGGAGCGGCGTGACGTTCTGGCCTCGGTCTTGTCGCGCGCGGCGAGAGGGCGCCTGTCGGCAGCAGGTCACGGCTGGGAGTCACGCTGGTTGCTCTTGCTCGTTTCCGATCTGCGTGGAGATGCGAACGGCTTTCGCACGGACTTCGAGACAGTACTGAACGCCATCGTTCACCAGCGCGAAGCACTCCACGCTTGTCGAGATGTGATCGAAGCGCTGCGTGGAGAGCTGCGTCCGCACCTCGACGACGTCAGGTTAGTGCGTCGCACCGAGGATTTGCTGATGCACGCATGGATGGTGACCGGCGAAGCGATAGAGCGGCTCGAGGTCAACCAGCGGCTCACAGCATCAGACGCGCTGCATGGGGCGCTGCTTGCTGTGGAAAGGTTGGCAGGAGCGCTCGGTAGCGACACGTTTTGGCAGTTGCTCGAACGGGAACTGCGCGAGTTGGGGATCTCGCTCTGTATCGTCACTCGCTTTTCCGACGGTAACGAGCGAGAAGCTTCCATCACGTGGGGTTTCAGTGACGTAGACGACTTGGGTACCCATGTCGCAAAGCAACCGTTTCCCGTATCACATCTGTTACCCCATGAGCTGATGCGGAGGTCTCGGCCTTACCCTCTCGTCGTCAAGACGTTGCTCCGTCGCGGTAGTGCCATCGGAACCGTGGTGATGAGTATGACCGCAGCGGAAAGTGCGGCGTATGAAGCGTTGATCTCCATCGTCGCGCTCGCCATGGACTGATGCTCCCGTTCATTCCCGAGCAACTCTACCGCATGCGACCATGCCTCGGGATCTCTCCCGCAACGCTACTGGCCGAATGATGAGAGGCCACGGCGCGTAGCAAACTTGCTGCGCAACCGTTGCTCAGTAGTTGTCGAGGTGTCCCAAATTCGTCGCGGGTCCGAGCGCAAGAATGGGGTCCACTTTTCTCTTACTGAGGAGCCCCCATGAAGCTTTCCAAATCGCTCGCCGCGGCAATGCTCACGGCCCCAATGGCGCTGCTCGCCGTCGGTTGCGGAGACGACGACGGGTCGTCTAGCGACGACACTGACGTCGACGCAGGCCCGGACGACGACACCGACGACACCGACGACGACACCGACGACGACACCGACGACGACGCCGACGACGACGCCGACGACGACGCAGACGACACCGACGACGACGCAGACGACGCGGACGACGACACCGACGACGCGGACGACGACACCGACGACGCAGACGACGACGCAGACGACGACGCAGACGACGACGCAGACGACGACACCGACGACACCGACGACCTGGGCGGTGGCGACGAAGCTGGCGCGCCAGTCGCCTACACCTTGCAACTGCTGCACGCGGCGGACGGTGAAGCCAAGGGCCCAGCCGTCGATGATGCTCCTCGCTTCGCTTCGATCCTCGACGCGCTTCGCGCCGAGATGCCCGATCAAACGCTGGTGCTCTCGGCTGGCGACAACTGGATCCCTGGACCGTTTTATGCAGCGGGCAGCGACTCCGCACTCGACGCCGTGATCGGCTTTGCCGGGAGCGGTCGTCCCGACGTGGCGATGATGAACGCCATGGGCTTCATGGCTTCGGCGTTCGGCAACCACGAGTTCGATCAAGGTCCAGCTGCCGTGGCCTCTATCATCGCGCCCGCGACTGATGACGAAGACGCGAGCCGAACCTGGGGAGGCGCGAACTTCCCCTACCTCAGCGCCAATCTCGACTTCACCGCAGACGGGTCATTGTCGCCTTTGGTCGTCAGTGACGGTCAAGAGTGGAGTGACGTGCCTGGCGGCATCGCAGCCAGCACGGTGATCACTCTCGACGGCGCGACGTTTGGCGTCGTAGCAGCGACCACGCCAACCTTGGGTAACATCTCCAGCCCCGGACCCGACATCGACGTCGAGCCCAGCGACCCGGACGACATGGACGCACTCGCTGCAATGATTCAGATCCAGGTCGACCTGCTTGCCGAAATGGGCATCGACAAGATCGTGGTGATGACCCACATGCAGCAACTCCGCTTCGAGAGAGAGCTGGCGCCGTTGCTCTCAGGCGTCGACATTTTGATCGGTGGCGGTTCGAACAGCATCTTGGCAGATGAAGACGATCGCCTGCGCCCGGGCGACGAAGCCGTCGACGAGTACCCGATTTGGGACACGGGGGTGAACGGCGACCCCATCGCCATCGTCAACACCGACGGTAGTTGGCGCTACGTCGGGCGTCTCGTGATCGGCTTCGACGAAGAGGGCGTGATCATCCCCAGCACCTACGATCCTGCCGTATCAGGCGCGTTTGCAGCGGATGAAGAAGGTGTGGAAGCGGTCGACGGCCAGCCTAACTCGGTCGTCGAGGAGATCGCGGACACCATTCGTGACGTGCTGATCGAAAAAGAGAGCAACATCATCGGCACGACCGCGGTTTACATCGACGGAAGGCGCGCTCAGGTCCGCAGCCAAGAGACCAACATGGGCAACCTGACTGCCGATGCGAACCTCTGGGTGGCGCAGCAATTCGACGACAGCGTCGTCATCTCCTGGAAGAACGGTGGCGGCATTCGTGACGACATCGGCGAGGTCGAGTTTCCCCCTGGTTCGACCGATCCCGACGAGGTGATCTACTTGCCGCCCTCGGCGATCCCCGTGGCTGGCAAAGAGGAAGGGGACATCTCGCAGTTCGACTTGGAGAACGTACTTGCGTTCAACAACGGGCTCACGACGCTGAGTGTGACATCGACTGAGCTGCACGCGCTGCTCGAGCACGGGGTGGCCAACTGGGCTCCTGGTTCGACCGAGGGACGCTTCCCGCAGGTGGCGGGTTTGCGTTTCAGTTTCGACCCCTCGCTGCCCGGTCGTGAGCAAACCGACGCGGATACACTGATCGAGTTTGGACAGCGCATCGTCAACGCAGCGCTGGTCGACGCTGACGGTAATCCCACGGAAGCAGTCATCGTCGACGGCGAAGTGGTGGATCCCGACCGCAGGTTCCGCATCGTGACGTTGGACTTCATGGCCGCCCTGGGCGAAAACGGCTTGGGCGGTGATGGCTATCCGTTCCCCGACGAGATCTCGGGCGCCAACGTTGCTTTGCGTGGCGTCGGTTTGGCCGCGGGCATGGCGACGTTTGCCGAACCCGGCTCCGAGCAGGATGCCCTCGCGGAGTACATGATGACGCTCTACCTGGCCGACCCGTTCGACATGGCTGAGGTGGACGCCGACGAGGATACGCGTATTCAGAATCTCTCCATCGTCGAGGGCGACACCGTGCTCGAGGGGCTCGAAGTCGTGACCCCCGAGCTGGACGCGGGCGGCGGTGACGCAGGCGT
This sequence comes from uncultured bacterium, assembly GCA_965651905.1. GTDB lineage: Bacteria > Myxococcota_A > Polyangia > Polyangiales > Polyangiaceae > SZUA-265. Next base: position 7,834 of record CBFGUG010000063.1, on the reverse strand, counting down.
TCCCGAAGAAGCAGGGACGGCTGAGGAAGCGGGGACGCCTGCAGAAGCGGGCGTTCCCGACGAAGCGGGCATCTCCGACGCAGGCCTGTGATCAGTCGTCGCGTCGGGTTCGTGGACTCGTTCCGCGACCCGGCGCCCTCTTCTAGCCCGACCTCGGAAAGGTTCGCGGGTTTGCGACGTGGGTGATCGCGGCGCGACGTTGTGGCACTCTCGACTGACGTCCGTGCCGCGCAAGTCGTCTCCCTCCGCCCAGCCGCCGCCGATTGCGACGGAGTTGTCCGCCTCGGGGGGCCGGGGACTCCAGCCGCCAGTCAGCTTCGAGTACCTCGACGCGGTTGCACGTCACGGGTCGATCCGCCGCGCTGCGGAGGCGCTTCACATCGCGTCGTCCGCACTCAACCGCCGCATTCTCGACCTGGAAGAGCAGGTCGGCACGAAGTTGTTCGAGCGCTTGCCGCGTGGCGTTCGCGCGACGGCAGCTGGGGAACTACTGCTGGCTTACGTTCGTCGTTCGCTGAAAGAGCTGCGGCTCGTGGAGGCGGAGATCGACTCGCTGCGTGGGTTGGTGCGTGGTCAGGTGCGCATCGCGGTGGCGGAGTCCGTGACTGGCCGGATGCTGCCAGACGCGATTTCGGAGTACCAACGTCAACACCCCGCCATCGGGTTTTCGGTCACGGTAGAAGGGCCTGAGCGCTTGGAACGGGCGATCGAGCGTGACAGCGTCGAGTTGATCCTGACGCACCGCGAACCCGAGAGCCCGAACGTAACGGTTCTGGCCGCCGTGAAACAACCACTTTGCGCGTTGGTTTCGCCAGAGCATCCACTTGCGACCTACAGCGAACTGCGCTTGCGGGACTGTATCGCTTACCCGATCGCCATGCCCGACCACACGTTGGCGGCTCGCGAGTTGATCGATGCGGCTCTCGAACGCGCATCCGTGAGCCTGGAACCCGCCCTCGTTTCCAACTCGATTGAGACCACCAAGGTGTTCGCCAGAACCAGCCACGGTGTGTGTTTTTCCTTCAGAATCGGCGGCAAGCCTGACACTTCGGGTATGGCGACCATCCCTCTTTCGGATCCGGGACTCGCGGATGCCCGACTTTGCTTGGCGTGTCGTCGTGGGCGGGTCCTGCCAGTTGCGGCAGCGGCGTTCGCCCAGCAACTTACTGAGCTGTTCGAAGGTTTCTAGTCGGCCAGAACGACGAAACCATCGTAGCGCGCTGATTTGAGCAGCACCCCGCGCGCGACTTGGCGCTGGTCAGACTGCCCACAAAAGTCCTTTCTGTGGGGGTGTGGGACCCGCCAGGTCTTGCCAGGCGCGGGTTCACGGAGCCGTTTCGGTTTCGCCTTCAGACCACTGACCCCAGAAAGGCACCCGCCATGAGTGACGTTACGATCGAAGCCACTCCGACTGCACTGACCGTATGCCTCGAACGTACGGCGGCCATCGTGATCGACATGCAGCGTGACTTTCTGGAGCCCGGCGGCTTCGGAGAGACGCTCGGCAATGACGTGTCTCTGTTGCGAACCGCGATCGCCCCTTGTCGGGCGTTGCTCGAAGGCTTGCGCTCCCGCGACGTGTTCATCGTGCACACGCGCGAAGGCCACCGTCCCGATTTGAGCGATGCGCCGCGTGCCAAGGTCGAACGCGGAGAGCCGACGAAACGCATTGGCGCGGTGGGACCGATGGGGCGGATTTTGATCCGGGGTGAAGCGGGGCACGACATCATCGAAGAGTTAGCACCCCGCCCGGGCGAGCCAGTCATCGACAAGCCCGGGAAGGGGGCCTTTTACGCGACAGACCTGTCGGCAGTGCTCGGCAACCGTCAGATCGACACGCTGCTCGTGTGCGGAGTGACCACTGAGGTTTGCGTTCACACCACCGTGCGCGAGGCAAACGACCGCGGATTTCGTTGCATCGTCTTGTCGGATTGCTGTGCGTCCTACTTCCCGGAGTTTCACGAAGTGGCGCTCAGGATGGTTGCGGCGCAGGGCGGGATCTTCGGCTGGGTGAGTGATTCCAGCCGCGTCCTCGACGCGCTCCGTTGAGCGTTCGAGGTCGTGTTGACGAAAGGAAAGGGTGAATAAATGACGACTACTGCTTTCAAACCGAAGTTGTGGACACCCGGAGACTGGAACGCCTTGTTCGGCTTCGGGACGAACATCTTGGTCAACCTACTGGTGCTGACCGGGCTACTGCGGTTCGTGCTCAAGCTACCCGACGAGCTGGTGTTCGGCAGGATCCTACCAGCTACGGGGCTGATGTTGCTGCTCAGCACGTTCTACTACGCGTGGCTGGCGTACAAGCTGGCGAAGAAGACTGGTCGTACGGATGTGTGTGCGCTTCCGTCGGGGGTAAGCGTGCCGCACATGTTCGTCGTGGTGTTCGTGATCATGTTGCCGATCGCGAACCAAACGGGCGATCCCGTAAAGGGCTGGGAGGCAGGCTTGGCCTGGGTGTTCATCCAGGGCTTCTTGCTGATGATAGGCGGTTACATCGCACCTCTCATTCGCAAGATCACGCCCCGCGCGGCGTTGCTCGGCACTCTCGCGGGAGTATCCGTCGCCTTCATCTCCATGCGCCCAGCGATGGAGATGTACATGACGCCCGTGATCGGCGTGACGTGTTTCGCGATCGTTCTCGTGAGTTGGTTCGGTCGGGTCCGTTACTTCATGGGGATCCCGGCTGGGCTGATCGCCATCGCCGTAGGGTGTTTGATCGCTTGGGGCTCAGTCGCGATAGGTCAGCCGTATGGCGGCATGTCTGGCGAGGCACTGAACCAGTCGTTTGCAAACTTCGGCTTCTCACTACCGATTCCTGCGCTCAATCACACCTTCGCGGGCTTCGAGTTTTTGGGGGTGATCTTGGTTACGGCGATCCCGTTCGGCATCTACGACTTGGTCGAAGCCATGGATAACGTCGAGAGTGCAGCGGTGGCGGGCGACGAGTTCCCGACGAACCGCGTGCTCACCGCCGACGGCGTCATCAGTACGATCGGCTGCCTGATGGGGAACCCTTTCAATCTCGCCGTGTACATCGGGCACCCCGGATGGAAGTCGATGGGCGGTCGCATAGGCTATTCCGCGGCGACAGGGTTGATGGTCGCTGGACTAGCGTGGCTCGGAGTGATCTCGCTGATGATGGCCCTGATTCCCGTCGTCGCCATCGCACCCATTTTGCTGTACATCGGCATGCTGATTGGCGCTCAGGCTTTTCAAGAGACGCCCAAACGTCACGCCCCGGCGATCATTCTCGCTCTCACGCCACACGTGGCGGCTTGGGGCAAGGTTCAAATCGATAGTTCACTCGGCGCGGCGGGCACGACCGCCGCAGAAGTGGGACTCGACAAGTTGGGCCAGGTGGGCGTGCTCTACGAGGGGCTGAGCGTGATGGGTGGCGGCGCCATCATCGGAGGTTTGGTGTTGGGCGCCATCGGCGTGTTCGTGATCGACCGCAAGTTCCACAAAGCCGCGGCGTTCTCTTTTGCGGGCGCGGTCCTCACCTTCTTCGGTTTCATGCATGGCGAAGCGATTGGCGTCGGCGAGTCGCCTGGGGTTGCCATCGGTTATGTCGCGGTGACAGTGTGGCTCCTGGCTTGTGCGCGTTACGTGCCAGCGGAGGCCGACGAGCCCGAGTCTGACGAAGAGGAGGAACACGGCGCACTCGCGGCAGCGGCGGCCGAGTAGTTCGGACGTTCGTCGCGGGTCGCGGCGCTGAGGCACCGCGGCCCGCTTCTGCCTACTTGCGCGTGCCTACTGCGCAGGACCAAACTCGATGGCTCGGCATTCCACGTCGCACAGGTCGTCGTTGTTTTGGTTGCCGTCATCACACTCTTCGTCGTGCTCTTCGTCGGTGACGCCGTCACCGCAGCGCGGGGCGAGACTGCAGTCGTCGTTGCAGCCGCCGTAACTTCCGTCGTTGTCGTCGCCCTCGTCACATTCTTCGCCGAAACGCACGTCGACGCTGCCGTCACCGCAGGTGGGCGGCAAGACGCAACCCGGGGCGCACGCGTCGTCCGAAGTAGCGTAGCCATCGAGGTTCTGGCCGTTGTCGCATGCTTCGGGCGTGCCTTCGCCGTCCGTGTCTTCGTCGGTGATGCCGTCACCGCAGCGTGGGCCCAGCGTGCATTCCTCCGTGCAGTAGCCGTAGCCTGCGCCGTTGTCTTCGCCGTCGTCACACTCCTCGTCGAGCGTGACGATGCCGTCGCCGCACACCGACTCGCACACGCTTTGCCCCGAGTCGAAGCCCTTGAGCGACAGCTTGAAGTTGGAGTGTGCCGTACGGCGTTCGGCGTGAAAGAGCGCCACCTCGTAGACTCGGCCAACTTCGAGTCCTAAAGACTCCGCAGTGTCCTCGTCGAGCGTGATGTCGCGGACCTGTCTGGGATGCAGCCCACCGATGTCGACGGCGAGCTGGCCACCGATGAACACCCACACGTCGTCATCCCCCGAGAACTCGAGATACTCGCCTCCCGAGAACTCGAACCAGTGACGAAGTTCCGACGTGAAGCCGTAGTTGTGAACGACGCCCTCGGGCTCGTCTTCGTCTTCTGGGCTCTCTGCCTCGAGTCCTTCCGCAACCCAGCCTCCGTCATCGAACGGAAAGAGCCCGTCGACGACCTCTGCGACGTAAGTTCCGTCGTCCTGTCGTTGAAAAGCCAAATTTTCGAGTAGCGGAATGTTCACCCCATCCACGTCTGTGTACCACTGCACGAAGTCGGCCTCGCTGGTGGTCATGGCATCATCCGGGCACTCGTCTTTCGGATAGTCGTCGCCGGCTTCGCATAGCCCCGTGTATACGGGTTTGCCGTCGGCACCCAGGCTGCTCTCGACCAACCCCTCGGTCGCGTCGGTGCCGTAGAACTCCTGAAAGTCGGGATGACGTGTGGAACCGCCGAGCTCGGCGTGAATGAAATCGCGATACAGGATCGGCAGCACGAGTTCTTCGTCCGCTTCGACGCTCGCGACTTCGCACACGTATCCGTCTTCAATCTGGCAGTCTGCGCTGCAGCCATCACCGCCGACGTTGTTCGCGTCATCGCAGGTCTCGTCGTCTCCAGCCAGGATTAATCCGTCACCGCAACGTGAAACGCACGGCCCACCGCTACAATCGGGCTCGAGGACGCAACCAGGGCTACAGCCGTCTCCGATGATCCAATTGCCTCCATCGTCACATGGCTCGGCGCCTTCGGCCACGCCATCACCACACACGGTCAGGCGGCACGCGTCGCCTGGCGTGTCACATGCCCACCCTGGCTCCAAGCGACAGGTCGAGCTGCAACCGTTGCCAGAGGCGGAGTCGCCATCGTCGCAGGTTTCGCGCCCGACGATCTCGCCGTCGCCGCAAGTCGGTAGACAAGCCACGCCGGGTGTCGAGCAGGTCCAGCCGTTTTCGACTTGGCAGCTGTCGTCGCAGCCGTCGTCGCTGTTCGTGTTGCCGTCGTCGCAAGTCTCGTCTCCAGCAATCGAGCCATCGCCGCATTCTACGGTATTGATGCAAGCCTCACCGGGTTCGGGGCAAGCGTGGTCAGCTTCCAGGAGACAAGTGCTCGTGCACCCGTCGCCATCATCGACGTTGCCGTCGTCACACTGCTCGCCGTCGGTTTGAAGTCCGTCACCGCACACACGCGCGCGTTCACACGGCGCGCCCGCTACCGCGCAGGTGAATCCTTCGTCGATGTCGTCGCAGTCTGCGGCGCAACCATCGCCGGACTCCGTGTTGCCGTCGTCACAGGTTTCGTCCTCGTCGAGCCGCCCATTGCCGCACTGTGGCATCTCCGTGTCGACGAGGATGTCGTCCTCGCCGAGAATGGGGCCGCCGTCTGTTCCAGCGCCCGGCTGAGCGACGCCACCTTCAGCGGATGGCTCGGCGCTACCCGACCCGAGCTCGTCGGCGTCGCCTTCGGGCGGGGTGTAGGGTTCGATGGTGCACGCCGGGCTCATGCCGAGCGATAACCCCAAAAAGATCAAAGACCTGAAACGTTCGCGTCCGAGCAGAACGATGTGAGATGAATGCCCAACCCTGCCGTCGATGTTCATGGGCTGTTATGTGTCCTAGCCACCCACACACGGCTCAAGTTTCGCGGGGCGTGGGGGAACGGTCAGCGCCCGAGGCCGAGCTCTCGCCGAAGCGCGCCTGCTGTGCTCCTACAGCACAGCCCGATTGTTTGGCGTGGTGCAGAGGTGGTGGGCCTCACGGGGCTCGACGGTTGGAGCGTGCTGAGACGCGACGGGGACTCTCGACCCGCGCCTGGCTGGATTCGGACGGGAGTCAGCGAATGCCTGCGGACGGGAACGGTGCGTTAGGCAGGCTTGGGATGAACGTCACAGCATGACGAAACACGAGACGTTGAGGGCCCAACCACCGACACTCGCATCACCCTCCAGGGGTTCGGCGTTGCTGTCATCGCTTCGCGTTTCGACGCTGCCACTGACGGGAAAGTAGATGGACGGGCCCATGGACACCCCGACCAGGGAACCGCGAAAGACCAGCGGCAGGTCGATCACGAGTGCACTGCCCGTCTCCGTGGTCGTCGTATCAGCGACTTCGAGCGTGGTGGAGTAAGTTGACCAGCCGAAACGCGGCCACACTGCGACGCGTTCACCTCCCAACACGACTCCGAGGCGACCATGTAGACCGAAGTTCGAAGCATCTGCTTCGACGAAACCATCAATCGCGGGCGCGCTTGCCGTCCCGCTGAAGTAGCTGAGCGCACCGCCGATGGTGACGTGTGTGCCCGCCAATACGTCGAGTGAGAGCCGCGGTACTGCGTAGACGTTCCCAGTTCCGCCACCGAGGAGCGAAATTCTAGAAACGTCTACTTCGGACTCCGCGGGGCCAGCAGCCGTTTCGAATTTTACTTTCTGAGTTTGCGACGAGTACCCGAACAAGTTCTCGACGCCCACCCAGTATCGGCTCGATCTGGAAGTATCCCCCGAGAAGCCCCGCGGGCGGGGTGGCCCGTAACCTTCTGCCAGCGCTTGGGACGCGAACGTACATGACAAGATGAACACGGCTGCGCTCGTGCGCTTGAAGCTCATTCGGAATTCCCCTCGTCATCTGGTTGATCGTCAATTTGCTGTTCGTTCATTTCGTCGTCATATGAAGCATCGTTCGCGTTCCGATCGGCGCCACCTGGGTCCTGAGGGGCCGACGCGTTGGAACCACAGTCGCACGAACCCCACCCAGAGCCGTTTGGCAGGCATGCTTGGCCCCCAGCGCAGGCGCCCCTGCCCGTGCAGGCTTGTGTCGCACCAGGAGCACAAACGCTTGCTGCTTTCGCGTCGAGGTGCTGAGGGTCGTCCACCTCAGGCATTGGTACTGACTGCAGGGTGCAAGTGCCTTTCGGAGTGCCTCCGATCTTGAATCCATGCTCCCTGGCATCTGCTCTAAACGAGTCTTCGAAGTAGGACAGAGTCCCTGCAGCGCCGCGTTCGTCAGGAAACGAGTATTGCCATGCGCGGCGCCGCTCAGTGACGGAGAAGTGATGCCCGGTGTCGTCCTTGACGTAGTTTTCGATCTCTTCCCCGATCGAATGTTGGTCGAGGACCAAAAGCGCGTAGCTGCGGCGGCCGTCAATCAGATAAAACTGAGTGTCAGTAGTGGGGATACGTAGATGACTCTCCCAACGACAAGACTCAGTTGTGAACTTGGCGCGTGCGGTCTTGGGTACGCCGTCCTTGTATACGAGCCTGGGTGGCCCACAGCTGTGTGTGTAAACCGCAGCCAGCAATATAGCCAGCGCGCGTATTTTATTCAGCAGACGCCGTTTAGGCCGATGGGTCATTGGGTTCGGATGGGTCCGTTTGGAAGCGAGGCTGATGACCTGAGTAG
>CBFGUG010000062.1:0-46321 GCA_965651905.1 uncultured bacterium | reverse complement strand
GCCGCTAGCACACGCCTACGCGCTGCGTATAGATGGGGGCCGTGCAGCGGTTACGGTGTGTTGTTGGCGTTCGAGAGAGTTCACGATGCTTTCTCATGGCGACGAATGAACGCAGTGATATGCGGTGCCCATGACGAACACCGCGCCCCCCAACGAGACACGGCAATCGCTCCGCAGCAGCGCCGCAGAGTTGTTAGCCGCCGTCGACCACACCATTTCGACAGCGGCGAGCCACGGCATCGTACACCGCACGGCCGAGGACGTCGCGCTCTCGGGCACCTCGGTGATGCTCGATGGCCAGCGGGTAATAAACTTCGGCAACTGCTCGTACCTGGGCCTCGAATTGGATGATCGGGTCAAGCTGGGCACCTGCGACGCCGTGATGCGGTACGGCAGCCAGTTCTCCTCGTCACGCACCTATCTGTCTGCGCCGCCTTATCGTGAATTCGAAGCGCTGCTCTCGCGCATGTTGAAAACGGACGCGTTCGTGGTCGCGCCGACGACGTCGTTGCTGCACCTATCGTCGCTGCCCGTGATCGTCGAAGACCACGACGCAGTGGTGTTCGACATGGAAGCGCACGCCAGTATGCAGGGCGTCCTCCCCGAGCTGCAGCACCGCGGCGTCCCTTGTTACCCCGTGCGCTCAGCGCGACTAGACAAGTTGGAACAGCGAGTGCGCCATCTCGAAAGTAAACATCGTCGCATTCTTTTCCTGACGGACGGCGTGTACAGCATGCACGGCAACCTGCTCGATCTCGACGAGTTACGCAACGTGCTGGAACGTCATCCGAGCTTGTATGCCTACATCGACGACGCGCACGCGGTTGGCTGGGCAGGTCCAAACGGCATAGGCCTGGCACTCTCCGGGCCCCGCCACGAACGCATGATCGTGGTGCTGGGTCTGGCGAAGGGCTTCGCGTCTGCGGGCGGCGTTGGGGTGTTCCCCACCCGCGAAATGGCACGCAAGGTCCTGACGTGTGGACGCAGCATGGTATTTTCGGGCCCGCTGCAACCGCCTGTGCTCGGCGCGGCAATTGCGGTCGCCAAGATCTTGCTGACTGATGAGGCAGCCGTGCTGCAAGCGCGCGTACGCGACCGAATCGCTTGGTTCGACGCAGAATGTGCAGCTCGAGGCATCCATGTTTACGCCCCAGGCGCCTCGCCGATTCGCTTCGTCGAAGTAGGCCCCGAGGAGGCTGGCAATGCATTGACGGCACAGTTGCTCCGACGCGGCTACTTCGTCAACATCGCCGCGTTCCCCGCTGTCGCACGCCGCCGCGCTGGGCTGCGCATCGTGCTCACCGCTCAACACAGCCGCGAAGAGATCAGTGGCTTGGTCGCCGCCATCGCTGCAGCCTGGCAGCACGAAGCACATTGACTCTCGTTACAGTCTGAAATCCAGTCGTTTGATGTCTTGTCTTGGGGCCGCCGTGCAGCGAGCGCGCCGCCCACCGCGTGTCGTCCCTCGTGCACCGCGCACGTCGGCCCCGCAAGCCGTCGCCGCGCCTGGCCCCCACGTGCGCGCCCCAGGTGCAGGTGGGCCGTTTATCAACAACGACTCTACTGGACGCCCACCGCCGCACTAAGTAGCCGAATCACATCGAGCGCGACCCAAAGCCTCTAGACGTAGTAGAGTGCGGGCGGAGCATCGATGAGCGACTTGGTTCCCCCTCTGCAACCCGTGGTCTCGTTCTTGGGAGAGCACGCGCCCTTCGACCGGCTGCCGCTGAGCGAACGGAAGCAGCTCGCCGCCGCGTGTGAGATCGAGTACCTGCGGCGCGGCGCGGCTTTGCTGAAGGCGGGGGAACGCTGCGATCGATTGTGGCTCGTGCGCTCGGGTGGCCTCGTCGAAGAAGACGACTCGGGTAACCTAATCGCACACTACGGAGAAGGCGCAGTGGTGGGCGCAGAGCTACTGTTCACCGAACGCGCAAGCGCCTCGTCGCTGAGCGCACTGCAGGACACGCTGCTGTACACCCTCCCCGCTGAACGCTTCCGCCAGCTTCTTCGCGACGAGCCAGCGCTCGAGCCATTGCTCCTAGGGCCCGCCTCTCAGCGTTTGCGCGCCGTCAGCATGGCTCCGCCCCGTCCTGCGCCGGGCGGGGCAAGTCTGAACAAACGCGTGCGCTCGCTCTTGGTGCGGCCACTGGTTTCCGTTGGCGCCGACGTGAGTATCGAAGAAGCAGCGCGGCGTATGACGCACGAACGAGTCTCGTCGGTGATCGTCACTGGGCGGGGCGCCCTCGGCATCGTGACGGATCGTGACCTGCGTTCCCGCGTGCTCGCTTCGGGCGCGAACCCGCGCGACCCGATTCACACCATCATGAGCTCCCCGGTCGCAGGAGTGGACGTCGGTTCGTCACTGCTCGAAGCGCTGATGGAGATGACGCGGCGTGAAGTGCACCACCTCGCCGTGCTCGAAAACGGAGCGGCCGTCGGCGTCGTGACGCTGTCGGACTTGGTGCAGTCGCATGTGGCCAACCCGGTCTTCGTGTTGAACGAAGTCGCGCGGCAAGACGATCTGGAAGGCGTGATCCGCGTGAGTCGCCGCCGGGCGGACGTGTTGCTGCAGATGGTCGCAGCCGACGCGCGCGCATCGGACACGCACCGCATCCTGACGCAAGTGGGAGACGCGATCACTCGCCGACTGATCGAAATCACGAGCAGTCAGCTCGCAGCTGAGGGCTGGGAGTTACCGAGCGGCTACTGCTGGGTCTCGTTCGGTTCCCAAGCGCGGGAGGAGCACGCGCTGGCGTCAGATCAAGACAACGGCCTGATACTCAGCGATTCGGTGGCGAGTTCGAATCCCGCGCTGCGGCTGCTTGCAGAACGCGTCTGCTCTGCCCTGGACGCGTGCGGTTATCCACGTTGTCCGGGCGGCATCATGGCGCTGACGGACCAATGGCGACAACCCGCGTCCGTGTGGCGCGATCAGTTCTCGCGCTGGATCCGTGAGCCGACCAAAGATGCCGTAATGCGCGGCAGCATCTTCTTCGACATGCGCCCGCTGCACGGCGAAAGTGCGCTGGCCACAGAGCTTGCGGACCACGTCGCGTCAGAAATTGCAGCGCGGCCGCTATTCCTCGCTCATCTCGCCAGGGACGCGGTATCCCGTCGCCCACCCTTGGGCTTCTTCGGACAACTGGTGGTGGAGCGCGGCGGTGAACACAAGAAGACGCTGAACCTCAAACACCAGGGTCTCATCCCGATCGTCGATCTCGCGCGACTCTACGGCTTGGAGTCGGGATGCGAAACGGCGCACACGCTGGTTCGTTTGCAACACGCCGCCAAACACCGGGTGCTGAGCGAGTCCGGGTGTAGCGAGCTGATGGATGCCTTCGAGTGTATCGGCGGCGTTCGCCTGCGCTTGCACGCACGTTGGCTGACTCAGGGCAAGCCAGCCGACAACTACCTCGATCCTACGGAACTGTCCTCGGCCGAGCGTGGTCACCTGCGCGATGCGTTCTCCGTCATCAATACGATGCAGCACGCGCTGGAGTACAGCCGACAACTCGGGCTCTTGGGCGCATGAAGTTACCTTCGTTCGGCGAACGCAAGCGCAAGCTCTTGCTCCAGCGCGCCGAGGGTGACGCATTGCGAGCGCATCTGGCAGTACCGTGGCCCGATCGCTTACTCGACGTCAGTGACGTCCCACTGCTCGCACTCGATCTCGAGACGACGGGCCTCGACCCCATGCGCGACGAAATCGTGAGCGCGGCCTGGGTCCGAGTGCGCGACGGACGCATCTTGCTTCACTCCGCGCGCCAGCGAACCGTTCGCCCCGAAGGCAACGTCGCGCCAGCGTCCGTCGTCATCCACGGCATTTCCGACGACGCCGCGGCTGCGGGCATACCCCTGGTAACCCTGCTCGACGAGTTGCTACCCGCGTTGTCGGGTGCGGTGCTCGTGGCCCACAACGCCCCCATCGAAGCCGCATTCCTACGCGCCGCCTGCCAGCGCTGCTACGGCTCCGAATGGGCTGGCCCATGTATCGACACGCTGGCCCTGCTGCACGACACGCTGCAACGACGCCAACAACCCATCGCCCAAGACGCGTTGCGACTCCCCGCCGCTCGCCAACGCTTCGGTCTACCCACCTACCCCGAACACGACGCCCTGTGTGACGCCATCGCCGCCGCCGAACTGTGGCTCGCCCTCGCCGCGGATCTGAGAGGTAGTGGAAAGCTTTCGCTCGGTCGCGTGCGACGTGTGTTGCCGTAAACGTGACACAAGGTCGCAGAACGACCTGTCAGCTCAATCGCGACACCATGCGAAACGTTTAGGCACCACTGCCGCAACGAGATCTGAACGCCCGATGCGTGTGGAGAGGTCGTCGATTCACTCTGCCGCGGCCTGAAGACGCACGATTCTTTCGGCATTTGCTGATCCTTGCCGCTCGCGACAAACCGCGGGGTGCGTTATCGTCGGGCTCGGGGTGGGTGCCAATCATCAAGTCGCTCCTCCCATCCAGGTGCCGCAGAGGAGATCAGAGTGAATGGCGGACAGTGTTGACGACATCTTGAAGACCTCCGCCAATGGGTTCGTCACCACCGTGTTCTGTGATGATGTTGCACAAGCTCGATACCAGCTACGCGCAGCAACAGAAGATCTCGTCCCCTTACCGACGCTCGTAGCGCTCCAGTGGCAAGAGGCTCCTTCTTTACAAATGGAGCTCGAAGCAATTCGCAACGCTCTCGCTGACGCTGCTGCCGAACTGTGGCCCGAGTGGTACATCACCGCCGAAGGGCGTTTCGACCAACCTCGTGAGCGAGACTCAATTTCTCCCGATTCGGTCGAACGACGCAGTCGAGCGATCCCCGGCACGTCGCGCAGCTGGATACGTGAGGCGTCGCGCCTGTGTGTGATGGGCAAACGTCCTATCGTCGAGCAACTGCCAGCAGCCGAGCAGGTGCGGCAGCTCGCGCTAGCGCTCGATCCAAGTCGGTTGTTGTTCGCTCTCTCCGTCACGTCCGACGTGGCAACACCCGCGCGCATCAAGGGGCTCGCCAAAGCAGCACAGTGGCTCGCTCGAGAGGCCCAGGCGAAGACACTGCTGCTACTTCCCGAAAGTTGGCGCCCCAGAATAGAGCTCGACCACGTCAACTACGGCGCGCACACCCTCGAGTGTGCCGTCGCAGGACCGTCACAGACGCCGCCACCCCTCACGACTCCAAAAACTCGAGAGATCAACGCGCCTCGAGTGTCGGTCGGCCCTCTCGTTGGGCGCCCCCACCCGGGCAGTGAGGTCGAACGACTGGTGTTCGACAGACTGAGCAACGACCCCGAGCTCGCCCCGTTGTTCGAGTTCAATCAGCGCCTCCCCGCGTCCGGCGATCGCCACTATATAGTCGACCTCGTGTGGCGAGCAGGCCGAGTGATCATCGAACTCGATGGCCCGGAACACCATAGCCCCAAAGCCTACGTGGACGATCGCGACCGTGACTACCGTTTATTGCTCCAAGGATTTTCGACGCTGCGCATCACCAACGCCGAGGTGTATGTCGACCTGGACCGAGTGATCGGCAAGATCAAGAACGTAGTGGCGTTACAGACGCAACGAGGAACGTATCAATGAGCGAAGAACTGAAACCCAATCAAGCGATGTTTCTCTGGCGCATGATCGCAGGTCAAACACCAGACGTGCGCGAGCCCATGAAAAGCAAAGCAAAGCCCGATCTCAATAAGAAGGATCGGCAGATGCTGCTTTCGGAAGGCTATCTGATCGCGGAAAAGCGTGGTCGAGCGGACTACTTCGTTTTGACCGACAAGGCCTGGGCTTGGGCAGAACGCAGCGTCAATGTCGATCTACTCAAGTCTCGCTCGTCCGTCGGGGCGGAAGCTCTGGAAGGCCTGCTGCATCGCTTGCTGCCGTATCTCAAAGCGCAAGAGATCCCCTTGGCGGCGCTCTTTGCGTCCCCGCCCACCGAACGCACCGACGTAGCACCCTCGAACGGCAGCCCGGAGCCTACCGCGAGGGCAGGGAGTTCCGACGAGGACGAGCTTTGGCCAAGAATCGAGCGCGCGTGCCTACAGCTGAGCAATGGGCGTAAGCAAGTGCGGGTACTGCTCAGAAAGCTACGTGCGGCGTTACCCGACGTCGAGCGCGACGACCTCGACCGAGCCCTCGTACTCCTCCAACGCGAAGGGCGCTTGGTGCTGTATCGAGAAGACAACAGCGCGGCGTTGACCCCAGAAGACATCAGCGCCGCGCTCATCGTGGGGGATGCGCCACGTCACCTAGTTTACCTGGAGAACTCACGATGAATCTGCCGCTCACCGCGCTGAGAAAAGTCAACTTCGAGTGGACCGCCCACATCGAAGACGTCTGGAGCGATCACAGCTACGAAACCGAAGGCCTTCAACCCCAAGCGCGCGAGATGCTCGGCGAGTACCTCGAAGATTTGGTGGACTCGACGGCTCCCGCGTCACCCCTCGGCGTCCCGTTGCTCGGACCTGCTGGCTCGGGCAAGACCCACTTGCTCAGCTTTCTCAGACGCAGCGCGGTTGAGCAAGGGAGCTACTTCATCCTGGCGGACATGACCGATGTGAGCGACTTCTGGGAGACGCTCTCGCTGGGCTACTTGCGCTCCCTGCAGCATCACTTGGGTGATGGTCGACGGCAGATCGACCATTGGCTCGAGCGCATGATCAAGAGCTACGGGCAAGCCGTCAAGAAGGCGTCGGACATCCCCAAGCAGCGCCCACCTGGCCTCATCAACCGCACGGAAGAACTCATCAAGAAGGTGCGGGAGAAACACCGCGCCGAAGTCCAAGAACACGTCGACGTGTTGCGTGCGCTGATCCTCTTCGCCTGTGACCACGCGGACATCAACGACTTGGGTTACAAGTGGCTACAGGGCATGGTGATCGACGATGATGAGCTGGGGATTTTCGGCTTCAGACATCGCAGCCAAACTCCTTCCCGCATCGTTCGGGGCCTGTCTTGGCTGTTGTCGCTCACTGGACCCAGCACCTTGGCGTTGGATCAATTGGACGCCATCGTCGCCGAGCACGAGCTTGCCAGAGGTGAACCCGAAGACGCGGAATCAACGGACCAACAACGACGCTCCCTAGCGATCATCCAGGGCATTGCAGGAGGCCTGCTGGCGCTCCGCGACGTCACACGACGTACGCTGTGCGTGGTGTCTTCGTTGGAGACGACCTGGGACATCCTCGATCGCCAGGCGCCGATCAGCATGGCGGATAGGTTCACCTCCAACCTGCTGCTCAAGCCAGGTTCTGGACCCGACGTACTGCGAGAGATGGTCACCAAGCGCCTACAGCTCGCCTACTCGGCACAGGGCTACACCGCGCCGTACGCGTCTTATCCGTACACCGATGCCTTCTTCGAGAAGTACCAAGACAACACGCCCCGCGAACTGCTCAAGGCGTGTGAAGCCCATCGGCGCGCTTGCCGCAGCGCAAGAACGGTCAGCGAAACCGGGGTCGCGACGACTCCGCCGACACCCCCAGGGCCCGGCTTCAAAGAAACCATCGCGCGACAGGTCGCAGATCTGAGCAAAGATGCGCCGCTCGACGCAATCCTCGCGGACGACAGTGAACAGCTGCAAGATCGTCTGCTGGAGTTTGCTTGCGACGCGCTCGTGATGGAAAACCCCGTTCCCGACGACGTCTTTCCGAAAGTGGAAAAGGACTTCATGAACACGGGCAGCTACGATCCGCTGCACGCGCGGGTGCGCTTGGTCTTGACGAGCCAGGGCGAACGAGAGCGACACCATTCGTTCAGGTTTCTGGAGAAGGATCACTATCGAGCGTTTCAGGCTCGTCTCAAGGCGGCGCTGACCGCCTCTGGTATCGACGAGGAACTGCACTTTCGCGGCCTGACCATCGTGCGCCGCCGCCCGATTCCTTCTGGCAAAGTCACCGAGGCGTTGGTGGCGTCGCTCGAAAGCAAGGGTGGACGCATCGCCGCTCCGACGGACGAAGACTTGCGAACGTTGTGGGCGCTGCAACAGATCATGGCGAGCTCCAACGAACCCGAAGGGTTCGAGGAGTGGCTGCGTGAAGACAAACCCGTCTCCAAGATGAACGCCTTCAAACCAGCCGCCGAAGCGTTGTTCGCTAGATTAACGCAGCCCTCGGCAACGCAGGCGCCATCCCCCGCCGCTGACTCGGCAATGGCTGGCCCATCTACCCCCGAACCTGACGCCTCGCAGGCCACCCAAACGGCCGCGCGCGGCCCAGCGACTGAGCAGGGGCAAGCGGCTGACACCAAAGCAGCAGCCAGTGCCACTGTCATTGTTTCCAACTCCCCACGCGATACCCTGCCGATTGGGCACCGCCTTTCAGCGGGCCAGCTGAGCGACGAGGTGGGCATCACCCTGGAGCGCCTCCCCTACCATACGTGCGTTTTCGCCGGCTCGGGTAGCGGCAAGACGGTCTTCTTGAAGCGGGTTATCGAAGAAGCGACGCTGCTCGGCATCCCCAGCATCGTGCTCGACGGTGCCAACGACCTTTCGCGCCTGGGAATGCCATGGCCAGAGTTACCCGATGCGCTTTCGGAGGCCGACCAAGCAAAGGCCAAGCGTTACCAGGAAGCGTCAGAGGTGATCGTTTGGACGCCGGGCGCAGCCTTGGGCAATCCCATGCGCCTCAATCCACTGCCCGACTTCAGCGTCGTCGCCTCGTCCGCCACAGAACGGGACGCAGAGCTCGACGCGGCGATCGAGGTGGCTGTCTCCAGCATCGCCAGCATGATCGTGAAGTCCACGAGCGCGACGGCCACGCGCCAAACTGCCATCCTCAAAGGCACGCTGCGTCACTTCGCACAGCGCGGTGGCACCATACGCGACCTGGTTCGCCTGCTGAGTGAGCCGCCCGAAGATGTCATTCAGCCGTACGAAAAGGGCGAAAAGCTTGCGCGTGATCTGTCGGAACTGCTTTACGCAGAGATCGAAAACGATCCACTCGTCGGGGGCAGCGGCAGCCCGCTCGATCCCGCGATGTTGTTCAATGCCCAACAGCCCTCGAAGACGCGCGTATCCGTCTTGAACCTGGTTGGGCTCCCAAGCTACGACCAAAAACGCCGCTTCGTAGACCAGCTATCGGGCACCCTGTTTTCCTGGATCAAGAAGAACCCCGCGCCGCCCGGGGGCTTGCTCGGCTTGCTGGTGATCGACGAAGCCAAAGACTTCGTCCCATCAGGCAAGGCCGTTCCAGGCAAAGAAAATATGATTCGCTTGGCGGCCCAGGCGCGCAAGTACGGCCTTGGGTTACTCTTCGCAACGCAGGAGCCCAAGAGCATCGACCACGCGATCGTGTCCAACTGCTCGACGCTGCTAGCGGGCAAGATGAGTTCACCCGCCGCCATCGACGCCCTACAACAACTGCTCGCCGACAAGGGCACCCGCGCCACCGACGTCGGCTCCCTCCCGCGCGGCACCTTCTACTTCGGCTCAGGCCCCGACAAACCCCGCAAAATCCGCACATCCCTCTGCCTCAGCTACCACCCCTCCACCCCCCCAAGCGAAACGGAAATCCTGAGCACGGCCAAGGCGAGTCGCAAGGTTCTTGGTGATGGCGATGACTAATCGAGGCTGGCGAGAGACTAACGCGCGCGTTTGGCGGTGGTCACCCTGCACTTCGTCGAACTCCCGAAAATTCCGCGTGATCTGCCAGCTGCCCAGAGCAGTGACCCAGTGCTAAACTGGGCAAAGTTCTTCGCCGCGACGACTGATGAAGAGAGACACGAGATAGCCATGAGCGACATCCAGCTCAAAAGTCTAGAAGAAGCGCTACGCGAGCTATCCGACGACAGCCTCGCGCAATTCATCGCCGAAAAGCGCGAACGCGACATCTTCAACTTCCAAGCCCGCGCCAAACGCAAAATGGAACAAGAAGTCGCCGAACAGGTCGAGAAACAGGTCGCCGAACGACAGCGAACGGATCGCATCGAGGTCGTCGAACAGATCTGCGCGGCGTTGGGCGTCGAACTCGACGATTCGCGTCGGCAGCGGCTGCAGACGATGAAGGACGACGAACTGAGCGCGCTACCGGGCGAGATCGCTAAGCGTCGGGAGTGGCCGGAGTAGGCGGGGCGCCGTAGACTAGCGGAGCCAATGCTCGCGAAAAATAAATTCGGGGCCCGCAGAGCACAGGCGACGCTTGGTCAGATTAATCCTCGGCAGCGACACTCGCGAGGCTGGCGTTAGGCTTTGCGTCGACCACGCCCCATCCGCGCAGGTCCGTCTGCCCCCGTAGGCTAGTCGTGGGGTCACTGGTGTAGAGCCAGAAATATTAGTCCCCCACACGTAGCCAGCGAACGACTCGGCGCTTCTGAGCGCCGCGATCCCTACCGTCAGAGACAACAGTACAGTTGCGGCCCTCCAGACGGTCACCTCAGGCTAGAGGTGACGCGTGTCCACGACCTGCGCCGTGCGAGCAGGTCGCATGCCTGTTCGACGATGGGACCGACGGGTAGACAGTGTAGTTCATGGTGAGGGCTTCCGAGACTGGGCGTGCAGTTTGTGGTCAGTCCCGCCCGTTTTGAGGCAAGCAACTCGACACTATTCGCAATTGGATGAGACACTGCCGAGATGCCCAACCCGCTTCGTGATGGCCTGTACGAGCACTTGATCACGGAAGGCCTCGAGCGCCAGCTCGGTGAACTCAAGGACCGCGGCTGCGAGGTCGGGTACTTGGAGCCAGCCGAGGCCCCCGTTCGCCTAGCACGCCACCTTGCGACCGAGATCGAGCTCGCGCTGGGCAGTCTACCGGCAAAGAAAGGGGCGCAGCTCCAAGCCGAACTGACGAACGATCTATTGACCGCGCTCAGTCGCCTCGCACCCAAGGGCTCTGATCCCGGCGTGCATGTCTCCGGGGACCTGCGAGAGCTCCGCGCGATCTATCGCTCCGGCCCCCCTAAGAGGCCATCGACGCCCATGACGTCGACTACACTCCTGACGCGAAGTCGAGACGAGCCCAACTTGGGTGCGGAGCTAGCACGCGAAATCGCCTCCGCGGATGAGGTTGACGTGCTGGTCGCCTTCATCACGATGTCTGGCGTTCGAGCATTGCGTGATGAGTTGGAGGCATTCGCACGGCGAGCCCATGGCATCACCCTTCGGGTGCTCACAACCGTTTTCACAGGCACTACGGATGAGCACGCCGTGCAGTGGCTTGCGCGGCTGCCAGGAGCGAAAGTCAAAGTCTCCTTCGATACCCGCAGAACCCGCCTGCACGCTAAGGCGTGGTTGTTTCGGCGGCACTCCGGACTTCATTCCGCCTACGTGGGCTCAGCGAATCTGACGCATACGGCGTTGGGCAGCGGCCAGGAATGGATGATCAAGGTGTGCGCAGCAGATCTCCCCCATGTTGTCGAAAAATTCCGCGGCACCTTTGATTCGCTGTGGAACGACTCTGAGTTTGAGGAATACGACCCTAACTCAGAAGAAAGCCGCCAACGCCTACGCCATGGCCTGAGGGCACAGTCAAACGCCAGCGCTACGGTCGTTCAGTTCTTCCAGCTACGCCCCTTCCCATTCCAGGAGGAGATACTCGATCGGCTCGACGCAGAACGGTCCGTCAATGGGCGGAACCGAAACCTAGTGGTTGCTGCAACTGGAACAGGCAAGACTGTTGTGTCCGCTTTCGACTACAAGCGCCAAGTTGATCGACAGGGCGTCGCTCCGCGGTTGCTGTTCTTAGCTCACCGCCAAGAACTGCTTGAGCAAGCGTTGGCTACGTTTCGACAAGTGCTACGGGATGGCTCGTTCGGAGAACTGCTAGTCGGCGGCGAGGGACCTGAACGGTGGGAGCATGTGTTCGCAACGATTCAGAGCGCAGCAAGTCGAGAGTTGCCATCGCGTCTCGGACCTGCGCATTTCGGTTATGTGGTGGTCGACGAGTGTCATCATGCCCCTGCGGATTCATATCAGCGTCTGCTGTCCCAGCTGCAGCCAGAGATTCTTCTGGGGCTGACTGCCACCCCAGAGCGATCGGACGGAAAATCGCTACTTGGAGACTTCGGTGGTCACATCGCCGCGGAGCTTCGTATCTGGGATGCATTGGAGCGCCAGCTCCTCGTTCCTTTCGAGTACTACGGCATTGCGGACGATGTCGATTTGAATCGAGTACGTTGGACCCGCTCAGGCTACCAAAGTGCCGAACTCTCGCGGTTGTACACAGGCAACGAAAAGCGCGTTGACATCATTGTCGAGCAGTTAAGGCGACGAGTGGCAGACGTTGGACAAGTTCGAGCCTTGGCCTTCTGCGTGTCCGTCGAACACGCCGAGTTCATGGCCGAAGCTCTTAGTCGACGCGGAGTGCCTGCTGTGTCGATTCACGGCAGCTCAAATGCCCAACAGCGTTCGGAGGCGCCTCGCATGCTCCGCGACCGAGAGTGCAACGTGGTCTGCACATGCGACCTCTACAACGAAGGCGTGGACCTGCCTTTTGTAGACACGTTGCTGTTCCTCCGACCCACGTCTAGCGCCACGCTATTCCTCCAACAACTCGGACGCGGCCTGCGCCACGATGCTCAGAAGACGTCATGTCTTGTACTGGACTTCATAGGACGTCAGCGCGCGGAGTTTCGATTCGACGGAATCCTTTCGGCGCTGACTGGGATTTCACGCAGTCGTTTGGTCGCGGCAGCCAACGACAGCTTCCCATATCTTCCAAGCGGGTGTGTTCTGCAACTCGATGCGGTAAGCAGAAAGTACGTCCTGGAGTCTCTGAAAGAGCACCTGCAGAAGCGGGCACGCTTGGTCGAACAGCTCCAGGAATACGCGCAGGAGACCGACGTCCCCGTAACCCTCAAAAGCTTTCTAGACGCAACGGCTCGCGAGGTCGAAGACGTGTATGGAGCCAAGTCCAGCTGGACCATATTGCGTCGCCAGGCGGGCCTGCTCGAAACGACCGGAGACAATGTGGAAGACTTGAGTCGCCGACTCGGCTGGCTACTACACGTTGACGAACCTCAACGCTTTGCGGTGTGGCGCAAGGTCGCAGCGGGTCACGGTACGCCGACCTCGGAAGCGGAAGCTCGTAGGTATTCCATGTTAACGTTTCAACTCGAGCACCGCGGAGCACTCCGAACTCCCGCGGCAACAGCACTAAGTCTGAGCGCGCACAACGCGATCGGCGAAGAGCTGACTCAATTGGCTGATGTGCTCGAGGACCGTACCAATCTGCCCACGACCGTGTTTCCCGTAACCGACTGGCCGCTAGCGCTCCACCGTCACTACGGACGCCGGGAAATCATGGCGGCGATAGGCCGCGCTACCCCCGGCGAAAAGGCCTCCACACCGCAAGGAGGAATTCTCAAGCTGTCGGAAAGAAAAGCCGAGCTACTCTTTGTTACACTGGACAAGTCCCACCATTCGTTCTCGCCAACCACGCGATATCGGGACTACGCGATCTCACCTACGCTTTTTCACTGGGAGTCACAAGGTGCTGCATCCGTTGAGCAAGCAAGTGGTCAAAGATACACAAAAAGCCCTGCCAACGGCTGGACATTCCATCTGTTCGTGCGCACCACCCGGGACGCGGCGTATGCCTACGTAGGTCCAGCAGAGCGAGAGCGGCACGAAGGCAATCGTCCCATTGCGATCACCTGGCGCCTTCGATACGCACTACCTGCGAGTCTGTTTTCTAGATTTGCGACGTTGGTTCAAGGGTAGTCAAACCCCCGGACTCCTGCCGACGGCCCATATCACGCTCACCCCTCCCCGCTCGCCCCCCGCATCTCCGCGTCACTCAACTCCCCCTCCCCCCGCGCCCTGCGAATCTCCGTTCGCGTCATTGGCCCGCGCAGGAACGACATGGCGAAGCGTGGGTGCAGTAATCGTGCGCCTTCGCGGCTGTGGGCGTCGCGCATGACGAACCAGCGGGGGGTGAGGCGGGGGAGGAGTGTACGTAGGTCGGGCATGCCGGAGACGGCTGGGCCTAGGGCTAGGCCGTCGACGATGCGGGCTCGGTCGGCGTCGGTTTGGAGGCGTCCGATGCACCAGAGGCCCGCGTTACTCAGCGCCCGGTAGTCGAGGTCCATCGGGTTTTGGGTGGCGAGTAGCAGACCTACTCCGAAGGCGCGGGCTTGCTTGAGTAGTGCGACGAGGGGCGCTTTCGTTGGAGGGCTTTTCGGGTGCGGGGGCAAGAAGCCGTAAATTTCGTCGAACACCACCAGCGCTCGCAGACGCTGAGAGCCTGACAAGCTGCGCACCCACGACAGCACTTCTTCGAGCAGTACACCAAGTACGAGCTGTCGTTCATCGTCGTCCAGGTGGGCGACGCTGACGATCACGGCGGGAGTGCGTTCGTCTTTGGGGGTGAGCCAACTGTCGACGTCGAGCGGCGCTCCTTCGCGCCAACTGGCGAAAGTAGGCGACGCGAGGAGTGTGTTGAGGCCTGCGGCGAGATCCGCTCGCTTGCGCTTCGAGAAGAACGCATCGATCGACAGTGCACCCACGCGATCGATGGGTGGCTCTTGTAGGTCGTCGAGTAACGCCGTCAAGTCCGCATCCCGGCCTGCACGCAGGCGGCGCTCGGCCAACACGGAGAGCAGCACGTGCTCCGCACTCCGCGCGGGATCTGGATCACGCCCGACCAAACGCAGCACCAATGAAATAGCCGCGGACAGCGAAGCCCGAGCCGCTTCCGGATCACGCTCCCAACAGTCGTCGTGCCGTTCGAGCGCCGACAGCACATGCAGCGGCTCCCCTGCGGTCGAACCCGGCGTGAGCACGCGCACGTGCGCCTTCTGGGAGAACTGTACGAGGCGCTGTTCGTCGATACTCCACTCGTCGAGCCCCGCACGCCGCTTGTCGGCGAGTTCCTGGGCGATCACCTCGGGCGGTCGTTGATCGGTCGCCGCCGCACAGGCATTCGCCCACGGCACGAAGTGCTCGGCGTCGAACGAATCGAACGCCAGCAGCAAGTTGGGCAAGTCGCCCTTGACGTCGATGATCAGTGAAGGGATGCCCGCTTGCAGGGCTTCTTCGACCATCACCGTGAGCAGACCGGTCTTACCGCTGCCGGTCATGCCCACCACCACGCCATGCGTGACGAGGTGGTGGGCGGGCAAACGCGCACTCTTTGGATCTGCGCCATCGAGCGCGCGCGTCAGGCCCAAGTTCAGCTCTCTAGAATGCGGCATCACTTATCCGTAAACGGGCTTCCGCCAGGAAACTGGCCTTGTTCCGCAGGAGCAACCGCCAGCGGCTCCTCCTGCAAACTCACGTCACTCGCGGGCAACTCCGGCGTAGACTCTTCGCCCTGCTTCGAACTGCTCTTGCGGCGCCGCCCTGCGTACAGTGATGGCGCGATCTTCTCCGCGTCACCGTGTTCCCAGCGCAGGTAGTGCACTGCACGCCGCACCTGGTCGTAAGTCTTCACGACCAGAGTGAACGCTTTTTGGCGAATGAGAGTTGCCTCAGGGGTGCTACGCGGTCCTTGGTCTCGTAGACCAACCGCCGTGATTACTTGGTCGGCCAACGTGGTCAATTCGTCGAGCTCTTTGGCGCTCACGGCAGTCTTGCCCTCAACCGCGTGCCAGTGGGCCCGCAGCAGTTGGGTAACCGCCACCAAGTCGAAAGCCACGTTCTTGTAACCGTTGGGCCCGTTGAGCTTGTCCAAGCTTCCTGCCGGAATCAAGCCGCGGTTGATCAGCGCAGTCGCGTCCGAAACCACCAGCTCGCGCTTCTTGGTTGCCAGGTCCACCAGCTCGCGCAAGTCGCTGGGCGTAGCCACTGCGGACATGTACATGCCCTGAGTGTGCGCCAGCGCAAAACTCACGTTCTCGAGCTGATCGAACTTCGTGACATCGAACATCGGCAACCGGTTTTCCACTTCGCTGCGTAGCGCGAGGATCTCCGGCAGAGAGCCAACCAGCGTGGTGATCACGCTGGGTATGTCGACGTTGACGGTGAGCAGTTCAGCTTCCGGCACCGCCATGATCAGCGGCAATTGCGAGCGGTACGCCGCGAGGTAGCGCGGGAGCCCGATCGAGTCACTCGAGGCGACGTTCGTGTCTTGATTGTATTCAGCCATTCGACTTCTTCTTTCTGAGTTGCGTGATTTTTTCTTCGGCGCGCCGCAAAATGCGCCGCACGCCCCTCTGCTCGGCCGCCGCCAGGTTCCGTTGCGCAAAAGCGACATCAAATTTTCGATTTCGTGGGTGCGGTGAACGTTCCCCTGACCCACTGGCCTTGCCGGCAAGGCTCAATCACGAACGCCGGGCCTAAATCCCTTGCCGGCAAGGCCTCCTTACGAACGCTCGGCTGAATTTCCTTGCCGGCAAGCAGCCAACACCAGCCCCACTGCAAATCCTCCTTGCCGGCAAGGCCCCCATACGAACGGCAGACCGAAATGCCCTTGCCGGCAAGGAATCAGCACCCTCACGTCGCGATTTTTCCTTCCCGGCAAGGAACTGGCACGCGCACTCCTCTAGTTCTTCTTCCGGGCAAGGAATCGGGACGACCCCATGGGTGAACGCGCCTTGCCGGCAGGGAGACCTTGTTGTTGTCGTTCAGCGCAAGCTTCGCTCGCGTTGGCAGAACGTCATTCTTTTCGCCCGTGGAGGTTTGGTGGCAGTGTCTTGCGGTGCGCTGTCGCTCGCGGCCTTCACCACGTGACCCATCCAGAACCGCGCTGGGTTTCGGGCGAATCACCCCCCTTCTCGCTCTCCCACTTTGCGTGCTAGCCTTCCAGCATGTCCGCCGCAGAACGCCTTCTTTCTGAAGTGCTTGCTCTCCCCGTTCCCGAACGAGCACAGCTGGCCCATCGACTGTTGGAGAGTCTTGAAGCCGGACGATGAAGTCGACGCGGCCTGGACTGCGGAACTCGAGAAACGCGCGCACGACGTTCAGACAGGTGCTGTCACCCCCATTCCGTGGGATACCGCTCGTCAAGACATCATGACTGAACTTCGCAAACGCCGCGCAGCTCGTCGTTCACCCTGACGCGCAAACGGAAATCGTCGAAGCTGCCGACTGGTACGACCAACGGGCCACCGGTCTCGGCGACGACTTCCTTGCTGAAGTCGATGCAGCGCTGAACGCCGTGTGCGAGCGTCCACACGTTTGACCCACGTGGCCGGGCACCGAGCACATCGCGACCCGCATTCGGCGCTACCTTTTCTCACGCTTCAAGTTCTACGGCGTCGCTTACCAACACGATCCCGACCGCGCTATCATCCTCGCGATCGTCCATGCACGGCGGCGTCCTTTCTACTGGCTCAGGCGCGCCACGGACTAAGCGGCGTGGATTAGCCTGCGGCAGCACCCAGGTCGTTGGGAAAGCCATGTCTAGAGAGCAGACACGCATCATGTACATCGAGTGCGGCGGCGGGTTGTCCTTTCCCGGCCGCATCGGGCGCGTGCGTTCTGCTCAACTTCGAAGTGCTTTGTACGTAGCGCTCCAATAGCCTCTACTGGGTTGTGGTGAATGCCCCCTGCAGCAATCGCGCTCGAATGCCATGTTGCTTCGGGTGCTCTGATTAGGTAACTTCCAGCCATGATCCGTCTTGTCGCGACAATCGCGCTGGTAGTCGCATGCACTCCCTCGGCGTTCGGGCCCACTGGGTATTCGCAACCAGACGAGCAGTATCGAATCCGCGCGTCTTCGCCAAAGGTTCTCGAGGGAGACTGGGTCCTCGATAGTCACCATGGCGATTCACCCGACAAGCTCAAACCGAAGCAGAGCGACAAGTACCTCGTCGTGTTTCCTGTCGACATCGATGGGGATGGCGACGTCGACTACGAGCATGAGAAGCCTCTCTATGATCTGCGCTGGGAGCACGCCAAAGACTCCACATCGATTTGGGTGCGCACGATCCCCATCCCGAGCAAGCTGGCGCGCAAGGACGAGCGCGTACTTCTCCTCAATTACATTGAGCGCATAGCGGGCTCAGGCCTCGAATTTGCGTCCTACGACGGGGTCGTGACTGCCATCGCATCTCGTTACGGGACCAAGGTACTTGGCATACGCGAGCTGGAGGTTGGCAAGCAAGAGGCTCATGTGGCCGACGTCGAGATCGTGAACCTCGATCAACTTGAAGCCGACGAGTCTGCGCCACGTCACCGAGCTAGGCTCGTCCTCCTTCACTGCCCTACCCCCATCAAGGCCGTTCACCAGACTGAGCTACCTGCGGTCATCTTGGCAGGGTACTCTAGTCGGCCCGAGGATTTTCTGAAGCACGTTGGAGAGTTTGAGGACCTGCTGAGCCGGCTCGACCTGGGTAACGGCCCGACCGCTGTCTCGAACACGTCGCCGCCGCCTGAATTGAAAGACGTGAGTACGGAGGCGGCTGAATCGTCCTTGGACGGGGGAACCTAGCGGTCATCGTGTCCTGGCGGCACGGGGCCAACGCGGGCCCGCTGCTGGCAGCAGCAGGCCACCTCCGCTCCGCGTTACTGCGCACGACGATAGTGCATGGCGACCGCGCCGTTGCTGAGCGGCTTCGCCGAGACTAGTTCGAGCCGTCGCGTGCTGGGCAGCCCGCTCTGGTAGAGCGTCGGGCCGTGGCCAACGATCCTGGAGTGGAGGAGGAATTTGTACTCGTCGATCAGACCTAGCCGGTCTAGCTCGCAGGCGAGCTTACCGCTACCGAGGAGCACTCCGGCCGGGGTTGCGTCCTTGAGCTTCTGAACGCCCGAGCGCAGATCTCCGGCAATGTGGTGGCTGTTAGCCCACGGGAATTCGTCGCGCGTCGACGACACGACATACTTCGGCTTTGCCTCCAACTTGACCGCCCACTCGCGCATCGCGAGCGGCGCCTCTTGATCGCCGCGGGCAACTGCCGGCCAGTAGCTCTCCATCATCTCGTAGGTGACGCGGCCCCACAACATCGCGCCAGCCTCGTCCATGAGGCGCGTGAAGAGGGCGCGTGTCTCGTCGTCGGCTATTCCCTCCTGGTGGTCGACGCAGCCGTCCAGGGTGACGTTGATGCTGAAGGTCAAAAGTCCCATGTGGCGAAGTCTACGTTGCCTGACACTCGCTTTGGCGAAAATCAGAAGGCACAGCGTTCGGGCGATGATCGGGCTTGGTAAGCAAGTGCCGATCTGTGGCTCGCTGTCACAAGAGCTCCCAGAAGCTCAGCGGCCATCACCGCCGTACAGCGTCTCTCGACTCAGGTCGCCCCCCACCCAGTCGCTCCCACCTCGCAGCTTCGGCAATACAAACCTTCCGATGCGAGTCGGACTTCTGCTGCGCTGGATAGCGTCGGCGATCACTCGCGCCTGATCAACCGGATCGAGCTGCGCCAGCTCACGGACGAGACGTTCCAATTCCTCACTGCGCTGGGCCATGCATCAATATTTGCCCCGCCGACGACGTTCTGCCAAGTCCACAGTCCCGAGGGCCATTCAACCTCTCGACCCAAGCTTGCGTCAGCCTGGCAGGTCAGACGGATCAGGGTATCGAGATGGTCTCGTCTCTCACGGGGATCTTGCTCGTCTTCGCGGGCGTTACTGCATGCGCGCCGAGAGCCGCAGAGTCCGCACCGCTGCGTTCACCAGATCCGTGGCCCGAGGAAGCGCCACCCTCTGAGATGTGCGCTCGGCACAATCTGGCGCGAGCGTCGCTCGCCATCTGCAGCACGGGTTCTGCACAGGTGTTCTCCCTCAGGAACGAGTCGAACTTCGCCGCTGGCTTGTTGTCGCGGGTTGACGTGCAGATGCGGCCGGGAGACGGCGACTGGAACACGACGGCGGCGTTCTTTTATCTCGACGCCAATTGTCGAAGGCAGCCGCCGAGCAAACGCTGCGTCGTACTTGGTCCAGGACAGACACTGCAGCCTCGGGCGTGGTCAGGCTTCAGTTGCAGCGGGCAATGTCGGCGCAACTGCGACGGCAACCACTACATGCGAGGCTGGCCATTGCGTTACGTGCTCTGGTCGTGTGACGGCCAGCATCACATCGGCAGCCCACCGTTTAGGCTGCAAGAGTACCAGGACGAGCCAGCGCAGGCTGGCGGCTCCCGATAGCGTCCAGCGCGGAGCGCGCAGGTTACTACGCACCGTGCATGACCTGGTCGTACCCCGACGCCTGCACTACAGTTGCGTCATGGGCCGCAAAGGGGGTGCATATCTCGCGTTCACTGTGGCGGCGTTCATGGGCTTGGGCATCACGCTCAACTTGGGGGAAGGCCATGGAGTGTCGGCGTATGCACTTACCCTGCTTTTCTGCGTCGCGATACCTGTAGGCTTCGGGATCATGTTGCTCCGCTCCCCACAGTCACGCGACAGGTTGTTGCGGGCCGAACAGGCGTGGGATTCGGAGCTACTGAGACTCGCTGAACGCCGGGGCGGCAGTCTGACCGTTTCGGAAGTCGTAGCGTACGCGGATCTCGCGCCTAGTGATGCGGAACGTCGGCTCGAAGCGTTCTGCTCTCGCGGCCTTGCGGAACACCGCATCTCCGACGAAGGCGTCATCGTTTATCGGTTCGAGCCGATGCTGAATCAAGAGCAGAAAGCACGCGCGACTGGGGTGCTGGATGACTGAAGTCCCGATGATTGAGGCGCCCAATGACTGAGGCGCCCAATGACTGAGGGACTCCGCTGCCCAGCCTGTCCGGAGCCAACACCGCTCAGTGATACGGACATCTTCCTCTCGGGTGACGTTCGCCTTCACCGCTGCAGCGCGTGCGGTGGCGTGCTCGCCTGCAGCGACGCGGTGGCGATCGCGCGATACCACTACGACCGCAGTCATCCACTGATGGTCCACCGTCCCAGCGGTCACCGCTGTCGCGCGTGCCTCACTCCTGCCAACCCGAAGTCGAACCGCTGCGCCAGTTGCGCGTCCTCGCTCCTGCTCGGGTGTCCCGGCTGCAAGAAAGACATGTCGCTAGTGACGGTCGTAGGCGTCACCATCGACGCCTGTTACACGTGCAAACTCGCCTTCTTCGATCGCGGCGAGTTCGCTCAGGTGTGCGGCAACCCCGTGGCGTTCTCCCGCGCCATGAAGCCAGTTGGCGTCAGCAAGTCTTCCGCGTGGGACTACGTCGACGTCGCGCCAGATGCAGGTGGCTTGGTCGTCCATGCCGCAGAAGCTGCGGGCCACGTCGCGGTGAGCGCCGCCGAAAAAGCCGCTGGAGCGATTGGACAAACTGACGTCAGCAGCGCGGCTGAAGCCGCAGGCGGAGCGTCGATCAATGCGGCGGAGGTGCTCGCGCAAGGTGGCGAGGCCGCAGCTGACGCGGTGTTGGAGGTCTTGGCAGGAGTCTTCAGTAGCTTCTAGACATCGAGCGCGATCCCTACGTCAGCAGCGCAGGACTGAAGTGAAGCGAAGCGGCATGATCACGAGTCTATGCGCCGCCGCCTCGTGCGCCATGATGCTGCGCGTGTAGACTTCGCTCTGCGCGGCTGCTAACGAATCGAGAGTCGAAGCCCCATCGCTCAGGAGGCCGAACATGGCACGTCCGCGGGAAACTCAGCAGATCTCCCATCTCACCCCAATTCTAAGGGTGTCCGACTTCTCGGCGAGCATGGCGTACTACACGCAATGCCTCGGGTTTACGAAAGCTTGGGAGTACGGGGACCCGCCTGACTTCGGCTGCGTCAAGCGCGACTCGATCGAGCTGTTCCTATGCCTTGGCGGACAAGGTCAGCCCGGCACATGGATCTCGATGTTCGTGCTCGACGTGGACGCACTGTACGAAGAGCTGAGCAGGCGAGGCGCTGGAGTCGTCCGAGCTCCCGTCGACGAACCATGGGGGATGCGGGAGATGCTCGTCGAAGATCCTGATGGGCACACGTTTCGCTTCGGCACTGGGATCGCTAAGAAAGACTTCAGAATCAAGCGGACGTCGGTCGAAGTTCGACTCGAGGAGCGACTAGCCGCCGTGCTGCGTGACCTAGCCAGCGTCACTAACCGAAGTGTCGGTGAAGTGTTGGAAGAAACGCTACTCCACAGCTTCGAAGCGATGCCTGGCGTCCCAGGCGCGGTCGCGAGTCCCCACACGCCAGCGACACTCCAACTGATCGAAGACCTCGAGAAGAAGCACGGACTCGACTACGAGACGCACGACAGCTATCGATTTACCGAGGACTGAGCGGCGCGCGCCGCTCGTGAGTCTGTCGACGTCGCCAACGACCCTTGCCGCAAGCCGTTTGCCTACCACGACCATGTCACGGCAACTTCCCAAGTATCATCCGGCAAGAGACCCGGCTGCGCTCGACAAGCTGACTCGACGAGCGACGACTTCGTCGTACATGAACGACACGAAGTGGCGCAGGTTGCTCGACGCGTTGACGGCGGTAGACGGCCTCGTGCTCTGCTGCAAAGCGAAGCTGCTGTGGTCGGACAGCGTCGAACGGTTTTGGGTGGGCGATCGCAACGACTACTATGCGGATAGCGTAGAGGCCATGATCACGGGTCCGTCTGACGCTGGGTTTCACTACTATCGCGAAATCGAATGGATCGAGTTCCCACCCGAAGCCGAAGAGCTCATCGATCCGAACAATGAGAAGTCTGGCACCAAGATGATCCCTCAAGATCTGGATCGCATTCGACGAGTCATCGACGCCACGGGAAAGTTCGAACTGGACACCGTGGATGGCGGCCTTCGACTGTATGCCTACAGGCGAACCATTGAAAGCACCTCACCATGACTGGTTGGTACACACGCCCCGTGCTCTTCGTCAGCGACACGCGCGCATCGCTCGCATTCTACATCGACGTTCTCGCGTTCAAACGGGCATGGGCCCACGAGCAAGACGGCGAGGTCACGGTAGCCCAGGTCGTGCGCGACGATTGTGAACTCATTCTCTGCCTCGACGCGAACCGCAAAGCGCCAGCTCGCCTGTTCATCGAACTGGAAGCTCACGAGATGGAGACGTTCCGCAAGGAAATCGAGCAACGCGCGATTCCCACCGAACAAACGTGGTGGGGTTATCCGTGCATTCGCATCGAAGATCCCGACGGAAACGAACTGCTGTTTCCTTTGGGAGACGCAGAGTTGCCCTTGGGATAGGGTTTGGCCAGAATGTCTTGCTGGCTCATCCCTCCGAACCTTCGCGTTGCCTGGAGGGCACTTCGCCGTCACCGAACCGAACTTCATGCTCGTACTCCAGCTAGCTGTCACGAGAACTCCCATGTCCCATGACGACTCTCCGCTCGAGCATCCCCTTCGCCACATTCTTTGCAAGCAGGATTACCGAACATAGCCGTGGCAGGGATGTGGTCCCGGACAGTCGAATGCCACGAAGCTCTCGGGCGGGATCTCAGACCCCAGCGCTCGGACGAAGCCAGTTCGCTCACGCCAGACGCACGCACCACTACCGTCGACGCTATACCCGCCCCCTTCGAGCACGTCCCCTACCAATGAGTAGATGGTGGTTACGAAAACCCAACAGGACTCGGTGTCCATCACTGTTTTCTCCGCGTAGTCCCGATTGTCGTAGGGATCCCCTGGAGACGGAGCGCATATGTAGTGCGCGGCGGGCCTGGTGCACTCCGGGTCAGCGAAGAGCCCTTCCGTGAAGTCGGCCAGGTCGATTGGTATGCAGCGAACGACCCCATCGGTACCTACGCCGAGCTTACACTTCGCTCCAATCTCCGGGTCAAAGAACCCGATACCGTCGACAGCGCCATCATTCCAATGTTCGCCCAGAACCTGAAGTCGACTGCCACTCGTGTACTTTGAAGCGCACGTAGCCGGCGCGAGTTCGGCGCTGAGCAACTCCTCAGGAGGAATCTCGGGACCTAGCTTAAGAAACAGCGAACTCGCTCTGCCTGAACCAATGTCGACGCACGTGGCCGGATCCTCTTCATCTGGGGCAAACAGGTCCATGACTGCCCCAGGAAAAGAGTCAGTCACCGAGTGGACCCGGCGTGTCCCGAAGTCGCAAAGACCTGCTTCGTGATCGACGTGGTAGAGAGTCTCGCCACCCAACAACGAAACTTCCTCCCGTGGCTCGCGGACTCCCAACACGACCTCCATGATGTCACCAGTACACTCTGGGGTCGCATTCACGGTCCAATCACCACTGTATCCAGGGTAACAACGGACTGCAACGTCCTCTTGCGGATGGCGACGACACTCGGCAGCAAGCGTATGATCATAGTGTACTCCGGCGTAATCTGTGGCTCCGTCACTCCAGACCCGCTGCAAGTCTCGATATCGATCACCCACGACCCGCATTTCTTCCAGCGCGACGAAGCGCTCGGGCGAAAGCTCACCAGTGATCACGTTGAAAGTATACTCCTCGGTGAGCTGCGTAAGCTGGCAACCCCCGCCGAACGCGTCGTAGAAAGCGTCGAAAACCCCCAACGGCTCGCCAACCTCGAATACGCGGGAACGCGGAAGTGCGCCCAAGTCGTCGCTCTCGCCCGCTGGCTCGACCACAGTGCTGTACTTGGCAACGGCGCCAGTGCACGCTGATGGCCCGAAGACTACCGGCACAGCACAGTCTGGATCGTTGTAGACGATACGATCAGTCACGCTCGGGTCGAGAAACATCGGCAAACAACGGAGGACGCCATCGATCGCAGTCGTGGGTTCACACTCCACGTCCAACTCCGTATCGAACCATGCATTTTCCCTGGTCTTGACGGAACCATCGGTGCCTACGTAACGGATCCCCTGCAGCCGCTGCCCGTCAGCGGTCGATCGGCATTGAAGCGCGCCAGCTCCGGAATCCCCAGACGGCTCACCTCCGTTGTCGGTCACTTCGCCCCCGTCGTGAACACCAGCAGAGGTTGGCCTCGAACTCGCGCTACTGGATGCTGGCGGGTCGCTCGCGTCCTCCTGCGAGTTGGTACAGCTCAACGTCGAGATGATTATGAGCGTCCCCCCACACACGCCGGCTTGCCAATGTCGCTCGCCCCTGCGAGCCCGCCACGACATGGCGTGGAGGGTAGCCTACTCGGTCCGTTCCTGCAACGACCAGAACGTGCTCGTCTTTCGCAAAGAGTGCCACGCCTACTTTCGCGTCGCGCGCCCAAGCCCCGGGTTCCTGGTGTGTCTGAGCGGGCGAGGGTTGTCGTCGTGTCAGTGTCCACGAAGTTCGCAGGCGTGGTCTTTGGATTCGCGCTTGCGTGTGCGCTGAGCCTGCTTTCCGAGTCGGCGTCGGCTTGCGCCTGCTTCGACTGGCCACGTGAGACGTTTCCCAAGCCGGGCGAAGTCGTTCCGAAGAACGCCAAGTTTTGGCTTCCGGTTCCCACAGCCGCCGCCATCGTGGCCTTCGACCTGCATGATTCCGATCCGGAGCGTTCGAACGCACTGCGCGGCGCGAGGTACGACGACGTCGCACCGAGCTTGCAAGAAGTTCGAAGCGCCGTACGCCTGTTGGACGCCTCGAACGAGGCGATTCCGCTCGATGTTCTCGTGTTGCGGGATGGATCACGCGGACGAATCCGGTACTTCATCGTTTCACCCAAGAGGGACCTGGCTCCCGGATCCGTGACACTGGCTTCCGTCAAGGGAACGGAAGGAGCGGGAATGTCGTTCACCGTCGACGACTACAGACTCGAAACGCCGCCATCACCGCCATCGTTGGGAAAGCCCAGCCCCACTTCCGCTGAAACACGTGGACTCTGCGCCACGGGCGGCCACTACTCGATACCGATGCAACACGTCGGCGTCATTGCCGTCCTCGGGCTAACGCGCCGCGTTCGTCCGCTTGCGGACCGCCCGCTGTGGGTGTCGGATGTATTTGATGGGGACTCGCTCATGGTCGGGAAGGCCATGTGCAGAACCAACTGGCAGTTTCACGAACCCGTACTTGCTCAGGCTGGGGTCTACGACATCGCCGGCAACTTCTCAGGTTGGACCGAGGCTATCTCGCTCGGAGCGCTCACGCCGAAGCCGGATCCCTCGACCCATCCGCCTACTACTGCTCGAGGATGCGCATGCGCGACCCAAAGACACCACGAACCTTCGACACCAGTCGCGTACCTGATGCTCTGCTTCGCGGCATACTCCCGTCGCAGGGCCCGACCGCACAGGCGTGAACCGCCTTGCACTTCAGCTACGTGCCGTTCACATTCAGCGAGATGATGTTCCGGTTTGCGGCCGCGCGTATCGCACCGTACTTGCTGCTGGCGGTCGCTCTCGCCGGCTGCGCCGACTGCGCGCGGGAGGGGTGCGACGAGTTGCGTTCCGCGGCCGCCGACGAAGGGCCCGGAATCGCCGGGGTCATCGTGCAGCAGAGTGACGTGTCCGTGGACGGCTGCATGGAGTGCCCGTTTGCGGATGCGGATGTGGGCATCTGGTGGACAGACTCGGAAGTCTCGACCGTCAGTGCGGCAAGCGACATCATGCGAACGGCTGACCCCGCCTTCGTTCAAGTCGCGTCCAAACGCTTCCACGCCGCTCTGGATCCTGGTCATTATCTGCTCTGCGTTCGTCCCAACTGCGTCAACATTCACGTCGAAGCCACGACGGTCACCGCAAACGTCAAACGCCGAAAAGGTCCCACCAGCTTCTTCGTCACGTCCGACGCATCACAAAAGCCGACCGAAGACTTCGGCCTGGAAGTGGGATACTGACGCAACGATCACGTAGACCCCACAGCCACCTCAGTTGTACTTGAAGTTCCAAAGAGCATTGAGCCTCCAGGCCCCACAACAACTCCGCTACCGGCCGGCGTGGAAGGAGTACGCACGGTAGCAGCAGCTCGACTCGTATCCCTCCACGAAGGTACCTTCAATCATGGCCAGGGTGTGCGAAGCGTTGGCTAGCAAGTTGCGCAGCCACGAGTTGTAGGCCAGCCAAGTCTTTGCGACGCAGAGCCCTCCCTCGGGGCGCTCTTCGCACACCGTGATGTCGCCATCATCGAGGCAATACTCGACGGGAGTGAGACTCGGGTGTTGGCAAAGATCACGCGGGCCCTCCATTCGCGAGGTTGCCACTGGGGCGGGCGTGTCCACCCCACCGATCAGTACGATTTCCTCAGGGGGCGTCGTTGCCGCAGCACTCGTCACTGGAGCACTGGTTTCGACGCTACGGGTCTCAGGCGCGTGGTGCTCCGACGTAGTGCGTGTCTGCGACGCCTGCGAGTCGTCAGACGCACATCTACATAACGCGCACACGACGACTCCACAGCGCACCAGTGACGAAATCGAGCGACCTTCTGACATCGACGCAGCGTAGACTTAACACGAGACCTCACGACGCACCACACGACTAGTCCGCGCCGATATGGTGCGTTGCTCCACGCGGCTAAGTTCCGACTCTGCCCTCCGCTGTCGAACAAGTCGTGTATTTTCGTTTGCCTGGGGACGTGGAGGTGCGGCCCTTGCGCGGCTCACTCTGGGGTGGGTGAGACGAGGTGCGGACGGCGGTGGTGAGCGGATGAACAGCGCGCTGGCTGCTGCGTGGGCCCAATTCCAAAAGCGGCAAGGGGCACTACACGATGCGAGCAGGCTGGGGTCACGTCACCGCGCTATCGACTGTAGTAGCCGGACCAGGAACACGCCTGGTCGATCGCTGGTCAGCAGATTGTCGTTGCCGAAGTCGACGGAGCCTGAGTACGTGCCTGTGATCCAGAGATCCAGGCCGAGATCGAGGGTGACGTCGTAGGTGTTCACTTCGCCATCGACGGCGCCGACGGAGCCAAGCAGCTGGCCGTCGACGTCGAAGTTCATCAGTATGCCGCGATCGTCGAAGTTGCCGACGACGTAGAGGTTGCCGCTGGGTTCGTGTACGGCGATCTGTTGGGCGAGTCCTCCGTCGATCACTTCGACCCATTTGGCGGTCCCCGTCGGATCCAGTCGCGCGACGAAAGCCGCGCCGTCGTCCGACACCTCGACGCTCATGCCCCCCACCTCCACCATGCCAGAGAGTGAACCGCCGACGATCATGTCGTCGCCTAGGGACACGATCGACGTGCCACCGTCGAAAATCGGGCCGCCGAAACGTTGACTGAAGACGTGGTCGCCGTTGCTTGTGAAGCGCGCGACGAAGCCGTTCGGCATGGAGAATTGACCTGACATGCCCAAGCTCGTCAGGGTATCGCCGCCGAAGTTGATGGTCGCGTCGAAGTAGCCCGTGATCGCGACGTCACCGTCGGCAAGTACCGTGACGGCGGGCGCCCAGCCTTGCGAGCCGCTGTGATCGAAGATCGTCACCCACTGCTCGTCGAACGACGCGTCGAACTTGGCGAGGAATGGTTTGGGCGGACTGGCTCCGCCAGCGCCCGTAATGAACACCGAACCTTCAGCATCCATCGCCATGCCCATGATGATGTCGCCATTCTCAGCGATGTCTCGGGTGACCGACTCGATGATGTTGCCGCCCTGATCGAGGCGAATCAGCATGGTCTGGTCGTTGTAACTCGACGGGTTGAGAAACGTGGAGTCGGGCGCGTAGGGTGTCATCACCAGTATTTCGCCTGTCGTCTCGTTGGCGATGATGTCGTGCGGAAAGCCGCTGTCGGGCAAGACCGTCGACCACAACTCAGCGCCCGAGTTATCGAGGCGCGTGACGAATGCTTCACTCACATTGGGATCGTCAGCGCCCTCTGGCGGGCGAGCGCCCGCCAGCACGATGGAGTTACCAAAGCGGGCTAACGCCGCGGGAGTAGCATTGAGCGAGTCTGCCGTGGGGAGATTCCACGAGTTGCCAGGGGAAGGCGCGGGGTCGAGATCGACGTTCGTCGCTTCCCAAACACCAGGGTCGATGGGTGCGAGATCGTCCACGTTCGTGTCGTCGTCTGTGGTGTCGTCTCCCGCTGTATCATCCGCAGTGTCGTCGGGAGTATCATTCACGTCGAGATCGTCGTCGAGTGGTGACTCTGCGTCGTCGACGCCGTCGTCCGTTGCGTCAGGTTCGTCGTCGGGCAGCTGATCTACGGGAGAGTCGTCTGAGCTGACGGGAGGTTCGTCCGCGATGTCGGGTTGCATGTTAGCGACGTCGTCTGCGGAAGGGCTCGTTTCGTCGTCAGTGCCTGACGCGCCGTCGTCTCTGTCGGGAGCTTCGGTCGACCCAGCCGAATCAGATCCAGAAGTGTCAGCCCCAGAAGAGTCAGTCGTTTCGGCGTCGTCGTCAGTGACAGAGTCGTCGGAGGACGGCGCGCTCGCGTCGAGTGCCATGTCGGCGTCGTCGGCTGGTCCGGACGTGGTGCCCGTCGCGTCGTCGGTTGCATCACCTTTTTCAGAACACCCAACGGCCAGCATGCAAACGAGTGCGGCGGCGAGGAACGCACGCGGTGTTTTAGTTCCGCGCGCTAACCCCATGGGTTGATCGGTGGGTTGATACAAGGAGTGGATGTGTGACCAGGAGGCGTCGCGCATGCAGAAAGTATACGAATGTTATTCGCGGAGCGAAACCAGCATGGGTGTTGCACCACAACTTCGGCGACAGGTGCGATCTGAATGCGCAGCAGCTTCGCCGAAGGCGAACATGCCGCTAGGCCTGGAGAGCGCTCCCCGCTAGGCTTGTGACTGCACCCGGGCTAGTCGACCCGGCTGGCGCACCCGAAGGTCACTTCCAATTCGGCGTCCTGCTCTCTGACCTGAGCACAGCTCTGTTCACACAGCTCGATGAGCTGAGGCGCGGCAGGGTCATCGTAGCGCCAGCCTCGAGGATCGCTGCACTCGGGGTCGCGCACGAGTGCGTCCGATTGGTCACCGTCGCCCACCAGGCGCACGTTGACCCTCTCGGCGTCGAACCCGATGTCGCCAGGTAGTGGGATGCTCGCCTTGCAGCTGCGTGCGCGCGAAGCGATGCTGTCGAGTGCCATGAGCACGTCGGCGGCGGTGCTCGCGGGGTCGTTCGTGTCGATGATGACTGCTTGCTCGGTGCCGCCGGCTTCCGCGAGGAGGTGCAGACCGCTCACGCTATCAGGAGGGTTCGGCTCGAGTTCGGTGGTTGGGTTGTCGATACCCAAGACGTAGACGGGAACCGTCGCGGACCCCGTGGACACGATTTCCGCAACGTATGCGATATCGTCCAGCTCCTCGGTGCAGTTTGCTGGCTCTCCGTCACTGATTAACACGATGGAAAACGCTGCGCCGGGATCACTGACGAGCGCGCCGTCTATCGCAGTGTACGTCCCCTCGATGACGGGTCCCGTCGGCGTTCCTATGCGCCATTCCGCTTCGTCAGCGGGAGAGATCGCATCGATGGATTCAGCGAACGCTTGTGCGGGTAGTGGTCTCAGCGGCACGTCAAAACTCGTGTAGCTTGCTGCTTCGCATGTCTCTGAGGTGGAACCAGGACCGACAACTGGGGAACCACTGCCCCCAGCGAGTATGGCGTTCTCGTCAGGAAAGAATGTCAAGCTGGCACTCAGCCCCGCTGAGTCTTCGCTTTCGAAGAACGCCGTCATCCCTTCGGATACGGGGTCCCATTTGTGCGTGCGCGAGTAATAGGGCAAGATTTCAGCGCCCATGCTCGCGGAAATGTCGAGCAGAACGACGAGGTTCGACGACCGCAACTCGGTGTGCTCGGTGGCGACGGCGCAGCCTTGAACGAGATCTGGATCGGGCGAGACT
This sequence comes from uncultured bacterium, assembly GCA_965651905.1. GTDB lineage: Bacteria > Myxococcota_A > Polyangia > Polyangiales > Polyangiaceae > SZUA-265. Next base: position 15,926 of record CBFGUG010000062.1, on the reverse strand, counting down.
TCAGTCGTGTCGTCGGCCCCGGTCTCACTGCCACCCTCCGCGGAATCGTCGTTGGACTGGTGGGCACCAGCATCAACGTCAGTGGCCGCGTCATCCTGCTCCGGGTCGGCCGCTGGCGCGTCGGAGCCGTCATCCGTCGATGCGGCGGCGCCGTTTGCCATATCTTGGTCCGCACTGTCGCTGGTGTTGGTCGGTGATGAATTGTCGTCCGTCGACGAAGTGTGTTCGTCCGCGTCGGACGTCTGCCCGTCGTCGTCAGGCGCGGCGTCGTCCGCGGTAGGTGTCTGATCGTCATCACTAGAGGCAGCGTCGTCCGCGTTACCCTGGGAGTCGACATTCGCGGCGCCGTCCGAATCTCCGCACCCCGCGAGCCCCGCGAGCAGCAGCCATACGCCTAGTCTCATGACCCAGACGTTAGCGCAGGGCGGAGATGCCAACAACGCTGCATAGCCCTTCGTCAGCGTGTTCCACCGCGACGCGCACAGCTGAACGTTTGCAAGATCCAGCGTGATCGCTACCATGCGGCCATGACTGCGGTGAACGGCGGGGACGTCAGGATGGGGAATGTGGTCGGATGTGCCGCAATGGCTGTGTTCGTCGTGACGGCGACGTTGGTCGCCGCGTGTGCCGACGACTCTTCGACTCCTGAAAACACCCCTGCCATCACAGCAGCCGACGATGATGAAAGCCACGAAACGGCGGGGCAAGACGCTGGCGGCTCTCGCGATACTGGGATGGTGATGGATGCAAGTGCTGCAGTAGCCCTTTGCGGTAACGGCGAGATCGATCGTGGCGAGGCGTGTGACGACGGCAACTCCGACGACGACGACGAGTGCACGAGTGCTTGCGAGCTACCGCGCTGCGGCGACGGCCTGGTGCAGGCGTCGCTCGGCGAAGAGTGCGACGACGGCAACCGTGATCGAAAGGACGCCTGCACCAACGACTGTACACTGGCCGCGTGTGGTGACGGCCTCGTTCAACCCGCAGGAGCGGACGGCGAAGTGGGCACACCCGACGACGAAGAGTGTGACGACGCCGATGACGACGACAGCGACTCGTGTACCAACGGCTGCAAGCTACCGCGCTGCGGCGACGGCAGCATCCAGACCGACGAAGAGTGCGACGACGGCAACGACGAAAACGCGGACGCATGCACCAACGACTGTACGCTCCCGCGTTGCGGCGACGGAATCGTTCAAATGGGCGAAAGCTGTGACGATGGCAACGTCGATGATGACGACGACTGTCCGAGTTGGTGTGTACCCCTATCGTGTGGTGACGGACGCAAGACGGGCGACGAACCATGTGACGACGGCAACGATGACAACACGGACGGTTGCACGGATGCCTGCACGATAGCCGCGTGTGGTGACGGCTTCGTGCAACCGCTAGGCGCCGATGGCCGCCTCGGAAAAGCCGACGACGACGAGACGTGTGACGACGGCAATCGAGTCGACGACGACGAGTGCTCGAACATCTGCCGCCCAGCCCTGTGCGGCGACGGCATCGTGACGCACCCCGAGGAGTGTGACGACGGCAATCTAGACAACACCGACCGATGTACGACGTCCTGTGTGTACGCGACGTGTGGCGACGGAGTCGTACAGCCTTCCAACGACGAGACGTGCGACGACGGCAATGACGACAACACCGACCGCTGCACCACACTTTGCGGCCCGTGCGAATGCGGCAACGGAATTCCGTGTGGTCTCAAAGAATGTGACGACGGCAATCACGTCGACGACGACGGCTGCACGAACAGCTGCACGCTCGCCGTGTGCGGTGACGGGATCGTCCAAGTGAACGGCCGCGACGGCATCGCGGGCACGAGTGACGACGAAGAGTGCGACGACGCGAACCCGATCAATACCGACTACTGTCTGGATACCTGCAAACTCGCGTCGTGCGGAGACGGCTTCAGGGCGCCGAACGAAGCGTGCGACGACGGCAACGACGTAGCGGACGACGGGTGTCCGAACGACTGCATTAGATGTGAATGCGGCAACGGGGTATTGTGCCCAGGAAAGGAATGTGACGACGGCAACCAAGTCAACGACGACGGCTGCACCAACTTTTGCACGCTCCCCGCCTGCGGTGATGGCATCGTGCAACCCCTGGGGCGTGACGGCGTGTTGGGCACTGACGACGACGAGGAATGCGACGCGCAGAGCGTCAACAGCCCGATCTGTACCCCCGATTGTCGGTTGAGAGGTGACGCCGGGGCCGAGTGAAGGGCGTAACTCGAGGACGGCAACTCGTATTGCAAGACAAGAAGCGGCCTGGTTGTTCACGGCGGCATCCCAGCAGAACTGCCTTGCCCAACTTGATTCGAGTGTTCTCCCGTAGCGTCGTCCGCTGGTGGGCGAGCATCGCGCCCTTCTCTCAGCCAGCGTGTTCCACCGCGACGCGCACAGCTCGAGGTTGCAAGTTCCAACCTGATCGTTACCATGCGGCCATGGCCATGAAGAGTGGGTGGGAAACGAGCCTGGGGAATGTCGTCGCATGTGCCGCGACGACTGTGTTCGTCGTGACGGCGACGTTGGTCGCCGCGTGTAGCGACGACTCTTCGCCTCGGGAGAACATCCCGCGAGTCACGTCGGACGATCACGAGAGCCACGATGCGGGTGGTCGAGACGCAGGCCGCTCTCGCGACGCGGCAACAGTTCTCGACGCAAGCGCGGCGGCGGCCCTTTGCGGTAACGGTGAGCCCGATCGTGGTGAGGCATGTGACGACGGCAACGACGACGAGGACGACGAGTGCACGAGTGCGTGCGAGCTACCGCGCTGCGGTGACGGCCTGCTGCAAGTGTCGCTCGGCGAAGAGTGTGACGACGGCAACTCCGACAAAGAGGACACTTGCAGCAACGCGTGTACACTGGCGGTGTGCGGCGACGGCATCATTCAACCTACTGGGGCGGACGGCGAGAGAGGCACACCCGACGACGAAGAGTGTGACGACGGCAACCTCGACGATGACGACGACTGCACGAGCGAGTGCACGGTTTCACGCTGCGGCGATGGCATCGTCGGCCCATTCGAAGAGTGCGACGACGGCAATCAGTCGGACGTGGACGAGTGCCCAAACTCTTGCGGCCACTGCGGGTGCGGAACTGGGGAGATGTGCGGCGGAAAGGAGTGTGATGATGGCAACGACGTCAACACCGACGGCTGTACAAACTTCTGCACGATCGCGGCGTGCGGCGATTCAGTCCTACAAGTGTTGGGGCTCGACGGCGTGGAGGGAACGGAAGACGACGAAGAGTGTGATGACGGCAATGACGACGACGACGACACCTGCACGAGTCTCTGCACCATAGCAGTCTGCGGCGACGGCTTCGTGCAGCCGCGGGGCGCCGACAACCAGGAAAGCACCGCGGACGACGAACTGTGCGACGACGGCAATGACGTCGACGACGACGAGTGCTCGAACATCTGCCGCCCTGCCCTGTGCGGCGACGGCATCGTGACGCATCCCGAGGAGTGCGACGACGGCAACGGCAGCAACACGGACGAATGCACGACGATATGTCTGCTCGCTGCCTGCGGTGACGGCTACGTCCAAGCGTCGAACAACGAGACTTGCGACGACGGCAACGACGAGGATGGCGACGACTGCCCCAGCTTCTGCCGTTCCTGTGACTGTGGCTCGGGGGTGCCTTGTGGCGGCCAGGAATGTGACGACGGCAATGACGTAAACGACGATGGCTGCACGAACAGCTGTACCCTCCCCGCGTGCGGTGACGGGATCGTCCAAGTGAACGGCCGCGACGGCATCGCGGGCACGAGCGACGACGAAGAGTGCGACGACGCGAACCCGATCAATACCGACTACTGTTTGGACACCTGCAAACGCGCGTCATGCGGTGACGGCTTCAAGGCGCCGGACGAAGCGTGCGACGACGGTAACGACGTCAACGAGGATGGCTGTCCGAACAACTGTGCTTCCTGCTCGTGCGGCAGCGGAATTCTCTGTCCCGGCGTCGAGTGCGACGACGGTAATCAGGACAACACCGACGAATGCCTGAACACCTGCCTGCTCGCACGCTGCGGTGACGGGTTCGTAGGCCCGAACGAGTCCTGCGACGACAGCAACCAGGACAACACCGACAGCTGCACGACGCTCTGCGAGCACGCCGCCTGCGGCGATAACTTCGTGCAGCCACTCGGCAGCGATGGCGTCGAGGGCACTGAAGACGACGAAGAGTGTGACTTCGGAGACGAGAACGGCGGCCCACTTTGCACCGTCGATTGTCGACGTGTCGTCGATGCCGGGGCGGAGTGACGCAGGTCGTGGGCGCCGTACCCAGGTCATCGAGATCTCACTGACGATCTTCGTGAGCGTTGACGAAAATCCCGACTTCGGTCGATTTCGTGATGGGGGTTCCCGGGCGGTGGCATCTAGGGTTGAACTCGCGCGTCTGATGCCGAGCTCACAGATGCGTCTGCGTTGTGCGGTGTGTCGCTGATACAGATCCAATCGTTCATGGCGGGGAAGTCGAAATCATGAGTCAGGCTGGAAGACCCTTTCGTTCGGTCTTCATTGAGATGACGTTGCTCGTTTTTGCGATGTCCTGCGGCCGGACTGAAATAGACCGCGTCTCGGCGCTTTCTCTCGATCGCGCCGACGGCGGAGATACTGCCAGCGATTCGACTGGTAGCAGCGACTCGACTACTAGCGGCGGCGGCGGCACTGACGCCATAGGCGGGACTGACTCCACAGGCGGAACTGGGATACCAGGCACTCCAGCACCACCACTGACAGCTGGGTCCCCGACAGCGGGCCCACCAGGCGCGGGGGTCGCGCCGACGTCGACGCCAACCGATGACGGCGCTAGTCCCATGGCGACGGCCCCGGGAGGTAATCCAGCACCGTCCTGCATCGCTGCTTCCTCCCAGCAGTTCGATTCGACATCGATGGCTGCATACGACGTCTCGCCGAACCTCACTGTCACCGTCGAGAGCACGCTCTCACAAATGAGCCCCGCGCAAAAAGCTGGCCAGCTGCTCGGTGTCGACGGCACGTTGCAGAACTGGCGCGACATCATGCGCAGTCCCGACATCGAGGTAGCTGGAGTGGGCGTGATCGGTGGCTACAGGTACCGGGACGCGGGGCGCGGGGTCAACCTCGACGCGGGGCAGGACAACCGCGATAGCGACGGCAACGACTTCTCGACCGCGTTCCCAGCACCGTCACTGCGCGCCGCCTCGTGGGATGTCGTTCTCGAACGGCGTATTGGCGCGGCGATCGGTGACGAGACGGCGGCGTCGAAGAACAACGCATTGCTAGCGCCCAACGTGAACGTCGTACGTCACCCGTTCTGGGGGCGCACGCAAGAAGCTTACGGGGAAGATTCGTACCACGTCGGGCGGATGGCGACGGCATTCACCGTCGGCGCGCAAGAGTACGTCGTGGCCTGCGCCAGGCACTTTGCGGCCAACAACATCGAAAGGTCGCGTACGGATCAGAACGCGGTGATGACGGAACAGACGCTACGAGAGATCTACGGTCGTCACTTCGAAATGGTCGTTCAAGATGGCGGCGTCGGCTGCGTCATGGCGTCACACAATCTGATCAATGGCGTGAAGTCGACGCAGAACCACCACCTCTTGCGAGAGATATTGAAGGGGCCAGTGGAATCGGGAGGCATGGGGTTCGAGGGTTTCGTGATCTCCGATTGGTGGGCTATGCCGGGAGCTCTGGCTTGGCAGGACGAAGCGACGGCCCACGCGGTCGCCCTCGAAGCGCTAGACGCGGGGCTCGACATCGAGTTGCCGTGGACGATGCACTACTCCGAGAGCACGCTTGCAGACGCCGACCCAACGTTGGTCGAAGAGGCTGCGCGGCGCGTACTAGCGCAGAAGTATCGCTTCCAAACAGCGTTGACGACTGACGCTTGGAGCGTCAAGCCGCCCACATCGCGGCTCTCGAACAGCTCGATCACGCCGAACGAGGCCCACGAGACCCTGGCGGAAGAGGCTGTGATCAAATCTGCAGTATTGCTGAGCAACGGCTTGGACGAAAGCCCGGTCCTTCCGCTCGTCAACGCTAGGGACATCGCCGTCATCGGTCCTACACAAAGCTTTAGCTTGATCAGTTCGTCCGTACCCAAGTCCTGCGGCGTCACCCCCGACGCCAACGTCAGGACCTGCACCTTCAACTTCGCTACGGACGCAGCCCTGGGGGACCGCGGCTCCAGTCGTGTCAACGCCGACCCTGAACGTAGCGTCGGGCCTTACGAAGGGATCTCCGCGACAAGTAGCGGGAGAAACGTCGCGTGGGTGAGCACGCCACCCAGTGTCCTCGGGGCTGACTCCGTGATCGTGATCGTCGGCTACACACCTGGCGACGAAGGCGAAGAATACACCGTTGCCACAGGCGGCGATCGCAGTTCACTAAACTTACCCGAAGGCCACAACGAGCTCGTTTCCAGCGTACTCGACTTGAACAAGCCGACCGTCATCATCGTCGAGTCTGGATCCATCGTAAACCTACCGTGGCTATCCCATCCCAATCGAAACCAGGCCACGATCTGGGCGGGTTACCCCGGCCAGCGCGGGGGGCTCGCTCTCGGCAAGCTCATCTTCGGTGAAGCCAACTTTTCGGGCAAGATGCCCATGGCTTGGCCCACGGAAGCCGAGCTCCCTGCGTTCAAGGATTCCGAAACCGAAACGTACATGGGTTACTTCTTCGGCTACCGCGAGTTCGATCGCCGCAAGTATGTGGAAGGCGTCCCCACCAACGTCATTTTCCCGTTCGGCCATGGCCTGAGCTACACCGCCTTCGAGTACGCGAATCTGTCCGTACCTTGTCAGACCGCCGCGAGGGACGCCGTCGTAGGCGTCACTGTCGACATCACCAACACAGGCGCCGTCGACGGCGACGAAGTCGCCATGTTGTTCGTCAAACCTCCACCGAGGCCCGCGGGCATCACGGGTGAACGCCCCTGGAAGGAGCTCGCGAGCTTCGCTCGGGTGAGCGTCCCTGCTGGGCAAACCGTGACCGCGACGCTTCCGCTCCGCATTCGCGACTTACGTCGCTGGGAAGGCGACGAAAGCGGACGCTGGGTCACCGACAGCGGACAGTACACGATCCTAGTCGGCAAGAACGCCGACCACGCCGAGCACTCGACGTTGGTGGGGACGCTGATGGTCGAGGGTGACTAGCGCTCGAAGACCAGCGTCCACACCACGCCGCAGCCGTCAGGGCACGATGCCGACGCACTCGTCGGTACACTCGAACGTGCTCTCGGAACACGACTTGTCTTCGATGCAAGAATCGCAGGCGTCGATCTTGTCGAGATAGTCTGCGTCCTCGTCGAACTCCGCCCTGCAGTCGGATGCGCACTCTTCGATGTCGTAGTCCGAGTCGTAACAGTCCGCGTACTTCTCACAGATTGCATCGCATTCGATGTGGCTCTCGACCTCGTCGGCCGCGCCGCAAGCGGGGACCAAAACCAACAAAACCGCAAGAATTCTGCTTTTCATGACGTTCGCTTCTCCGATGTTAATTTATTTCAATCATGCACCGCGCCCATCGTTGCGGACGAACCACACGCTCGCCGACCGCCAGCCGTGGGTCTCGAACAGACCAACGAGTAACTCGGCGCGATGTCACTGAACGCGGCACTGCAGCAGTCGTGCCAAACGTGATTCGAGCGTTCTCCGCGGTTCTCTCCGTCAGCTGTGGCTCAAATCGCCACAATCGAGGCTCTCGCGTACACGCACACGACACTTGAGTAGGCCCATCGAGTAAACGGTTGGGGGAGAGCACGCGCGGACTGGTCGAGAGTGCTCGAGACAATTCCAGTCAGCGGCTGTGTCAATCCTGCGCTGACCGAGCATGCAGAGTCAGCGCGACTGCGCGAGAAACGCTAAGCGATCTCGGAGCCGCAACGAGTGCACGTATGCCGCACTACGCGGCGCACCATGTGACCCATCTGCACTCGACTGGACGAGCACATGATTCGTCCTAGCGTTGCAGCGCAACGAACGGGAAAAGTACCGCCCGGTCCTGGGCGGGACACCTCGTCATGACCAGGAGAGAGATGATGACTAGTTCACTATCGAGTGTACTGAGGTGGGAGCGTGTTTCGTGCGGCGCAGTTTGCGTGGCGTCACTTTGCGCGTTCGCCTGCACGAGCCCAGACGCAAACGACGCCGAAAATGCACCCAGCGCGAACGAGCAAGCAACCGACGAAGCCCTCGAGCTGTTGACGCAAGAACAGTTTGCGCCTTCGGGACAGCGCGATCTGGCGGGGTTACTATCGCGCGCCGCGGTAGAATACTTCGAGCTGGAGAAAGACGATCGAGAATGTGCGGCGCCCACCTGTGGTGGCTACTGGCTCGATGCCGTAAACCGCCGTTGGATGCGCTGCGCGGACGGCAGCTGGGCGCGCACGTGTTACGTCGCAGAACTCACTGGAGAGCCCGTTTCCAGCGACTCGGGCGTCTTGGTACGAGGCTCCATCGAAGACAACGAGTACGAAGACTTCGGCAACCTCGGCTCATTGAACGTCACCGAAGCTTGGGAAGCGGCCACGACCGAACGTGCACGCGGCATCTTTCTGCGCTCGAGCAGTACGGAAATCGAGTGCGTCACGACGCCCTGCTTCAACGTCGCGGCAGAGGTTTTGAACTTCGGTCTCACGGGCAGACTTTCGGGATACGACCTGAGCAACGTCGGCGCGACGGACGAGCAACTGGATCAGGCGCTCGCAGCGTTCACCACGGATGGCCTCCCCGCTAGTGGTCGCATACGGATCAGCCGAGAAACCACGGGGTTTGGCCTGTCGCTCGAAGCAACTCAGTTCTGGCTCGCAGACGCTCTCACCAGCAGTGAGTGCGCGACCGACGACGATTGCTCGGACGCACAATGGTGTCGCGAGACCGAATCTGGAGAGTACTCGTGCGTACCGTTCGTGGGAGAAGGTGAAGGCTGCAACGGGTTTACGTTACCCTGGCTGTACGAGCGCTGCGAGCCCGGCCTCACTTGTGACACCCCAGACTTCATCGCAGACGCTCCGGGCACCTGCCGAACATCGTGTGAGGACAGCTCTGACTGCGGCGACGCTGACTACTGCGCTACGGACGGGCTGTGTCATGAAGACGCGACCTGTGACGCGGCCCTGGACTGCTTGTCTGAAGGCAACGAGTGGACGCACATCCTATGCGTCGGCTACCCGACGTGCAGCATCGACTTGGACACATCCTTCGAATGTGGCTGGCAATGCGGTGATTCGAACTGTATCGACCTGCGCGGAGCGGACTTCGGCGATTGTGACGCCGTGCTCGGCTACGGCGTGATATTCGGCGAGTGCACCGAGATCAGCGGTTGTAGCGTCGACGACAGCGTCACTCTGTTCACCTCACTCGAAGAGTGTCAGAGCGCGTGTAGCGACTGAACCAGGCTCGCTCAGCCGTCGGCGGCTCCCATTCGGCTGCGTGGGAGTTGCCGCCGGCCGAGCTTCGTGAGATCTTGGCGGCCATGAAGAGGGTCGCGGCGAGTACGGGAGGGGCAACGAACGAAACGGTTTCGGGCAGTCGAGAGCATGCGCGCTTGCCGCTCACGCTTTGCGGGGCGCTAGCCGTCATCCTCCTGCCCAGTGTGATTTTCGCGCCCGCGGGCACCTTTTCGTGGATGCTAGAAGTGGTGCCGGGCCTCGTGTTCGTGGTGTGGGCAGCACTCATCTACAAAGACTTTCCGCTCAGCCACTTCGTGTACGTGGCGATGTTCTTGCATCTATTGATCTTGAACTACGGCGGCGTTTACACGTACGCGGAAACGCCGCTCGGCAACTGGGCGAAGGAAGCGTTCGACATGAGTCGCAACCACTACGACCGCGTCGGGCACCTGGCGCTAGGCGTCTTCCCAGTGATGGCCGTGCGTGAAGTGTTGTTGCGCAAAACGCCGCTGCAGCGAGGCGGGTGGCTCTACTTTCTTTGCAACTGCGTGATTCTGGCAATCGCGGCGTTCTGGGAGCTACTCGAATGGTGGGTGGCGCTGATCGTCGCCTCCGACACGGGCACGGCGTTTCTCGGTAGCCAAGGTGACGTATGGGACGCGCAGTGGGACATGTTGCTTGCTCTGGTCGGGTCGATGATCACCTACGTCGCGTTGGCGCAGGTTCACGACCGTTCGATGTCGGCGATGCGACGGCGCTGCGCACGAAGTCCCCTGCGCAGCGGCGACTAGCCCAAGACCCGTCGCGACAAACGCACCTTGATCCCGACGGGCGTCAGCACGAACGCCGTGCGCTCCTGCACGTCAGACAACGGACCGACGCGCTCGATGTCGAAGTTGCGCACCAGCATCACGAGCACCATACGCATTTCGAGCAACGCCAGGCTGCGTCCGGGACAAATGCGCGGCCCCGAACCGAACGGCACATTCACGCGGGGTTGGTGCGCGCCCGTCTGGGTCTCGTCTGCCAGCCAGCGTTCGGGACGAAACTCGAGCGGCTCGAAGAAACTGCCTTCGTCGAGTTGTGCCAAGCGCGTCATCACTTGAACCGCAGTCGCCTTGGGCAGGTAGACGTCGTCCAAGATCATTTCTTCCAACGTTTCGAGGGGAGCTGCGGGTGCTGGCGACTTGAGCCGCAGCACTTCTTGGCCGACCGCGTCGACGTACGGCAGGGGTTTCGCCATCTCCAAAGTGATGGGCACGACGTGCTCGCCGAGGCGCTCGTCCACCTCTCGCCGCATGCGCGCCACGACGTCTGGACGTTCACACAGAAAGTGCAGCGCCCATGACAGCGCAAACGCAGTAGTGTCCTCTCCTGCGAGTAACATGGTGAGCATGTTTCCGTAGATCGCTTCGTCAGAGTACGGCTGTCCCTGTTCGTCTCTGGCCAGCAACATGGCTTCCAACATGTCGTCGGGCTGCACTTCACCCGAAGCCTGCCGCTCCGCGACCCGCGTTCGAGCGTTCGCCAACAGCTCGATCTGCAGCGCGCGAATGGCTGCCAATGAACGGTCGAGCTGTCGATCGGACGGCAAGCGAAAGTAGCGCCAGTATGGGAACACCGAATTGAGCCGCCGGCCGATGGCTGGGAACACCTTCGACAGATGCGACTGCAGACGATCGCCGCCACCCTCGATGCTGTTCATGTCCGTGCTGAACGCCAGGCTCACGGTCACGTCAGTGGTGAAACGCATCAAGTCTTCGGTCGGCTCGACCGTCGTCGATGTGTCCGCAGCCCGCTGCCAGAGGCCGAGCAATCGCTCCGTCACGCGACGCAAGGTCGGGAAGAAGCCGCGCAGATGACGTTGACTCAGCGCCTCCATCACCAGCCGCCGCTGCGCGCGCCAGGTGTCGCCCTCTACGGAAAACACGCCACGCGCTCCCAGCTCTTCGAACACCAGCTCGATGCCCGACCAACGCCGCAGCGCATGTGGCCGCGCCCGCAAGATGAGTTCACCCAGCTCAGCGTCGGTGACGAGCAGCAGCCGCCCCATGGGAAACTTCACGGCGCATAACGCGCCATATTCGGCCGCCCAACGTTCGAAGATCTCGACGGCGCGCGCAGGCTGGATCTCGAACGCACTGCCGACGACGGGTAGCCCCTTCGGGCCTGGGAGTTCTGCTAGGTTTCGGAGCCCCGCGCGATCCGACGCCGAAAAAGGCCCGACGCGCAGACGCGCGTCTCGCATCGTCGTCCCGGCGGACGCCCGCTGACCACTCTGATTCGAGCTGGTACCCGCTGGCGCTTGGACTACGTCCACTTGGTTATTTCCCGTCGTCATCGGCTACCTCCTCAGTACGTTCAACGCCGATTGAAGCACTCTACTGGCGTGGACCCAATCCCAATCATGGGTTTCCTCGCGCGTGATACGCTTGGCAGGTGTGTGGTGATCCCTGGCAGGGGCTCCGAGCGCCAGCTGGTACGCAATTGCCTGCGTCACATGGCGCTCCACATTTGCTTCGGCAATCCCCCGCGAAGTACCCTGCCTTGGATGTCCGAACGAAAACCGCCGCACTCGTCGTCACCAAACGCGAACTGCCGGCGAATGGGCCTCGTGTTACTCGGCGCCCTCGCCGTGAGTTGTGCGACGTCAGCGCCTCACACCACGCATCACCACGAGGTCAGCGGCGAAGTCACGTTGTTCGCCGATCAATATCGCGTGCGCGGGTACGATGAAGACGACCCGCGACTCGTTCGCGTGCTGCAGGAACTCGAGCAAGTGTACGGTCGCCCAATCGCGATTCGTTTTCACGTCGACACGATGCCGCGCGAGTCTGGCTTCTTCGAGCACCTGTTCAACCAGGAGCTGGGCAAGCTACCGCGGGTAATGCAGCAATGGAAGAAGAGCCACCCCGAGGTATTCGACCCGATGATGGCGGAACTGCGCCACATCGACTTCGACTACGATGGCTCTCAGCCCGAGGCGACGACGGAGTACGGTAAGCAGCCAGGCCGACTGCGCATCGTGCTGAGCGATTGGCGCATCGAAGACGATTTGGTCAACTCGGTGATGTTTCACGCGCATCGGCGTTGGCTCACCCAGCACTACCTGAACCGCGAGCCCGGCGCATTTGCCGCTTCAGAACAACTCGCGTATCTGAAAGCCCTGCGTTCTGCGGGCCCGACGCATTTCGCCACGCGAACGCCGCTCCCCGATGAACTGCGTGAGCCAAACCCGGGCCGAAGTGACGTGATTCTCGCAACGCTGCGCTTGGCTGAGGTCGCATCGCCGAGCGACGCTGAGCTCAATCGTGAACTGAAGAAGCGCCTACTCGAAGACGGCCGATACCTGCACGACTGTTACGCGTCGCACCCCAAGTTCGTCGATCGCGTAGCAGCTCCTTCTCACTTTCCAGAAGCTGAACGCGCGTGGACGAAGTGGGCGCTAGCGAGCCTGCAGCAACTCGACTACGAAACGCGCACGGCGTTGCTCGAAGCCCTGATCGTGCGCGGGCGAAGTGAACCGCGCCTGGTCCCAGACCCGCGCGCGTTTCCGGGTTTCGACGTCAAAGCAGTGGGCTTCTCGTTGCTTGCTGAATGGGCAAAAGCCGGCCACCTGACGCTGGCGGGCAGTAGCCGCGGCGACGTGAATCATGAAGCGAGCTACTACGATCGCCTGGTTTGCGCGACCGCGCCGACGGATCGAGGTTTTCGCACCTCACGCGCGCGCAACTGCCGTCCGAATTTCTACGCTGCAGCGCTCGTCGATCCGCGAAGTCGCGAACGTTTGCTCGATCTCGTGGCGACCACGAAAGACACGACTTTGCGACGTGAGATAACGCTCAACCTGCTCGAGATGACGAGTTCCCATTGGAGCAGCAAGGAGTTCGACGCAGTCCCCGCCGTGCTCGACTTGTGGCAGCGACTGGAGCGAAGCCCCAAACACTTCAAACAAATGGCCACGCTCCTGGCCGTCGAAATAGACAGCTCCACCGAGCTGCGCGAAGCGCTGTACGACGCGACCACCCGCTACTACCACACGCGCCCCGACGAAAGAGGCGAGCTACTCTTTCTGCTCGCCCGCATTGACGGCTACGGGCGTACGGAAGTGAATTGGGAGCGCTTCGAGGAGATTTACGGCGCCAAGATCGGCCCTTCACACTTTGCCACCTACTTGCAACAAGGCACGCTGGCGTTCGAAGAACTAAGTCAACTGTGGCCAGCGCTCGGCCAAGGCTGGTCGGTGAGTGACGTGCTCGTCAAACACTTGCCGAGTTACCTCGAAGCGCCGATGGATGAGAGACATGAAGGATCACGCACGACGATCGTTCGCCGTATCGGGAAAAATGTCGCGAAGCACGACACGCTGGCGGGGCTGAAGAAGCTCCGCGACCTGCTCGAAGCTCACGTGAGGGGCAACCCGCAACGCGAACGCCGCTTGCGCTACGCTCTCGACTCGATCCGCGACGACGTCGAACAGCTCGAACGAAAGTCACAACCCTGAGGGCTCATGCGCCGGGCGCTCACCGAGTGAACTCCGCGCGCATGCGAAACTGAGGAAGCAGCGCCAAGTCGGCAAGCATCTGGATGATCGTGTAGTCGCTCTCGTTCAGCTTGTCCGCGAGCTCTTCGACCGCGCAATCGTCCGCAAAGCTGTCGCTGCGACGCCCCGTAATACTGTTGACCCAGTCGCGGGCATACCGTCGCCGCGCGTCACTCGACTCCGCCAGGGCAGCCATCATCTCAGCGGGCCCCACAACGGGCACTTGCATGCCGTCGATGTACACTTCCGCTGCGGTGTCGATAGTCGCCCCAGTGTCCACTTCGACACTCCGAAACGCGCCGACCGCGTCGTAAGCCTCGAGCACGTACCCTGGCGGGTTCAAGAACGGTTCGTGGCACCCCACACACTCGGGAAACGCCGTGAGCGCCTCCACGCGCTGTCGATTCGTCTGAAGTCCCGCCAAGTCTGGCGTGGGTGGTTGGACGGGCAAGTCGGGATCGTTGCCGACATCGACACCGAGCACGTCCATGGTGATGAACCCGCCGCGCAAGATCGGCGCGGTACTGTCGGGGTTGCTGAAAGCCCGCAGGAACCCTGCGCGCGTCAAGAACCCTGGCCGATCGGGCAACGAGACCCGCGTCAGCTCGTCGCCGTAGTCTGTCGCGCTGAGTCCATAGAGCGGCGCGGTCAGATTGTTGACGAACGCGACGTCGCTCATGAAAAAGTCGGCGAACACCCCGCCTGATAGGATCACGTCTGAAAAGAAGCGTTCGGTTTCCGCCTGTAGACCGGGCAGCGCGGCGTCGGAATACAGAAAGAAGCTCGCCTCGCTGCTGCCCCGTTCCCAACGGCTCCCGCGGCCCATCTCCATGTAGCTACGATGAAAGGCGTTCAGGCCGTCGACGAAGTTCGGGCTTTGCATCATGCGCGCGACCTGAGCGATGATCTGCTCGTCCGAACGCAGCGCGTCGGCATCCGCCTGCGCCGAGAGTTCAGCATCGGGCATGGTGTCCCAGAGCACGTACGAGAGTCGCGCTGCAACTTCGTGGCTGGACAGCTGGTAGTAGCCATCCTCGTCGCGTTCACCCGAAGACTCCACGCGTTGCACGAAAGCGGGCGCGACGAGAAACGCCGTGAGCAGCGCCTGAGCAGCCTCTGAAGGAGTCGAACCAGCGCTCGCGCTGCTCACACTCTCGAAGGAGCCGATCTCCTCCATGCTGAGCGGTCTACGAAACGCCCGTCGCCCGAACCCAGTAATCGCCTGAGCTAAGCACGCGTCCCCATCCGTGAGCGGACACGGCAGAAAGTTCGCCAGCAGCCGTTCATCCCCCACGACCTGCTCAGCGATCGCCTGCGCGACGCTAGTGTACGCTTCCCAGTCCGACGCGGACATCACGTCGACGTTCGACGCGGGGAGCAAGCTGGAGGGTGACGCGCCGTCTGCGGCGTCCAGCTGCGTGAGTCCCAACAAGTCGCGAATCGTGTGGTCGTATTGCGAGTTCGTGAGTCGCAAGGGGCTGCTGGGCGCCACTCCACACGGACCAGCGTTCACCAGTACAGGCGCTGGCACGTCAACCCCCGTCGTTGGATCGCTGCCCGCGCCCCGGTCTGTCGAGTCGTCGACGCCATCTGCCACGTCGTCGGCGCCGCCGACGGGGTCTGTGGTCCCATCAGGCCCACTAGGGTCTTCGTCATCTCGTTCAGCGTCGGGCGTGCCCGAGGGGATTCCGCCAGTCCCTGCATTAGGTGCGCTGGGACCCGACTGCTCAGCTTCTGACTCATCGTTCGTGTTCGCCTCAGGCACAACAGCGCCGCCGTCGGCCCCCGCAGCGGCAGCGTCACGCGGTTCCGCGGACGCATCGTACACCTCACGCACGCTACTGGTCGTGTCGCTGCGCCCACCACAGCCGAACAACGTGACGGTCAACAGGAAAACACTGCTCATGGCAGCGCTCCGCCTGCCATTGCCGCTCACGACATTGGCGCCGCTCACGACATTGGCGCCGCTCACGACATTGGCG
>CBFGUG010000061.1:0-46636 GCA_965651905.1 uncultured bacterium | reverse complement strand
ATCCAACAACTGGCATCCAACACCCAGCCTCCAGTTGCCGGTAACCCAGGCGCGGGGTTCGGGAAAGTCACATCGCGGAAGATTCACAGGCAACCGTATCCACGCGACCTGTGTCGCCGAGCCAGGACCGCAGAACCAGGGACCGCGAGGCTACCCGACGCCAGCAGCTCTCGGCCGTCCGTGGGACGAGTTGTGCGTTGATTTCGTCCGCTGGATTTAGGACCGCCAAACGCCCGAATCGGCGTCGAGCATCGCATCGACGTGGTCGCCAGCGCTTGCACCTTGCGGCCGTCAGTCCACTTTGGGAGACTGCCGCCCAGGGTGAATAAACCACATCGCAGGAAGGGTTGGCGCGAGACGTCGTGGCGCGTTTTGCAACTGACTTGGGCGCTCTCGTGGCTAGCCGGCTGTAGCGCCGAGGTAGCCAGCGACCTGGCAGAGAGCGAAGCCAACCAAGTCATCGTCGCGCTGGGCCAAGATGGAATCGCCGCCTCGAAAGCGCCCGACCCAAATCACGAGGGGCGTTTCATGGTGCAAATTCCCCAGGCAGATCTTTCGCTGGCGGTCGTGGCGTTGCAACGTGCGGGGCTGCCCGCCGAGCGCTCCGCGGGCGTGCTCGACTCACTCGGCGAAAGTGGTCTAATCGCCAGCCGCCAAAGCGAACACGCCAGGCTGGTCGTCGGCACCGCAGGAGAGCTCGAACGCTCGCTTCGCGAAATCGCAGGCGTGATCAGCGTGCGCGTTCACTTGGCGGTGGACGACAGCGATCCCCTCACCCCTGCCGCAGAGCAGAAGCAAGCGTCGGCATCCGTGTTGATTCGGCACCGCAGCACTACGCCTCCGCTGTCGGCGAGCGACGTTCAACGCCTCGTCGCGGGCGCGGTGACGGGCCTCGACGAGAATCGAGTTGCCGTCGTGATGCATCCCGTCGCGGCACTGCCCGCGCGGGAGACGGACATACTCGTGCAGATGGGGCCACTCTCCGTCAGTCGCTCGTCGATGGGAACGTTGCGTTGGCTGATCGCAGCCGTGGCCGTACTCAACCTGTTGCTACTATCCGTCTTGCTACTGCTCTGGACGAAGTTGCGGCAAAAGCGTCCCCGAGAGATCGAACCCGCACTACAGGGACCGTCGTGAAGGTGCAAAGCCCAGCGGTTCGAGTAGATCCAACACTTCGACGGCAGCAGCTCCTCCACCATGCCCCATGATTTCTCTCGAGCACCTGAATGTCGCCTTCGAGGGCCCGGTTCTGCGAGACGTATGTATGCAGGTTCCCAGGGGTTGCTTGTATGGGCTCATCGGGCCAGGGGCGGCGGGAAAATCCGTACTCCTGAAGACACTCGCGGGCCTCGTGCCCGTCTCGACGGGCAGCGTGGTCGTCGACGACGTCGAGGTGGCGGCGGCTGACGAGGAAACGTTGTTTCAGCTACGTCGCAACATCGGCATGTTGTTCCAGAACAACGCTCTGTTCGACTTCATGACCGTGGCCGAAAACGTCGCGTTTCCTCTGCGAAGGCTGTTCGAGCTCGATGACTCGGTGGTGCTATCGCGCGTCGTGGAACGACTGACACGCGTCGGTCTGCCTGGCTTCGAGTCACGCTTGCCGACGGGCTTGAGCGGCGGTCAGAAAAAGCGCGTCGGAGTCGCTCGGGCCACGATAACCAACGCCCCGATCCTACTCTACGACGAGCCAGCGGCCGGGCTCGACCCAGTCAGCAGCCAGAAACTGTTCGAGCTCCTAAGAGAAGAACAGCAAGCCGCCGAGTCGACGGTCGTGATGGTTTCGAGCGACCTCGACCGCTTGCTCAGCGTGACCGATCGCGTGGGCATGTTGCTCGAAGGTCAGTTGATCTTCGAAGGCAGCACCGAAGAAGCCATGGCGAGCGACGACCCCTACCTGCACCAGTTCATTCGGGGCGAAGTGGAAGGTCCCTTGTGACGCGTGCGCGCCACCTACGCGAGCCAACCCCAGGGAAACGATGCGCAGCCTAGGGGTCTCGGCGCTGCAGCTGTCCAAGAGTGGGCAGCAACTTTATGCGACGTTGGTGCGAACGATCTACTATTCCGTCCACGGACGCACCGATGCCAAACGCGTCGCTTCGTACATGTACACCATGGGCAACCAGTCGCTGGTGTTCTCGTGCGTAGTGATGGGCTTCATCGGCATGATCACGGTCTACCAGGGGGGCATTCAGCTACTGCGCGTGATCCCCGACATGAGCCAGCTCGGAGCGACCTATCTGGAGCTGCTCGTCAAAGAGCTAGCACCGACGATCTGCGCGCTGATGCTGGCCACGCGAGTCGGCGCGGGCATCGCTGCCGAGATTGGATCGATGGTGGTCACCGAACAAGTCGATGCGCTGCGCATGTGCGCAACGGATCCCATCGATTATCTGATCCGTCCGCGTTTCGTCGCCAGTATCGTGATGACGACAGTGCTCGTGATCGTCGCAGGCACTTTGGCTGCGGTGAGTGGCATGTGGACCGCGCAGATCTTCTTCAGCGTCCGACCCGACACCTTTCTGGATTTCGACCAGGTCGATCTGGGCGACGTGCTGGCGGGACTGGCCAAGTGTGTGGCTTATGGTGCCGCCATACCCGTGATCAGCGGTTATTGCGGATTGAACACCCGCGGTGGCTCTCGAGGCGTGGGTTCGGCCACCACTCGGGCCGTGGTCAACTCGTCCCTTGCCATCATCACGCTGGATCTTCTGCTGACCAGTGTCGCGTACGCGCTGTTCGAGTGAGGGCCAAACGGGCAGTGCGCCGCGGCATGGTCGACTGCCGGATCATTTAACCTGTCGGGGTAGCTCGGGTTATCCTTCACGCAGCCGTGATTTCGTTCCGCAACGTCGCCAAGTCGTTTGGCAACAAGCACGTACTTCAGGGCGTCAGTTTCGACGTTCGCGACCGGGAAGTGTTTTTCATCGTCGGAGCGTCGGGAGTCGGCAAGAGCGTGCTGATCAAACATTTGATCGGCTTGTTGCGACCCGACGCAGGCGAGATTTGGCTGGACGACGTCGAGGTCAGTCAGCTCTCGGAGGTCGAGATGTACCCCATTCGCAAACGCTGCGCGATGGTCTTTCAACACTCGACCCTGTTCGACTCCATGAGTTGTCTCGACAACGTCGCGTTGCCCTTACGCAAGCACCACAAGCTCGCTTTCGCCGACGCACGCGAGGCGGCGATGCAGCGTCTGCAGCAAGTGCAAATGCAGGACTTCGCGTCACGCTTCCCCGCCGAACTGGGCGATGGGTTGCGCAAGCGCGTCGCCATCGCGCGAGCACTGACCCTCGAACCGCAGTACGTGCTGTTCGACGAGCCCACGACCAGCCTCGACCCCGTGAGCGCACGGCGCGTCGATCGTTTGATCCGACAGCTGAGCGACGAGCTGGGCGTTACGAGTATCGTCGTGTCCCACGACCTGGCGTCAATCTTCGGCATCGGTGATCGAATCGCGATGCTCTACCAAGGCCACGTCAAGTTGCTCGGCACTCCGCAGCAGTTTCGGGAGTCCGACGACGAGATCATACAGCAGTTCATCAATGGTCGCGCCAACGGGCCGATGCAGGTATAACGGAAGCGCCGCCTTCGACCGTCGCCACGCGTGAACCGCCTTCGCCAGTCCTTCGTCCATCGAGCCATTCGCCCATGAGTCAGCAGCGCAGCATCGAAGTCAAAGTCGGGATCCTGATCTTGGTGGCGCTGGGCATGCTCGGCGGATTCATCGTGGTGATGGGAGGCCTCAGCTTCGAAGCTACGTACCGCGTGAACGTCGATTTTGCCAACCCCGGCGGGTTGCAGGCAGGAGCTCCCGTCCGTTTGGCGGGTATTCGAGTTGGGCGAATATCGAGCATCGAATTCCGCGGCACTGATCAGAACGCTATGGGAGGGGGCACGCTGATCCGTGTCGTGGCTGAGATCGAAAAACAATACCAACCCTCGATTCACGAAAACGCACGTTGGTTCGTGTCGACACAGGGCGTGCTCGGAGAGTTCTTCTTGGCGGTGGATCCTGGCAGTCCCGATCGCCCCACCCTTCAGGATGGGGCCGTGGTCAACGGTGTGAGCCCCCCACGACTCGACCTGTTGCTGAGTGAGGCCTACGAGTTACTGCACCACGCCTACCTGGGGATCACCCAGAACGAGGACAAACTGAAAGAGACCTTCGACGGCCTGCACCAAACCCTGCGCGGCAGCGGACACTTCTTCAGTCGAAACACGGACAAGATCGATCGACTGGTGGACAACATGGAGGGGCTGACCGTCGATGCCAGCGAAACCCTGGCAGCCGCCCGCGAGCGCTACGTCGACAACCCGAAGATAGTTCGCACGATCGACAACATGGAACAAACCTCCGCGGCCCTGCGCCAGGACTTGAGCCCGTTGCTGAGCGAGTCGCGCAAGCTCGTCTCGGACGTTTCTCGCGTGACGGCAGTGCTGGGTAGCGACGAACAACTACAGCGATACCAACAGATCACCCGCGACGCTGGCTCGATGATGAACGATGGGCGCGGCGCCGCTGCGGAAGCCAAACAGATGGTGTCGGACGTGAAGGCGGGCAAAGGCACGATTGGTGCCTTGATGCGCGATGAAGCGGTCTATGACGACCTGCAGGAATTTCTGCGCGATTTGAAACACAACCCCTGGAAGCTGTTCTGGCGAGAATGAAACGGGACCCGGGATCGGTTGCGTCGGATCCGCGTGCGCGGCGGCGTTGACGGCGCTACTCGAGCTCCAGCAGCACGTCGTCTTCTTCGACCGCCTGTCCCTCATGGACGAGGATTTTGGCGACCTTACCCGCTCCTGGTGCCTCGACTGGCATCTCCATCTTCATCGATTCGAGAATCGCAACGGTCTGTTCTTCTGCCACGACGTCCCCCACGGCAACCTTGATCTTCCAGACCGTGCCAGTGATGTGCGCACAAACTTGGATTGCCATGACTGATTGGCTAGCGCAGGCGTAGCCGCTGGTCCAGAGTTACCAACGCGTCCCGGAGTCACTACCCACGCCGCATCGAGGACCGCATCGGAGGTAGGTGCGCCCATGACCGAAGTGCCCGCTCCTGACTCGACTCGAAAGTGCGGTCGCCGCGCGCCATCCCTCGGCCCAAGGGCCTTGCACGGATGGTGTCAATCTTTAAACTAGCTGAGATATACTCGCGGCCGCGAACATAGCGTTTGACCTGGAAATCGGTCGATTGCTATGCGCCGTGCTCGCCTAAGAGCCTTGTAGAAAGCCCGCTACTTCAGGAGACTTCCCACCTCATGGCCGAACAAAAAGAGAGTTCCGTACTGTTCTCGCTCAACGAGCTGATGGGGCTCGAAGAGGAGCGCATCAAGGAAGAAGAGGCCGCGAAGGCTGCACAGGCAGAAGCTGAACGCAAAGCCCGAGAAGCCGAAGAGCTGCGTCTGCGCCAGGAAGAGCAGCGGAAGCTCGACGAGGAGGAAGCCAAGCGGCGTGCGGCCGAGATGGCCGTCAAGGAAGAGGAAGCGCGGCTGGAAGCGATCCGCCAAGCGGAGATCGAGAAGGCGAAGGCTGAAGCCGAAAACGAAGCGCGACTGCTCGCCATGAAAGAGCAGCAGAGGCACGAAGCCCAACTTGCCGCGCTCAAGCAGGATGAGGGCAAGAAGAAGCTGAAGATGATGGTCGGCGGCGCCATCGGGTTGCTCGTGCTCGTGATCGGCGTGAGCGTGTTCGCCTACACCAAGTCCGCCGAAGAGCAGCGTGAGAAAGAGCGAATCGCGCAAGAGGAACGTGAGCAACTGCGCGCCGAGCAAGAGGCTCGCGAAGCGGAAATCAAGGCGCAACAGGAAGAGGACAAGCGGGCGCGAGAGGAGCTGGAGGCAAAGCTCGCGGCGCTGACCAAGCAACTCGAGGGTGCAAGCCAAGAACGCCAAGAAGAGATCAAGGAACAGATGGCTGAGCTGAAGAAAGGCGGAAGCCGTCCACGCGCTGGTAGCAGTCCCCGGCCCAAGGCAACCCCGAAGCCCAAACCGAAGCCCAAGTCGAACTGCAACTGCGACCCTGGCGATCCGCTCTGCTCGTGCTTCTGAGGCGAGGGCGACCCCGCTCATGGGGTTATCCTAGCCCCCTCACCTGGCGGCACCCATGTCATCGAGCAACCCCATGACTCAGGCCGCGCTGGGTAGACTGTGCTTCGCGCTGGACTACCCCGACGCTGCTTCGGCGCTGGCAGCCGCGCGCCAGGTGCGCGCCCATGTCGGTGTGTTCAAGGTCGGGCTAGAGCTGTTCCTCAAAGAGGGCCCCAGTGTCGTCACTAGCGTCAAAGACCTCGGGCGGGGCGTGTTCCTGGATCTGAAACTCCACGACATTCCCGCCACCGTGGCTGGCGCCGTGCGCAGTGCGCTGCGGCTCGATGTCGACTACCTGACCGTGCACGCGGCGGGCGGTCCTGCCATGTTGGCGGCTGCTGTCGATGCGTGCGCGGGTTCGAAGCTGTGTCTGCTGGGCGTCACGGTCCTGACCTCGATGGATGACGCCGAGCTCGGCGCCATCGGAGTCGCTGATGTGGCTAGCGTCCACGCGCTGCGTCTCGCTGAGCTGGCGCGAGACGCAGGTTTGGGGGGGCTGGTTTGCTCTCCCGCCGAGGTCTCGGCGCTACGACAGCGCCTAGGCGACGAGCTGACACTCGTGACTCCAGGCATTCGCCCACAAGGCGCAGCGCTGGGTGACCAAAAACGCACGGGAACGCCCGCAGAAGCGATAGCTCAGGGAGCGAGCCTGCTCGTCGTAGGGCGTCCAATTCGAAGCGCCCCAGATCCTTCGAAAGCTGCGCAGGGCATCGTAGCTGAAATTCAGCGAGCGCTTGCGCCCACGCTCGTGACGGGATGACGACCTCCTCTGCTACTCCACGCCTCGTCATCGGGATCCAGCCCGTGCGCGAGGCCCTGCGCGTACATGGCCGTGCGTTGACCGGGGTGTACCTGCAGCAGGCCTCCACACGTCTTGCCGGACTGAGGAAGCTCGCGCTCGACCAGGGAGTCAGCGTCGAGGAAGTGTCGCGTTCGACGTTGGACCGCATCGCGCGGGGCGGCCAGCACCAAGGGGTTGCCCTGTACGCGCCTGAGCTGAAGATCCAGCCCTGGGATAGCGTGCTTTCATCATCATCCGGCCTGATCGTCGCGCTCGATGGCATCGTAGACCCGCAAAACTTCGGAGCGGTGATTCGAAGCGCGGTGGGTCTCGCACGAGCCGCGGTGGTGTGGCCGCAAAACGCGTCCGCGCCACTGACGCCCGCCACCTTCCGCGCCTCGGCGGGCGCCATCGAACATGCAGAGCTTTGCAGGGTTTCATCGCTGGTGTCGTCCCTCGGGGCTGCGAAGGCGCAGGGATTTGTAGTAATCGGCCTGGACGGCCAAGCAGAGACGCGCCTGGAGCAGCTGGATCTACGTGGGCCCGTGCTGATCGCCGTCGGCAGCGAGGGTGCAGGATTGAGCAAAGGAGTTCGCCGCACTTGCGATCATCTGGCAAGACTCGCGATGCCCAAGTCGATCGACTCCCTCAACGCATCAGTTGCCGTCGCGATCGCGCTGTACGAAACACAACGCCAGCGCACGCAGTCCATTGAATAGAATACACTGACTATATTCACGCGCAGCCCATTGAGCGACGCTGATTAATAAGTAATTTCCGATAGATAGGCACGTAGTCTCGCGTCTTATCTGAACTACGCGACGATCCTTCTAGTGACCGGGGACGAGCGCAAAGGATCACTCCCCAAGTACGCGCAACACCGCGGCAATCGTGGTGTCGACCTGCTCGGCGTCAGTTCCTTCCCCCAGGCTGAAGCGCACCGCGCTGAGTGCCCGTTCTCGGCCATGCATCTCGGTGATCACTGGAGACGGCTCGCTCGTACCCGCGCTGCAGGCGCTACCGCTCGACACACAAATGCCCTGCAGATCGAGGGCCGCGGCCAACTCCGGGCCGGGAAAGTCACCAAACGAGAGATTGCTGACGTGTGGTAATCGCGGCGCTCCCGCGCCGTTGATCTCTGCCCTCCCCGCGAGCGCTTTCTCCAGTCGGTCGCGCAACTCGGCCAGCGGCGCGCGACGCACGTGGGCGTCTCGACAGTACGCTAGTGCCACTCGAAACCCACTGGCCAACACAGCGTCTTGGGTCCCGGGACGGATCCCCCGCTCCTGTCCGCCCCCTAACAACAACGGCCGAGGGGGACGACCGCGAAACGCCAGCGCACCGATCCCCTTCGGGCCTCCCAACTTGTGCGCGCTGACGGACAGCGAGTCCGCGCAGGCCAACTGCCACGGCTCGCCTTTGCCTAGCCACTGAGCGCCGTCCACGTGCAGACGTGCGCCGAACTCGCGGGTTACAGCAGCAATTTCAGCGATGGGCTGGATCACCCCCGTCTCGTGGTTGGCGGCTGAGACCGCGACCACGACGTCGCTGGGCGTGTCACATACCGCCAAGTGCGTGCGCACCAGCTCGGCGGTGAGCCGTCCGCCTTCGCTCGACAACCAGTGCAGCGCTGCCGCTGCGGAGGCGTCTCCCTCCGCGCCCAGCGCGTCGGCTCGCTTGGTCACGCTCGGGTGCTCTAGGCGCGTCAACATCAGCACGCGCGCGTCACCCAGCGCCATGTTGTTCGCCTCGGTCGCGCTCGCCGTGAAGATGACATCGCGCGCGTCAAACCCGATCAGCGCGGCCAACTCCTCCCGGGTGGACTCCAAGATGCCGCGAGCGTTCCGCCCAGCTTGGTGAACGCTAGACGGATTGCCCCAGTGGCTCTTCGCCACGCGCGCCATCTCGTCGACCACTTCGGGTAGCGGAGGTGCGGTCGCGTTGTAGTCGAGGTAAATCGACGATTTCGTCATGAATTCAGGTCAACCGCGGCTGAACGCTGCGCGCGTGCTTGGCAAACAGCAGCGAGAAACTCGCGCCGCCTAGCACTTGCCCGTCCACCTCGTCGGAGGTCGGTGAGCGGAGTCGCACGCTGCCTGAGTGCCCCTGGGCAACGCCACGCACGACGGCCAATCCGACGCCTGCGCCGCCGTGAGATCGCGTGACCGAACCGTCTGCTTGAAAGAATGGTTCGAAGATCCGCGTTCGCACTTCCTCGGGGACACCAGGGCCCGAATCCGAGACACGGATTTCGTAGTAGTCGTCGGAGTGGGGGCCGACCTTGATGTACGCAGTCCCGCCAGCAGGCGTGAACTTGACGGCGTTGTCGATCAGTTGGTCGAAGGCCCGCCCCAGACGCTCTGGATCGCCGAGGCCAGGCATCGGTCCAGGAGCGAGGTCGAAAGCCACGCGCAAGTTGTGCGCTTCGAACTCCTTGAACCAACGCGACATGATGCCTTGAGCCAACGTGCCCAGATCGTAGTCCTTGAACACGAACCGCATGCGATCCGTCTCGATCGCAGTCACGTCCAGCAGGTTGTCGATCAAGCCACGAAGCCGCGCCGCACACTCTTCGATGGCGGTGAGCGCTTTGGACTGTGATGGATTGATCTCCCCCAACTCGCCATCGAGCAACAGCCTGACGTAGCCCACGATGGGCGTCATTGGAGTGGATAGCTCGTGAGATACGTTGCGGTAGAACTCCTTGCGCGCTTGGTCGAGCTGTACCAAGCGCTCGTTGGCGCTCTCGAGCTGCATCAACTTCTCTTCGAGGTGCGCGACGATCTGCTGACTCTGCTTGCGGAGATTCTGCTCGACCTCGCGCCCGCCAGACTCCTTTGCGCCCCCCAGATAACCGCCGATGGTTTGAGCGAACTTGCGCGCATCGATGGGTTTCTCGATGAAGCCCGTGCAGCCTACCGCCAAGCTGTCGTCGCGGCTTCCTTCTGCCGTGATCGCCACGATCGGAACGGTCTCCAGCTTCGCTTCCGCCCTCAACCGCAGCGTGACCTCGTACCCGTTCAGGCCTGGAATCGCGATGTCCACGAGCACCAAGTCTGGCGGGTTTGCCACAGCCAGTTTGATCCCTTCCATGCCGTCAGCGGCGTCGATCACTTCGTGGCCAGCGGGAGTGAGGATTTTGCGGACGAGCAGGCGGTTCGCGGGGTCGTCCTCGATGTGGAGAATCTTGGCCATGAATTTCGTCTAATCGAAGTTTGCGCAGCGCGCAGGATCGGTGATCGGGGCCAGCCACGGCAAGCTTGCCTCAACCCAGCCGACCCGCGGGCCGCAGGGTACTCCACTGTGGTTGGAGCAGGCTCTCCCCTTTCGAGAGACCGCGCGTGCTGCGAGATCCTCGGCATAGGACGCACGTCGACAGCCGAATCGAGCGCCATTCAAAGAGCATTCGTCAGTCCTGCCCGCCGGGCTCTTCGGCTAGCGCGCCCGACGAGCTGGCAGCAAACTGCCCGGAGGAATTTCCGAGGAGCGAAGCTCGTAGGTATAACTGCATGCAGGGCGATCCCCGTCGACTTCCGATATGGTTCGCCTCTTAGACGCGTCATCTTGAGGAGATTGTAATGAAGGCTTGGAAGACTTTGCTTTTTGTTGGATTGGGTGCGCTGGTGGCCGCGGGCTGCACAGTCGAGGTCTCGGAGGGGGACGGCGAAGACGATGATCTGATGGCCGACGAACAACGCGACTTCGACGAGGATGACCTCGACGACGACACGACCGACGACGACGACACGACCGACGACGACGACGACACGACCGACGACATGGCGGATGATCCGACCGACGACGATTCGACCGACGACGACACGGCCCCCGAAGCGGGTGCTGACGACAGCACGACCGACGACAGCACCATGGACGACATGACTGACGATGCGTCCCCTGAAGCTGGCGCGGACGACATGACCGATGACGACACGACCGACGACATGACCACCGTGGACGACTCGTCGAACGGGGGTGAGTGTACGTTGCCTGATCCATCCACCGACGACTGCGAAACCTGCATGCAAATGGATTGCATGGCCGCTCACGAGGACTGCTCGTGTGACGAGGATTGCTCGAACCAGTTCGCAACGCTGCGTGGCTGCATCGCGGGTCGGCTGGGCGAAGACGGCATCAGCGAGGACCCCGCGGGCGACTTCGACTTCTGCTTCGCTGAAGCCACCATGGAAGGCACCAGCCCAGAGCTGGAAGTAGCGCTCTACTGCGCGAACGCGCCGTTCATCCCCATGAGCGGTGGAGATGCCGATGGCGGCAGTGACGAAGATCCGCTAGGCCGCTTCGAAGGGGACGGAACCTGCACCTACGCCTGTTACGGCCTGTACAACGTCAACTGACGTCGCGCGTGCTGTAAGCCGAACGCCAAGTAGCATTCGGCGCGTACGAATTGGCCTCGGCTCGATTGAGTCGGGGCCAATTCACATTTTGCGAGCGATCTCGAAGACGCTCGAAGACCTCGCCGGGGGTGTAAGCGATGCCGATGTGCCGCGTTCGACGCCCATGGGCCTGCGAAACGACGAGTACCCGGCTGCCCACTGCTGCCGCCGATCGAGAACCGACCGAACTTTCTTCACATCCGTGGTCACAGATCGGGGAGTTGGGGAACATGTACTTCAACCGCAGCAACTGCGGCCGTCGGAGCAACAGTGACGTCATTACCTGCCGAAGCACGGGCTACCGCAGCCTCGAAAACAAGCACCACCGACGTCACCCCCACAATGGACGCCAAACGCGAGGAATCACCCGAGGCCGTCGTGGAGCACGCCCTCGGTCGCAATCAGCTGGGTCTGGCCACGGAATTGTGCGCCGTTCACTACGGTCGCTGTATCGGGAAGCTTTGCATGGCCATGCTCGGGAACCAAGCCGATGCCGAAGAGCTGGCTCAGGAAACGCTGCTCAGCGCTCATCGAGCGTGGGCGAGTTATCGCTCGGATGGCAGCGTCAAAGCATGGTTGCTCGGCATTGCGCGCAAGAAGTGTCTGAAACACCTCAGGCAGGGAAAGCGACGAGCCGAGCTGTTGCACGTCGTTTCCTCCCCGCCCCCCACGCGCGCTGCAGATGAACGACTAATTCGTCAGCAGCAGGCCACCGAGGCGCGCACTGCTTTGGAGCAAATCCGACCCACGGAGCGTGAAGCAGTCCTGCTGCGCTACGTCGGCGAGCTTTCCTTCGCGGAATTGGCGTTGGCTAGCGACGTCGAGGCAGTGACGGCGCGCAAGCGCGTGTCGCGGGGCCTGTGCAAGCTGAGAAATCTGTTGAACCCCACGGAGCCCGTATGAACGAACGACCAACTTGCTGTGAACTCGTCAAGCAGAACCTTTCGGAATTCGTCGATGAAGAAACTCAGGACTCCGAGAATGCGCGTGGTGCGTCGTCTCTGGACCCGTCGTTGCTGACTTCGCTGGAGGCTCACGTCGAGGATTGTGACGCATGTCGGGACTTGCTCTTCGACATCCAACAGCGACTGGACTCGGTTCGGGCGGCGGGCGACGACTACGTTCACCCAGAAGACTTCAGTGAGCGAGTGCGGGCTGCAGTCGCATCCCTCGAATTACCTGAACGGGGCCAAGCAACGTCCTCCCCCGAAGACTCCGCGCCCCGTGGCGATAGCGAAATGATGTCAAACCGCCCGAACTCGGCTGGTGTACGTTCCGACGACGAACAGCCAGCGGACCCCGATGTCCACGACGCGTCGACGCCGTCCGTGCCTCCGACCGCTGCGTTCGAGTGGTTGACGAGCCGAGAACGTCGAGTTGCAGGCGCGGTCATGACCACCGGCCTCGCGGCGCTGCTGCTCGTGGTCCTGTGGCTACTTCCCGCCCCCTCTCGCCAAAAGGACGTCGCGCAGTCTGAGACTCCCGCAGCCGCCAACGCGGGCGAATGGACAGCTACCGTCAGTGACGTCGCACGGGCATTCGGCAGTGACGATGGATTACAGCAATGTAACCTCGATGGCGACCACTGCCGCGCGATAACCCCGGGCACGGTCATCGCGAGAGACACGCTGATACGCACGGACGAGCGAACACGAGCCCGCCTGCGATGGTCGGACGGTAGCAGTATCGTGCTCGACCGCGATACTCGCCTGCGTCTCGACGCCTCTACAGGACGACACGCGAGCTTGCTATCGGGTGAGCTGATCGCAGACATCGCTCACGACCCCGCGAGCGTGGCCACCTTCGAGCTTCCTCATGGTCGTGCCGAAGTACTCGGAACCAAGTTTTCACTCAGCGTAGGCGCAGCGGGTGACTCAGTCGTCGTCAGTCGCGGCGCGGTGCGCCTCCACGACGTCGAGGGGCGCAGCGTCATCGTTGCCGCAGGGTCCTCGGGCGCACTCCCTGCTGATGGTTCGGCGCCGCGTTCGGAAGCCACACTGCAACTCTCTCGTGCTCTTTCCTGGGGCGATCGTGAGTTTTCCGCCGACGAACCTACTGAGCCTCTGCCTCGTGGGCTAGGTGAACTGCGTGCGAAGAAGCCAGGTGAAGAGCTCGAACGCAAGGGGGCCGTGACCCTCACCCGCCAGTCCGTGAAAGTTCGAATCGCCGAAGACATGGCGCGCACGGAGGTCCACCAAACCTTCACCAACCACAGCGATGATGTTCTGGAGGGCATCTATCGTTTTCCCCTTCCGCCTCACGCGAGCATCGAGCGTTTGGCACTCGAAGTAGACGGACACTGGGAGGAGGGCGCATTCGTGGACCGTGAACGCGCGGCGAAAATTTGGCGCGGCGCCATCGTGAATTCGAGCAAGAAGCCTGCTCAGCGCAAAGACGACATCGTGTGGGTGCCTGGCCCGTGGAAGGACCCAGCACTCCTCGAATGGCAGCGCGGGGGCAGCTTCGAGCTGCGCATCTTTCCGATCCCCAAGCGTGGAGAGCGGCGCATCATCCTCACTTACACGGAAAGACTGCCGAAGTCGGGTTCGTCGCGACGCTACAGTTATCCTCTGCCGCACGACCCGAGCGGCACCACACGCGTCGCAGACTTCAGCTTCGACGCTCAGGTGATCGGACACCGTGGGACGTTGGACTTCAGCGGAGCTCCGCTGTCGACCGCAGCTGCGGACCAGCTCGACGGCAGCGAGCTGAGGCGCGAGCGGCTGTCGATGCACGAACGCGACTTCGTGCCCGCAGGCGACATCGGAATCGAGTTTCAGGGCTCAGATGCGGAACTGCGTGTGTGGGCTTACCGCGCGAGCGAACTGCACCCCTCGACCGGGCTGCCGCCATCCGAGCAGAACGCGGCGTACGTAGCCCTGTCGGTCAGTCCCCAACTACCGCCCGCCGTGGATGACACACGACGTAGCTACGTGTTGGTGGTCGACCGCAGTCGCTCGATGTTCGGTGAGCAGTACCGCCGCGCCATGGATTTCGTCGAAAAGTTCATCACCGAGATGGACCCGCGCGACGCAGTGGCGGTCCTCGCCTGTGACTCGGTATGTGACGAAAGCTCGGATCCCCTGCGCCCCGCGTCCGTGGACGTGGCGCGCCGTGCCCGAAGCTTCCTCGAAGGGCAAACGCCCGAGGGCGCGAGCGACTTGGTGCACGCCCTGAACTCGGCGCAGAAGCTCGCAGGGCGTTCACCAGGACGAGCGACTCGTATCGTCTACGTCGGGGATGGCACCCCGACCGTGGGAGCCATCTTGCCCGGGCTGATCCAGAACGAAGTGCAACGGGTGATCGACGACGACACGACTCTCACTGCCGTCACCGTTGGAAGCAACTCCGACACCGCAGCGCTACGAGCCGCAACCCAGGCCGCGGGCGGCGTGCTGCTGACGTACACACCTGGACAAAGCGTCTCGGAGGCAGCCTATGATGCGCTGAGCGCGAGCTACGGAAACGTTCTGAGAGACGTCAGGCTGGAACTGCCACTCGGTCTGACACGCGTCGCGCCCAGCACCCTGGGGTCGATCGCCGCGGGAAGCGAACACATCGTGGTAGCGCGCATGGATGCCGATCGCTTGACGGGGGTATTGAAGCTGACGGGCACTCTCGCAGGAGAGCCCTTCGAACGCAGTTTCGACTTGGAACTAGAGGCGACGTCGGCAGCAGGAAACGCGTTCGTACAACGGGAGTACGCGGCCACGCAGATTGCCGAGCTAGAACGACAGAGCGACCACGCCGCGAAGACCCGAGCCATCGCTCTCTCCGAGCGTTTCAACGTGGCTAGTCGCTACACATCGCTGCTCGTGCTCGAGAGCCCCGCGATGTTCCAGGCGTTCGGCCTCGACAACCAGCGTACGGCCGCGATCTGGACAGGTGAGGACGAGAGCGTGACCAGCGAAGGCGTGAGCGAGCTGACTGCGGTGGCGAGCGGGAGCTCTCGTCCTCCCGCCAGCTCGGCAGGTGCGCCGCGAGACGCTTGGGACGACGAGTGGAGCGGCGCTGGCGGTGGTGTGGCCAAGAGTGCTCCGATCGCTCAGAAGCCCAAACGCGCGCGGTCGCCGCGGCGCTCGCAGTGCGCATGCGACCCGGGTGATCTATTGTGCGCCATGGAGTGCGGGCAACGCGAGGAGCAACGCTTCGCGCCGCCTCCACCCGCTCGGCGGCGGCCCGCCATGGTGCCGATGCGTCGCGTTTGGGAGACGGTCGGCACGGTAACTGCGGGCGCACAGGCTTCGACAGAAGGGCTGTCGAAACTCGAAGCCGCTTTGCGAGACGAACCCGAAAGTCGCGCCGCGCTGAAAGCACTCTACGCGGGTTACGTCAGCGCAGGCGATTTCAGTCGCGCTTCAGAACTCGCAGAGCGGTGGTCGCAGAAAGACCCGCTGGACCCAGACGCACTCACGGCGAGAGCCGATCTCGCCGCGCAGGCGGGCAACCGCGCCCTGGCGATTCGCATCCTCGGTAGCGTGGTCGACGTGCGGCCAGGCGATCACCGCGCCCAATGGAGACTGGCGCGAGCGTTCAGCTGGGCTAATCGCAACGAGCGCAGTTGCCGACACTTGATCTCGGTCAGTCAACTGAGAACGGATGATGCGGACTCGTTGTCCGCCGCAACCAACTGCGCGCGTCGCCTGGGTTGGGACCAACTGGCGTCCGAACTCCGCGACGGTGCCGAAGCAGCCGTGCGCCGGGCCGCCGAATCTCGCGCTGGAGCCAACTTCGAAGAAGTGTTGAACGGCGAGTTCCAGGTGGAAGCGGAGTGGGAAGGAGGCGCTGACGATCTGGATCTCGTCCTGCTCCATCCGGACGGGTTTCGGGTCTCATGGCTCGGCGCGCCGACACACGCGGTGATCAGCGCCCGGGATGTGCTCAGCTCACGCGCGGAGGGTCTTGCCTTGCGTGGCGCCAAGCCTGGCAAGTACGGCGTCGAAGTCGTGCGCACGGGAGGCCCGGGCGACGTCGTGCGGGGCAGACTGAAGATTCGTTTTCGAGGTGAACGGCGGGAACTGCCATTCGTACTCGACGGTGAACGCTCGCGCGTCGCTGAGGTCGCCGTCAGCCAACGCTCCCGTTTGGTGCCCCTGTGAGCGCCCTGGGGCTACGCTGCGGACGCGCTGGCGCACGTCCCGAACGAGAGTTCGCGACCACGCTGCCCGGCTAGAGCCCCATGGCCTTCTTGAACCGCTTACCGTCCGCAAACATGTCGACGTTGGTGAACACGTAATGTGCCCGTTCGTGTTCGGCGGCTCGGGCGATCTCGGCGAGGCGCTCGATCGCAGGATCTTCGTAGCGAGACTTGTGTCCTGCCGGCCCAGGTAGGCGATAGTAAGCGACCTCGCGTTCCGATGCCCCATGCTGCAACGGGTCGCGTGCCGCGATACTCCCCGTGTCCGCCGCCAACGCGTCAGCCTCGCCGGGCTCCCACTGCGAGCCCAAGTCGAACACCACCGTGTCGAAGTGCTCTTTGATGGCCGCGATGAACTCCTTGAGCGACGCTTTGTTTCCGCGCGAGGGCGCGAAGTCGGGAGGCGCGAGAAAGATCGCCATGCGCGATTCCAACTTGCCCGCCACGTCGTTGAGAATGTCCATGGCACTCGGCACCAGCGCACCCGACTTGAAACTCTCTTGCCCTAGCTCGCGCGGTCCCACCAACGCGAACTCGAACCCGCTGGGCGCTTCGCGCCGCCATCGTCGAATGGTTCCAGGTCCAGGCACCGCACGATGCGTTTCCTGAATCTCGACGAAGTCGTACTCTTTGAAGTAGCGGGTCGCGGGAACCGCGAACCCTGCGCAACCGACCGTGATCATTTTCGACGAAACAGTATCACAAGGGATTTGAGGATTTAACGGGGCCTCGCCAGCAGGACCTGGGGGCGCGGGCTGGATTCCGGATTTACGATCGCACCGAAACTGTCAGCGAGGCCATTCGCATGGGCGCTCGCAGCCCGATTCGAGGGCCGGTCAGGCTAGCAGAAGCCCTGTCGATGACCCAGCCCCAAAAACTGGCTCGCCGCGAGTTTCCCGAAACTGCGTGACTGTTGGCCCACCCCGAAACACTCCCGACGGGGTTCCGTTGGAACTGAGGCCAGGTTGCAACGATCACCGCCCAGCGGGCAAGAGGCCCTACTTGATGATCAGGTTCACGATACGACCCGGCACGTAGATCAGTTTTCTCAGGCCTTTGCCTTCGAGTTGGGCCTGGACCTTGGGATCCTGCAAGACGAGCTCACGCACGTCGTCTTCCGTCGCCGTCTTCGCGAGAACGACCTTCGAGCGCACCTTGCCGTTGATCTGTACCGCCATTTCGACGGTTTCGTCCTCACACAAACTCTCGTCCCAAGCAGGCCAGGCTTGCGCAGCGATGGGTACGGGTTGACCGATTTGCTGCCACAGCTCTTCCGCCAGGTGCGGAGCAAACGGTGACAAGCAGAGCAGCAGCCCCTTGATCGCTTCCTTCGGCGGGTTGTCCAAGCTGTGCAGGTGGTTGACGTAGATCATCATCTGGCTGACGGCGGTGTTGAACCGCAGACCCTCGATGTCCCCAGTCACTTTCTTGATCGTTCGGTGCAACAACTTCGCAGTGCGCTCCCCCGGTGCGTCGTCGCTGAGCGATCGCGTCGCTACGGCGTACACCTTATCCAAGAAGTTGCGCACCCCGATGATGCCCGACGTTTGCCACGGTTTGGTGCGCTCGAGCGGTCCCATGAACATCTCGTAAATGCG
Organism: uncultured bacterium; assembly: GCA_965651905.1. GTDB lineage: Bacteria > Myxococcota_A > Polyangia > Polyangiales > Polyangiaceae > SZUA-265. The sequence continues at coordinate 28,630 of CBFGUG010000061.1, read as the reverse complement.
CAATGAGTCCGCGCCGAACTCGTCGACGACGTCGTCGGGATTGACGACGTTGCCGCGTGACTTGGCCATCTTCTCCGCGATGGTGTCGACCTCGACATCGTATTCGGGATGCACGGGCTTGCCACCTCTGAAGTTCACTCGACCACCGAACACCTGTGGTACCAGGCGCTCTCCCGACTGTGCGTGCACCCACGTGCCCTTCTCTGGGCCGGGAGTCACGTTGGCATCGTTGTAGGCGTAGGCTTGCACGACCTTGCCATCATCACCCACGGTCGCGAAAAAGCGAAAGCTTTGCCCCAAGATCATGCCTTGGTGCACGAGCTTCGTGAACGGTTCGGAGTGTTTCACGACGCCCAAGTCGTAGAGCACCTTGTGCCAGAAACGAGCGTACAGCAGGTGCAGCACCGCATGCTCAGCGCCACCGACGTAGAGATCGACTGGCATCCATGCGTCGTACGCTTCTTGGCTGAAAATCTCGTTCGCGTTGGTGGGATCGAGATAACGCAAGTAGTACCAACACGAACCTGCCCACTGGGGCATCGTGTTCGTTTCGCGCGCGTACCAGCTGCCGTCTTTCTGAAAGAAGCGCCACTCTAGCGCTTTGCTGAGAGGCCCCTGCGGATCGCCCGTGGGCTGATAGTCGTCGAGCTGCGGCAACTTCAGCGGAAGTTCCGAGTCGTCGACGGCAATCGGACGACCATAGTCGATGGCGTACGCATCTCCGCGTCGAGGATCGCCACTCGTTTGTACTGGAAAGTAGATGGGGATGGGTTCACCCCAAAACCGCTGCCGTGAGAATACCCAATCGCGCAGCTTGTAGTTGACCTGCCGCTTCCCCAGTCCCTCGGCCTCGAGGTGTTCGATCATCTTGGCCTTGAACTCGTCAGTCTTCAGGCCGTCGAACTGACCGCTGCGCACGGCCACGCCGGGCTCGGTATAGGCCTCCGACAGAGCATCATGTAGCGATCCATCCGGGCTCACGACCTCGGTTATTGGCAAGCCGAACGCGGTGGCGAACTCGAAGTCGCGGGTATCGTGGGCAGGGACTGCCATGATCGCGCCCGTGCCGTAGCTCCCGAGTACGTAATCCGCCGTGTAGATCGGTATGGCCGCGCCCGTCAGCGGGTTGATCGCGTTGGCACCGAGGGAGACGCCACTCTTCTCTTTGGTGGCCGCGGTGCGTTCCATGTCGCTCTTTCGCGCGGCGGCTTCCGCGTACGCTTGGGCCTCTTGACGTTTCTCAGGCGCACACAGCTCCAGCATCAATTCATGATCGGGAGCGATGACCATGTAGGTGGCGCCGAACAGCGTGTCGGGACGCGTCGTGTAGACGACCAAGTGATCGTCGCGTCCTTCGATGGGAAAGCGCACCTCAGCACCCTCGCTGCGACCGATCCAGTCGCGCTGCTTGAGTTTCGTTTCTGGCCAGTCGAGCGGCTCGAGCTCTTCCGCCAAACGGTCGGCGTAGGCCGTGATCTTGAGCTGCCACTGACGCAGGGGCTGACGCACCACGGGGTGACCACCCCGTTCACTTTTCCCGTCCACCACTTCTTCGTTGGCCAACACCGTGCCCAACTCTGGACACCAGTTGACGGGAATTTCGTTCTGGAAAGCCAAACCCTTTTCGAACAGGCGCAGGAAGATCCATTGGGTCCAGCGGAAATAAGACGGGTCCGTCGTGTCCACTTCACGCGACCAGTCGTACGAAAACCCGAGGCTCTTGAGCTGTCGCCGAAAGGTCTGGATATTCTCGGCCGTGGTCACCGCCGGGTGAGTGCCCGTGTTGATGGCGTGCTGCTCCGCAGGCAGACCAAAGGCGTCCCACCCCATCGGGTGAAGCACGTCGAAGCCCTGCATGCGCTTAGAGCGAGCGATGATGTCCGTCGCGGTATAGCCCTCAGGGTGCCCAACGTGCAGACCATGGCCCGATGGGTACGGGAACATGTCCAGCACATAGTATTTCGGGTGACCGTCTCGTCGCTCAGTGGCGAACGTATGGTTGTCGTCCCAGTACTTCTGCCAGCGGGGTTCAATCGTGCGGTGGTCGTAAGCCATTTGGGGCGCGTATATAGCAGGCTGTGGCGCGCCAGGTCGCCTCGCGTGCACTCCGACTGGACAGCCGCGTCAGTCGCACGTCGTCCGCATTTGGAGAGATACGGCCGACTCCGATCGTGGACGCCCAGGGTTCGATCGGCGCCTCGAAATCCCTACCCGTTGGCCGAACTTGCGTCGCGAGTGACGCCCGAGATGACTCACTCTTCCACGCAGGTGACCGGCATCTAAGCGAGGGGCGTCATGGCTTCTGGATGCGGCGGCGAAGTCTGGCGACGCGCCGCTCGTGGTCACTCGCGCGCTCGGGCGTACCGCGCTCTAGGAGCGTGAGCGCGTCGCTCGGGCGCCCGCAGAAGTGTTCGTAGAGTTTCGCCAGGCGAAGGCGCAAGTCGGGGTCGTCGATCTGTTCGTTCGCGAGTTCCCAGTCCGCAAGCGCCGCAAGGCGATCGCCGAGCACCTTGTGAACTTCGCCACGCAACTTCAGCGCCAACGGATCCCCCGTTGCTTTCACCGCGAGATCGGCCGCGTGTTTGGCGTCGGGCAGGGCTCGAGCTCGCTTGAAAGTGCGCGCCAAACCGATCACGTCGCTGTCGGCGAGCAGCGCTTCGGACTTCGAGTACAAACCAAGCAACAGCGCCGTCGAGACCACGTCCCACTCGTTGTGCGCGACGACCCTCTCCAGCGGCGCCGCGTCACCACCGCGCAGGTAGTGCAGGTACGTCGCGGCGACCTCGGCGCCGTCGAGATCTCCATGACGTTCGAACCCCAGAACCTCGGTCTCCAGGTGTTTCAACGTGCAGCGGCGCAAGCGGTGCCCGTGCACCCGCCGCGCAACGTGCAACAAGTCGACGTGCGGCAACTGACGAGGCGTGGGACGCCGATTCATCACGTACCGACCACACAGCAGCGGCCAGTCGAAGGATCGGCCGTTGAAGCTCACGAGCACACTCGACCGAGCAAGCTGTGCATCGAGGCAGTCCAACATGGCTGGCTCCTGCTCGGGGCCTTCCAGCAGGTACTGATCGACGACCAGACAGCGCGCCTCCACGCTGGTCGTCCCGACGAGAAACGCAAGACTGCCCGCGCCACCCAAACCCGTCGTTTCCGTGTCCAGTATCAACGGACGCTCGAAACTCACTTCGGCCAGTTTCGAGTCGAGCGCCAGCAAAGCGATCACGCGCGGATCGAGTTCGAGCGCCGCATCAACCCGCAACCGCCCCACCTCATGGACTCGATCGAGGTGCACTCGTCGAGTCCAAACGCTCCCCGAAGGCGTGTCACGTAGAACGAATCCCATGCGTTCGAAGTGCGGCGTGCGTCCCGCGGCAGCGCGTTCGGACTGCTGACTCTGCAGCACTCGGGAGGCGTCAGCATCACCGAGCGGCGACAGGGCGGAGTTCAACCGACACTTGAGCTGTTCGAGTTCCGTCGTTGGAGCAGCCTCCCCTGCGCGTGCACTCGCAGCGCCTGGCCTCACCTCAGCGTTGCGCGCAGCAGGCAAACGGGCAAGACGAGCTTTGAAGCTCAACGCGGTGCCTCCTCGAAACGTATCCCCATCACCTTCCCATCACCCGTAGCAACCACCACTTGACCGCGCTTTCGATCGAACGCGGGGCTCAACGCCGCGGCGTGCCCGACCCGACAAGCACCGCGTCTCCCACGTCTGTCCACGAGTTCCACGCGGCCAGACCCGTCTGAAAGTATCGCGCGATCGGCAGCAACTCCGATGAGACTACCAGAAGCATCCGAAACACGGTGCTCGCCGCTAGCCTTGCCCGTGCGCCCCGTGAGCCATGTCAGGCGCCCTCGTTCGTCCTGGGTTACCACCCAGGCGCTGCGCTCACTCGGCCGAGCTACCGCTGCCGAAGCGACACCCGCTGTTGCCCACCTCGGCGTTCCCTCGGGCCCCAACCAACGGAGTTCGCCTGCGTCCACGAGCAACGCGCCGTCTTCCAACACTCCAACCAGCTGTGCGCTCGAGGCGTCCGTCAGCTCCCAACTCTGGTGAAAGTAGGGCGTACGCAAGCGATGCACGCGTCCGTCCGTCGTCAGCATCCACACCGCGCCTTCTCGGTCGACGTGCAAACGGGAGCGAACTCTCGCGCCCAGCCCTGCGCCCCACAACATGCCTGCCCGAGACGAAAGCGCAAACAGACTGCGGCCGCTCGAAAAGAAAAACACGCCGCGCTCTTCGAAGACCGCCGTTCGCTCGGGGCGATACTTCGCACGAAATACCCAGTGGGGCTCGCCGTTCGAGCGGATCGAGTAGACACTCTTGGCGTAACTCGCGACCATGAAACGGTTACTCCCCGCGCGTTGCACCCCGGAGACCACTCCAGCGTCGACCGTGTAACTCCAAGCCAGCGCACCCTCAGAGGTCAGAGCGTGAACGTAACCTTCGTGAGTGGACACCGCGATGGTGCCGTCCGCACTAAGCGCAACAGGTTCACTCACGGGGGCCCCAGCATGAAACGTCCACGCAGCGTACACTCCCCCTTCACAGGTCGGGCGCTGGCCCTGCCCCCAAGCGAGCTCGCACGCTAGAAACACCGCGCAACCGAACAAGAGCGAAATGGGGCGCAACATCGGTTCAGCGTGAGTGTCACGCCACCCGCGCCGTGGCAACCCCAGACCGGGCGTCACTCCACCCGCTCCAACAGCGGCCCGTGGTCCGGCTGCGAAATTGTCGTTCGGCGCCCCCGCGGCGCACAATCGCCAGGCATGCACGTGTTTGGACTCACAGGCGGCGTCGCGTCGGGCAAGAGCGTGGTCGCTGACCGCTTCCGCCGTCGAGGCGTGCCCGTGATCGATGCGGATGTGTTGGCGCGACAAGCCGTCGTCCCGGGCAGCCCGGCGCTCTCGCGAATCGTCGACCACTTCGGCACGGGGATACTCTCACACGACGGAGTGCTCGACCGCGCACTCCTCGCCAAACGGGTGTTCGATGACCGTGAGCAGTTGGCGACGCTCAACACCATCGTTCACCCCGAAGTGGCCCGCCTGCTCGAAGCCAGGTTGGACGAGTTGCGAAAGCAGAACACCGAACTCGTGTGTTACGAGGTCCCCCTGTTGTTCGAGAACGGCTTGCAGGAGCGCCTGCGGCCGGTGGTGCTGGTCGCGACGAGTCCGCGCCTGCAGGTCGAGCGTGCGATCACGCGCAGCGGCTGGACAGAGGCGCAAGCGCGCGCGCGTATCGAAGCCCAGTGGTCTCTCGACGACAAACGGGCCCTCGCCGACTACGTGATCGACAACGACGGCACCCTGGAGCAGACCCGACTTCGTGCCGACGAGGTGTTGCGGGCGGTGCGTGCGCGAGTGACGGGCACCACAGCGTGACGACGACGTTTGGCGCACAGAGAATCAGCGGTCCCATGGATGAGGGTATCGCTCGAGCGCGGTTCAACTATACTCGCCGGCCCCCATGGAGAATCTCCGCGAACTCTTACCCACGTCGCAAGCGAAGTGGCTAGTAACCGGCGCCGCTGGGTTCATCGGCTCGAACCTGGTAGAGACTCTCTTACAACTCGGACAAGACGTCGTCGGTCTCGACAACTTTTCGACGGGCTACCAGGCGAACTTGGACGACGCGGTCGCTCGCGCTAGCGGACCGGGCGCCGGGCGCTTCGAGTTCATCCGAGGCGACATCCGCGATCTAGAGACGTGCAAGCGAGCGTGTCGCGGCGTTCGGTTGGTGCTTCACCAGGCCGCACTGGGCTCGGTTCCCAGATCCATCGCGGACCCGATCACTACTCACGACGTCAACACCAACGGGTTCTTGAACATGCTCGTCGCTGCACGAGATGAACGAGTTCAGCGCTTCGTCTACGCCTCGTCGAGTTCGGTCTACGGCGACCACCCGGGCCTGCCCAAGACCGAGGCTCACGTCGGGACCCCGCTGTCCCCTTACGCCGTCACCAAGCGCGTCTGCGAAATGTACGCTCACACGTTTCAGCAGCACTTCGGACTAGAGGTCATCGGCTTACGCTATTTCAACGTCTTCGGGCGCCGCCAAGACCCCAACGGAGCGTATGCGGCGGTGATGCCCAAGTGGTTCGCACTGCTGCTCGACGGCAAGCGCTGTACCATCTACGGCGACGGCGAAACCAGTCGCGATTTTTGCTACATCTCCAACGTCGTGCAGGTAAACCTCCGAGCCGCCTTTGCTGCGGCAAGCGCCACGCAAGCGGTGTACAACGTAGCTTACGGCCAGCGAACGACGTTGCGCGAGCTGTACGCAGCGATCGTCGACAACCTACGCGAGCTTCGTCCCGCTCAGGCATTTCCCGACGTGGACTACGCGCCATTTCGGCAAGGAGACATCCGCCACTCGCTAGCGGACATTTCGGCGGCGAGAACGCAACTCGACTACGCTCCCACCCATTCAGTGAGCAGAGGCCTCAACGAAACCGCCGCGTGGTACGCACTTGAGACAACTGGAGGCATGCTTTAGCTTGCACCCTACATCGCATTACAGCCGCCAACGGTATGGGAACTCCCTGCTCCGATGGATGAACATCGGTTCCACGCTTCCAGATCAACCAAGGAACGTGCCTACTGATGGATCGAACCTCCACGATAGCTCTGCTCAGCGACCGATGAGCGGCCCACTCGCCGTCCTTTGGTGCCTTCATTTGGTCCTGATTCCCTTCTACGTTTTTCCAAGCGGCCAACCACAGCCTAGCGACGCAATCCTATGCGTTGTCATCATTCTCTCCCTACTAACACACACCCCTACAGACCGACCGGCGCACCCGGGCACGTGGGTCCTTCTGATCCTTATCTCATACGTAGTGGTGGTTAGTTCAGTCTGGATCCTGCTCCTGCAAGACCACTCACTGTTTCTTTTTCCTCTCTTCTACGTTTTCAACGGATCAGCCTTCCTCACGTGTGTCAGCTTGCACTCAAGGTACGGGAGCTCGTTTGTGCGAACTACGTTCTTCGGTATGCTCAGCTCGACACTGATCCAGGTCTTCTTTGTTCCCTTCGTAAGTTCGACTGAGTTTGGGGCACGACAGCACCTATTTTTTAACAACCCCAACCAGCTCGGCTACTATGCCCTGCTGGCGGCGAGTCTGCTGCTGTTACTTACGGCTGACCAGCGGCGACGTGTCATCGGGACCGTCCTAGGCGTCGTCGGAGCAATTCTCTTGGCAGCGATCTCATTGTCGAAAGCAGCGATTGTCGCCATCGTGGTAGCCCTTGTCCTCGCAGTAGTGCACAACAAGACTGTGGCCGCCTTGCTCCTGGTCATGGCTGCTTGGACTTACGCGTTCGTAGATTCTGGCGAGTTCTTCGCACTCGTGCAGAGCCGAATCGCAACTCCACAGCACGACGATGGCCTCGCGACGCGCGGCTACGATAGGATCATAAACCATCCTCAATACCTGTTTCTCGGGGCGGGAGAGGGAGGATGGGAAAGGTTCAACTCCGCAGTCGAAGGGGAGCTCCATTCAAGCCTTGGGACGCTGGTTTTCTCGTACGGGATTGTAGGGTTCACCTTGTTCGCTTTGTTCTTGGTTCGCGCCTCTGGTTCCCGCAAGAGAATGTTTCTCGCTTACATCGCACCTCTGTCGCTCTATGGCCTCACCCACAACGGACTTCGATTCACGCTCATGTGGGAGTTTCTAGGCGTGCTCACATGCATCGCCCAGCTTCCTCGCCGCGAGATTCGATCCATTCGTCCGTAGTTGAGCATCTTCGTAACGTGACAAGCGAAAGTTTCTTCATGCATTCATCTCCGGGCACTACCTGCGTTCTGTGCGGCCATTCCGGGTCCTTTCTTCATCGAGGCTTGCGAGACAGGTTGTTCGGGTCCCCCGGGCAATGGAACGTGCTGACCTGCATGAATCACATGTGTGACTTACACTGGATCCATCCTTTTCCTAGCGCCGAGGAACTAGCGCGGTCCTACTCCAACTACTACACACACGACGCGCCCAGTGCGCCCTGTCTACCAGGTGTTGCCGCTCGCTCCGTTGCCTATGGTCTCCTCGGGTTAGCAAGAGAACATCACGCGCTGGATCGCCTACTCGTCACACCCGGCGATGGACATCTCCTGGAACTTGGGTTCGGGTCTGGGGCACGACTTCCAACTTTTGCCAGAATGGGATGGCGCGTGCATGGTCAAGAACTGGACCCTGCATGCGTAGCACGCGCAAGGGCGGCGGGCTTTACTGCGCACCTCGGAGATCTAACGCAGCTACGGCTACCGTCTAGACGGTTTAAGTACATCGTTGGAAGCCACGTTATCGAACACGTTCGTGATCCAATAGCGTTCATGACCGAGTGCTATCGCTTGTTGCACCCAGGTGGCCGCCTCATCTTGAGAACCCCGAATCCTGCGGGATACAGCCATTCCGCGTTCGGAACCGAGTGGCGAGGCCTTGAGCCCCCGCGACACTTGTTTCTATTCGGCCCTGCATCGATGACGTCCCTGCTTCGCAGAGCTGGTTTCCGACACTTCGATGTGCGCACCACCGCCGCTCGTACCCTCGGAATGATTCGGGAGAGTTTGAAGCTACAGCCAGTGACTAGCGCCGTCCGCGTTCATCTGCTGACGCTCAAACACGCGTTTTGGGCTCGCTGGCGGTTTGGGCTTGATTCATGCACGGGTGACGAGGTGGTCGTGGATGCTACGCGTCGCTAGTCCGCCTCGTTACTACCCTGACCAACACGAAGGCACGCACAAGCAACTGCGAGACATAAGCCAAAGCGAGAACACTCACGGCTCCGTGAAGTCCGTGTCTGGAGACTAGCCATGGGCCACTCAGCATGACGAGCACAAGCGACATCACCTGCGCCAGCGCTTCGGATCGGTAGGACTTCGCCGCCGACAACGCAGCAAACACAATCCACCCCGGGTACGACAAGGCCCCAGCAGCCGCGACCGCAATGAACAGCCGATGGTGTACAGCGTAGACGTCTCCGTACGCCAGGCGCAATGCCGGTTCACCGACCATCGTACTCAGAGCAACAGTTGCTATCCCAAGTCCAAGGCAGGACCCCATCGAACACCAGAACAGTCGCAGGTACCCAGACAGGTCGCCGGTCGCAAAGGCTACCGCCAGACGCGGTAGTATCGCGTGATGAATGGCGCTAGCAACCAGCCTGCCAACGACGAGCACGTACGCGAGCGCAGAAAAGATCCCCAGAGCCGCTGCTCCGAGCTCAGCCTCGATCAAGTAGCGTGGTACGTTCAAGGTCAACGACCCGAGCGCTGTTGCCACCCCCAGCGGAACCATGACAGGAAAGAGGTGGAGGCCCTGCACCCGAGGGCGTAGAGTCGCACCTGGGAAGCCCAACGAGACAATCAGATCGAATCCGAGAACCACGCCAATCCACGCAAGCGTCATCGCTGCCACTGAGAGAACCAGATCTCGGGTGGACGAAAATACAGCGGTAAAAACGACGATAGTTGCCATCCCCCGCATGGCGAGAGACTTTGCCGCAAGGTCTAGACGCTGACGTTGGTGAAACAATCCATGTAGCACATCAGCAACGGCTTCCACTCCTTTGGCAACGCCCACCCAAACGATCACCCACGTCGCTGTTGCATCGACAGGCAGTGCTAAGGACAAGGTCGCGACAACAGCTGTGGAACAAAGCACACCTGCAATTCTTTGGGTCAAGTAGTCGCCTGTCGAGTAGCGCCCCGAAACGTCTGTGACCTGTACGTTGCGGCCGCCAATTAACAAGACGATTGGAGATGCTACGGCAAGAGCATATGTGAATTGGCCAATGGCCTCGGCCGAGCCCATTCTAGCTAGGACCATGACCACCGCCCACTGCGCTGTGGCGTACACAATGTTGCCAAGCAGCCCCCAAGAGAAGCTCGATCGCACGGACAGTGCCACAATCAGAGGGCTCCCGTCATGGCTCCGAGCCGTAACAGGGCTTCGTCGAGGAGCCGCTGACGGTAGCGACCTGGGGCAACCGCGAACGCTACCCTTGAGCGAAAGTCGGTCGCATGAGCGAGACGTCGAACGTCGCGAAGGGCCTCGTCGGCCAAAGACGCCGCATAGAGGCGCTCAAACTCACGAGCTTGAGCCGAATAGAGAGGAAAGTTCGAGCCCCTAACGACGCGACGAATGCGCCGCACCATCGCACGCCAAGGACTTGGGTCCACTCCGATTGCGTTCTGGACGTGTTGACGATACAGCGCGAACGACCGGGGGTCATAGTAAACGGTCCCTAGCGCCGCCACGACGAGATAGCACCAACGGTCGTGAGAAATCTGCACCTGCGGCCACCCGTGGCGGACCAGAGCATCACGTGCTGCAGCGTTTAGAACGGTGGTGAATCCAGTCGCGATATTTTCCACTAGTGCGTTTCGAACCGAGGGTGGCTGCCGCGGTAGCCGGGTCATGCCGATCGGGCAGAGGGTTGCACTAACGACCGTCGCTCGACTGCAGTACAGCGCTGGAGTTGCTTGGGTCTTCTCCGCTAGCAATCGGACGGCCTGATCTACCTTACCTGGTAGCCAGATATCGTCCTGATCAGCGAACGCTACAAAGTCCGCATGGGGAGACGAGCTATCCAACAACGAGAAAAAGCTCCGAGTTGGTCCGAGATTCTCGCCTTCCTCGACTACAATGCGTGTGTCGTTGATGAGATCACGAAGGACTTCTAGCGTCTCATCGGTTGAACCGTCGTCGCGGATCCTGATCTGCAGCTCACACTCCGCGGGTGCGCGAAGGATGCTACGTACCAGGTCAGCTACGTACTCCTGGCCGTTGAACGTCGAAAGCAGAACCTCAACGCGATATCGCGGGTTGACTTCGTCCAATAACCACGCACCGTACAACGAGGCGTCAGCCCAGGGCAACACCAACGCGTTGCAACAACACTTTACCTGTGCCAAGGCCTTGGCGTGATCTATCGGACTTCGCTCGGTCGAGCAGCTCGCAAAGTATTGGCAAGATTGGCTAGTTGGATTCAGGCCGTTCAGCACGGCCCGCTTCCTAAGATGGGGAAGGGAAGCTACGGTCGCCCCATCATTCGCTCTTGGGGAGAAGGCGCTAGTCTGACCGTAGGAAACTATTGCTCCATTGCAAGTGGCGTCACAGTCTTCTTGGGGGGGGAACATCGCACCGATTGGGTTACTACCTACCCGTTCTCGGCGTTCCACAAAGCAGCTCGCCGCATCCCAGGTCACCCCAAGTCGAAAGGCGACGTAATCATCGAGCACGACGTGTGGCTGGCAAGTGGTGCGGTCATACTCTCCGGAGTCACTATCCACACAGGAGCTGTTGTCGCGTGCAACGCGGTCGTAACGAAGGACGTTCCCGCATACGGGGTTGTGGCGGGCAACCCAGCACGGCTGGTGAGACACCGGTTCGCCCCAGACACAGTTCAGCGTCTCCTTGCCACACGATGGTGGGCTCGTGATGAACAAGAGATCGAACGATTGCTCCCCTACCTGCTCAGTGACGATGTCGACGAATTCCTTCGGAAAGCAAACGCAGTCAACTCAGCCCCAACGCATCGAGGATGACCCCGTTCACCCGATTCACGTCGTATGTCGTCTCAGCCATTTCCCGGCTGCGCGCACCCATCTCTACGACGAGACTAGGATCCTCGACGAAGCGGAGCATGGCGGCCGCGAGGGCGTCGGAATCACGGGGCGCTACCTTCCACCCGTTGATCTCGTCGCTCACGGTGTCGCGACACCCTGGAGCGGTGCTCGTCACGATCGCGCGGCCTACAGCCATCGCCTCCAGCACGGTACGCGGTCGCCCTTCGCGATACGATGGTAACACGTACACGCTGCATGCCTCGAGGAGCGGTCGCACGTCAGCGACTGGATCGAGACAGTGCACGATGCCTTCATCACGCCAATGCTGAACCTCCGCAGGCTGGATCGCCCCGAGTGACTCGGGCGAACCCACGAGCACGAAGCGCGCGATCACACCGCGTGAGCTGAGCGACCGGGCTGCCGCGACGAACTCACGCACGCCTTTTTCAGGAACTAAGCGCGCGATCATCAAGAACGTCAAAGGCGAGGCGTAGGGAGCAGGCTTCTGGAGATAGTGTTCGAGATCGACCCCAGTGCCGGGGATTTGCACGACCCGGGACGCGCCCAATAGCGAATGGCTTCGAAAGAAGCTCTCATCATCAGTGTTCTGGAAGAATAGGACGTCGACGTGTGGCAGCGCTGTGCGATACAGCTGCCTGGCGGTCCAGGCCACGGCATTCGCCCGCTTGGACGCCCCTGTTTCGGCTGCGGCCGCGCCAACGCCCGTGATCATCGCTGACACCAGCGGGACCCGATGTCTGCGCGCAGCCAGCGTGGTCCAAACTACAGGCTTGATCGTGTAGCTGAGTACTAGGTCAGGCTCGAAGCGACCGATCAGCTGATGTAGTCGCCAGAAGTATCCCAGGTCTCCCGCGGGACTGAGGCCGCGACGCGCAACTGGCATGGACTCGTAGCCAATCCCCGCGCTGGCTAGCTGGGCGATGCTCCCTGGATCGGGTTCACCTGCGCACGTCATCACTTCGTGACCTGCCGCCACCATCTCGCCCAGCAGTGGACCTCTGAAGTTAACGAGCGAGTGGCAGATGCCTCCGGAAACCAGAACGCGCATCGAAAACTTGAACCAAACGATTAGGCGCGGCCCGAGCGCAGCGACCGCGCCGGCACACCAGCCTGAGTTTCGTCGGCGGGGACGTCTTTGATCACGACGGCTCCTGCCCCAACAGTAGCGCCACGGCCGACACAGACGCCGGGAAGCACCGTGGCCCCCGCGCCAACCTGCGCGAAAGCACCGACTCGTGCACCGCCCAACAGCGTAGCGTTCGGCGAGATATGTGCGTATTCGCCAACTACGACGTCGTGCTCGACCACGGCCGCGGTGTTGATGATCGTTCCCCGCCCGACCATCGCGCCGCAGTTGACCACACACAGTGCCAACAACTGCACTCCAGCATCGAGTGTTGCACTGGGCGACACCACGCTTGTAGGGTGGCTCAAGCTCGTGAGTGTGACGCCGTGCGAACTGAGCACGTCATTGAGCGCCGCCCGTCGGCGGTTGTCTCCTACGGCAGCCAGACCTCGCAGTGGCATCGGCAGGCCGCTCAGTTCCGACGTTCCCCCGATTACAACGCCCTCTGCCAGCTGAGTCCCAGCGGCCAGAACGTCGTCCAGAAAGCCCAAGAATCGCACGCCTCCAGCGATGGCAGCGTCTGCGACGACTCGTCCGTGGCCCCCAGCACCAAACAGCACCAGCGGAGGTTCGTCGAGGCCCGAGTGTTTCGCCATCCAGCGCAGTCTCGACGGCTCACGGCCAATCTTCAAGCGCGACCGCCACGCATACGCTCGAAACCTCCGTTTGGCCCACGCGTCGCTTCATCGCCAACCCGCCGAGTTGGGCGATCGGGGCCAAGTGCGTTAGGCTAGCGCGGCACCGAACGACCAAATGGACACCCGAGGAACCCAATGCGGCAGGTAGGGATGCGTCTGGCGCTCAAGCGAGCCATTGACGTGACGTTGGCGTCCGCTGGGCTCGCGGTGACCAGCCCTTTGATCATGGCCACCGCGGTGGTGGTCCGTTGCTCCCTCGGCAAGCCCGTACTGTTTCGCCAGACGCGACCGGGACGTCGGGGTGAGCTGTTCGAAGTGCTCAAGTTCCGCACCATGCGCGACGCGGTCGACGACGCGGGCAAGCTGCGGCCAGATGCCGAAAGGCTAACCTCTGTTGGACGCCGCTTGCGCGCGCTGAGTCTGGACGAACTCCCCCAACTCGTCAACGTGCTGAAAGGCGACATGAGTTTGGTAGGGCCACGACCCTTGCTCGTGCAGTATCTCGAACGTTACTCGGCTGAACAGCGCCGTCGGCACGACGTGCTCCCGGGGATCACGGGCTGGGCTCAGATAAACGGCCGCAACGACTTGCCCTGGAGCGAGAAACTGCGACTCGACGTTTGGTACGTGGACAACTGGAGCCTCGGCCTCGACGCGATGATTCTGGGGCGTACCCTGCTGAAGGTCGTCAGGCGTGACGGCATCTCGGCCGCAGGGCAAGCGACCACGACAGAATTCATGGGCACCACATGAGCGCGCCTCGGCGAATCTACCTGTCTCCCCCACACATGGGACCGGACGAAAGAGCGTTGCTGCTCGAAGCGTTCGACTCGAACTGGATCGCGCCCTTGGGGCCTCACGTCGACGGGTTCGAAAGAGAGCTTGCCGACTACTTGGGGGGCGGGGTGTACGTCGCGGCACTGTCGTCGGGGACCAGTGCGCTGCACCTCGCGCTACTCCTGGCGGGCGTGGAGAAAGGTGACGAAGTCATCTGCCCTACCCTTACGTTCGCCGCCACGGCCAACGCAATCCGCTACGTGGGTGCCTCGCCGGTCTTCGTGGACGCGGACGAAGCGAGTTGGAACATCGATCCCACTCTGGTGCGCACGTACCTCGCCAAAGAAGCGCGGCGGGGGCGCAAGCCGAGCGCGATCATCAGTGTGGACCTTTACGGTCAATGTGCGAACTACGCCGAGCTTCGCAGTGTCGCCAACCAGTTCGGCGTGCCCATCATCGAAGACGCCGCGGAAGCCCTCGGTGCGACCCATGGCACGCGAAAGGCCGGCGTCTTGGGCGACTTTGGCGTGCTCTCGTTCAACGGCAACAAGATCATCACGACTAGCGGCGGCGGGGCGGTGATCTGCACGAGCGCCGCCGCGGCCGAGCGTGCGCGCTATCTGTCTACCCAAGCGCGTACCCCTGCCCGGCACTACGAGCACACGGAAGTGGGTTTCAACTATCGAATGAGTAACCTTTTGGCCGCAGTTGGACGGGGCCAACTGCGCGCTTTGGATTCGCGCGTGCTGGCCCGGCGACGCGTGAATCAGTCTTATCGCGAACTGCTGGCAAACCTGCCTCAGCTGAAGTTTCAGGACGAGGCCCCTTGGGGCAACTCCACGTTCTGGCTCACCTGCGTCACCCTCGAGCCAGGTCGACAGAAGCTGGTGGACAAGATCCTCACCGCCTGCGAAGACGACGACATCGAAGCCAGGCCGCTGTGGAAGCCAATGCACCT
Source organism: uncultured bacterium (assembly GCA_965651905.1). GTDB lineage: Bacteria > Myxococcota_A > Polyangia > Polyangiales > Polyangiaceae > SZUA-265. The sequence continues at coordinate 13,544 of CBFGUG010000061.1, read as the reverse complement.
GCAGCCTGTTTTCGAAGGCTACAAATGCGTCGGGGGACAACGATCCGAAGACTTGTTCACGCGGGGCCTGTGCTTGCCGTCGGGCTCGTCGATGACCGACGACGACATCGAACGCGTGTGCGCGGCCATTCGACGAGCGTGTTGGCGGAGTTCGGGCTGATCGAACGAAAGAGAGTACTCAGATGAATCTCCTCTTCGCTCGAACTGCGCAGATTGTCATCGATGTCTTGATCTTGTGCGTGGCACTGTGGTTGGCGTTCATGGTGCGGTTCGACTGGGCTCTGCCGCACTACTGGTTCAAGCGAATGGTGATCTCACTGCCCTACGTGGTGGTGTGGCAGTACCTGCTGCTGCTGGCCCTGGGAGTACCGCGTTTCGCCTGGCGCTTCATCGGACTGCGCGAAATGTTGCGGATCGGTGCGGCACTCGGCGCTTCTGTCACCGCCATGCTGGCGTTGCGTGCTCTAGCCATCCAGTTCAACGATCGCACACCGTACGCCCAACACCTGATACTTCCACTCGGCGTCGTCGCCATCGATCTGACGTTCAGCTTTCTCGGCATCGTCGGCGCACGAGTGGCGTGGCGTGTCGTCGTCGAAAAGTTGGCTAGCGAACGGCGCGCTCGCGGAGCCCGCCAAGTTCTAGAGCGCACGCTGATCATCGGGGCGGGTGAGGTTGGAAGCCACGTCGCGCGAGAGGTTGCCGTGCGCCCTGATCTCGGCATCCGCGCAGTGGGTTTTCTCGACGACAACAAGATGAAGGTCGGTACCACGCTGCATGGGCTCACCGTGCTCGGCACGACGGACGACATCGAGCGCCACGCCGCGCTCTCCCAAGCCAGTCAGGCGCTGATCGCGATATCGGGCGCCTCGGGTCAAACCATTCGCAAGATCGTCGAGAAGTGTGACGCCGCAGGGTTGCCCACCAAAATCGTGCCCGGCGTGCACGAAATCATCGGCGGCCAAGTCAACTTGTCGCGTATTCGCGACGTCGACATCACGGACTTGCTCAGACGCGAGCCCGTCGAGTTGGACAGCGCTTCCATCCACCGCGTCGTGCGTGGCAGGGTGGTGATGGTCACAGGCGCCGGGGGAAGTATCGGCAGCGAGCTATGTCGGCAAGTGGGTGCTTTCGGACCGACCCGCCTGGTGCTGGTGGAGCAAGCCGAAGGTGCCCTATTTCAGATCCATGGAGAGCTCGCGCGAACCATGCCCAACATTTCGCTGGCACCCAGCATTGCCGACATCACGGACAACGGACGGATGAGACACTTGTTCGCGGAGCACAAGCCTCAGGTGGTGTTCCACGCTGCGGCCCACAAGCACGTGCCGATGATGGAGTGGAACCCTGGGGAGGCCGTCAAGAACAACGTACTCGGTACTAAACAACTGGCGGACCTCGCTGACGAACACGGAGTGTCGGAGTTCGTGATGGTATCGACGGACAAAGCCGTCAATCCGACGAGCGTGATGGGCGCGAGCAAACGCGTCGCCGAGATCTACATTCAGGCGCTGAGTTCACGCAGTCGGACGCGATTCTTGACCGTGCGGTTCGGCAACGTGCTGGGATCTGCGGGCAGCGTCATTCCGATCTTTCAGGAGCAAATCGCGCGTGGCGGGCCAGTCATGGTCACACACCCGGAAATGATGCGGTACTTCATGACGATTCCCGAGGCGACGCAGCTCATCTTGCAAGCCGCGAGTCTAGGCGAAGGTGGAGAGATCTTCATCCTGGACATGGGCCACCCCGTCAAAATCGTCGACTTGGCAAGCGACCTCATCGCGCTCTCGGGTTTACGCACTGGAGAAGACATCGAGATCCAGTTCAGCGGCATTCGCCCTGGCGAGAAGCTGTTCGAAGAGTTGAACGTGGCCGAAGAAGAGGCCGCGCCCACGAGCCACTCGAAGATCTTCGTCCACCGCGGCCGAACGTCGCAACTCGATCAGATCGAAGCTCAGATCCGTTCGTTGGCGTCGGTTGCCAACCACTCAGACGCGGCCGAAGTGCGTCGTCTGTTTTCGGAGATCGTCCCCGAGTATCAGGAGGGACGATATGCCGATCCACGTTCGCCACCAGTGGTGGAGCCGGGCTCACAGCCTCGCTTCGGACCCAACTGATACTGGCGCGGGCGCGTGGCGTTCTGGGCGCGCGGCCGACGTGCGACGTCCCAACACGCTGCCGCCAATGTTGCCTTTGCATTTCGACCCGGCCTTCCTTTTCCAACGGGTAACCAACGCTCGCGCGTCGCTTTACGCCGCGGCCAGACGCCACAATTCCGTAGGAAATGTTCGCGACTGTGATATTACGCGCGCGCTCCACGCCGCACTGCGGCGATCTGGAAGCCCGCGCCGGGCGCCCTTGTGACGGCCAACGGCGGCGCGGCTTCCGTGCCCGGGGTCCGGCCGAGCCGAACTCCGCGTCTCGAGGAACCCACCATGGCAAATATCACGGATCGCAGCGACGGTTTGACCTCGCTGTTGCGAAACAACGTCCGCAAGAGCGACTGGCCCGCACGCCTAGATCTGGCGCAGAGTCTCAGCGGTCTGGCGCTCGGCATCTTCATGTGGACGCATCTATTGCTCGTCTCGAGCATCCTGATCAGCGAAGAGGCCATGGCGCAGATCGCCGCCTTCATGGAGCTGAGCTTCTTGAAGGAAGGTCCCGGCGGTTATCCGATCATCGTGACCTTCATCGCGCTCGGGGTTTTCGTGTTGTTCATCGCCCACGCGGGGCTGGCGATGCGCAAGTTCCCGACCACCTGGCGCCAGTACAAGATCATGAGTGACCAGGCGAAGATGCTGCCGCACAGTGAGACCAAGAACTGGTTCATCCAGGCCAAGACTGGCTTCATCATGTTCTTCCTCGGGTCCGTGCACATCTACATCATGGCCACCAACCCGAGCATCGACCCGTACACCTCTGCGGATCGCGTTTGGAGCTACTTCATGTGGCCGCTCTACCTGGTTCTGCTGTTCGCGGTGGAGCTGCATGGCGCCATCGGCATGTACCGTTTGGCGGTCAAATGGGGCGTCTTCGATGGCGACGATCCGCGCACGACACGCAAGCGCCTAAAGACCGCCAAGACGCTGATCACCGTGTTTTTCTTGGTCTTGGGTGTCGCCAGCTTGGCGGCGTACATGAAGATCGGGTTCGACCACGCTGACCGGGTTGGGGAGCCCTACCAACTGCAAGGGCACTGAGCAAAGCCGCCAGCTGTCACGACCACAGGAGTTTCGATTCATGAAGATTGAGTATTCCGACGTCCTCGTCATCGGCGGTGGCCTCGCTGGGCTTCGCCTCGCAGTGGCTGCCAAGAAACGCGGGCAAGACGTACTGGTACTTTCGCTGATCCCCGCCAAACGTTCGCATTCCGCCGCCGCCCAGGGCGGCATGCAGGGCAGCCTAGCCAACGCTCTGAAGAGCAAAGACGACAACGAAGACGTTCACTTCGCGGACACTGTAAAGGGTAGCGACTGGGCCTGCGATCAAGAGGTCGCCCGAATGTTCGCCCATTGCGCGCCCAAGGCGGTGCGTGAGCTCGCGACCTGGGGAGTACCCTGGAGCCGCGTGAAGTCGGGCAAGCGCGAAGTCGTCGTCAACGCAGAGCGGGTGACGATCACGGAGCCCGACGACTCACACGGTCTGATCACGTCGCGCAACTTCGGCGGCACGAAGAAATGGCGCACGTGTTTTACGGCGGACGGCACGGGCCACACCATGCTGTACGCGATGGACAACAAGGCCATCGAGCTCGACATCCCAGTGCACGAGCGCAAAGAAGCGATCGCACTGATTCACGATGCGGGGGTCTGCCACGGCGCCGTCGTGCGTGACCTGATCACAGGCGAACTGATCGCGTACCTCGCCAAGGCCACAGTGCTTGCGACGGGGGGGTACGGCCGCATCTACTCGGTGTCGACCAACGCCATCATCTGCGAAGGCATGGGCGCCGCAATCGCTTTGGAAACGGGCAAAGCTCCGCTCTCGAACATGGAAGCCGTGCAGTTTCACCCCACGGCGATCGTGCCTGCGGGCATCCTGACCACCGAGGGCTGCCGCGGCGACGGCGGCTTGCTCAAGGACGTCGACGGCTACCGCTTCATGCCCGACTACGAACCCGACAAGAAAGAGCTGGCGTCGCGCGACGTCGTCTCACGCCGCATGACCGAGCACATGCGCAAGGGCAAAGGCGTCAAGTCCCCGTACGGCGATCACCTGTGGCTCGACATCACCTTGCTGGGCAAAGAGCACATCGACACCAACCTGCGCGAGGTCAAAGAGATCTGCCAGTACTTCCTGGGTATCGATCCCGTCAAAGACATGATCCCGGTTCGCCCCACGCAGCACTACTCGATGGGCGGCGTGCGCACGAAACCCACTGGAGAAAGCCCTGGGCTGCGCGGACTATTCTCGGTTGGTGAAGCCAGCTGCTGGGACATGCACGGCTTCAATCGCCTGGGTGGTAACTCCGTGGCGGAGACCGTCGTCAGCGGCATGATCGTCGGCGAGTACGTGGCCGACTACTGTGAGCAGACGTCGATCAACATCCAAACATCCATCGTTCAAGGTTTCGTCGAACGAGAGCAGGCCAAGATCGATGCGCTGATCAATCGCGCCCGCGGCGAAAACGTCTACGAGCTGCGAGCTGCGATGCAAGAGATCATGATGGACAAGGTCGGCATCTTCCGCAGCGAGGAGCCACTGAAAGAAGCAGTGGACGAGCTGACCCAGCTCTACCAACGCAGTCTCAACATTTCCGTCGGCAACAAGGTGAAGTCGTCGAACCCCGAGCTGGTCGATGCCCTCAGGGTGCCGCGTATGATCAAGCTGGCGTTATGTGTGGCGATGGGCGCGCACGCTCGTAAAGAGAGCCGCGGCGCGCACGCCCGCGAAGACTACCCGGAGCGCAACGACCGCGACTGGATGAAGCGCACGCTTGCCATCTGGCAGAACGAGGACGATGTGCAGCCGACGCTCAGTTACGTCGACCTGGACATCATGAAGATGGAGATGCCCCCAGGTTCACGCGGTTACGGCAGAGATCTGACCATCCCCCACCCCGATACGGCCCGGCGCGAAAAGCAGATCGAAGAGCTCAAGGCCAAAATGCCGAACGCCGACCGCTTCGAAATCCAGAAAGCGCTGATGCCGATCGAACTTCCTGAAAAGTACGAAGGCAAGAACGAGCGCGTCGGTATCGGTTACGCGTGAACGCGGTTCAGTTTTGAAGAGGAACGCCGAAAATGAGTGAAAAACGCCGCATCCTAAAATTCCACATCCTGCGCTACAACCCGCACATTCCCGGGGACGAGCCACGGATGCAGACCTTCGAGGTCGAAGAGGCCCCGAGCATGACGGTCTTCATCGCCCTGAACCAAATCCGTGAACGTCAGGACCCATCACTACAGTTCGACTTCGTGTGTCGCGCTGGCATCTGTGGCAGCTGCGGCATGGTGATCAACGGCCGCCCCGACCTGGCGTGCCGCACGCTGACGAGCACGTTCGAGGACGGCGAGGTCACACTGCTACCCCTGCCCGCTTTCGAGCTGATCGGCGATCTGAGCGTGAACACGGGCAAGATGATGCGCGAAATGAGCGAGCGCATCGAGGGCTGGATCCACAGCAAGGATGCGCAAGAGGGGCGCAGTCTCGACGTGCTCGAGGAGCGCATGGAGCCCGAGGTTGCCAAGAAGATCTACGAGCTCGACCGCTGCATCGAGTGCGGCTGCTGCATCTCGGCGTGCGGCACCAAGCGCATGCGCGAGAACTTTCTCGGCGCCGCTGGCTTCATGCGCGTCGCGCGCTTCCAGGCCGACCCACGCGATGAGCGCACTGACGAAGACTGGTACGACATCATCGGTGATGACGACGGCGTGTTCGGCTGCATGACCTTGCTCGGTTGCGAAGACTACTGTCCCAAAGATCTTCCACACCAGACGAAGATCGCGTTTCTTCGACGCAAGCTCGTTCAAATCCGTCGGCCCTGATTCCTCCGCGCCGTTGACGTTGCTCGCGAACGAGGCGTAGCGCCCCACGAAAAAGCCCTCGCGCAACTTGACGCCCCCCACACGATCGTCTCCAATCGACGCTCGTGTAGCGTGGAGCACATTGCGGAGGGCGTCGTGATCGTCGAACAGATTTGGGTCGGAAACTCGTTTCGTAACTTCAACTACTTGATCGCTTGCCCCGAGTCGGGGGAAGCGCTGGCGATCGATCCACTGGATCACGAAAAGTGCCTGGCGGCAGCCAAGAGCAATGGCTGGAACATCACCCAGGTGCTCAACACCCACGAGCATCACGATCACACGGGGGGTAATGCTCAGGTGATGGCCGCGACAGGAGCACGGCTCCTCGCCCACCACGCCGCGGCCATCGACGATGTTGCGCAGGGCCTGAGCGCAGGTGACGTGATCCAAGTGGGCCGCAGCGTCGAACTCGAGGTGCTCGATACGCCCGGCCACACCATGAGCCACGTGTGTTTGCTCTCACACACGGATACCCCTGCCCTGTTCTGTGGCGACACACTGTTCAACGCGGGCGCTGGCAATTGTCACAACGGCGGTCACCCCAAGGAGCTGTACGGCACGTTCGCGAATCAGCTTTCCAAGCTGAGCGACGCCACACTCATTTACCCGGGGCACGACTACATCACGAACAACCTCAAGTACACCCTCGACCGTGAGCCCGACAACACCCGCGCGCAGCAGTTGCTCGGCGACGTCAAAGATCAGGATCCGAGCAAGGCCATGATCTCGACGCTGGGGCTCGAAAAACAGGTCAACACGTTCTTGCGTCTACAAAGCCCCAGCGTGATCGGCAAACTTCGCGAACGTTTCCCTGAAATCGGACAGCACCCAGATCCAGAAACTGTTTTTCTCAAGCTCCGCGAACTGCGCAACAGCTGGTGAACGGCAACCCGAACGTCATCGCGGCGCGACGGCCGCGCAGACCGCGCGCAAGAACGCCGCGACGCAAGAACGCCGCGGCACATTCCCTCGCTCGGCACACGGCTGCCCCGCACCGCGCAGGCGCGAAGCCCAACGCTCAGAACGATGTTCAGCATCGATCTCGTCTCGGCTAATGAGGATCAGAATGGGGCTCATCAGCGGCCCACTTGCTGTACCGGGTTGGGCCCCGAGTGTTCTGTCGGCTCGTCACGCGGGAAATGCTGTTCCACGTAGTAAACGTAAGCTGAGCCGCCGATCACCACTACGAGGGCCGTGATCGCTACCCAGGGTCGCCCGATGTACAGCTTCGATCTCCAGGGACGTGAGCGGTTGCGCCTGAGCAGTTCCTTGGTGCCGTCCGCGGGACTCGGCTCGTCCGCCGGATGCCGCTGCCGTGCATCGTCGTTGAGTTGTGGATCGTCTGTATGCATCACCATACCAGTCGAAAAAGCAACAACAGTGCCAGGCTACATGGCTGTCGTGATGACAAACGCCCCGCGGGCGGGACGTCGCGTTCCGTCGCTGGTTCGTCAATCGTGAACGACTACTGCCACGTGTCGTAGAACAACGACAGATCCACGGCGTTGCCCATGGCTTCGTAGCCAGCCGTGCTGGGATGCAGTCCATCGTTGCTCAGCGGCGGCGAGAGGCGCTCTGGGTCGTTTGGATCGGCCACCGCAGCGGCGAGATCTACCACCGCGTCGTATGCGTTGCTCGACATCACCCACGAGTTCACTTCCGTGCGAACACTCAAAGGACCACCTTGCGTGTGACTGGCGAACGGGGTGATGGGAGAGCCGTAGACGAGGATGCCAGCTTGGTGAGACCTATCTATGATGTCTTGGTACGCGCTCGTGATGGGATCGGCAGAGGCGTTGCCGTAGATGATGTCGTTGACGCCGATGAGTACGATGAGCCACCTGATCTTCTCTTGGCGTCCCAAGACGTCGCGCTCGAAGCGCTCGATTCCCGGATCCATGTCAGCGTTGCCTGACGTCAGACTGTTGGCTCCCATTCCGAAGTTCAGCACCGACACCTTGTCCGCAATCATCGAGTCTCGGTTGATCGCTGCGTTGAGATAGTCGGGCCAGCGCGCGAACTCGTCGTGCACGCCATATCCGTCCGTGATGGAGTCACCCAACACGGCCACTGCGTAGGCATCAGACGGCGCCATCACGTCGATCGTGCGAATGAAGTACCAACGTTCGCGCGTCTCGCCCGCAACATTTACCTCTGACACTACATCCCCGTCCGCGACGTACGACGTGGTGCGGGCGCCCGGGTGACCAGTGACGTCAGTCGGGGCGCTGTCGAAGTGCATGGTCACAGCCATCGGTTCCATTTCGGCCAGCTCGAACTCGAGCGGATCCGACCAAACACGCTCGCCCTGTGGAATCGTGACACTCGTGCTGCCGCCAAACGTGAACGCGACGTCCGTACCAGCATCGATCCGCCCATCTCCCAGTGGTTCTGCAACTGCAATGTGCACCTTGCTGATAGCCACGGCCGCGTTGCCGCGTTCGTTGCTCAGCTCGATGCGAATCTCGTTGCCAGCATAGCTGGGAAACACGAACTGACGCAGAGTCTTGCCAGCGAGCGGTGGTGGTTCGTTGGCGTCCTCCGTACGCTGAAGCGTCGTCGACCACGATGGAAGCCACTCCATACCCAGCTCGGGCGAATCGGTACTCATACCGCCACCTGCGCCCATGTCCTCACCAGCGCTACCTGGCTCGCCCCCGGCTCCGACAGTTTCCGTACAGCTCCACTCGTTGTTACCCTCACACACGCACTCACGCCCGTTCGGCCGACACACGGAAGTATCCGTGTCAGGACGGCACGCCGCTCCAGTCTGAGTCTCGGCCCCACAAGTCGACGGAGCGCTGCTCGCGCCGCCGCCCGCTCCGTCTGGCATGGTTGGAGTGCCAGAAGCGCTCTGCGTGGGCGGCGTGGTCGTCGATTGCCCAGGGTCGGCGGGCTGCTCACCGCTCGTCCCGCCACCCCCGGCGCTCGTTTCCATGCCCGTGCTGGTGGCAGGCGTTCCCGTACTCCCCGCAGCAGAGCTCGTCGACGAGTCACTAGCGCCAGTAGCGGTCGGGCCCGTCGAAGTACCGCTGGAAGCAGTGTCTCCACTCGACGTAGCCGCGCTGGTCTCCAGCGCGTCGTCAGTCGAGTTCTCGCTTTCACAAGCGCACGCCAGCAGGCTGACGCCCGTAAGCCAGGTTCTCCAGTCTTTCAGTCGCATCTGATAACCAGGTGTCACAACCGCCAATATCCCACAACTCGCCGCGCGATCCCGAACTCTAGTGTCCGCAGCCGCCTAGCTTGAATGTTTTGGCGGCGACTACCCATGGACTCGTTCCGAGTTCCACGGAGGACCGGGCGAGGCCCAAAGTTCACTGACACCCCGTCTGAGCCCACCTCACGTCGTGGGCTGGCGCGTGTTCTGTTGTCCAACGCGGCGGACAAGCATCTGTAACCGTTCATTTTTGGGCGCCCACCCACGCGACGCGTTGCCGCGCCGCGATCGTTTTGGACCGGTCGTGCATCGACGGGCATGACGTTCGGCCTGGTTCGTGTCTTGTTGATTGTCGCACCAGTAGCATCGCTCGCGTGTGGATCTCCCGACAGCGCATCCGATGCGACAACGTCAACCCCCGCTTCCGCGCCGAATGGCGCCATGGGCAACGTTTCCAGCGATCAGCGAGGGACTGACGCCGACTCCATTGCGATGGCCGAAGAAAACGCCGGAAGTCCCGCGAGCGGCAATCCAAACGACTCCTCTTCATCCGCGACGCAGTCGCCGAGTTCCGAGAGTACCATCGACGATACGGGTTCTACACCCAGCTCGCAGGCCAGCGGCGCGGCGCAAAGTAACACCGACGACGCGGCGAGCGACGGGGAAACGACCGAGAACATCGCCAACGGCAGCCGAACCGACGACACGCCTTTCTCTGAAGCCGACTCGGTGCAAACCGACAGCGACGACTCGGTCCAGGGCGGCGCGCTCGACGAAACAGACGACCTCGACACGACCATGGACGAAACGTCGAGCGACGACGATTCCACAGACGCGAGCGACACGCGCAGCGACGACATGCCGCCTCAGGCTCCGAACCAAGACGATGGCCCCGTCCAAGACGACTCTGGTGAAGGAGTGCCAGCGAATTGCACTGGCCCAGCGTCGACCACGAACGTAATGGGCTATGGCGCCCAAACGACTGGCGGAGGAAACGCCAGCCCTGTCGTCGTGCGCAATTTCGCCGAGGCTGAGGCCGCCCTTGCGGACTACCGCAGCGCCTTCAAGGACGGCACGGCAAACGCTCTGGTGCTGCGCTACGAGGGCACTTTCGACTACTCGAGCATCACCGACGTCTGCAGACAACACACCCTCGACTCTCAGATCCTGCAGATCAAAGAGATGGAGAACGTGACCTTCGAGGGAGCGCCAGGTTCGAGCGCGAACTTCGGTATCAAGATCAACCGAGCCAAGAACGTAATCGTTCGCAACATGATCATGGGCCTTCTTCCAGGCGGCGGCGACTCCGATGCAATCACCATCGAAGGCAACGGCACGAACGGTGACGTCGAACACGTGTGGATCGATCACAACGACCTGTTCAGCTCGACCAAGGACGACTGCGACGGCGCTGGTGACACCGAGTTCGACGGTCTGATCGACATCAAGAAGGGCGCCCGCTACATCACGATTTCGTACAACCACCTGCACGATCATCAGAAAACCGGGCTGCTCGGCCACAGTGACTCCGACGACATGGATCGGTACGTGACCTTTCATCACAATTGGTACGAGAACGTCGTTTCTCGCACGCCATTGCATCGCTTTGGCTACGTTCACCTGTTCAACAACTACTACACTCGGATCTCTGGCAGCGGCATCAATGTGCGCATGGGTGGTGTCGCGCTGATCGAGTCGAACTACTTCGAGAACGTCGCCAATCCCGTGACCTCGCGTTACAGCGACGAAGCGGGCTTCTGGGACCTGCGCAACAATCACGTCGGTGACGGCGTCACCTGGTCCACTGAGTCCGACACGCTCGCGAACGCCGACGACTGGCAATCTACCGCGGCTTTCCCGGACAGCGTCCTCGGCTACGCCTACGCCCCCGACGACGCCAGCTGCGTCAAACAGATCGTGATGGCAAACGCTGGCGCGACACTTTGACGGCTGGTTCGTCGAGGTCGCATCGTCGTGTCACTGCGCAACTCGGACAAACTCGGTACCATCGGCCAAATCAGGGGGGTAGACTGAGCCACACCCACGGAACTCGGCCGACGAAAAAAGAAGTTGACCCGCGAAGCACACGAGAAACGTCCCTAGTCAGGGACGTGCAAAGGCGCGACGCCCACCCCCATCACCCGGAATCGCCTTTCGTCGCATGCATCGATTACGAAACCACGCCGTTCACACGTTACTGATCGTTTGCCTTGGAGCGCCCTTCGCCTGCTCGGGATGCAGCTCGGGTGACGCCGAACGGGAGGCAGCCCCAGTGGGCATGCCTGCGAACACGTCCGCCTCTGAAAGCACTGGACCCGTTGGCGTTGGGTCTATGGGAGCAGGTAGCTCCCCCTCAGCAGGCAACACCTCTCCCACTGAAGACTCGACGCCGGCGGCGGGCGCTCCTGGGCCGTCACCCGTCGAACGCCACGGCCAGTTGCAAGTCGTTGGAACGAGCTTGCAGGGCTCTGATGGACAACCCGCGATGTTGCGGGGCCAGGGTTTCGGTTGGGATAACTGGTGGCCGCAATATTACAACGCCGATGTCGTCAACTGGCTACGTGACGACTGGTGCGTCGACGTCGTGCGTCCCGCCATGGGAATCGAACCCGACGGGGCATACCTAGACAACCCCGAAGCGTCATCCGACCGCATGAAGGCGGTGATCGACGCCGCGATCGCCAAAGGGATCTACGTGATCGTGGACTGGCACGCTCACGACCTGCACGAAGCGGAGGCCGTCGCGTTCTTCTCGGAAATGGCGCAAACCTACGGCGAGCACCCAAACGTCATCTACGAGATCTTCAACGAACCCGAAGGCGAGAGCTGGAGCGAAGTCAAAGCGTACGCAGAGATCGTGATTGCCGCCATTCGTGAACACGATCCGGACAACATCGTCATCGTGGGCTGCCCCGAATGGAACCAACGCATCGACGAGGTCGCCGCAGATCCGCTCACGGACGTGAGCAATGTACTCTACTCTGTGCACTTTTACGCCGCGACTCACGGCGACTGGCTACGAGACCGCACCGCACGTGCGGTCGACGCGGGTATCCCCGTGATCGTCAGCGAGTCGAGCGGGAGCGAGGCAGCAGGCACGGGTGCCAACGACTACGACGAGTGGCAGGCCTGGTTCGACTTCATGGACGAACTGCAGATCAGTTGGATCAACTACTCGGTGTCGGACAAAGCTGGCGAAACCATCTCGGTGCTGGAGCCTGGAGCGGCGGAAAACGCAGGCTGGGGCGCTGACGAGCTCACGGAAACGGGCGAATACATTCGCGAGGTGTTCCGAAGTCATTGCGAGTGAGCCGCAGCAACACTGTTCTTGCCGGACACTGCCCTTGTGGGCGCGCGAAATGAAAGCGCCCCCGACGCCACTTGGACGCCAGGGGCACGTGCTCAATCGCAGATGCGAACTTACAGGCCGGCTTCAGCGCCAGCTTCCGTACCAGCTTCGCTGGTGCCGGCTTCACTGCCTGCTTCGCTCGAGCCCGCCTCGACGGTCGGACCGCCTTCGACGACTGGACCAGCCTCGACCGGACCTGCCTCAGCACCCGCGTCGACCCCACCTTCTTCGGGCGGACACATGGGGGCGCTGGACGGGCTCGCGTCCGAAGTTGCCGTCACCTCGGTCACAGCAATTGCCAGTTCGGCGAAGTACAGATCCAACTGGTGGACGTAGTTGCCTTCTTCAGCCTCGGGCGGCATCACGTCTTCCACGTCGAACGCGTACACGGTGAACGAGTAGCTGTCGACGACGCGGTCCTCGCCGAAGCAATGGTTTCTCCACGATGGGCAGGGGCCGAAGAAGGACGGCTCACGCGGCGGGCCCGCGCGGAACTGCTCTCCACCTTCCAACTCTGATGGGAACTGACCCTCGCTCAACCCCTCAGGAATGCCCATGACCGTCGCGGGAATGTTCCAAGCAGACCAGTGGTAGGCGAACTGGGGTTGATCCGGAAGCAAGCTCGTGTCTTTGAACACGATGGCGTAAGACAACGTACCTTCTGGGGCACCCGACCAGTTGAGCTCAGGTGAAATGCTGTCGCCAAACGGCTTGCCCTCACAGGTGTACTCCTCGGCCAGCGCATCGCCGTCCTCGAAGTTGGGGCTCATGACCTCGAAGTCGACAACCGAGGCATCGCCCATCCCCGAGTCGTCGCTCATGTCGTCGGTGTCATCGACCATGTCGTCAGTGTCATCGACCATGTCGTCGGTGTCGTCGACCATGTCATCGGTGTCGTCGACCATGTCATCGGTATCGTCGTCCGTGTCATCGGTATCGTCGTCCGTGTCATCGGTGTCGTCGTCCGTGTCATCGGTGTCGTCGTCCGTGTCATCGGTGTCGTCGTCCGTGT
>CBFGUG010000060.1:0-47092 GCA_965651905.1 uncultured bacterium | reverse complement strand
GAACATTCCCTTACGAAGCCAATCCCCGAGTCGCGTTCACGCTGAACCAGTACAGATCGATGGTCGGGTCGAGGGGCACCTCCTGGGGGACCGTCAGAGAGGGCTCCATCGAGCCAGCGCCAGCGGCGCCAGGGGAAGGCTCCGTCGAGTCCGCGCCAGCGGCGCCGGGCGGCTGTGCGCCCGCAGTCGATTGTTCACCCGGGGGGACCGATCCCGCCCCCGCAGCGCCGGGTGTTGCGCCCGAAGCGCCGGCGGCTGCACCAGTCTCGGCGGGTACTCCGGGCGCCGCCAGCTCTCCAGCGCCGGGTTGTGCGCCGTCTTGGGTGCCATCATTCACGAGTGTTCCGTCTGTGCCCGAGCAGCCCACGGTGTGGACCGCTACCAAGCATGCTGGGACGACCGTGCCGGAAATCTTGCGGAACAGTCGGCGCTCGTTTCGGTATTGCATGACACCTCCTTCGCTAGCGGAGAAAGGATACACGCCGAGCTAGTGTCCACTTCGCAGTTCTTGGGATGTGCGGACTCACTGATGGTTTCGGCATCACACCCGCGCCCGCCGACTTCGATTGCCGACGCGTACATCACTCGAACCATCCGTAGGTCGACTTCAACTTGCGCAGCACGGGAATCTTCGATTCGTACGCCAACTGATCGGTTCACCCGGTACTGTCCCTACCGGCCCGTTGTGGACCATGGCATTAGAGGACACGAAGTGAAGAATCCTGCGATGAGGTCAGTTCTGTTTGCCCCACTGTTGATATGGGCGGTCTCTGCCTGTTCCACAGACGACGACACAGGCGACGAAGCAGTCGAGGCATCGGATGCTACCCAGGCCCCAGGGCAATCGGGCGGAGCCGGTGCAATCGGCGCTGGGTCCTCGTCGGGAGGCACATCGGACGAAGGGGCAACGGGCGGAGCGTCGAGCACTGCCAGTAACGCCACGGGGGGCACTAACACCACGGGGGGCAGTAACACCACGGCGGGCACGTCGGCGACCGGCGGTAGCAGCACGCCCAGCACCGGGGGCACGTCGGACAACGGGGGCACGTCGGACATGGGAGGCACGCCGGACATGGGAGGCACGCCGGACATGGGAGACACGAGCACCGACGGTAGCGCCACACCCGACACGGGCGACATGCCGGACGACGACACGCCCAACGACGACATGCCGGACGACGACACGCCCGACGTCGACGACACGCCCAACGAGGACGACACGCCCGACGAGGACGACACGCCCGACGACGACACGCCCAACGAGGACGACACGCCCGACGACGACACGCCCAACGAGGACGACACGCCCAACGACGACACGTCGGCCACAGATGGTGGCACCACAGACGGCGCGCCCGGAACAGTGCGTGGGCCGGACCCCACGCTGGACAGTATCTCGGCTAGAAGAGGCACATTCGATACTGCGGAATTGACCTTTCCCCCAGGCAATGGGTTTGGTGGTGGGTTTATCTACTACCCAACCGATACCAGCCTCGGGACTTGGGCTGGCGTAGCGATCTGTCCCGGTGGTGGGGCTAAGTTTGCGGACGAAGAGACGTGGATGGGACACTGGCTGGCCTCTTTTGGATTCGTCATCATCGGCTTAGAGACGAACGCCGTAACCGATCTCCCTGAATCCCGAGGACAACAACTGCTCGCCGCGCTGGATTACCTCATCGAGGAAAGCGAGGTGAAGGATCGCGTCGATCCCGATCGCTTGATGGTCATGGGCCATTCGATGGGCGGAGGTGGCACCTTTCATGCTGCTCTAGCTAGGCCATCACTGAAGACGATGGTTTCACTCGCACCGTGGTTCAACTTCGATTTGACGCACCCGGATTTCAGCAGTCTCCAAATGCCGGCGATGATCATCAGTGCAAGGAACGACACTGTGGTCACCCCGGCCTCCGTCCGCTCCATGTGGGAAGACATCCCGACCACTACGCAACGCGCGTGGGTGGAGCTTGCTGCAGATGATCACCTCGGATTCATCACGGAAAATCATACCGAAATGCGTGTGCTCATCCCGTGGATGAAGATCTTCCTGGATGACGACAGCCGGTATGTCCAGTTCCTATGCCCCATGGCAAATAGCGACAACATCTCGGTGTACGAAAATAGCTGCCCATTGGTCCCGTAATCCGAGACTATGGGCGACCACCCAAGTCAGTTGGGGTCCGTTACCCCCGCGCGATCAGCTCGAGGTCAGGCCTCCACCAGCCCCCACGAACTCTCGTGGGGCACATTTACTCCCTCTTCTGCCTCACTCGGAACGTGACTCCAAAAACTTCGGCATGAAGAGAGCATGGAGTCGGGAGGACTGAAGTGAACGAGAGAGTCGAGCGAGCAGGCATCAGAGCAGCGGTACAATTCCAACGGATCGGCGGAGTGTGTGGAGCACCGGGCGTCCGGGTACTTTTGCCAGTGTGTCTCCTAGCAATGCTGGGCTGCGGAAGTAACTCCAAGGGCAGCGCTGTCGAGACGCATGTTGATCCGCCGCCGTCAGCTGAAGACGGCGGTGTCACCCCAGGCACCGTCGAAGGCGGCAGTCCCGACGTTGACACGGAGCCAGCGTCCGCTGCGGCTGAGGACGGCGGTGTCATTCCGGCCGCGAGCGCAGTAGATGGCAGTCCTGGCGCTAACCCGGAGCCAGCCGGCGTCGCGCCCGAGGATGCCGGAGGCTCCCTGCCCCTGGACGATTCACCGGGCGATTCACCGGGCGATTCACCGGACACTCCGACAGCTCCTGGCTCAGCGCCTGAGTGCGTGCTTGGTGAGAAGCTCGACGACGAGCAGGCTTCTTGCGTCCGCTGTTCGGCGGGCGAATACTGCGCGGGCGGTGACACACCTGCATACCCCTGCTCGCCGGGTGAGGCCTGTGTGGATGGCGCTAGCCTGGTGGAGTGTGAGGGCAATCAGGCTTTCAATACCGATCCCACCGAAGCGTGCCAACCCTGGACGGTGTGCGGGGCTGGGCAGCCCATCGCCACCGAGGGCACCGGAACTAGCGACCGCGTGTGTGGAGGAGCGCAGCCGGCGATTCAATACGGCACGGCAAACGACGATTGGGTCTACGCTGTGTGCACTACGGAGTCCGGTGAGCTGCTCATCGCGGGCAGCACCGAGGGAGCCCTCGAGGGTAACTCGAGGACTGGTGAGCGAGACGCCTACTTGCGAAAGCTGAACGCCCAGGGGGTAGTGCTTTGGACCACGGTTTGGGGGGAAGAAGGCGGCATCACGAGCGCATCCCATTGTGCGACCACCGAGGCTGGAAATACCCACATCGTCGGCAGTCTTGGCGGTGAGACGGTGCTGTCGATCTTCGATCCTGAGGGGCAGCTCATTTCTCGGGAAACAATCGAGCTCCCTGAGTACGAGTCCATCGCGGGGGCCGCGCCGCTCCCGAACGGCGGTGTCGTGCTGATCAGCGGTCACGCTGTGGGAGCGTCCGGCATCTCCGTTGAAAGCTACGATTCAGAGGGTCGCCTCGTGGAGCAGTGGGCTCTCGACTCGGACGGTGAAGACTTTGCGGAGGCAGTCGCTACAGATCCCGAAGGTTCTATCTTCGTGGGCGGGGCCACTGAGGGCCCGTTTGGCGACGACGAAGCGGCTCACTCGCTACCCGGGCTCTCGCCCGTTGCGTTTGTCAGGAAATACGACATCAGCGGGCAAGTCCAATGGACGCGTTACCTCGGCACAGCGATGTACGATCGCGTCCTGTCGCTCACGACCGACGACGCTGGCAACGTCTACTTTGCCGGGCGGACGTCTGGGGATCTGCTCGAGTTTGACAATGCGGGTAACGACGATGTCTTCGTGGGGGCCTACTCGGCAGACGGCACGCTACTTTGGCTTCATCAGCAGGGTGGAGAGCTCTTTGACTGGCCCAGCTCCATCGCCGTGCATCCTGACGGAACCGTTTATGTGGGCGGGAGCAGCGGGATCAGCGACGCGGACGGCTCCCAGTACACGGGCATGGTGTGGAGCTACGATTCTGAAGGCACCCCGATCGATACTCTCGAGTTCGCGGAAGGGGAAAACACCAATGTCCGAGAAGTCGTCGTGACGCCTCAGGGTGCTGTCTATGTCGCCGGCACGACAAACGGCTCGCTCGAGGGCAACACCAGTCAAGGAGCGCTGGACTCGTTTTACCAGCGCATTCGCTGACCATTGCCGGAGCGCGGGCTGATATTTGCGCTCCAGTCAGCGCGTCGGTTTCGAGCGGTTCCTCGCGACACCGTGAGCGGCCGCGGGCAGCCCTCCGAAAAGGTGTCGGGTGGATGCGCAGAGGTTATTGGCCAGCTGCGCAAACACGTTCCTGTGTGACGGGTGGCGTCACTCGAGGCAAAGTGCGGGCGCATCGCGCTCCGACGAGACTTTGCCTCAGCAGTGCCGGGACTCAGTAGCGAGGACGCGAGCGTTCCTCTGCTTCAGCCACGCGCAGAGAGCGACCATCGAGTTCAAATCCGTCCATCTGCGCGATGGCGGCACTCGACGCGGAAGCATCTCTCAACGTCACGAAGCCGAAGCCGCGAGACCGACCCGTGTCGCGATCGGTGATCACCTTGGCATCCTCCACGGGGGCGCATCCCTCGAATGCAGCACGCAGCTCGTCGCTCGTGGTGTTCCAGCTCAATCCGCCGACGAATAGTTTGTTACTCATGTTCTCTTGTCTTTCGTTATTCTTGTTAACCGACCGGCGCGACGACGTGATCGAGCGCACTGGCCTCAGCGTTCCTGCGTGAGAAAGTCCCATGCAGCCTGTGGGAAACCCACAAACGCCACTCCCACCAGTTTGGCTGGTGGTGGAGTCTTTGCTGTCTCTCTGTCTCTAATTCCTCAGCTCATGCGGTTTCTATCCGCTGCTCGAACCGGAGCTGTTCTTCGGAAGCGACAGGAAACTATAGTCCCTACGTTCGTCGAGCTGGGTGAACCCTACACGACAACCGCAACAAACACCAGACAAAGCTCTCCTTCGTCCCCGGCCCCCCTCGGCCGAAGGGCGGACAGTCTTGATTGAAGACCGATGTCGCCGTGACCTCCCCGGGCGACAGGAGCGCTTCTACGTCAGGACAGCGCCGCCCGCAAGGCCTTCGTCCTCCGGGCGAGCCCTGGCTCTCAGATCCCTGAGCACCAAGGCACGTTACTCGACGCCACGCAGCGCCCTGCCTGACAGCGCCCGCTTTCGCACCCAGAGTCGCGATCGCACTGTTCACCGAGCACGCCTGGTTCATCGCACAGCCCCGTGGTCTCGACCTGCTGGGCAGCGCCCGCGTCACTCGCGTATCCAGAATCGCGTTCAGCGAGCGGCCCTGGTCCAGCATCTAGGCCCTGAGCCAGCTCGGCAACCCCAGCATCGAATGGCCCTGCGCCTGCGTCCGGCGAGTTACCGAGCATTGCGCCGCCTTCTGGCGTGGTCGCCACTGGACCAGCATCCGCGGGCGCGAGTGCACCGCTCGAAGGCGCGCAATAGCCACTCCGACATTCGAGGTCGCTGATGCACGTGGCTCCGTTTTCTGCCTGTGGGGTGAAAGCTTGGAGGCACGGCACTTCAGCGCTTCCGCTCGTCAGCTGCCCGCAGCTGGCTGATTCGAACTGCTCGAAACAACTGGCGGCGGCGCTCGATGAATAGCTCACCGTGCCTCGCTCCACTGCGTCAGAAACGCCGAAGAGCACTGCACCGTAACTGGCCGCGAGCAGCGCAGTACATGTGGGGTCACCACTGAGCTCCGATACCGCGCCCTCGGACGCCCCCTCGCAGCACTCCGCCAATCGCTCGCATTGGAGCGACGCCGCTACGGCGGGAAACTCCTCGGGTGCGATCGTGGCGCCTGCATCCACGAATTGGGGTTCGGGATCCGGTTGATCTGCGTCGGTGTGATCGGTGGGTAGATCAGCCATGTCAGCGCGTACGAGGGGCAGCACGACGCCCATCAGTTCAATCGCTTTTTGACGCGTGGAGGCTTCTCGATCTCCGACGTCCAGGCGCAGCACGAGATGAGCGAAGAGTGGCGCATCTGTATCCCCAGTGCCCTCACACGCCTCGGAGAACTCGTCGTTTGGGATGCTCGTGAACGCGTGAAGTTCCCCGGGAACCCAAAGGGCGCCTTCCGAGCATTCCAACTCCACGCTGGTGGTCTGGAACCCCTGTTGCTCGAGCAGGGCTCTTGTTTGGCGCTCGTTTCGATCGAAGCGTCCTGAAACGCGCGCCACGAGATCGAGAACCCGTGGCGGCGCGCCCGATTCAACGCCGTACGTGCAGCGAGATACCGCCACGCTGTGCAGCGACCCGCCTGGACCTTCGTCCAGGTTCCAATCGACGTCACCGAGGCCCGAACTGATGGTGAGAGCCTCCGGGCTTTCCACCCCGAACGTCTCAGCGACAGCGTCGTCGGTAATCATTCTACAAGCGACCCAACTTCGCTGACGCTCTGCCGCGGCATCGCCATCATCGCCGCATCCAGCCGCGAGCAGGGTCGTCGCGATTGCTCCAATCCCAGTCAGCTGCATGATGAACCCGCTACTCATAGTCCACCATCCAGTGACTGAAGCCCCAGTGACTGAAGCCAGAGCGGGCTTTGGCCTACGTCAGCATAGAAGCGTTCGAAGCGCGTTCTGCTGAGGCCTGGGCGCGTCACACCGAGGAAGTCGAGCGCGTTGTCGCCGAAGAACCTGCGCGGCTCGAACGCAGTGGGTAAGAGCGCCGCCTGCTGCTCCCAGTTGCCCAGGTAGTTGGGAAACTTCTTGTCGAGACCCAGCATGATCCAATCACTGCCGTACAGAAGTCGCTTCGGAGCGTTGGGGTACTGGTCCGCGTAGTCCGACAGCGCCGCAGCGAGGTTGGCACGGAAGCTCGCGCTGTCTACGCCACTTTCGTGAGCGATGTCGCTCCACACCTGGCCTGCTTCCATGAGCTCTCCGATCGCTGCCTGCTCGGGGTTAGCTTCGCCTTTCCCAAAGCGGCTGACGAAGTCTTCGACGCCGCCGAAGTGCGCAAGATTGATCCGCAGATCTGGGTACTGCTCGATCACTGCACGCCAATTGTCGGCTCGGTAGGTGCCCGCGCGCTCAGCCGTCGGAGTCGAGTTGGTGGCCGTGCAGTGTGCCATGATAGGCACGTCGTAGCGCTCGCAGTACTCGTACACTTGCCGCAGATTTTGCTCGACCGTGGCTGCGTAGTCTTCCGAAACGCTGCGTAAGTGTGTGTTGTCGAGCGCTGCAAAGCCCATGGGTGGGTAAAGCTTTATGCCCGCAAACCCATTGCCCACTTTTCCTGCTCCGTCAGAGTTGAAACAGCGGTTGAGTAGCTCTTCGGTCCTGTCCCAATTCTCCAGCGGATCGACAGCGAGCATGGGGTGCACGCCGGGGCGAAGTGCGATCACGCGCTCCATCAACTCGACTTGATCTTCCAGCGATACTCTGGGCGCACCATGAGGATCCTCGATGTCGGGCAGCCAGC
Organism: uncultured bacterium; assembly: GCA_965651905.1. Classification (GTDB taxonomy): domain Bacteria; phylum Myxococcota_A; class Polyangia; order Polyangiales; family Polyangiaceae; genus SZUA-265. The sequence continues at coordinate 39,633 of CBFGUG010000060.1, read as the reverse complement.
GATGAAAGTCTACGAGCGCTGGCAAGCAGAGCCCAATTCCAAGGCGCTCTTGACCGTAGAGCTCGAACAAACGATCGACGTTCCGAATGCGAAAGTCGGACAGCTGACGGCACCACAGCAATGCAACGTTGAGAAAGCGCACCGTGCCCTCCAACGTTTCTCCTAAGCTGTAGAACTGATCTGCCGCAGGCGTCTCCCGGATGCCGTTACCCTTCAGCTCACCCCTGAGTGCTTCACCCAGGGCGCGGCGCTCCGCTTCCAGTTGCTCGGGAAGTCCATTTGGCCAGCGTCGCGAGCCGCGTGGAACCCCGGACCCGAGCAAGTCATGCAGAAAGCCGCCGACCCCCTCATCCCACTTTTGGAGCGGATCATCCACCGCTTCTCCATCGAGGAAGGCGTGTTCCGTCTTTGCATTCGGCGCGAGTTCGAGCAGGCCGAGCAATGCGTCGAGCAAGTAGCTCAGTGAGCGCGAGAGTATGGGAGAATCTGCGATGTACTTTCGAAGGGGGAACTTGGTTCCCAGTAGAAACGTGCTCGCAGGGAGATCGGCCGCGTTGAACACGTGACAATGGGCATCGACTGGCAAGCCTTCACGCAAGCTGACGAATCGTGGTTCAGGCGCTGGCTCAGGCTCGAAACAGCAGGAGTGAAGCTGCGTTTGCAAACCAACGCCCACTGCACCCAAAACGAAGTCCCGTCGCTCTAGTTTCACCTGACCCCCTCCAACCCTCACACCGCACGCGGTGGGTGATTTGTAACAGGCGACGGACTCCCTGCCAAGACGAATGACTTACCGGTCACTCAACGCACTGATCTAATCATCGACTCGAGCAAACGCGCTCGCACGTTCACCGTGCCTCCTTGGCGAACTCGGCGGGCTCGCTGCTGACAGAGAACTACTCGACGATCGCGTCGCGGTCGAGGTGGAGCTGTAGCCAAAACAGGTCAATCTGCGGGTGGCCACGGCGTTGTTGAAGACAACGCTGTCAACGTCAGGGATATCCGTCGTTGGATCGACGTAGGCATCACACGACACGCGGAGGATCAGCATGCAGCGACTTTGGGTCCTGGAAATACTCACTTTGGCGACAGCACTAGCGTGCGGAGAAGCGAATGAAAAAGCCGGTGACTCATCTCACTCGGCAACCGAGCAAGGCGACGACGAGAGCGGGGAGTCGAGCGAGAGTGCCTCGCAACCGGAACGTGCCTCGGGTGCAGAGGCAGGCGTTCAGAGTGGCGGCGAGTGTGAGCTACCGGACGATGAGTACATTCGACGTTGGCAGTCACTCAGCGGTGGCTTCTGCTGCTTTCCTCCCTCCTCACCGTTGGATCGCGCCTGTGAGTATGCGGCATGCAACGGTTCCGTGGGCCTCTTGTGCGACACCGACGACGTCGTGGATCGTCCAGACGTCTGCGCTCTGGGCGAAGCGTGCTACTCGGAATGGATCGAATGCATGCTGGAGGAGTGTCCGCCCGGAACCCTGTTCCCTGACCACAGCGCGGGCGTCCAGCGATGCACGGACGCAACGCAGAGCTGTCGCATAGAGTTCGCGGCTGCTTTCGCGTCTGAGTGAAATCGTCAGCGCTCGAACGACCTCACATGCTGGTCGTCAAGTTCGAGCCTGGTCCGAGTCATCGACACGCGTCAGCGGCACGCCGCAAACGTGTCGCGCCTAGCGGCACGCTCGTGGTGGCCCCCTACCGACAACGAACGCTGATCGAGCGCCCTCGATTGTTACCTTCCAGGCACTCGCCCCGAGCATCGTCGGGGTCGGCGGTGAGCGTGACCGCGCCTGGGTCGATGGACATGTCTGGCGAGCATTCCACTACCGAGCAACCGCCGGGTTGTAGGGTGTCGGTGGATGCAGCGCGACATAGCTCGTCGTCTGCGGTGAACGCTACTTCGGTGCCTGGGGGAACGGGCAGCGTTCCGCGATTGCAGAGGCGGGCGCGCAGCGTGGTTTCGCCATCTCGGCAGATACTGCCGGCGTCGCTCACCGTCAGATCACCGAGGCCGAGAGCGTTGAGTTCGCCTTGGCTGTTGCGCCTGAAGTCGTTCAAGCCTTCGGTTTGCCAGTTGGCTTGCACGTCGGACGTCTTCACGATCGTCCCGTCGTCGGTGACGTTCGTGACCGAATAGGCGTGCTGGTTCCAGATGGGTCGCGACGCTGCCCACGCGTCGTGGGCGTCGCGGAAGACGAACACCCCGTGGGTAGCTGCGCCTTGAGTGATGGGACGCAAGGGGTCCGTGGCAGGACATCTCAACGAGGCCGCGTAGAAGTCGTTCGCGGAGATCACGATCTCGCTTCGAAAGTCGCCGTCGGTGTCGGCGATGACGGGGTTTTCGTAAGTCGTTGCGGAGGTGTTACCAACGCTTGCGGCCACTGTCCCCGTCGCCCCATCGTAGATTCGAAAGTAACATTCGTCCGCGTACGCGACTTCTGCGCGGCCGTCGCCATCGAAGTCGAACACGGAGGAACCCGTGACGTTCGATGTTGCGTCTTGCGAGGTTTGCGACCAGAGAATGCCGTCCGTACGTCCACTGGCGCACCCATCAGAACTGTCCGCAACGCAGTCTAGATCGAATACGGCGTAGGCACGCCCCCCTGCACTTGCGATTTCCGGACGGCCGTCGCCATCGAAGTCTGCGATCGTCGGCGCGCCACCTACGCCTCCGCCGGGTATGGCAACTGGCCCATACACAACCTGTCCCGCAACGGTTTGGACTCGAAGCTGACCTGAGCTAACGACGGCAATTTCGGGAAAGTCTTCGCCGCCGCGCTCCTCAACCGGAAAGTCCCCGAGCTCAGCAACGGCAACTTGACCGAGCCCCAACCCAGAGCCGGAAAACGTTGCTTCTGGTACCCAGTCGCCGAGGTCTCGATCCCATTCGTACAGGCCGTTGCCCATGACCAACTCGACGGCGCCGTCGGAGTCCACGTCGAGCGCGACGGGGATCACCCCTTGGCTGTAGCTCGGAAAACCTAGCGACGCGGACCTGATGCACCCATCGGCGCCATAGACGATGCCGCCGTACAACACCTCTGGGCGGCCGTCGTCATCCAGGTCGACGAGGCTCGGCCCTGGCCAGATTTGGTAGAGGGCACCTGGCGTGTCTTCCGTCCGTGTGTCTCCTTCACACTGACCCGAGCGCCACAGGCGTTCGAGAGAAGCACGATCATCCGACACCTTGAACGCCAGGACGCCGCCGTTGTACGCGGCCGCGACGATCTCAGGACGGCCGTCGCCATCGAGATCTCCAGCCGCAACGGGCGAGACTGGGTTTACGGCGTCCTCGGCCGTCATGGCACTCAACTGCAAGCTACAGTCACTGCCGGAGATCACTCTCAACACCCCTGGAGCATGATACGTATTGCTGGGGAACGTCGCGAAGGCGATCGAAGGGAGTAGCGTGTCGGAATCGTCGTCCAAATCCAGGTCCACGACGATTGTCGTCGCCATCACCTGATTGTAGGTGGGGTTCGGATCGCTCTCCGGCGGGCCGTCCCAGTGACATTGAACCACTGGTTCGATCGCCGAGAGCGACGTCTCCAGCACGCAGTCTTCGTTGTAGCTCGGCGTATCGCCCGCGCCGAATGCGACACACTCACCGTCGTCACAGAACGTGTCGTGCTCACAATCGTCGTCATCGCTGCACGCGTCCTGCTCGGGGACGCAGCGTTCACCACCCGAGCACACTTCGTCCTCCCGGCAGCATTCAGCTCCGCACGTCACTCCCGCGCAGTCCGAGCCCGCTTCTACTTCGAGTGCAGCATCAGGTTCGGATGCTGCATCCGTATCTTCGCGCGCCATCGCGTCGCCCGCATCCAGCGGTGGCGCAGCTGCCTCGCGGAGCGAACCCGCATCTCCCGCGTCCGGCTCGTCCGGGGCTGCCGAATCCGGTCGCTCCGAGCTCGAGTCGTCCCGATCGTCCGAGTCTTCGTCTGACTCGGCGCCAGTAGTCACCTCACAGCTGCAGCCAGCCAGTATCGCCGCAGCGATCACCAGCAGACCACCCCATCGCTTCCAGACCGAAGTAGACCGTTCCACACGGCCTCGATAATGGAGCTTCCGACGCGCCGCTAGCGTTGCGAAACGGCGCCTGCCCGGAAACCGCAAGATCGAACAAGGCGTGCTCGTTCCGAAACGACAACGCCCGGACGGGTGAAACCCGCAGGGGTGATTCGTTACAACTGGCTGAAGAAGGACCAGATGTTGGCGACCACGTCCTCTGGGATATAGTGATCGTAGCTACCTGTACACCAAACCACGGGCTTGCCGTCGGGGCAGCCATCGTAGCTTTCACAGCCGGTGAAAGACGATGAGCTGGACTGACTGCAACCGTTCTGCTCGACCCAGGTATCGCGACTTTGTTGGCCGCTCGAAAGCTCGACGATGGGATCTTCGGTGCCGTGCTGGATCATGATCGCGGCCTCGACGCCATCTGCGCATCCAGTCGGTCCACCGCCTGCAATGGGAGCGAAGGCGCGGAACCAGTCGCTGTGCTCACAGGCGATGGCGTTGGTGAAGAAGGCACCCATGCTGAAGCCGACGATGAACACGCGGCTTCTGTCGATGCAGTAGCTCTCACCGAGTGTGGTGATCAACGCCTGCAGGTAGTCGAAGTTGGCCTGGTTGGGCACCCACGTCGATTCGAGAACACCGTCTCCCCAGTGAGACACGTCGCCAGGCGGCGGACCTTCACCCTGTGGCATCACCGTGATGGCCTGCCCGTTCGATCGTTGGGTGAAGTTGTAGAGATCTTTCACGGCAACGTTGTTCATGTCGAAGCCATGCAACCCGAAGATCAGGGATAGTGGCGTTTGGTTATCGGCGTTCTGGGGCACGTCGAGCAGGTAGTAACGTGTGGCCCCGCCGATCTCCATCGTCTGCTGCTGGTTGCGATCTGGTCGCGTGATGGGCGTGCCGCAGCCGGGTGATAGCGGATCGGTCATGCTCTCGCCGTCGTCGTCACCTCCGCCGGCATCACCGCCCATTCCGTCGGCTCCTCCAGCGCCGGAGCCCTCGTCGTCCATTCCGTCACTGCCGCTTCCACCGCTGCCGCCTTCACCGCCGCCGCTTCCGCCGCTGCCAGTTCCATCACCGCCGCTTCCACCGCTGCCGGTTCCGTCGCCCCCGCTTCCGCCAGCACCGACGGGATCTCCGCTCGAGTTGGAAATTCCACCTCCGCCTCCGTTTCCGAGATCGTTCGACCCCGCCCCTGGCATACCGCCCGTTCCCCCGGCGCCCGGACTTCCATCGTTGGTGTTCGACGTCATGTCCGTCGTCGCATCCGATGTGGCCGTGGTGCCAGGGGTAGCGCTGTTTTCCGTGCTGGTGCCGTCGGTTGGAGTGGAGCCGCTCACGTCGGTGGAGGATGAACCACTACCCGAACTAGTCGTTTCGGAGGCAACGTCGACGTCTTGACCGTCATTCGCCGCTTCGTCGGACGAGCAACCACCCAGGGCCGCAAGGACAAAAACCATCGAGAAAACAGCGGCGTTTCCGCGCCGGGTGAAACAGAGGCTCAGTGTCATCATGTCTAGTCCTATCGTTGTCGCCAACATTAGGGGACGGCGAGCCAAGTGTCATCCCCTGCGTTACGTGAACTCCAACGCGCATGCATCACAGGCAGAAGATTACTGCCCTTCGCGTCAACGCTGCGAGTTCCAACGAGTAGACCAGCAATTGCGCTGGAGCACCTTACGGAACGTTCGCCGACATCACTTCCCAGGAGGGATCATCACAGTAGGGGCAATCTGCACCGACGAGCATGCCCTTACCTGTTTCCGATTCGTCTCCCTTGAGCCACCAATTGAGCCACGCGAGGTTGATGCGCGTGAAGTCACCGCCATCGGGTTGGAATAGATCGCCACCGTGGCCGATGTCTTTGCTGAACCACAATACGGGTACACCCAGTGCGCTGATGGCCTCGTAGCCTTCGAGGCCTCCGTCATACGCGACTTCCGCAGGCCCACCCTCCACGAACAGCACGGGTGTGTCGATCGCGTCGTAGAACGACTGCGTCGCGCCCGCCATGCCGCTGCTGGTCACGCCCCAGGTCACGATGCGCGGATCGGTGACGGTGCCTTGCGCCATTAACCCACCACATGAAAAACCATTCGACGAGATCATCGCCGTGTCGAGGCTCTGGTAGTAAGCGCTGCAGGGTTTGTCGTTCTCCGCCACGGCCCAGTCGATGTACGCGATGAGAGGAGCGCCCATGGCTTCCATGTCCGAGCGGTCCATCATGCGACCGCCGCTGCCGTTCGGCGTGCCATCCGCAACCACGAAGTAGCCGTGGGAGGCGATCTCCACCATCGCCGTCTCGTTCGCGAGCCCGTTCTGCGAACAAGCGCCCTGCCCCCAAACCAGGATCGGGTACTTCTCGTCTCCCCCCAGGTCCGCAGGGCGAAAGATCGTACCTTCGTCGATACCCGGGTCCGAGTTCGTTTCGATGATGACGTCGTGAGGTCCGGTTCCGGATGCGTTCATACGCGTCACTTCGGACGCAGTGCACGTGCCTGTAAACTCTTCACCAGGAGTCATCTCGTCTGCAGGAGGCTGCTCGCTCTGGTCCGCTGGGTTACCTGGTTCTGCTGGGTCGTCTGAGTTCGTTGGATCCTCTTCGGCGGACATCGGCATCGAATCGCTGTCGTCATCGCCCGGTGCGGCTTGGTCGTCGGCGCCGGGGTCTTGCATGTCGGTCGCTGCACTTTCGTCGGCAGGCGCGTTCTCTTCGGCAGTGTTACCCTCCATGGCCAAGTCACTCTCCGCTGTCGAGTCGCCGTCGATCGAGTCTGAGACGTTCGGGTCCATTCCCTGGGGCGCACTTGGGCCAGAGTCGTCATCGCCGACGCTCGCCTCATCGTTGCTCGATCCGTCTGCCGGCACGGAGTTGGCAGTGTTCGCGGAAGCCTGAGGGTTACTGGAAGCGTTCGTGGTAGATGGCGCGGATGGCATGACCGATGGCGAAGCTGAGCCGCCTCCCGGCTCATCGCCAGCGTCGGACCCGCTGCATGCGACGATCATGACGCTCAGCGGCACGACGAAAAGGAAGCGAGTGCGCTTCACTGTCATCAGACGTTTCTCGTGTGGGCGGGCTGATAGTGAGGACATCGTCGGCAGTCGTACACCGCCGGGAAACCGGTCCACAAAGTTTCGCGTTCGGGAACGATTGACTGAGCGGTCGCCAAGCATTCTTGTCTTGGTACTCAATTCGGCGCAGCAAAGAAGTCGTGACCGTCGGGCGGGGCGAGCGTGACGATGCCGCCGTGGTCAGCGCCCACGAGCACAGGAGACTCGAACGCTACCGTTTGCGCGCGGCCGCTTGCTCGCGAAGCAGCTGCGCCTCGGGGGCCAATCTTCCGTCGGGGTGCCGCGTGGAGTAGAGATCGAGCACGCGGATAGCTGCATCGGGCTCGCCCGTCTTGAGCAACCGGCGGGCGCGTTGGATGAGCTCGAGCTCAGCGGTCAGGTGCGATTCGGGCGACGAACTCGCCAATGGAGACCGCGACGGGAGCTCACCTATCGGACGCAGCTGCCGTCGCTCGCGGATCTTTGCAGCGACGCGCGCAGGCTGAGGCGCCGGGACAGACGCGTGTTCTGCTCTCGCGGCTTCGTCGGTGATTTCCAACACGGATTCACTGGAGGGATCAACGGTGGACCTTCGCTCGGCAGTGGGTTCGAAACTTCGCTCGGCGGGCGCGAACTCCGTAGCGGGCGCGAATTCTGTGGCGGGCGCGAACTCTGTGGCGGGCTCCGACGGAAGGTGCGTCGGAATCGACGCCGCCTCACCTGGTTGCGCTTCTTCGAAACTGGAGCTGGCTAGCGTCGCTCCTGCAACGACCAATAAGCCGACGACGCCGAACTTGATGACCAACGAGCTCGTGAGCCCGGCTCCGCCGACTGTCCCTGCGTTGGTGGCGGCGGTTAACGACGTTTCGGACGAGCTAGCGAGGGCAGGTTTGGTCGTGGTCTCGATCGCCGTGAGAAATCCCGACCCGAGTAGCGCCACCCGCGCACTCCGCAGGCTGTTGCGACGCACTTCCGCGGGGGCGCGCTCCGCCTCGTGAGCTTCGAGCAGGGCGCGACTGGCGCTGCCTTGCTGCTCCAACCACCTCGATTGATCCGTCATTTGCTGCACCTCTCGACGTCTCGGGTGTGCACGGCAGCGAGTGCCCTGGGCTTACGCGCCGAGGGCTGGGGAAGACTGGGCTGGGGAAGGCTAAATTCGTGGCGCTGCTGGTAACGACTCAGTGCGCGTTCGAAGTGAGCGCGAGCGAGGCGCAAGCGTGACGCCACGGTGCCGCGAGACAGCTCGAGATCGCTCGCGATGTCGAGCGAGTTGAGTCCCTCGAGCTCGTACATCACGAACACGACGCGTTGGTCCCAGGGCATCCCGTCGAGGATGCGCTCCAAGAGGGCACGTGCTCGGCGTCGATCGCACAGCTCGTCTGGACCGGGCGCGTCGCTGGCGACCTCTACGTCGAGCTCAGCAGCTGGTCGTCGCGCAGCGCTCCGCCGCATGTCCGACGCCACGCGCACGACGACCGAGAAGATGAAGCTGCGCTCCTTGCCCGCTTCGATGTCCGACGCTTTGCGTGCCACGATCCACCACACCTTTTGACAGCCGTCGTCACAATCCGCGTGGGGCACGCCGAGCGAGCGCAGGCTGCGCCACACGAAGTCGACGTATTCTTCCACGAGCAGTTGCACTCTTTCATTCAGCGCTGGTTCACTGCGTGCGGGCTCGCTGCGTGCTGGATCACTGCGCGCCGATTGCGGCGGCGCCACTTCGTTCGGCATCGCAGTCTCGGCCGCAGCGGCAGACTCACTCGTCACGCACGCGCAATGGACGGGGCGCGCTTTCGTGATCACAAAATCACGCCCATCCAGTTGGCCGCTAGGCCAACGACCAACCCGGGCTCCTGCTGGTGCAGCACCTGGTTCGAAGTGTTGATCGACAGCGGGGAGACAGGCAGATGTAGGCCGACGTGGCCGTCCAGCAGCCACTCATCAAACTGGCGGTCGGCGTGCAGTCGCAGATCGGAGAACATGATTGGCCGCGACCGCGATGCGTTGCCCGGCAGCGAGGCGCTGTAGTTCCCGGCGTGGAACGCCACGGCAGGGCCGACGCGCACTTTGTCGATCAACGTGAAGGTTCCCGGAGTCAGGGTAACCCCGACCGCCCACCAGCCGTGACTCCAGCTCGTCTCGCCATCCACCTCGCCCGGCATCGCTGTGTCACTGCTCGGAGCAAACACCACGCCGAGGGAGAAAGGCCCTGACCCCCACCCCGACTCCCGCGCGCGGAACACCATCGACATGCTAGGCATGACACTGAGCTGGGGATCGACGCCCGTTCGCACCGCACCCCCCAAGCCCAGCCCCCAACGCCAGTTCCGTTCGAGCTCGGGCACGAGCTTCTGCCGCATGCTGGAAATGGCGCTGTCTTGGAGTGGGTTGGCAGTGCTTTGGGCCGCGGGCAGTCGTCGCGTCGACTGTGGTTCTCGAGCCAACGCTGGAGCAGGGTCCGCGTGCTCGACGGGATCGGCCGTGCTGTCGTTCACCGCGTCCTTTGGCGTCTCCTTCGCGGCTTCACCTTCCAAGTGTACGGCAAAGCTCACGGCCAGAGCCGAAAGCAGCTGTGCGCAGTCGCTCCCTTCGAGTTCTCGTTGCCAGCTTGGTGACCAACTGCTCGCGTCGTGCGCCTTCGCCACTGCGGCGTACCCCTCGACGTTACGGGCGCGTTCGACACGCACCTCGAACTCGCCGCGGTGTGGCTCTGGCACGCCTTGTTGAGCGAGCTCGGTGGTGAACCACTCCTGGCTAGGACAGCTTGGCGGGGCGCTGAACTCCAGCTCGGTGGGCGACGCCGCGACGTGAGCCGACCAAAGACTCGACATCAGCGCGACTCCACACGCGCGGCGTTGAGCCGCGCTGAGCCCAGCCATGCGCCGCCTGCCCATCTCAAACCCAGCCATCCCAAACCCAGTCATACACCGCCCACCCATACTGAAGAGCCCAGCCCGCACCACGGCAGAGTACCACAGCCGCAATGCCCTGCACCCAAGTGCAAGCGAGTGTGAACATTCCACCAGGCTCCAATACGCGAAGAGCGGCACAGCTCATTCGAAAATTGATTGATCACGAACGCCGGGCACCGCCATTGCGCCGTTGTTGGCTGGGGATTGCGCGACCCGAGCCACTGATTCGACCTCGCTCGCCGATCACCATCGGAATGGGTCGTGGTCTTTGACCGATGTCCGCGGGTGCACTGCACCCCGGACGTCGCGTGATGGAGACGTATGCCGTTAGTCCCCTGCTCACCTTCCCGAAGTACCATCGCCACGCAACAGCTCGCGTCGCGGTCCGCCCCAAGGCCCGCACTGCGGCTAGCTAGCGTGTTAGCCTGTTGCACCATATTGCTCAGCGCGTGTCTGGACCGTCCGATCGGGCGCGGACAACCGCAGACGACCAACGTGCTCACCGATGAGTTGGTCAACGCCCGCGTGGACAAGATCGACCTGCTGTTCGTGATCGACAACTCGATGTCCATGGGCGACAAGCAGAAGCTGTTGGCGGAAGCCGTACCCGACCTCGTCAAGGGGCTGGTCGAACCGTCGTGTATCGCGCGCAACGGCGATAACCTCGGGCGACCTAGCGATGGCGCTTGCCCGCCCGATTCGAGTCCCGAGTTCGAGCCCGTCGAGGACATTCACGTGGGCGTGATCACGAGCAGCTTGGGGGGTTATGGTGCGGTGGCCGACTGCACTGACGACGGGGAGCGCCACGCCGAGCAGAACGTCGACATGGCGCACTTGCTCGGCGCGTTACCCCGAGGCGGCGAAGCTGCCCCCTCCGCCGCCAGCAGCGGCTTTCTCGAGTGGTCGAAAGATACCAACCCCGACCAGTTCTTCTCCGAGTTCCAAGCGTTGGTCACGCGGGCGGGTGAACGAGGTTGCGGCTGGGAGGCACCGCTGGAAGCTTGGTTGCGCTTCCTGGTCGATCCGTATCCTCACACCGAGGTCGTGCGGCGGGCCTGTTCGGCGTCCGACACCAAGAACAGCTGCGTGGGTCCGAAGACTGACGACGCTGGCAACCTCGAGATAGACACTGAGCTACTAGCTCAGCGCCAGCGCTTCCTGAGGCCCGACTCACTCTTGGCGATCGTGATGTTGAGTGACGAAAACGACTGCTCGTTCAAAGCAAGCGGGCAGAGCCACACGTTAGCTCAAACCAAAAACGGAGATGACAAATTCATCTTCGCGTATCGACCGACGGCAGCCTGCAACTCCCCCGAGCTGGGCCCCAACTCCAAGTGTTGTCACTCCTGCGGCATCCCCACCGTGCCCGAGGGCTGTCCGACGACCAGCGACGCCGATGGCGAGACGGTTGCCGTCGGTTGTGAAAACGGACCCCGCTACGAGTCAGCCGTCGAGGACCACCCGAATCTCCGCTGCTACCAGCAGAAGCAACGCTTCGGGATCGACTTGCTGTACCCTACCGAACGTTACTCGAACGCACTGTCGCTGCCGCGCATCTGCCCATTCGCTGACGACTTGTCCCCCGAGTCCGATCGCTGTCCCGATGGTGCGGGCGTCGTGGACAACCCGTTGTTCAAAAACCTCAGCGCCGACTCGACGGAGGGCGCCACGAGCGAGGGTCTCGCTCGCTCCAGCAACCTCGTTTACCTGGCGGGCATCGTGGGAGTGCCGTGGCAAGACGTGGCCGTTTCCCCCGAACCGCAAGTGCCGCTGGTCTATCGCCGTGCCGTTACCCCCAGCGGCATGTCACCAACGGGCATCGAATGGAACTGGCTCATCGGTGATCCGAACTCGACGGATCCCACTCCGACGCCTGCGGATCCACTGATGATTGAGTCGACCACGCCACGCACGGGGACCAACCCAGCTACTGGAGAGCCGCTGGCGGCGCCAGATGCACACTATGGGGCCAACACCATCAATGGTCACGAATGGAACAGCGAGGGGCAAGGTGACCTTCAGTACGCATGCGTCTTCGAGCTACCTGAAGCGGTCGATTGCCGAACCACGGACGAACTCACTGGCCTCGGCGATGCCTCGCTCGACATCCCGAACTGTGACTGCACCGAATACGGCTCGCCCGATCTGCAAAACCCACTGTGTCAAAGCGAGAACGGTAGCTACGGGCTCACGCAGACTCGCGCCAAAGCTTACCCCGGGCTGCGTCAACTGCGCGTCCTTCACGACTATGGGCCCAACGCGATCGTCGCTTCGATCTGCCCGAAGAGTGTCGACGCCACGGCGATCGACTACGGCTACCGTCCTGCAGTCGCCGCGATCGTCGAGCGTTTGAAGGAGCAGCTGTTTGAAAAATGTTACTCACGCGGACTCGCGACGCGCCCCGACGGGAGCGTCGCCTGCATCGTGGTGGAAGCCACCCCACCCCACGCGTCCCCCGACCCCACCTGTTCGGCCATCGCACGCAACCCCGTCAGCGAAGACCTGGCCAGATCCGTTCGACGAAAGCTACTGAGCAAAGGCCACTGTGACGACGAGGCCAGCTGCGCGGCCATGACCCTATGCGAGATCGAGCAAATTCGGCCCGACGTCGATCCCGAAGGACTCGAAAGCTGCCGCAACGACACCGTGCCCGGCGGCGACGGCTGGTGTTACCTCGACGAACAACGTCAGATCGGAAACCCTGATCTACTCCAAAAGTGTCCCCGCACCGCACGCCGCAAGGTGCGCTACGCGGGCGCGGGCAAGCCCAACAGCAACACGGTCACGATGGTGTCATGCGCGGGTGAATCGTTCGACGGTTAGTTCTGCAACCGAAAACTCTGCTGGAGCGACGTTCTGAAGTCTCTGGCAGTAGTGTTAGGCTCAGGTGTGAACGGAGTCGTTCACCGAAATTCGTCGCACAGCGGCTCCGAGCGCGAAAGACGGACTCGATCGGTGCAGACGCGCTCGTCGTCGGAGAACGAAAAACAAATACCGCTAGCGCATTGCGCATCCCGTTCGCACGGTTCGTTCACCGCCAGCGGCTCGACGCAGGTGTCGGCGTCTCCGCAGTAGCCGTTTTGCCCGCACACGTAGTCCGTCGCGCAGTCGTCCCCGGGGTCCAAATCTGCCACGCAGTTATCGCCGTTGCAGTAAAAGCCGTCTGAACACGTGGAGTTCGCAGTGGTGCATTCGAAACCCGGGTCGACCAGCAGCGGCACCTGGCAAGTGCCCATCTCCTCGTCGGGACGAAATACACACGCAAAGCCCGACGCGGTGTCACAGTCTCGATCCTCGGAACACGCTTCGTCTTCATTCATGGGCCCGACGACGAGGTTGTCGCAAGGCGTACCGAGTCTCGAGATGGTCTCGAGTTCGTCGGCGGTGAGATCGGCGTCCGCGTACGCGCCTTCGACGGACGCCAGACAAGTCTGTGCGTCTTGTCCCGCGAAACGATCGGCAGGGAACATTTCGAGACACACGTCGGTCTGCGTGGCTTCGCACGCCTGTGCATCCTCGGCCTGACAAGCCGACACCACTTCTTCCGAACACGCTCGCGTCGCCCACCTCTCGCAAAATTCTTCTCTGGTGAGGTCTCCCGTATCGCCAGCGCACCCGCTTGCGGCGGCTATCGCCATCGCGCTGAGAAAGTATCCTATTCGTCGCATGACCACTAACCAAAGCAAACGGGATGCCACGTCGTCGTGCGCGCTGACACCGCGTCATACAGTGCGAGCGCCATAGTCGACGGCGCGGCTATGTCAGTTCGCAACAGTGGTACGTGCGCGGCTGCACGGCTGCCACGCTGAAAGTCGAGTCGTCAGTGCTGCTAGCAGCGCCGCGTTGATCGGCGAAAGCCCTCAATCCACCGCTTGATTCCCTTTGAGGCTCACGTCGCTCGAACGACACCCAGGGACTGAGCCATGGACCGTGCTTTGCACGGCGGATGCGCATGAAACATCGATCAACGACAGGAACGAAACTGCAAACGCAGCGTCTGCTCGGAGGCTTGGCGTCCGCGGCCATCTTAGTTGGGCTGAGCGCGTGCGACGATCGCCACGACGAGGCAGAAACGTCGAGCAACACCACCACGGTGGAGGACGTGCGAGAGCACCCCAGGTGGTACGAAGGCAAAAAGGTAACGCTCAGCGGCGAGGTCGATGAAGTGTACTCGGCGCGCTCCTTCGAGCTGGAGGGCAACGCTGACCTGTTCGACACCGAAGTGCTCGTCGTCACGAAGTCGGACGTCGCGTTGGGTGGCACCGAACTGCGCGACGACGATGACGTCGTCGTCAGAGGCGTGGTTCGACGCTTCGTCAGTGCAGATGTCGAAAAAGAGTTGGGTTGGGACCTACCCCTGGACGTCGAAACACAATGGTCCAAGAAAGCCGTAGTCGTCGCGTCCTCCGTCAGTCGGATCGACGAATACGCTCGCTGGGAGGAGGATGACGAAGACGGCGCGGCGCTGGTTTCCGTGATGTCCGTCTACTACTACCCGGAGCCAATCGAGCTCGCGGGAACTTCCCTGGAGCTCGACTCCGTTCCGATTCGCGAGGTTTCGAAACAGGGCGTATGGGTTGGCCACAACGCCCTGTCCTCACTGTACGTGTCGCTTTCTGACGAACAGTTGAAAGGCTTGTCCGTCGACGACCGCGTGGATATCGACGGCACGATCCGCGAGTTCCCCAAAGGCGACGATGTCGCTCGAGACTGGGAGCTCTCCGAGTCACAAGTGATCTCCTTGCAGGTCGACGGCGTCTACATCGAAGGCAAGACCGTGGAAAAGCAGAGTAGCGGTCAACGCGCCGACGCTCGCTGACCCGCGAGCTGCTGCGCGATGTCACCCGACAGCTGCGCGAGAAGGTCACTCATGGTGGCAACCACGTCGTCTGCACTCGAACTCGCCGGGCGCTCGAGGAACTTGTAGTCGCGACGCGTCGTGCGCGGCTGAGGACCGAGAAATTGTGTCGCGACGACTGCCGTCAGGTTCACCTGCCCCTGGGCGTCTAGTTCGAAGCGGCGCAGCTCGATGTCGATCACGACGTCAGCGTCGGAAGAGATGGTCGAGTTCTCCGTGTACACCTCGCTGGCGGGCAGCTGCGCGGAGAGGTTCTCCGCCAGTGTACCGCTGACGAGCTCCTGCAGGGGCGCTCCCCAGCGCTCCGAACTCGACAGCTGCAAACGCTGTGAGCTGACGCGCCTGACCAGTTGTGGACGGTCCAAGTACCCGGGAACCACGGCTCTGCGCAGCTCCACACGCAGCGCCTGCTCTCGCACCTGCGGCGCTTCTTCGATCGCCGACAAGGCGTAAAACGTCGGTTCGGGAGAAGACGCACAGCTGAGGGCGGCGAGTGCGCAGAGCACACGACAGACTTGGACTGGTGAGATCATTGATGCTCTCCTTCGCGTCCAGTGATCAACGCTTCGGGGTGGCGGTTTAGATAGTTGGCGAGCAATCGGATGCTGCGCGCCGCGCTTGCCGTTTGATCGAGTGCGCGGCGCATCCCACGGGAGACGTCCGAATCAGCGCCGTAGCCGTTGCGTCCGAACGCGTGCAGCGCGCGGTCGACGGCGCCCTCCAACTTATCGGCGATGGTGGGTAGTCGCTCGAGCAGCGGACCGAGCCCTTCGCGCCCAGCCTCCGCGAGACTGCTCACTTCGTCGAGCGTGGTTTCGAGCGACGCGATCGCATCTCGCAGCTCGGGACTGCCCACGGTCGCCTCGATGTGCCCGGCGGAGCGACGCAGGCTCGACCCGATCTCGGCAAACGGGATACTCTCGATCTCCGCAGCGATGCGCGTTGCCGTTGCCGTGAGCTGCTGCAGATCCAACGTCTCACTGGGCAGCACCAGCGCGTCTCCTTCCAGCTCGAGCCCGGGCGGTGTGGAGGCTCGCGGCATGTACTCGAGTGAGAGCACCTTCTCCCCCGTGAGAAAGCTATCGGTCTTCAGCACGACTCGCAGTTGATCGGCGACCAGCTCGCGCATCGCTTCGTGATCGAGCGCCGAGAGCTCACCAGACTGTAAAGCGCGCTCGGGCTGGAGCACGAAGGCCACTCGCGCAGCCAACTCACCTCGTGCTTCGGGGCGAACTGCATGCACCAAGCCGACCTCGGTGACCGTGCCCACGCGACACCCAAACATGCGCACCTCCGATCCCGGCGAGAGGCCGCGCACGGAACCTTGAAAGTAACTGACGTACGCGTAACTCGTGCGGTAGAAGTCCATCTCGGCCTGAGGTCGACTGGCATGCAGGTGGAAGCGACTCTCAGCGGGCGCCGCGGGTTCATCTTTAGCCCACACGGGGGTACTGAACGAAACGCCCCCGGAGAGCAGCGACATGACCGACTCCAGTTCGACACGCAGCCCGTCTGCGCCAGTGCCCACCCGCAAGCCCGAGGTGTTCCAAAACCGGGTTTGTGGCGTGACGTCAGCGTCGTACGGGGCGCGCACGAACACTCGCAGCTCGACGGCGTTTTCGTGCAGCTCTTGACTCAACACTTCACCCACCTCGACGTCACGATGAAACAGCGGCGCGCCGCGACCGAGACCCCCCAGCGATTCCGCCGTCAAGAAGTAGACCGTTCCCGGCTCGTCGGACCGAACGCTGGGCGGCGCTTCGAGCCCTTCGAAGCGATCTCTTTGGGCGCCCTCTTCGCTGCCGGGGTCCATGGCCACGTACACGCCCGAGACTAACGTCTCGAGGCCGGCCTGAAACGCCCTCACTCCACTTCCCAGCCGCGGCCTGACCACCCAGAACCGGGTATCTTCGGTCAGCATCGGCTCGACGTCGTCGCTCATGCGGATGCCGACGATCACGTGTGAGGAGTCTTCGCTCAGCTCGATCTCTTCTACGACGCCGAGCGTCACCGCGCGATACTTCACCTTCGTGCGGTTTACTTCGAGACCGTCTGCGGTCTCGAAAGTGACGGTGATGAACGGGCCGCGGTCACGAAAGTGAGTAAACATCATGTAACCGACGACGGCGATCGCTGCAAAGGTCACGAGCCAAACCCAACCAGCATGCCGAGGTGAACGCGGTTTTGCTTCCGCCTCGTCGTGGCGCATTTCGTCAGTCTCCGCTTTCGGAACGGCGGCGTCGTTCATCCCACACTCCCGGGCGCGGCTCGGGCGGCTGTCTCGCTCTCGGCAGCCGCATCCCACATCAGTCGAGGATCGAACGCTTCGGTCGCGAGCATGGTCAGGATCACCACCGCACAGAACGCAGCAATCCCCATCCCCGGGATGACACTGCCCACCCAACCGAAAGTCGCGAGCGACGCCAAGACCATGGTGGCGAACACGTCCAGCATCGACCAGCGTCCGATCTTCTCGAGCGCGTGATACAGCTTGGTGCGTGCGATCAATTTACGGCTGCGCCGCTGCTGCGTCGCGATCAACAAGACCACCAGCGTCAGTAGCTTGAGCCCCGGCACGACGATGCTCGCGACGAAAACAACAATCGCCAAGCCCACAAAACCCTCTCGCTGCAACTCGAGCACGCCTCCGAAGATGGTCTTCGCGCCCCCTTGGCCGAACTCGCTCACCGTGATGATCGGTAGCACGTTGGCAGGGATGCACATCAACGCCGCCGCAATCACCAGCGCCCAGGTGCGCTGGACGCTCTTCGACTTTCGACGCTCCAGACGCCTGTCACACCGCGGGCAGCGCGTTCCCGGCGGTAGCGCGACCACCAGCCCGCAACCACTACACCCGATGCACGCTTCAGACGTGAGAGACGCTGGCGGCTGAGCGACTCTGCGCCAAGTGGCTTCACGGTCGTCGCCTTCCACGATCGAGCAACACAACCCAACACCGAGCAACCCGCCGAGAGCCACCCCGAGTTCGACGTGCGCCCACTGCTCTAGCCGCGTGAGCGAGACCACTGCGCCCACGACGTAAACGTCGGCCATGCTCCAAGCCGCGAGCGCTGGCACGGCAGCAAACCAACGCCGAATCCAAAACGGGACGTGTCCGCGCCACACGGCAAGCTTCATGCACACGATGCCGCCGAGTTCGATGACGGGTAGCAACACCAGAACAGCCGCCGTCACCACCGCCACCGCGAAGAACCCATCGCGGGTCAATGCGTCGACCCCACTCCAAATCGTCGCGGAGATGCTTCGCCCCCCGGACATCGATACGTATGCCACCGAATGCAGGAGTGACGCGAACAGTAACCCCAACCCCGCCGCCGCCAGCGGCAGCGCCTGGCGGCGCGCCACGCCCCGAACGCTAGAGCTGCACCGCACGCAGTCGGCGCCCGTCGCTGCATGAGACGAGCGCGTGCGTTGCAGCAGCCCGCACGCGCGGCATTCGAGCAGGTGCCCACGCACGGACGCCCTCGAATCTCGAATCGCATTCGTGGAGGACCCGCTCGGCATGAAGTGGAACTCGCGTGCACGGATCATGCCTCCGAGTACGGCGCGTGACGCAATGGCACGGCGCTCGCGCCATGTGAGGCGATGATGCCCAGTCGTGTTCGACCTGCCGCCAACAAGTCGCGTCGCTGATTAGGCGTGAGCTGCGCAAAGACGCCACGCTGTGTGATCGCTCTGCTGCGGAGAGCGAGTGGTGTGAAGCTGGCGCGGCGTAGGTTGAGTGCTAGTTTGAGTGGGCTCACTGCTCGCCCGGGCTTGCCAAAGCGCGCCCGCGATTCAGGTTGAGAGCGGCCCCTCGCGACGATGAAGAAGTACGTCCTCATTTGCGTTTGCGCGCTGATCACCATGATCTCGTCGACTTGCGCCAGTCCCAGTCTGCTTGGCGCCAACCACTCGCGCTGCAGCCCCACCGAGCTCCTGCGTCTAGAAACGCCACTCCCCCCGCTTACTCCGGCGCAGCCGTCAGCGAACGCTGAAGGGTTGAAGGTCGCCGTGTTGAACATTCGCAGCGGCTTTGGCCCCAGCAATGATCGCACGCCCGCGAACGTCGAAGCGCGTCTCGTGCGTATCGCGGCAGCGCTCGCGGAAGTGGGGCCTCCCGACGTCATCGGCTTGAACGAAGTCGACTTTCGTTCGCGGCGCACGGGGTTCGTCGATCAGGCGGTGTTCATCGCCACGCAGCTCCGACAAACTGGCTTTCACTACCGCGTGGTGCGGGGCCCGGCGTGGTTGCGTGACACGCCCGGCAGCGAGGTGCGTTACGGCAACGCATTGCTCATCCGCCACCCCATCGAACAGCGGCGGCGCTGTCGTTTTGCGGACCTTTCGGAATGCGAAGCGTCGTCTGCGATCGACGATCTGCCGCACGCTTCGCTCGGCGCACCGTGGTCTTGGTTATCACACGAGCCACGCGGCGTGGTGATGGCTGACTTTCGTTGGCAAGGTCGCAGCGTGCGCGCGATCGTGACGCACCTCGATCCGTTCTCCGCCCAAGCGCGAGAAACGCAGGCCGCTCAAATCATAGCCGGGCTCGTGCCGAGCGATGGCTCGGTCGTGCTGTTGGGCGACATGAACTCAGTCCCGACACAGTTCACGCTCGACCGACAGTGGTTTGGTGCCGACCGCACCCACGACGTGCTCACGTCGGGAAGGCTGTTCGATCTGCGTGAGGAGCTCGTTGGCGACGATCCGTCAGCCTGGGCGCGTTGGGCGACGTACCCCGTCGAGCGCCCACGCTGGGGTCTGGACGGCGCGTTCGCCAGCGCCGATCTGACGACCATGAGCCTGGACGTGTTCGGCGAAGGTTTGTCCGATCATCTGGGTCTCGTGGCCACCCTACTGCCCGTCACGGATGCGGCGGTGCTGAGCGCGCGGCGAGCGCGCCACACGCAGCTGCGACACCGTCGCATGGATCGCTTGCAGCGTTGCGACGTGCCCAATGGCAGCGCTTCATCCTTCCTGGCTTGGCTGCGGCAGGTCAACTCACCCTTGGAGACTGCGGCGCGCGACAACACCGACTGACGTAGAATCGACGAAGCCGTGAGCGAAGCTCGGTCAGCACGCGCGCCTAGATTGGCGCGGATATTGCTGAGCCCCGTATTACGTGTCCGGCAGTCGACCTATCAACTCAACACGATGCTGTCTGGGCCGCGATGCGGCCGAAGCAACCGCGTCACCCGCGTCGCCTCCGCCCACGAAGTCGCCTCCGCCCAAGTCGCCTCCGCCCACTAAGAAGCGTTGGCTCTTCGCCGCGCGCACGCTGATCGTCGGCGTCGCGATTCTGTCTGCGCTGATCGCCGTCGGTGTGATGAACAGCTACGAAGCGTTGCGCACGGACCGTGTCGACGTGGTTCCGAAAGGTCACCTCGCTGGCGCGTTCTTCGCGCTACCGTGGGAGGGCGACGACGCCGCGAAGGTCGTGCCGCTGAGCGATCCCACCGACGCCTGGTTGCGTCGCTGGGAGCTGGTCCACGGCGCCAAACACGACATCGACGTCGCCTACTTCATCTTGGAGGGTGACGTCTTCGGCTTGTCGTTTTTGGGAGCGTTGCTGGCCGCAGCTGAACGCGGGGTGGTCGTGCGCGTGTTGGTGGATGGCCTGGCGACGGACATGGCAGACACCTCCCACACTCTGACGGGCGAAAACTTTCTCAGAGCTCTCGCGACGCATCCCAACATCGACGTGCGCGTCTCGAGGCCTCACCTCGAACGCATCGGCAGCTTTCTGACGAACTTGCAAGTCGGGAGTCTGATCGCCAGCGAACACGACAAGATACTCGACGTCGACGGCGAATCGACGCTCACAGGCGGGCGCAACATCGCGCTCGACTACTTCACCCCTACCGAGCACCCGGGACGCCAATTCATCGACACGGACGTATGGTTGCAGTCGCCAGACGTGGTCAATCACATGCGAGCGGCGTTCGAGCGGCTCTACGATACCGCAGACGCCATCGACAGCATGGGCGTCGAACTGAGTCGTCGCGAGACCGTGGAGCGAGCACATCAGCGCATGAAGGCTTGGCTCGAGGGGCGCGACCTCGACTTCAGCGAGCAACCCGACCTGGCGGAACTCGAAAGACACTGGCAAGACGATCTGTCGAAGCGACCAGAGTACCGAGGGGCGTTGAATTCGCAGCGGCCCGACACGTCTTTATCAGCACGCGTGCGCGTCATCGACACGGGTACTCGCCTGAAACCTCAGGCGCGCGAGATCACTCAAACACTGCTGCAACTCGTGGCCGACGCCACCGACGAGATCATCTTGATCAGTCCGTATCTGGTGCTCGGCGAAAGCCTGACCTCGGCCCTCGCAGAAGCCGAACGCCGCGGCGTTCGCATCACCGTACTCACCAATAGCCCGCTGTCGTCCGACAACGCGGTCTCTCAGGCACTGTTTCTCGATCAATGGCCAGCGCTGCTCTCTCGCGTGAAAACGCTGCGGCTGTTCGTGATTGGTGGCGAAGACACACTCCACACCAAAGTCATGCTATTCGACCGAAGTGTGACGCTGGTCGGCACCTACAACCTCGATCCGACGGCCATGCGCATGAGCAGTGAGCTGATGGTGGGGTTGTGGTCGAAGCCCATCAATCGGCTGTTTCGGCAGCAGATCACGCGGCGCATCGACGCCGGTGAACCCTCCGTCTTTCGCTACCGCATCAAGCTTCAGAGCGACGGCACCGCGGCGCTCGACGAGCACGGCAAGCCGATCGTGGCGTTCGGGCCACAGGATCATCTGACGCAGGAGCAACTCGAAGGTACTGACGATGTGCAGGCGCTGATCGACGGCGTCCGTCAAACGCTCGGACTCGAACCGCTGGTCCTCACGGCTGATGAAGCGTCTTCCGCAGAGGGCTCTGCTGACGGGCCCGACGCTGGCGCCGGACTGCCGCTGCTGGGTGAATAGTCTTCTGCCTCAGAGCGATCCGCCTCGGCGTCGTGTCCGTCGTTCAGCTCCGAGGTGACCGTCACCAGCACGGCCAGGACAGGAACGGCCAAGAACGCTCCCGCCAGTCCAGCCAGGATCGTCCCTGCACTCACGCCGGCCAAGATCACGACGGGGTGAAGCCGCATCGTGCGTCCCAGCACGTACGGTTGCAACACGTTGCCTTCGATGCCCTGGATGCACAGCGCAGCCCCCACGACGAGCGCACCGTCGACCCAACTACCGTTAGCGAGCGCGACGAGCCCCGCCACTGTGCCCGCAATGAGCGGCCCCGCGAAGGGAATGAACGATCCGATGAACGTGAGCAGCATGATCGGTAGAACCAACGGCACCCCGATGATCAGCAGGGCCAAGCCCTTCAACAGCGAGTTGCACGACGCGATCAGCGCTAGGCCACGCAAGTAGCGGCCAAGCGTGTCCCAGGCGCGTGCGCCCGCTCGGCGGGCTTTGGTGCGACTGACCGACTTCAGACGTTTCACCAGATAGTCGAACATGCTCCGGCCATCGCGGACGAAGAAGAACGCGAACACAATCGTCAGCAGCAACTGAGTGACGAAGGTGACAAGCGATTCGGCACCCGCGGCCATCTTCGACGCGAGTCCCCCCGCACGTGACTGCAACGCGTCGGTCAGCGACGAGTCGAGACCGCCCCAGTCCGCCCAACCAGCGATCGGTGAACTAGCCGCAAACCGAACCAACTGTTGCCATCCGCGAGTGACCGCGTCCCCCACCTCTTGGAGCTGCCCGGCGATGCCGAACCCCAGGATCGTCAGCGTGGCAGCCAGCGCCGCCGTGGCTAGAGCGACCGAGAGTAACGCCGCCAACGACGCGGGCATCACTCGCTCGCCGAGTCGAGTTACCGGGCGCAGCAACGCCGTGACGAACAAGCCGAGCAGCAGCGGCACGATGACGATGCGCAGCGCCGAAATCGTCAGGCCCCCATAATACACAGCAGCGCCCACGACGAGCAGGCGCCACCCCACCGCCGCCGCTCTCGAGAGCCAGCGCGGTACCTCAGCCCCCATCCGTACCACCCGAGTCAGCAGTCTCACGCACCAGACGAACGAGTTTTCCTCGAGCCAGCAAACAACTCAGTGCAACCATGCCTGGCTGCGCTTGCAGTAGACGTGCCAGGCACTCGTGTGACGAGGTCGACACCAGGCGCGTGGCGCCGCCGCTCACCCCACGAGGTGATCGACGCTTCGACCCACAGGGACCGCCTTGGCCTGATCACGTGCGCACCGTGTGGCAGCCAGAGCGTCACCCAGGTCGAACACTTTCGACGCGAAGCTGGCGGGGGTTGGCACTACAGTATCGCGGAGTCGGAAAGTCGGATGATTCTGTCGAACGCGATCGCCCTCGACGTCCTTCTACGCCAGGGTCTTCGAACTGGACGGCGAGGGGTAACCGTCGTCGTCGACGTTGCATTGAAGATCTGCGTGCAACTGCTTGGGAACCTTTCGACTCTGTTGCGGTCCAAAGCCGGGTGACCCGGAGGCTGATCACCGCGCTCTTCGTCGGCCTGCTGGGCGTCGTGACCCTGGGTTGTGCTGCCGCGACGCTCGCACGAGCCCCGATTCCACGAACCGAGTCAGCTCGTGCGGCACGCGAGAGTAGCGCTCGGCAGCGAGAATTATTGAAGGCCTGGCGCCCGGTCGTCGTCCAAGAGTCGCAGCCCGTATCGAAAGAAGCGCCAGCCCGCACGGCGGAGCAACACTGGCCCGCGGAGTTACGCGCCCACGTCACTGACTCGTGTGGGGATGGGCTGTGTTTACTCGTCGAGTTCAACAAGCCGATGGTCGTGCTTCCGCTGGCGGACGCGAAAATTCCCGAGCTCGGGTTCGAGCCTGAGCTCGCTGGGCGTTGGCGTTGGTTCGATGACAGGACGCTGCGTTTCGAACCCGCGAGTTTCGAAGACGCGCACCGTTGGGTCTTGCGGGTCCCCGCAGGACTGACGGCCAAAGACGGCACTCAGCTCCCGTCCGCCGTCGAGTACACCTGGCGCTCGCTGGCGCTCAGCGTGCAGGACTTCGAGCCACGTTCACCCAGCGGACCCATCGACCAGATTGCAATCACCTTCAGCACGAGTGTCGAAGCGACGGGAGCGAAACGGCACTTTCGCGTTTCGGTGAATGGCAAGCGCTGGCCGTTCGGGATCGTCGCACTGGGCGAGCGCGTCACCTTGGCCCTGGCCGAGCGAGCGCCGAGCGGTAGCCGTGTAGACGTCGAAGTCGGTCCCGACTTGAAGAGCGACAGCGGTCCGATGCCCCTCGGGCAAACCTTTCGCGAGACGATTCACGTCCCACGAGTCGAGCCGAGCGGACTATATTGCACGCGCCTCGCGACGACGGTGGTCGAGGGCGCGCAGGACGATACGCCGATGCGACTAGGGGCGCGCGCGACGCCTCACCGTGGACTGTGTGACCCAGGTCGGGGGATCGCGATTGCCTCGACCGCGGCCGATGACATCGAGCTCGCGAACTTTCTGACCGTTTCGCCGGAGCTGCTCGATGCTGAGGTGACGGGTCAAGGTAGCGAAACTACGCTCCGCGGTGCGTTTCAGCCGGGCGTGACTTACGAGGTTACGCTTCACCCACGCGACGCAGACGGTGAGGTACTGCGAGCGAACGATGGTTCCGACCTAGAGCACAAACTAGTCGGGCGTTTCAAGTTCGGCGGCGCGCCCGTCGTTTCGTGGGGGCCGGGCCAAGTGGCTCGGACTGCCGATCTGGAGCGCGTGTGGCCGGTTGCGGTACGCAACGCTTCCGCATTGCAGACTCGCTCTCGCCGGCTCGACCCGTCACAGCTATGGCAGGTCCTGCTCGACCGAGAAACCAAGAGCGCAAACATCCCAGAGGATACTTCGAACGCGGTCCCTCCACGCGTGACGCTGCCAGACTTCGATGGCCGGCGCATTCATCGCTCGCCAACACCCCACGCCCTAGAGTCGTTGGGGGCGACGTTGCGGTCACTGATTGGCACCTCGTCCGCCGGCTTCTACGAAGTGGAGCTGAAATACCGTCTACTCGGCGAACGCGGGCGACAGCACATGCGGCGCCTGGTGAACGTCACCGATCTCGGGCTGCGCGCCACGGTAGCGGGTGACGCTCTCGAACTCCGGGTGACGAACGCCGACGGAAAGGCCGCGGCCGGGGCGAAGCTGCTCGTCAGGGAGTTCACCTCTGGGGCTGAGCCTCGTGCGGCGCTCACGGAGGCCGGCGGAGTCGCCCGGATTGAACTTCCAGCAGCACGAAAGCGCAGCGCTGAGTACCTCGTCGTCGCTGAGCTCGACGATGATGCCACCTTCACCCGAATCCTCGTGCCAGCATCCGCGGAGTACACCGCATCGCTGTTTGCTGATCGGGGCATCTATCGGGGTGGGGAGAAAGTCTACGTCAAGGGTCACGTCCAGCGCAGAACCGCTGAAGGTGCCAGACCCGTCGTCGGTGAGCGTTTCGTACTGGCGCTTCGCGGCCGAGCTGGCGCGATCGTCGAGCGGGTCGTGACCACGAACGACCATGGCGCCGTGTTCGCCGAGCTGCCACTGGCAGACGCGATCGCCCGAACCCACTACGCGGTCGTGCTTCGAGAGCCCGACACGGTAGACTCTCCAGACCCGCACGTTCTAGCCAAGACCCAAGTGCTGGTCGCGGACTACGAGCCCGAAGTGCTGACGCTGGACGTGACCCAAAGTCGAGAGGAGCTCACTGCTGATGAGCCGTTGCTCTGCACGACGTCGGCGCACGCGATGCACGGCGGGGCACTCGCGGGCGCGCCAGTGAGCGTGACCCTGAAGAGCAGGGCCGTCGCGTTTGCGCCGCCAAGTCTTCCGACGGGGTTCACCACACAACCCACCGAGAGCGAGAGTTTCGACACACGGCACATTCGCTCGACGCTGAGCGCGACGGGACGCTTGCACGTCAGACACCGCTTGGCGGCCGCCCCTGCAACCTACCCGCGCCAAGCACTGTGCAACGTGGAGGTGACTGGCCCGAACCAGCAAGTGAGAAACGCCGTGGCGCGATCACTCGTTCACCCAGCGCTTTACCTAGCGGCAAGACGTCCACCCGAACTCTCTGTTGGCGAGACGGTGACGATGCGCGTGCTGGCCGTAGACGCCAGCGGATCCGCCGTCGAGCTCGGGCCGTCCTTCGACCTGGAGGCGACCCTCACCCTGGATGAGCAGCGCATCTTGCCGGTTAGCGTGAGCGCAGCGCAGCTCGAATCCGGGGCTCTCGCCAACCCCTTCGAAGTCAGTTTCGTCGTGCCCCCGAACGCGGCTGGCGAATTGATCACGTTGGACGTCGTCGCGCTGACTCCCGACGGACACGGCGGCAACTCGCGGTTCGATTGGTTCGTCAGCGAGCCGCCTGCCAAGACCGTGCACCGTAATGCGCCCAACAGCGACTGGCGTTCGACGCACATCATCGGACCCACGCTCGGTCCGTTTACCCGAGTCAGTGATCACAGAGCGAGCGACGCGCCGTTCGAGCAGCGTCTCACCCTCGCCCTGCCCGAGACCGGCGTGGAAGTCGGTCAGAGCGTCAGCCTGCGGGTCACCGACGAAAAGCACCGCGACGCCAAGGGACTGCTGCAGGTGTTCGGCGCAGGGCTCGTTCATGAGCAGGCGTTCGCGTTGCGCGATCATCGCGCTGAGCTTCGAGTACCGATCAGTGCGGGCATGATCCCCGCCGCCGAGGTGTTGGTACAAATCGAAGACCCCGAGCAAGATCGGCATGTCTTCGGAAGCCTCGTCGTGCCTGCGGCCAGTCAGCGTTTGGACGTCGAAGTGCGCGCAGAGCACGATGAGCTGCGTCCGGGCAGCTCGACGACACTGCACGTCGAGACCAGCCATCATGATCAGCCCGCAGCGGCTGAAGTCACGCTTTACGTCGTCGACGAAGCCTCGCTTCAGCTCACGGACTACGACACTCCGGACATCTTGCCGAAGCTCTACGACTTCGCCTGGCCCGACGTCAGATACGAAAACAGCGTGGCCGACCTCATCGATTGGAGTTGGTCGTACGAGCGTTCTCATCGAACCAAAGCGCCTCGGGTGCGCATGGGCGGAGCATCGGTCGGTGACCGGGCGTATCGATCCAATTTCGCGCAGACGCCACTGTTCGTCGCCTCGCTGACGACCGACGAGCAGGGGATTGCGACCCATGCATTGAACTTGCCAGACAGTGTGACGACCTATCGCATCATGGCCGTAGCGCTGACGAAACGCGGGCACTACGGCGCTTCTGACGCGCAGATCCGCACGGCGAAGCCGTTGATGCTTCTGACCAACACGCCCTCCAATGTCTGGGTGGGCGATACGTTCATCCCTAGCGTCGCTGTCACCAATCAGGCGGAGCAGCCCCTGCTCGTGGCTGCCGACGTGCGTTTCACGAGCGCCGCCGATGGGCTGCCCCCACGCGCCGACTCGAACGGCGCTGTCGAACTCACGCGGGATGCTTTGCGTGGAACCGAGCTCCTTCGGATCGAACCTGGAAGAACACGACAGCTTCGCGTGCCATTGTCTGCCCCGCAGGCAGGCACCTACCACTTGCAGGCGGCTGTAGCGGGTTATCCCGAAGTGGCGTTGAAAGCAGCGCGGCGTGACGAGCAACGTCCAGACGACGCACTCCTGCGTCGTTGGGCGCACGGACGAGGGCCCATCGCGGCCCTGCACTCGGACGCCGTGTCCGTTCCAGTTCGGAGTCTCGCCCCTCGACGACGCAACGTCGTCGCGACGGCGGGAGCGATCACGGGAAGTGGACGCGTATCACTCAGCACAGGGCCCACACCTCTTGCCGGGAGTTCCGAACTCCGCCTGCAGTTGACAAACTCGCCGCTTGCGACGTTGCGCCCCGCAGTCAATCACTTGCTCGAGTACCCCTATGGGTGCACGGAGCAACTCAGCAGCAGGATCCTTCCGCACACCTCGGTGCCGACGCTGCTCGGCGTGTTGGGGATGACGCCTGGCGCCAGCGAAACCGCACGAGACGAACCCGGCAAGCTGCTGACGGCCCGCGAGCTCCAGCCGCTCATCGAGCGTGTGCTGGCGAATCAACACCACGATGGCGGTTTTGGATTGTGGCGAGACTCTGCGCCCATTCCAGAGCTCAGCGCCTTCGTTGCCGTGTTGTTGAGCCAAGTAAACGCAGCCGGGCTGGCCGTCCCCCGCGAGGCCCTGCGCAAACTGAGCGACTACTCGAACGCTCGCGCCGCCGAGGCGCTCGGCGTCGTCGAGCCCGAGTACCCGGATGCCGAGAGCGCACTCACTCCGGATCTGGCTGCGCTGTTGCTATTTGCTGAGCAACGGCTGCCG
Organism: uncultured bacterium; assembly: GCA_965651905.1. Classification (GTDB taxonomy): domain Bacteria; phylum Myxococcota_A; class Polyangia; order Polyangiales; family Polyangiaceae; genus SZUA-265. Next base: position 11,500 of record CBFGUG010000060.1, on the reverse strand, counting down.
CACCTCGACGCCGCTCGATCAAAGCGCGCAAGAGCCCTGCGAAACGAGCTATTGAAGCGAATCGATGAACTCTCCGTCGGATCCGTCGGCTTGCTTTCTGCCGCATGGGTGAACGACGGCGAGCTCGGCGCCGCGCGCCGCTTGCGGCTCGAGACGGCGCTCACTGGGCGCCTCGAACGCGCGGGCACCTCGGCGAACGCGCCCCCTCCCCTGGAGTCTAGTGCGTTCACCAGCACGACTCACGAAACGGCGTTCGCTTTGATCGGCCTCTCGGCGCTTTCTCCCGAGAACGCTGCGCTCCCCATGCTTGCGCGCGGGTTGCTGGCGCAGCGCAACAGTGATGGTTGGGCGAGTACGCAGCAAACGTCGTGGGCGCTCCTCGCGCTCGAAGCCTATGCCCGCGCCCGCCCGGACGAAGCACGCCGCTTGCAGCTCGACGCCAAACTCGGCGCGAGTCCGTGGTTCGAACAGCAGCTTGCCCCGGGTTCGATCCACCGAGTCGAAGCACCCGCCGAGCGGCTGCTGGAAAAAGATGACCGCCTGCGAGCGGAGGTGGAGCTGTCTGCGCGCCGCGACGCTGAGCCCGTCGGGACAACAGCCGCGGGATCCGAGAGCACGGCGTCCGAGGGTACGGTGCACTACACGGCTCAGCTCACCTCGGAGCACGCGGGCTTCGGCGAAGAGGAGTCACACGGTCTGAAGTTGCGCATCGAATACGAACCCGACGCGCGCTACGAACACGGCGCCGAGCTTCGTGTCGGCGATACAGCGAGTCTCCACGTGATCGTCGAGAGTGCTACCCCGCGCCGTTTCATCGCCGTCGAGGTGCCGCTTCCGGCAGGCGTGCGCGCCATCAATCCCGACTACGGAGGTTACCGCCGCGCGCCCAGTCATTTTGGCGCCACCCACTACGAGTACCGTGACGATCGGGTTCTACTCTTCATCGATACGTTGCAAGGCAGCGCACGCCTGCCGTTCTGGATAGTCGGCGAGAGCGCCGGACGTTTCCAAATGGCACCCGCACGCGCCTTCGACATGTACGACGAATCCATTCGCGCTCGAACCAAGCCGCGTCGGTTTCACGTTGCCCCTTCGTTCGCGCGGCAGGTGATCGTGGCGGAGTGAGCGCTGGTTTTCAGGCCCCACCGCTCTGAGCGTGTCCTAGGTAAACTGTGCTGACTGCCCAGCTGACACGACGAAACCCACAGCAGATGCCGACCATCGCCCCCGAACAGCTGTACAAGGTTCTTGATCCGGACGAATGGTCCGCGCTGCAACAGTTCGGAGAGTTCCTGGGCAACCACGACGATCTGAGAGACCGACGGATCCACCTGTTGACGGAGGATGAGCTAGGGGTAGCGCTCGACGATGGCTCGACTGCTGATCACGTCGTGCTCACCCTTCACACTGCCTCGTTGGGCGAGGCGCTGAGTTGGACGGCTGTCTCCGGGTTCACTTTGTCACGCCCCCTGCGCTCGGAGGATGTCGCGTCCCACGGAAACGGACGTTTCGCACGGCGACGACGACGCCTCGACAACGACGTCGACATCGGCAAAATGATGGGTCAAGGCTGGTTCTGGATGAGCTTGGGGTTTTCGAGCCTGGCCTTCCTGGCTGCGTTGGCGACGGCGGCATCGGATGCGTTCTTGGTCGCGCCGATGCTATTCTTCGGAGCGTTCATCACGGGCACGCTTTCCTGGACGCTGCTCTGGTGGTCCGCCGCCCGACGCCTGTTTCCCTCGTTGGCTGAACTGGACGAGCACTCGATGAAACGAAGGACCGTCGCGGCCTACGTGATCGTGTGCGTCGTATGCGTCGTAGTGGTTCGGATGTGGTGAGTCAGCGTCAGAGCGGGCCCCACTTCTCCGGGTGGATGCCGCGTTTCGCCTCTCGAGCAACGTCGTGGCACGTTCTTCAGTCGCAGGTAAGCGCGCTACACGTCGCTCCGTCGATGCAGAGTCCGCCTTCGCAAACGACGCCCGCGTCCGTCGCTCGTTCACAATCACTCGATGCCTGCTGTGAGCGCTCCGTGCACGAGCCGCTTTCGCAGTCTGCCGAGACCAAGCAAGGATCTCCCAGCGCGCGATCCGTACAAATGCCCTCGACGTTGTGCTCGACGCTGAGGCAATGGCCGCTTTCGCAGTCGTCGTCGAAGTAACACACCTCGCCTGCAGCGCCGCTGATGCAGCTGCCGAAGATCCTCACCCCCGTAGGAAGCTCTGGCCTGAGACAATGGCCGCTGTCGCAGTGTTCGTTCTCGACGCATTCCCCGCCGAGTTCTCCGGTCACGCAACGACCGAACGCACAGCGCCCGCTCTCGCAGTGCTCACCCGTCTGACAAGTCCCACCGTTGAGATAATAACAGCGGGTGGCCCCGGTGTGGCAAAACAGTTCGGGAGCGCAGTCGTCATCGCTGTAACACTTCTCGTTGTGTGCTCCGGTGGTGCACCAACCGACCACGTCGTACTCGGCGTGCATCGTGCACTTTCCCGCTGCACAATCGCTCTCCGTCACGCAGCGCGCGTCAGGCTTGCCATCGCTGCAACCTCGCGGGCCGCAGAACCCACCTTGGCAATCCGAAGCGTCGAGGCAATCGTCTCCGTCTGCGCCGGCGATGCAGCTCCCTCGCGCGTCCGCCGTTTCGCCATAACAATGACCGCCTCCGCAATCCGACTGCGCGGCGCAGGTTCGTTCAGAGGGACAGGTGAACGTCGAAAAAAACGCGTCGGCGGACCGCTCGACAGCCGCGTCGCACCAGACATCACAAGACACGTGCACGAAGCAGGTACCAAAAGAGCAACCCAGCTGAAAGCTCGTCACCTCGCCACTCGCTTCGCCGTAAGGCCTGCAAGGGCAAGTGATCGTGGTGCTTGGACAATTGTCGCACCCGAGCGTGTAGGCGTAGCCGAGCCCCGGGCATTCCAACGGGACGAACACATCCGCTTCCTCATCGCTGGGCGGAACCCCGCTGACCTCGGCGTTGCTGACTTCATCAACGCCTACTTCATAACTACCGGTCGAAGCTGACTCCGTTGGCAACAGCGCATCCGCATCGCTCCGCGAAGTCGTCGTTGCTTGCGTCGACGTTGAGTCGCCCTTGTCCGCCGCGGTCTGCACCTCCCCCCGCTCCGACTCGCTGCAGGCGCCTGCGGCTAGCGCCGCAACTAGGACTGCAAGGGGCCACCGGCTGTAGCGAGCGAACAAGGCGGTCGGATCGGGCATGTCTGAGGATTACCATTCATTGGGCCGACGTTGCGACAGGTTCGACGATCGCGGCGAAGTTCGAGATGCAGAAGTCGAAGGGCACGGCAACGTCGATGATGTGGTTGAAGTTGAACCAAACGAGAGAGTCTCGAGCCAGTATGGCGCTGTTGTTGGGATTATCCAGCTCATCCCAGAACACGCGGTGATGTCCCGAGGCTTCGATGCGGTAGATGAAGTAGTTGAACTGGTCGACGACGCCCAGTGACATCTCGCTTCCGTCCAGCATCTCGATATCGAATGCCACACCGACTACGCCGGGCAGCTCCGCGTCCCAGGTTTCGAGGGTCGCTTCTGGGTCTGGGTCGGAGGGATAGAACGCTGCTCGGGGCCCGTAACCATCCCTCGGATCGGCGGTCGTGCCACGCACGCAAAGTGGTCCGTCGTTCGTCAGGGGTCCGGGAGGCGGTGTCGACTCATAAGAGCACTCGCCATCGTCGCGATTACACTGCAACTCGACCATCCATCGCCCGTCGAGACCCAATGAGGCATCGAAGACCGTACCATCCACATCGATCGGAAGCGGAACTTCTCCTGGTGGCGGCGCGCAGGTACCGCCCAGGCATCGCCCCGATGCGTGGTCAGCGGTCGAGCACACGTTCCCGCATTCACCACCGTTGAGGCGGTCGCTCGTCAAGTCGAGGCAAATACCATCGCAAAATGACAGTTCCCCAACGTCGACTGGGAGACGTTCTCAGCGGACGCCACGCCAGACTCCCGTGACCCGTAAGCCCGTCGCACTCCAACGACCCGCGCTTGGGAGAAACCCCCGCAAAGCCCCCCCCAGACGCGGCGCGGCATCGACGCATACCCGTGGGAGTCACAACGGCATACTCTCCAATATGTGCGCGTGGGGTTTACACGAGGCGATTCATAAGGTACCAACCTCGACGACTGGCGGGGGCCAAAGGGGGCGCTCGCACGAAAAAGGAGAAAGTCGTCATGACGACAGCACCGCAGTGGAAGTTGAGGCGGCTGGCGCCGCGAGCGATCAGAGTTTACGAAAGGCGTGGCGACGAGGTGGCAGCTTTGCAGTCGTTCGGCGCCACCCTTGTGCCCGTGGCCGGCGGTTTCATCGAGTCCTACGACAGCGTGAAGCGATACAACGGCGAATGGCAGAAGCAAATGCGCGAAGGGCGAGGCGCCGTTGCGGAGCTGGTGAGCGCTATCCGTAGCTGGTTACCGCGGCTCAGCGTGGACCTCCCGGAGTTCGACCGCTCGACGTTTGCCGACACCGCAGTGCCGGACGATGTGATGGAAGACGCGCAGCGTTTGTTGGAGACGGTCGAAGAGCATCAGGAGCGCGCGAGCGACCCGAGCAATCAGCTGAGGCTTCTGCCTTACGCCGAACAGCTGCAGAGCCAGGTTGGGCCGGCGCTGGACGCAGCTTCCAAGGAGTGGCTCGAAGCTGAGACCGCCGACAGCCAGTACCAACAGGCGCTCGCCAAGACCCGGGAGCTGGCGCGCCAATTCGAGCTCGAGCTGGTCGCCTTCCGCGCAACGCTCTCGGCCACCTTCGGGCGCAGCGACGCCGACTATCAAAAGCTGCGGACCTCCCGCGCCTCCGGCGCCGATCCCGAAGACGACGCCGCGGCGCCCCCGGCGGTGGATGACACTCAGCCCACCCCCGCCACGCCTTGATCAAGCTAACCTCCTAAATCCAATACAAAAAGACCGAAACAGACGACCCCGTCTGCAGGCTGCCCGACTTCAGGCGCGCCATGCGGCGGGGTCGTTTGCGTCATGCTGCGGGCCCGGGTTCGACACCCGCCGCGTGCATCGCCGATGTTCACCGGCCACCTCGACACCATCGACCGGCCTGCTCGGCGCCACCCGGCGGCATGCTTGGCGATACCCGACGGCCTGCGCGGTCATGTGCGGTGGCCACGTTCGAACCCATCGGCGGGGTGCCGGAAACTATCGGCGGGGTCATTGCAAGTATCCGCTGGGCTCCCACGCGATGTCGACCGGCCTGCTCGCGAGCACCCACCGGCTTGCTCGGCGCCACTCGGCGGGCACGTCGACGCCCTCGTGCGACGTGGTGGGCAGTATCGTGCGGCGGAGCGGGCTCGATGGGCTGGAGGGTTGGGCGGGGTTGCGTCGGTGTTATGCGACGACCTCTCGCCGTCTGGAGCGCGTCGTGCGGGGCAAATGGGAAAAGACTCGGACCGCGTTGGGAGGGGAAGATGGCCTCAGCAGGCGACCTTGCCTCAGGCGCGTTGGAGTCGAAAACGCATGACCGCGCCCGGGCACAGCTCAACCGACTTCATCGGGCCGTCGCCGTATCCTCGCGGAAGCGTGCGACGGGAAACGTCAAGACGTGTGAGCCTTCCTGGAAGAAGCTGGCTTGGATTCGGACAACTCGTGCGCGCTTGAGTTGACTCAGAAATCTGGACTCAGACCCAAGGAATATCACTTCCGTGCTGTGATCAGCGGGACCGACGGCTCCCCAGCGCTGTGGCTTACCGTCGTCGAAGCGCACCGTGACTGCGCAATCGAGCGAACACATGAACTGTCCACGCTCGATCCGAACGATGACGTCGAGACGGTCGCCTTGACTGCGACGCGCGATCGTCAGCGTCGCGTGCTGGGCACCTTGATACGGAAAGTCGAACTCGAACCGGTTGCTGCTTTGCACCGAGGCAGTCCCCACCCTGCCCCCCATCTGATCGTTGTGAAGGTCGTAGATCCACTGTGTTGGCGGCGGCATGTCGCGACGGCAGCGCTCCAACTCCGACTTCAACTTCTGCGCGACGGCGAAGGACCGGTGGGTCTCTGGTGGGTCAAGGCTTTCGAGTTGTTCGAGTGCGGTCGCCACTGCGGCGCTCTCTTCGCACTTAGTCTTGTCCTTGACGATCGAATTGGCGAGCGTCGTCCACTCAACCAACGTCTGATCAAAGCGCCGAGCAGCAAGTGTGGACGCTAGTTCATCGAAACGGGGAAGCAACGGCGTGATGTCCGTAGGAACCGGGGCCAGAGCGCGATACTCGGTAACTCCCGGCGTGAGGTTCGCTAGCAGTTGGTCCGCCTCAGTCCACTTGCCTCTGGCAACAAGTGAACCGACGGCCTTGAGCTGACTGTCGTACTCTGCGGCCGCTCTCTGAGCCGTCGTTCTCAACTCCTGCTCGCGCGCCACCCTCGCTGCAGCCGCCTTGCTAGCTTCCTCCTGCATGGCGAGCTTCTGGGCGGCTGCGCTCCGAGCCTGGTCCTCCGCCTGCTGGGCACGTTGCTCCGCCGCCTTGTCTTCAGCCATGCCTCCCATCGCTCCGCACATCGTAACGAGGGAGCCGAGGCTGAGACCTGCCATGGACAAGCCGAACCCCTTTCTTGCCTTCGGGAAGACAAGATTCATCGGGCCCGGGCCCCACCCGAAGGCGCCGACCGTCGCCCAAGCCAAGAAGACTAGCCCAGCAGCGAATCCCCACCACTTCAACACGAGCGCAACAACTCCGAGGACGACAAACGCCACCGCGACCCACCCCCTGCGGCTATCGTTCTTCGGCGCGGCTTGTCCAGCGTAGGCAGGGTGCGCGTGTGAGTACTGAACCGGAACAGGCGTCACGACCGCATTCACCGCACCACACGCCGGACACCCGACATGGTCACTTGCTGGCTCGACTGCTACCACATGATGGCACTGGTAGCAGCGGATATGCTTGGGCGCGCTAGGCATCGTCATGGCTTAACGAGTGTGAGCGACGAGCGGTCCGGGGCAAGCGCGTTGGCCGACTTTCGTGCGCGTCTGCAAGTAGCTGAACAGCCAGACTGCACGCGGGTTTGCTCACCGACGGACCTCTAGAAGTTCGCTCTTGCGGCGGTCGGAAACCTAAGCGCACGTTTGCGTCGCTCAGCGGTGGGCGCGCGCTCTGAAGTCGCGCTGTAGATTACCAGAAGCCGGTCGGATCCTGCGTCGTCTAATCACTGCACTCGTCAGAGTTACGGCCACCATACTTCTGATTCACGCATTGTCGTCGCGCGCTTGAACATCTATACCGCACGGGTAATGAGACTCGATGCCAGCGCTTGGGACAAGTGGGAGTCGTGGTGCTCCCTGATCGAACGAGACCTCCGATCCGTCGTCGACGACGCCAGGGTCTACCGCACGGTGGCGACCATCTGCCAAGCAAACGAAGCATGGATTGATGAGCACTACGGTGGGTACTTTTTCCGATTCGTCCACCGCAACTACTCGATCGCTGCGATAACTGCCGTGCGTCGCCATGTCTCGGGAAAGGGAAACGAGGCTTCCCTGCTTCACCTCATGGATCAGATCCACAAGACTGCCGCGCAACTCACCTTCGAAAGTTACCTCGAACACTTTCCCGACAACGGGGCGCCATGGCAGGCGGGAGCATTTAGCAAGCTGTCGGACGACGGCCGGGTCGTGTCAGGCGACCTGGTCAAACGTGACATGGGAGAACTCCGTCGGCTGGGCGAGGCATGCAAGCGGATCGCCGATCGCGAGATCGCACATCTAGACGAACGTGGCCCTGCCGGAGTCGTGCTCCCCATGACCGAATTGGCTGCTGCGGTCGAAGGGATCGGTGAACTGGCCTGCAAGTATCTGCTCTTCACGACGGGAACCGGATGGCACAACCTCGAGTCAACAGTGGTGTTCCCCTGGACTAGGATCTTCAGCGTGCCGATGAACAAGGCCAAGATCTCGCTGCGTGATTGTTGACGAACCTTGAATCGATTTCAGTAGTTCCTGTTGATCTCATCTAGCTCGTTCTTCCGCCACCGCAGACCGTTCTGGTCGCGGTACCACAAAGACAGAGTGGGCATGGAATCGCCTTGCTGGCATTCGAACGAGAGCGTGATCATGCCGGGGCCGTTATGCCGATGGGGCCCGCTCACCCATATCATTCTTCGCTGTTTGGCCGACGCCCGACCAGTTGGGCAGCGGCGCTCAGAAACTGAAAACGCTGGTTCGCCATAACGGCTCGTCAGTTTGGCTTGGACCATCGCCACGACCTCAGAGCCAGCCTCACTAAACGACAATCCGATATCGCACAAAGCGCCCTCACAGAACGTCAAGAGAACCGCACCTGCGGCCCGAAACGGGTCCACAGGCGGAGGCGCGCAGGCAGCACGTTCGACATCTATCTCTTCAAAAACCTCGCACTCCCCCTTGGCATCGGATCTAGTCATTCCAAAAGTAAAACCAGCGAACGCTTTGGGAAATAGACCCGTGATGTTACCGGGTCTTACCCGGTGCTTACCCCATGCCGCCAGCTCGCAGATGACATCCGATCCTTCTTCAGATGGATCCGCACGGTCACAAGCCAGACGCGAAAGATGTGCGAAGCGCTTCCGATTGTGGAGCGTCTCGCGCCTCAGCTCGAACCCGGAATCGGCGACGACGATGAGGTTCTGCAATGCCGCTGCGCACCAAGTGCCGGAAGAATCCAACTCGCACGCCAACGACTCCAGTCGCTCTCGTTCCTCTCCAACCGCAGCCTCGATCATGAGACCTGAACGGAGCTCTGCTCCTTCGGCCAGGACCCAACAGGCAAATGGATCGCCTGCGTCGCAAGCGCCCGCTACGTCTTCCCGCGTTCGCATGTGACCAAGACTCGGCTCCGAGGGGCTCGCCGGCTTCAGTTCTTGCTCCTCCTTTCGTAGCTCGTGCGCTGGTAGCGTTCGTGTGTGCCACTCGGGCTCCGGCATTTCGATCGGCTCAGAAGGTCTCGAAGCACAAGCGGTAGCAAGGAGAGCGAGCAGAATACGATTCCCCATCGGCTATCGATAGCAGCCACGCCGATGAGCGAGTAGGTAACCTGTGGGATGGAGCGGCTTTGGTGCCCCAGAGGCGTACACTGAGTGCCGACAGGCGTTCGGGTGCGCCTGCCTCCGCAGCTCCCCAGATGCCCGTTTGCGTGAGCTGGGTCGCGACGAGCTTCGACCAGCAAGTCCACTGTTCGGAGACCGATGGAAGCTCGAAGTGGGCGCGGTGTCGCCGACGCCGTGCGGCGCCCCCAGCCACCGCCGCCAAAGGCTACACCACCGGCGAGAGGCGCGCCTACTAGCAGCCCAAACGGAAAAAGCCTCCCGCATGCGATTGTTCGACGCGTGCCATCGCGATGCGTTGCTCGCGCATTAAGCTCAATGACCATGAGGAATACCGGGCGTGCGCTGGCGTGGCTTACGATCGTGCTGTCGCTCGGCTCGCCTGCTTTCGCCGCAGACTATTACGTTGCGCCCGACGGGAGTGACGACGCTTCGGGTACCGAGGACGCTCCGTTTGCGACGGCCCAGCGAGGTCAACAGGCGGCGTCCCCGGGGGATACGGTGTTCTTCCGCGGCGGCACTTACGCGTTCAGTGGCAACTCGGACATTGGCGTGCTCTTCGACAAGAGCGGACAGGACGGGGCTCGCATCAACTACTTTGCGTACCCCGGAGAGGTTCCGATCTTCGACTTCAACGACCTGACCCCTCAGGCGCGCATCCGTGGTTTCTCGGTTCGCGCGAGCTGGCTGCACTTTCGCGGCTTGGAGCTGACTGGGGTTCAGCAGATCTTGGTCGATCAGAACGAGTCGTGGTGCATCCGCGTGGAGAACGGCGCGAGCAACAACGTCTTCGAGTTGCTCAACCTGCATCACAATGAAGGTCCCGGACTGTTCATTCAGGACGGTGGCAACAATCTCGTGCTCAACGTCGACTCGCACCACAACTACGACCCCGACCGCGGCGGCGAGAACGCTGATGGTTTCGGTTGCCACAGCGACGACCCGGGCAACGTCTTTCGCGGTTGCCGCGCCTGGTACAACAGTGACGATGGCTTCGATTTCATCAACTCGCCTGGCGTGTGCACGGTCGAAGGCTCGTGGGCGTTTTGGAACGGCTTCGTACCCGACAGCCGCAATGCGGCGGGTAACGGAGCGGGGATCAAGGCGGGTGGCTTCACCTCGAACGTTCCGCAAACGATCCCGCGTCACGTCGTGCGCTTCAACTTGGCGTTCGGCAATCGCGCGCAAGGCTTTTACGCCAACCACCACGAGGGCGGCATCGATTGGGTTAACAACACCGCGTTCGGCAACCCGCGCAACTTCGACATGCTGGCCGACGAAGGGCGCGCCGAGCACTACCTGAGGAACAATCTGGCAGCGGGCTCAGGCGAGGGGTTGGCCCGCGCCACGGCCAGCGAGATCGACGACAGCCACAACTCCTGGAGCCTAGATGTCTCGGTCGCTGAAGACGACTTCGTCAGTACGTCGGACTCGGGCGTCGATGGCCCGCGCCAAAGCGACGGCAGCATGCCGAACATCGGCTTCATGCGGCTCGCCGAAGGCAGTGACCTGATAGACGCGGGGCAAGACGAGGGCTCTGCATTCAACGGCGCCGCCCCCGATCTGGGCGCATTCGAGTTCGGTGACGCCCCTGCCGAGGTCGACGAGCCCGACGACGCAGGTGGCCAAGGCGGCACAGGCACAGCAGACCCCGACCTCGACCCCGACTCAGACAACCAGGGCGATGATCCGGACGTCGGCGCTGGCGGAGCCGACGGATCCGGGGAAGCGATGGGAATCGACGGATCCGCAGGCGGGGCGGGCGGAACGAACCAAGACGTGCCCCCCGATGACACCAGCGATCCGTCACCAAACGCAGACGACGCAGCTGACCCGAGCGACACCGACGACAGCAGCGTCAGCGACGACGCCACGAACGAAACCCCGACGGCCGCCCCAAGTACGACCGACTCCACCCAGTCCCCCGGCGCCCCGGCTGCAGACGGCTCGGGCGATAGTTCACCCACCACCACTACCTCGCCAGCAGCTGACGGCGAGGTCGCGCCCCCCAGCGTAGAGAGCGCCGACGAAGCCGACGATAGCGGCTGCAGCTGTCGAATTGGAGCGCGCCCGACGACGAACTCGGGCGTGTGGGTCGCGCTGCTTTTCGCTGCGGTTTCCAGGCGACGGCGGGCTTGAGAAGCATCCGTGCGACGCGGTCGGAGTGCTAGCGATCACCCACCGCGCGCTCGGCTCCAAAACTCAGTCGTTGGAGCCCCCTGCTCCCTTCCAACGAGCACCGGGCAGCTGTCGGATCAGATCGTGCGAAACGGTCTTCAAGGCGGCATTGAAGTTCCAAGCGACGCCCGGCCTGAGTAGCAAGGTGAGGTCGCTGCGAAAGTCCCGATCGTCCATTACGCCAAAAAACCAAAAACCCCGCAGGCTTACGTCTGCAGGGTTCGTGGTGGGCGGAGTCGGGGTCGAACCGACGACATCCGGCTTGTAAGGC
>CBFGUG010000059.1:0-47900 GCA_965651905.1 uncultured bacterium | reverse complement strand
CAATCCTCAAGCTCTCAACGGGACTGCGTAGGCCACCATCGAACAGGATAAACGCCAGAGCGATCGTACCGATGGCGTGTGCCAACTCGTAGTTGTCGAAAGGAATACCACCAGGCCCATCAGAGCCTGCCAGCATGCCGACCGCGAGAAACATCACCAGCACCGGGAGCCCCGCACGCGCCGAGAACTTGCTCGAGAGGATCCCGAGAATCATCAGAAACCCTGTTACGAGCAACAGCTTGTCGATTAGGAACACGAGAAGGCTTGTAGCCGATGGCTGGATTTCCCGCTAGCACTCCAGGAATCGTGCATCGCAGGTTCGGCACTGGATCTGTTCGCTGAGACCTGTTGGTGCGTCTTTGCGCTGCGTGCCTCCACTGCGCTTTCATATGGTGCGCTATCTCGGAGTGCTCTCGCCGCAGGTCAACGCATCGTCGCAGGTCGAGTCCGATGCGCGATGATTTGCGTCGAGATCCGTGATCGGCGGGCACGCTCAGTCGCTGTTGGGCTTCTGCTGAGGGGGCGCTTCAGTGCTCCGCATGGTGCGAACAATCACCACTACGTAGAGCAGAAACGACAATCCTCCCAGCCCCTGGGCTACGCTCATGGCCAGCATTACTGGGGCTGGCCGCGGCACGAAGATAGAAAGAGCCATCAGCCCGAGCGCGGGCAGTGCGAACGCAATGGCCACGAGCAGCAACCGATCGGAGGAGAGCTTCCACGGTTTCAAGGCATGCTCCTCGTGTGGGCTCGCGCGGGATCGGGATACGAGATTTCGACACCGACGGAGTCGTCGAGCAGCTGGCTGAGCGGGTCCGTTTGCTCGCGCTTCGAAAATGGGTGAGCGACACCGTGACAACCGCTACTCGCGCAGCTTACCTCGTTGTTCTTCAGTTGCGTCTCGAGTGAAACGTGCTCGCCGACCTTCCGCCACTTGGGCAGCGTGCCCGAATGACACTGCATGCAGTTGGTGTTGTCGTACGGCTTGTAAAGCTGAATTCGTGCAACGGCCTCTTCGGGGGTCTCGTCGAGATACCCATGGGCGTAGTAGCTCCAAACGTGACGCATGCCATTGACCTTGGTCATGGTGTATCCGAACATGCCGTAGTCGGCGTGGCAGACGTAGCAGTTGCGATCGCCGAAGAACGGGTTGCGTGCATGTCGCGCCGCTAGCGACGTGCTGCTTGGGTCTTCCGCGTCGGCCACATGGAGCTCCATCACGTGACACGAGCCACAGAACGGCCGCTGCGTCGTCGCCTGTAGTCCTTCCGCCGTGCTGGCGATGGCAGCCAGGATGGGAAAGACTCCGAGACCGAGAGCGAGTTGGATCTTGACGGCAAGGTCGAACGCGGGCCGTTTGAACACGTAGTGGAGCAGCAGCGTTGCCGAAAGCGCCACACACACCAGACACAGCGCGCCCACCAGTGAGATTCCGGACGAAAGCGTTGCCAGAGAGGAAAGAGCGGTGGACATCGGCTTGGCGTTTTGCGAAGTGCAGACGCAGCGAGCGTAACGACAAATGCTGTCGGTCACAAATGCGCCGAGGACAAAGCGCTGTGCGCATGACGCTGGGTCTCGCGGGCGTTTCTCCGGGCAGGCGGCGGGACGAGGCGAAAGGTGTGCGCGCTGCGAGCAAATCTTGCGTGTTTCTTTCGCGTGAGCTTACGGATTCACACGTGCGCTTCGGGCAATCGTCGCGCTCTGCAATTGTGAAGCGCGCGAGGATTCGCGACACTGACGGCGTGTCTCGTGCCGGGGTCTCCCTACCGACGTGGCTGCTTTGCCTGAGTCTCGCCGTGTCAGTCGCGTTTGCGGCTTGTGAAAGTAGCGATGCGCCTCGACGTGCGCCGCTACAGGTTCAGCCCGGGTGGCAAACAGCGCGCCAGACTCCTGGTCACCTAGTGCACGTGGAGCAGAAACAAATCCCGTGTGACACCTGCCACGTACCGAACGAACAGGGATCGGGCCTCGACCGCCCGGTTCCCGAGCGCTGCGTCCCGTGCCACACCGAGCAGAGTACCATTTCGCATGCCAAGGACGCGGCTATCGCTGCGTACGGTGCAGGGAGTCCGAGCGATTGCATGGACTGTCATCGCTTCGTGCCTGTGGAGCAGAGCGGCGGACCGTCGGAGCCCGCACGACTGCATGCCGATCGTTCAATCGCAACGCTCTCGGACGCGGGCGTCGCCAAACGGGCAGCCTGGCAGTGCGAACGCTGTCATGGACTCGAAACGGGCAGCGCTCATTCGCTCCAGGTGCATCGCTTCGCCGAGTGCAGCAAGTGCCACACGCCACACGGTCCTCGGGTGGCCGTACCCGCGGACTGCAGCGACTGCCACGCGAAGGTCACGCTCACGCACGGCGTTCACGCAAAGACCGACAAAGCCTGTACGGGTTGTCACAGTGAGATGCACGCGGGCAAGCAGCTGGCACGGCAGAGCTGCGGCACATGCCACGGCGAAGGTTTGCAAGCCGTGCCCGTGCAGGCGGTGTTCGAGGGCGGCCACGAGAGCTGCGGCAGCTGCCACCAGGCGCACCAGTTCGACGCGGAGCAGGCCGTGACCTGCACGACCTGCCACCAAGCGAAGGTTACGATGGCGGCGAGCAAGGTGAAAGAGCACGCCGCGTGTGGCAATTGCCATCAGGCTCACGACGTGACGAGCGCGGCGAGTTCATGCAACAATTGCCACGCGCGACTCGACAGCGACCATCCCGCGGCGCCCAACTCTTCCGAGTGCGGCACCTGCCATCGCGCGCACCCCGTGCCCGGCACGGCAGCACGAGCCGAGACAGAATTCGTCCACTCGCCCAGCAGCACCCCCTGTTCCGATTGTCATGCGCAGTCGATGCACGACGGAGTGTCCCACGCTGTTGGCGTCGAGTGTACGGCCTGTCACCGCCCGCACCAATTCGACTTGAAGGGGGAAGGGCGCGCGCTGTGCCGCCGCTGCCACAGCAACCAAACGGCCATGACAGCCACGACGATGGGGCATCAGGAGTGCACGTCATGCCACGGCGGCAACGTCCATCTGCAGCGCAACCCCGCGCGCGCCTGCGCGGAGTGCCACCAGAAACAAGCCGAACGAACACGCAAAGGGCACGACGACTGCCGAACCTGTCACGCCGAGCCCCACTCGGCCACCCGCGTAACCAGCTGTCGCTCTTGTCACGAGGAGCAACACCGAAGCGCCCCCTTCGGCCACCAGGACTGCGCGTCATGTCACGCGCCACACGAAAGCGGCCGTGCACCGAGCGCGACGTGTGCGAGCTGCCATGCTCCGCAGACCCAGGGGATTCATGCTTCGACGAGCGGTGGTTGCCAGGATTGTCACCGAGCGCACGGCCCTGACGGGCAAGCCTCGCCCCCCACCTGCAGCAGCTGTCACGCCGTCCAGCAGCTGCCCGCGTTGCACACACAGCGTGCCCACCAGGATTGCGGCCAATGCCACAGCGGCCACCAAAAGCACATCGGCGACAGGCGCGAAAACTGCCTCGGCTGTCATCAAGCCCAGCGCAAGACGCATTACCCCGACGCCCCCAGCTGCTCGAGTTGTCACCTGTTCCAGGCGCTGTAGCCTTCACGGGGTGCAGTTACTGTAGGGCCTCAGCGGCTTCTTCGCGGCTGTTGAAGAAGTTCACCTTGCCGTCGACGTGGGACTCGGGTGGGGAGAAGACGTGGCCCCCGTCGATGTTCTTGTGACAATCGTTGCACTGCTCGGCGGGTTGTGGATGAGGCTCGGGCGGGGGCATGCCATGACAGCTTTCGCAGGTCGCCTGGCTGCCGTCGACCAGCGTCCAGTCGGGCTCGGTGTGTTGGCCTCCTGACGGACGTCCGCCGATGAAGCTTCCACCGTGACAGTACGTGTCGGCACAGCTGCCGTCCACGTAGCTGGGCTGGGCGGAGAAGGCCAGCGCTACGCCCGTGAAGTTCACGTCGTCAGATGACTCTTCGAGATGGTCCGAAGCGCTGACGGAGTCGGGTACGCGATGGCACTCGTCGCAGTGGAGCATTCGGGCGCGGTCACTCTCGCCGAGGTGCGCCTGGTGGGCGCCAACGCCGCGGGCACTCGTTTCGGTGTTGCCGAGCGTATCGCGCGGGGGTGGGCCGCGTTCGTCACCACCGGTCATGCCGTGGCAGTCGGTGCAGCCGTCGGGTGTACGTGCTTGGATGATACCGTCGACGTGCAGCGCCGAGTCGATCACGCTGTGGTTCGGGCCGATGACTTCCCCGTGGCAAAGCGTGCAGTTTTCGACTTGTGGATGCGGTGCGGCGGGCGGTGAGCCGTGGCAGGAGTCGCATGCGAGCGGACCCGGCTGAGTCCATTGGGGGCTAGCCACGTCGGGCGAACCGAGGCTGTGACACCACGAGCCGCTACAGGTGAGTGTCTCGGCGTTCCACACTAGCTCCGCTTCGGGCTGCCTTTGATCGCGTGTGAGCCCAACGCCCGAGAACATCAGCTGCACGCCCGATCCATCGAGGTGACCTGGCTCGACGATGCGGTCGGGGACCACGTGGCACTCCCCACACGCCAGCGAGCGCC
Organism: uncultured bacterium; assembly: GCA_965651905.1. GTDB lineage: Bacteria > Myxococcota_A > Polyangia > Polyangiales > Polyangiaceae > SZUA-265. The sequence continues at coordinate 43,359 of CBFGUG010000059.1, read as the reverse complement.
CAGCGCTGGCAGCCAAGTGCGCTTGGTGTGCACCTACGCCACGATAGCTGGTGTCGAGATGACCATCGAGGTCGCGAGGTGGCGCGGGACCATGATCACCGCCGTGGCAACTGCTGCACTCGCTGTCCGTGCTCTGCACGACGCCGTCGACGTGCTTGCTCGCGTCTGCGAAGTCGCCATCGGGACCGATCACTTCGCCGTGACACTGCGAGCACTGCTCGAACTGCGGGTGTGGGGCAGGTGGTGGTAGACCGTGACAGCTCCCACAAGCACGTGCAGCGCGGCGCGGCAACGTCCATACGGGGGAGGCGGAGCCATGGCAGTAGGTGTTCTCGCAGCTGCGCGCGCTGGCGTCGTAGTGCGGCTCGTGATCGTCGTGGCGAGCGAGCGGGCCAAACGCCAACTCGGCGGGCAAGTCGGAGTCGTAGTGTCCCTCGGCATCGTTAGTCTCAGGCACGACGTGGCACTCTTCGCACTCGAATGCCGGGTGCGAGTCGGAGGCTTGCAGGTGAATGGCGTGCGCGCCGACGCCAGGATAGCGAACGTCCGTGTTGCCTTTGACGTCGCTGGGCGGGGCGGCTTGCAGCAGATCGTTCGTCTGGCGAATGGCGTCGCCGTGACAGCGCGCACACTCGTTGACGGAGGGGGCCGCATCGTGCTCGTCGCGCAACTCGAGGCAGCTCGTCGCGAATGCGCTGCAGGTAGCCGCAACCGTAGCCAGCCACAACCAAATTGACGGCAGGCAGCGCGGCCGTTGGCTAGCACTTGGTCCCAGCTCGGCCCTGCGTTCACTCGACATGACAATACCTGCACATGGTCGACGCGCGAGTTCGCCCCGTCCAGCGCCCGCGCGGATGGGGGTTGCCGCCCGTACCTCCGACGCGGTGGCAATCGATGCAGTTGGTGGCGGGGCCGTGGTCGTGGCAGCTCGCGCACGAAAGCAGGTCGCGGCGTGCGGCGCGGCCGTGGAAATCCCGCGATGCGGGATTGCCGCCCACCCAGCCCGGGGGATGCGGACTGAGCCCGCCGATGCCCAACGCGCTCACCCCGCGCTCCAGGTGACAACCGTCGCAGGTCTCGGGTTTATGGCAGGTGGCGCAGCGCGCGGGTTGTGAACGCGCTTCGAGCGCGTGCCGGGTCAGGAAATCTGCAGGGTGCGTCCACTGTCGGCCAACTGCGTCGGGCATGCGCGCTTCGAGCGTGATCGTCTGCGTCATGTCGTGGCAGTCGTCGCACTGCTGCTGGGCGTGGCAGCTCTCGCACAATTCGGGTTGGCGCAGGGCCTGGCTGCCGTGATGTCGTCGAAAGCTCTCGTCGTGGCGCACGAACGTGCGCGGCACCAGCTTGCGGACTGCTTCCTCGTCGTGACAGGGTGCGCACTGCCCCTGCTTGAACTGTGCCTCGTGTTCGTGGCATTCGAAGCAGCGCGGCATCGGGGGAAACAGTTCACTCGAATCGTCGAGTGCACCCGTGTGGCACGGTATGCATTGCCCGCGAATCGAATCCATCGCCAGGTGCCGCTGATGATCGAAGCGGATCTCGTAGGCGAGCGGCGCGGGTTCATGCTTGGGGCGAGCGATCTGATGCAGCAGCTGCGCCGCTGCCTGACCATGGCAGCTACTGCAACGATCTTCGGCAGGTACGACAGGAGCTCTTCGCGCAGTCGCGTCGTCCGCTCGAGAAGCGTCCCCGAGGGCGAACGCCGCTCCGCGCGACTCCGGGTCACGATGGCAGCTGGTGCAGGTCAAGCACGGCGGCTGTCCAGGACCACCGCACTCGAGGCCGGCCAGGTGCAGCTCGTGCGGGAAGCGGGTTTGCGGTCGTTCGTGACAGGCCAGCGCTGCGGCAAAGGCGACGGCCAGCAGCAAGGCGACGGACAGTTTCGCATCAACGGTTGTGGCTCGGCCGGCGCGCGCGATTCGCGAGTTCATTGCGCACCTCCGAGGGATGACGCCCCGAGCAACTGCGCCGCGTAGTTCAGTCGCAAGAGCGTCTGTAGGTCGTGAGCGGCGTAAGGCGTTTGCGCGAGCGATGCGCCCCACAGCAGGTTCAAGTTGCGGGTGAACGACCACTCCAGGTTCCCCGCGTACACGTTCGACGTTCGACGCCCGGCAATCGGACGATCGTACCAGTAGAAGTAGGTCTGTGCGCTCCCCCGCAAGCGGCTGAGCAGCTTGCGCGACAGCGATTGAGCCAGCAGGTGGTAGCCGCCCTCGGGCAACACCACGCGCGAGTACGTGGCTCCCACCCAGGTCGTGCGCGCTCGATCGACGTCAGCGCGCAGCCGCACGAGCCCGCGCCCTCCGCGGTGATTGTGCCCAAACCATTGCACGAACGCGCCTGCACTCGTGGCGAGATGCCGCCAGGGGCGATGGGTCAGCTCCGCGCCCAGTTCGTCGTAGCCAGAGGTATCGAACACGCTGAACACGGACTGGTGGGAAAGGAACAGGCGTGGGTCGGCGTGAGCTGCCTCCAACTGCAGCAGCCAGAGGCGGTCGGGCTCGAAATCGAGCCACACGCTCGCGTCAGCGACCTGCCAACTGTCCATATTGGCGACCAGAGCGCCATCGATGGACACCATATCTAGCGGATCGAGTTGCAGATCGACACCGAGTTGTTGCCGGGCCAGGTGACCACGCTCATGCTCCTCGTGCACTGACAGCGCCGCGAACGCGCGATCGTCCCAGTTCAGATGCGCGCGCGCGCCGAGCAGTCGGTTTCCTGTTCGCGTAGCGTCGGGCAACGCACTGTCATCGCGCACGAGCGAGTCGACGGTCGACCCGAGATGAAAGTAACCTGGTCGCGAATCCCAGCGGGGCAATACGGTGTAGCCCGCGTAGGCTGCGCCGCCCGCGTGCCACGCGCCAGCGACTGGGCCGCGAACGGATGCTTCAGCACCGTCGAAGCGCGCATAACGCGCTGCGCCACCGAATGTTGCCTGCCTCCCCAGCGTCAATTCGAACGCTCCCCATGGTTGTCGGAACCACGCGGAGCCGACGTCGCCAGTGGCTGGCGGTCTGCCGTCGGGCTCGCCGATCGGAAGCTCAACCCAACCCGCGATTTCGGCGGATCCCGTCTGGTCGGACCATGGAACGCGCAGGTTTTGCGCTCGCAGTGACCAGTATTCGTGGATTGGAAGCAGTTGGTCACTCGTCACGACAGCGCCATTGGGTCCGGGGAGCAACGCTCGTTGGAACAGCCGCAACGTGGTCTGCGAATGCGCGACGACACGCGGCACTCGGTGCGGCTCCACTGCGGAAGCGGGCTGTCCACGCGCTGCACCCGAGGCGAAGTATGTCGACAAACACGCGATACCCGCAGCCAACGCGGCTTTGCTCGGCCGGCGACCGAGTCTGGCAGGTGAATGTCTCACGAGTTCTCTAGTCACGCGCAGACGAAGTCCACGACGAGTGGAGGGTAGCTGTGTACGGATTTGTGAAAGCGCGCTAGGGCGAGCTTGGCAGCCACATCGGCCACCGAGCTAGCGCAGACTTTTATTCGCTTCCCGTGTAGGTGCGAACAAATTGCGCGTACAGCATCAGCTCCGACTGAAGTCCGTTCGCGTCGCAACGACATGCGTGCGCCAGATTTTCGGAGGCGTTTCCCGATGCAGTCGAGCCAGGACGCAGCAAGCGCTACACCACCGCCATGCAACGGCCGCGCGTTCGAGATTTCGCAACGACAGTGCAACGGCGTAACGACCCCCGCGCGGAACACCCGTCACCGTGTATACACTCGTCCCATGCACCTCCGAATCCCCTTACTTCATACTTCTAGGCAGGCTCGGTTGTTCATGAGTGGACTCTTGGGCTGCGCGCTCGGGCTAGCGGCTTGTTCGGGCGACGACGGCGCCGATGGCGAACAGGGTCCCCCGGGTGAACGTGGGCCTCGAGGTGACGCGGGCCCAGAAGGTCCAGAGGGTCCGGAGGGTCCTGAAGGCCCTCGAGGTGAACGTGGACCCGCCGGTCCTGCGGGGCCAGGCGCCGTGGTCGATGGGGGCACGGGAGATCCCGGCGAACCCGGAGAGCCCGGCGAACCAGGCGAACCGGGAGATCCCGGCGAGCCCGGCGAACCCGGCGAACCAGGCATGTCCGCGGTGTTCACCGGCCCTGGGCTGGACCTGACGATCGACGACGTGAGCATCGACGGGGACGGTTTCGTGCACGTCGACTACACGATCGCCGACGCCGATGGGCGTCCGCTCGATCGAACGGGGTTCTCCACGGAGGGCGCGGTCGACACCAGTTTCATACTCTCTTGGTTGGAGGAAGATGAAGCTGGCGAGTCGCTGCAGTACCACGCATACACTTTGCGCGAACAGACCGGCGAAGCGTCGGGGGACACGGTGATGCAGTCGAGTACCGATTCGGGGGGGATGACCATCTCGCTCGAAGATCCTGGTGCGTATCGCTACACTCTCGGAACGCTGGTCGATACGTCGGGGCAAGAGGACAAGACGCACACCCTGGGGGTTTACGCTACGCGCACGTTCGGGGGCATTCGCTACGTCGAAAACGAACTCTTCTCGTTCGTACCCAACGGTGACGACGTCGAGACCACACTCGATGTCGTCACCAACGACGCCTGTGGTCAATGTCACACCACGGTCGAAGCACACGGCGGCGCTCGGCAGGGCGTCGACATGTGCGTGCTCTGCCACACGGAGAGCAACAGCATCGATCCGGACACGGGCAACACGTTCAACTTCGAGGTGATGATCCACAAGATTCATCGCGGTGCCAACTTGCCCAGCGTCGAAGATGGTGAGCCGTACCAGATCATCGGCTTTCGCCAGTCCGTGCACGACTACAGCGACGTGCACTATCCCGGCGAGATCCAAAACTGCGGCGGCTGCCATGACGGATCACAGGGCGACCGTTGGGAAACGCGCTTCAGCATCGCGACGTGCACTTCGTGTCACGATCGCACCTACTACGGCGGAGGCGACGCGCCCGAAGGTTTCACGGCGCACACTGCAGGCCCGCGCTCCGAAGACGAGTGCGTCGTGTGCCACGCCGACGACTCGATCTCCCCCGTATGGCTTGCCCATCAAATCCCGCTGACCGATCCAAGCCGCCCCGAACTCGTGCTCGAGATCCTCGGCATCGACAACACTGCACCAGGACAGCAGCCGCAGTTGACGTTCCAGGTGGATCTCGACGGCGAGCCCATCGACGTGTTGAACGAGCCCATCGATCGTTTGCGCATGATGCTGGCGGGACCCAACACGGACTTCGCAGGTTACTGGCTGGAGTCCATCGACTCCGCACTCGAGTGCGAAGACCCTCCCGTCGCGCCCTGCATCGAGCGCGATGGGTCGGACTTCATCTTTCACGCTGAAACGTCCATCCCGCTGGACGCCGTGGGCTCGTATACCGTCGGGATGGAAGGGCGCGTGGTCATCGACGAAGCGCGGTACGCAGCCATGAACCCGCTGCTAGCCTTCGCGGTGACGGACGGTGACGCCACCCCGCGCCGCGAAGTCGTCAGTCAAGACAAGTGCAACAGTTGCCACCAGGACCTGGGCGCCCATGGCAACAATCGCCGATCGGTGCAGTACTGCCTGACTTGCCACAATCCGAACACACTCGGTGCGGAACTCGCAGAGGGCGCGACGAACGTCGACGTACCCAGCGTGAACTTCAAAGATCTGATCCACAGCCTTCACGCCGAGGTGCACTACCCCGATGCGCTCTCGCGCTGTTCACAATGCCACATCGACGGCACCGTAGCGCTGCCGCTTGCGGGTGACTTGCTGCCGAGTCGTTCGGCAACCGTCGATTGTTTGGAGGTCGCCGACGCCGACGAAGACACGGAATGCGCCGAGGAGGAGTTGGCGATAACGGACGAACACTTCCTCCCGCCGGAGGCAGCGGCATGCCTCAGCTGCCATGCGGCGCCGGAAACTGCCGTTCACGCCGAGGTCAACACGTCACCCACGACAGGTGATGAATCGTGCGCCACCTGTCACGGCCCGGGCAGTGTCGCTGATCCGGCGCTATATCACGCACCATGAGATCGTCGACGCCGTCGGGAAGAGGCGCCCGTTCGATCGAGCCGTTTGCGCTTCAGCGGAGGGAACGGCGAGGCTTCCCACAATCGTTCGCGGCGAGAGGGCAGGTCAGCAAGCGCGGCGTTTCTGGTGGACTCGCCTTTACACGGCTCCTCGATGCGTGTTGCTGGTTGTGTCTCGGACCGACCGCACCCCCGCGTGCGGACACGTTCGACCCGCGCCTCGGCGTCTCGAAGCCGCGAACGCGCCGCGTGCGCAACCCAGGTGGCTCGACTGCGGGGAGCCTTCTGTGGTTCACCGCTCACGAGTGTTCAGCAACGGCACGGCGAACATCGGAGGCTCTCGCGACGCCGAGCTGTGTGTTAGGTTCGCCCAATGACACGGGTAGTGCACGTGGCTCGATGTGCGATTCTGCTGGGCGTGGTCGGCGGGTGTAGCGGCTCAGCGACAGAAACCTCGGTGAAAACGACGGCGCCGGATGAACGTGCGCAGGACGAATCCGAACCAACTGCGACCGAGGGCTCAGATCGCGAGGCGGACTCGACGCCCAACGAAGACATGGCGACGGGAGCAGAGTCGACGACTCCTGGCGTGGAGTCGTCGATGGACCGGTCCGATGACGACACAGGCGGCGACCCGTCGGACGTGGGCGAGCCCTCGCAAACTCAGACCGACCCGGACGCCCCTCAGACACAAGACCCCGCTGATGCCGAAGACCTCGCTGACTCACCCAACGTGAGCCGCTGCGACCTCATCGACGGAAAGCTCGCGTACGGTCCCATAGGCGATCCGATCCCGTTGCCGGTCCGCGCCGCTCCAAGTGAGGAATGTGCGAACTGCAATTGGAGCGCGGACGTGTTCGGCTTTCGCAGTTCCTCGGGCTACGACTTCGTGTGGCGGTCGGGGTTCGACGCCGAGGAGCCCACACCGAACCTGTACAGTCTTTCGCTGGACCCCAATTTTGGAGGAGGTGAGCCACGTGCTCTGCCGGCTGGGAATTCCGTTCACTCCTTGCAAGTCGCGCCAACTCCGCAAGGGTACTTGGCGACGATCTGCTCGTCGCACGCCCAGCCCAGCTGGCTTCAACTGAACGCCGAGCTGGCCGTGACTGAGAGTCCAGTAAATTCGGTTCCAGAAGTTGCCCCGGAGTCTTGTGCGTTGCCTGTCGTGTGGACGGGAAAAAACTTCATGAGCGCGGCCGTCGATTCACGCGGCCTCACCCTCAGCATCGTCGACGAGCAAGGTTCGGATCTCGTGCAACGGGTGATCGACGACACGATCGTCAGCGCCTGGCGCGTCCGCCTTTCCGCGAACGGCGATCGAGTGCTCGTCGCGTACTACGACGATTCAGCGCACGAGTTTCGCTACGCGCTGGTCGATCGTGAGGGCGCGCTCGTGACGGGCGCTCAGCTCGTCAACGAGTACTCTGCGCATCCGCTCACCTTTTCGATCGTGACGAGCGGCAGTGGTTGGACGATCACGTCTGGGTACGCGAGCCACAGCCATGGCGGAGTTCAGGTGACGCAGATCTCGCGGGGAGGGGCCAACCTTCAGCAGGTTCAAGCCACTCCTGGAGGTTACCTCTACGAGGTGCACGCTGCGCCGAGCGCCTACGGAGGAGTCTTGGTGACGGGAGCACGCGACACTGGCGGACAATTCGGTAGTACCTACTGGCTCACGGCATTGGTCGACGACAGCGGCGAGGCTCCCTACCAAGAAGATGTCGACGTCGATGAGGCAGACTTCGGGCGGCGCGCCCTCATCCACGACCCCAATCGCGACCTCGTGATGGTGTGGCCCAAGGACGGCGAGTCACTGTTGGTTCAAGAATACGGCTGTCTCGAGTGACGTCGGCTTCGTCGTTGTCAGGTTCGTCGACTATCTTGGCAAACTCGATCGGAGTGTAGTCTCGTCTTCAGTAGCAACGCTGGGTGAATGGGCCTCCCGCCGTCGTCTGGCACTGCCCGCCACTCCACTCACAACCAAACCAAATCGACTGCACACCACACTCTGGTACGAAACCCTCGGTGAAAGCCCCGACCGGACAAGTTGCCTGCGTGGTGAACGAGCTACAGGGCGCCGCGTTGTTCATTTCCTTGGTCACGGTCCCGTCGCAGTTCCAATCGAAGGGTACGGCGCAGCCGTCGGCGGCGTAGTGGTGCCCCAATCGACCGTTGATGCCAGTGCTGAAGTTCGGGTTGACGTTGGCCGCGTCCTCAGGGTCGTCGGCAACGTCGCAGCAGTCGAGGCTGTTCGTCACCCACGCTGCGCCCGGGGGGTTCGAGCCACATGTGCGAACGACTCCCGCCGTCGCGCCGAAAGTGTCGCCGTCCTGGTCGGGATACCAGGCCGTACACGTCCCACTCACGCAGTCGACGCCAGCAGCGCAGGTCGCGCCATCGGGTGAGCGACAAGCCCCACCGATGCATTGTTGCCCTGCGGAGCATTGTTGGCCAGCGTTGCCGCCCTCACAGTAGCCGGATGCTCCGCAGTAGTTCTGGTCGGTGTTGGGGCTGATGCAGCTCCCGTCGCAGCCCACTTGACCACCGGGACACTGAAGCCGACACGTGCCCTGTTCGCAGCCATGACCCGCGGAGCATTGGTTTCCGCATGCGCCGCAGTTGTCATCGTCGTCGTCGAGATCGGCGCAGGCACTGGTGCACCAGGTCAGGTCAGCGCTGCAAGCGTCGGAACACGCGCCCGCGCCATCACAAAACATCCCAGTGCCGCAACTCGTCGAGGTGTCGGCAAACTCTGCCACGCAATGAGCTCCCGCGGAAACGCATTGTCCGAAGCCAGAACAGCGGTCTTGACTCAGCGCATCTGGGTAGTCGGCGCAAGCGGTGTCCGCCGCGCAGATGAGCATGTCGCAGCGCGAATCGTCCGCAGGGGCGTCTTCACAAAAGCCATCGCTACCACATGCTTCGCACACGCCGTCACAGCTTTCACTGCAGCACACACTGTCACCGCTCGCGGTCACGGCACAGAAGCCGGACCCGCATTCGTCGCCCGTCGCGCACGCTTCGCCAAGTGTCGCCTTGTTCGGGATCACGCAATCGCCAGCGCCATCGCAGGTCCCGGCCCCATCCGCGCACGAGGTAACCTGAGGCAGGTCTTCCGACTCGCAGGGCGCTTCGGCAGCACACTGTCCGATTCCGTCGCAGTTGCGCTCATCAACGAGCTCGTACGTTCGACACTCCGTGCTAGCGGGGCACTGCTGCTGCCCGCAGGCGTCGTCCCATGTCAGCTCAGTGCAGCTTCCTGCGGTCCCTTCGTCGTCGCATCGACTGCAAACTTCGGAACATGCCGATTCACAGCAGACACCATCTACGCAAAAGCCAGACTCGCATTCGCTCGCGAGCGCGCAGGGCACCCCCAGCTCCAACATCGACTCGGTGGTTACGCTGCTATCCTCGTCAGTTCCGGTATCGCCGCCCGGTGACTGCACCATCGCGTCGGTCATCTCCGCGTCTTCGGGTCGAGTGACCTCACCCGCCTCGGTGTTGCCGTCGACCGCGGTCCCATCACTGCTGCCTGTGGCGCTGGAGTCGACCGCGTTCCCATCACCGCCGCCTGCGGCGCTGGCGTCGAGCGTGGTCCCATCAGAGCCGCCTGCGGCGCTGCCGTTGGTAACGTTGCCAGCGTCAGGTCTCGTGGTTTCGGAGCTGTCTTGTTCGGCGAAGGAAGGTGGATCACTGGAGCAAGCAACGCCTAGCAACACCACCAGCGTGAGTCTTAAGCTATCGAATCCACTAAGCATTTTGTCTTTCCTGCGTTTTGCCCCGTCGCGTATGGCCAACAAAGAACGAGTGTCTACCAGAGTCCAAACCTGCCGTCCAAGCGCGAGCTGAGGTTGCGAAGGGACCGAGAGGGCTGCACTCCGGCTGCTGGCGAAGCTCGCCTTGCCCCGCACCCACCGACCGATACCCCAGCGACCCCGCTCGGTCAGCTGAGTTTCAGTTCAGAGCGAACTCACCAACGATTCACCAGCCACAGTCAGAGTCGCCACAAGCCAATCGAGAACGCAACGACGCTGCCCAAGATCGCACAATAGAAAACAGCGATGCTCGGGCTGAGCAGTGTACTACTCAGAGCTTCGGCGTCCGAATCCAAGGCATCGGTACTCATGTCGAAATCGATTTGGGACTCCGTCAGGCGCTCGACTCGTTCTTGATTCTTGCGAAACAGGCGCACTTGACGCAGCGAATGAGCATCTACCAGCCAAAACAGGATCGTCGTGAAGATGGCTAGCCACAGCCAGTGCTCGCGCTGACCAGTGGTGGAGATGAACAGTATCGTGAGCGCTGTCAGTACGGACCACGACTTCATGATCAACGACACCAAAGTCATCCGTCGAAGGATTGAGCGAATCTGGCGGAGGTGGAGTGTCTTGTGAGGGTCAGGCATGGCTCACCTCGGGTCACTCGGGATCGACAGCTGGCGCTTTGGTGCGCCCGCACGTGGCCTGGCATTCCAAGCTTCGCAGCCGAATCGGAAGCGGCTCCCGAGGTCGTCTGCAGTCCCGTTGATATCCTGACGATCGGCTGTCACGGTCACCTGGTAGCATGCGGGCGAAGGAGTCGTCCGCTCTGTATACCAGTCGTCGATGGTTTCGCGATGCCTTCCTCACATGCGTTCACGTATCGAGTGCTCGGGTAGGCCAGGTCACACTATGGACGCACCGCAGCCGCCCGTGGCACAAGCACGTCGGACTACGCGCGACAGCAAGGTATGAAGAGATGAAAGCCATCGTCCAACGTCGATACGGAACCGCCGCGGACCTGAAACTGGAAGAGATCGACGAGCCCGTCGTGCGGGACGATGAAGTGCTCGTGCAAGTGAAAGCGGCGTCCGTTCATCCTGACGTGTGGCACGTCGTGACGGGGCTGCCGCACGTGCTGCGGTTGTTCGGCGCTGGATTCTGGAAGCCCAAGAATCCCGTGCCAGGCACGGACCTGTCGGGGGTGGTCGTGAAACTCGGCAAGCTCGTGACACGCTTTCGCGAGGGGGACGAGGTGTTCGGAGAGAGCCTGCGCGGGTTCCAGTGGGAAAACGGCGGAACCTACGCGGAGTTCGCCAGCGCTCCAGAAAACGGATTGGCGCACAAACCCTCCAACGTCTCGTTCGAGGAGGCTGCCTCAGTTCCCACGGCAGGGCATATCGCGATCCCCAACTTGCTAGCGCAAGGGCAGCTGCGCGCTGGACAGCACGTGTTGATCAACGGAGCAGCGGGGGGAGTGGGCAGTATTGCACTTCAAGTTGCGAAGGCCGAAGGGGCTGAGGTTACCGCCGTCGATCGCACGGATAAGTTGGAGTTGCTGCGCGACTTGGGTGCGGATCACGTTATCGATTACACTCGGACCGACTTCACCACGGGTACTGAACGCTACGATATGGTGTTCGACGTGCCAGGCAATCACTCGTTCAAGCGTTGTTGCGGCGTACTCTCGCCCGGCGGCAAGTATGTGCTCATCGGTCACGATCACTTCGGCACCCGTGGTCGACGCGTTCTGGGAAGTCTTCCCCGCATGATTGGTTTGATGTTGAGGACTCCCTTCTCGAAACACTTGCCCAAGGCTGGCTTCTCGATGCCCGATCGGCAGGCGTCCATGCAATTGTTGCAGCGGCTACTCGAGAGCAAGCAGCTCACGCCGAAGATCGCACGCAGTTATCCGCTCGAGCAAGCGGGCGAGGCGTTACTTCGTCTGCAGCAGGGGGACTTGCTGGGCAGGATTGTGTTGTCAATCTGACGCCGCGTCGGCGCAGGTGTCCGGGTGTCGAACGCTAGAAGGCGCACTGCTCGAGCAGTGCGCCTCTGCGCTTCTCCTGTTCAGATGGCACGTAACGGGTGTCAGCTCATCGGCTCGATGCGTAATCGATGCCGTCGAACTGTTCGACGTTCACCACGTTCAGTGTTGCTCCAGCAACGGGGTCGGCGTCGAGCGTATCGAGAAGGAAAGCCGTAGCGAAGTGTCCGACGAGTTGCAACGCCTGCTGACGATCCCAGGCCGGGTCGTTGCACAACATGGCTTCGAACTCTTCGGGCAACCCTGCCGTCCACGGCAAGTCGCTACAGGTGTTCACCGCGATCATGTGGTCCGCGCCGACGAAACCGACTAGAGCGGCGCGATTCGCATCGACGTGATCGTAGGTGAGCTGGGCGCCCCAATCCCAGGGTGACGCGAGATCCGCCGTTCCGCCGATCGCCATGGTGGGGACGTTTACGTGCGCGAGGCCGGCCTTGCCGAACAAGAACGCGTCACCCGCGATGGGAACGATGACCTTGACGCGCGGGTCATGTTGGGTCGGCCACAAGCCTTCCGGCGCTTCATCCAGCCCAGCCGCTTGCGCTACCAGGCTCGGATCTCCCATGAAAGGTCCACACAGAAACATCTTGGGATCCATCTCGTCGAGCTCTCCACACTCCTTCAGAAAACTCGTCAGATCGATACGCGCGCCGGCTGCGGCCAGCGCGGTGTACCCGCCGTATGAATGACCCACGACGGCGACCCGAGACAGGTCGATGCGGTCTTCGAATTCCGTGTCCGTCGCCGTCAGGCTTTCCGCGAGATCCAACGTCTTGCTCACGTCACGGGGGCGTTCGAACGAGGAGCGGACCACCGTCTCGAACCAATCCGATTCACGGTGTTCAGGCGCCAGCACCACGAAACCGTGAGAAGCAAAGTGCTCCGTGAGCACGCTGTACCACTCCGGATTCATCCCAAATCCATGAGAGAAGACGATTAGAGGAAAGCCGTCAACTTGCTCCGCGAGCGGAGCGTCTGGCAACGCGTGGCCGTGGATCAGCGTGGGCTGTTCGACTTCCCAACCGGGAAACTTGAATTCGATCTCGTAGTCGATGGCGTCGTCGTCCAGGGTTGGGGTGGCCGGGTACCAACTCTTGACCAGGCGCGTGCTGCCGTCTTCGTCGGTCCATTCGAACTGTTGGTAACCCACGGCATGGGGGCCCTTGGTTCCGTAGTCGGTGGCTGGTTGCGAACCGTCGCTGTCGTCGCTGGCGGGCTGTGCTGCAGCGTCGTCGCTGTCGTGCTGATCAGGGTTCTTGTCCGTCCCCGAGCCATCGGCACTGCCGCAGCCGACTGCTGCAAGCAGGCAAAGTGTGATCGCGCTCGTGATATAAGTGTTGATGTTCATTGTATTATCTCCAGAAGCTTGGGGGGCGGTGCAGGGCGAGAACCCGATTCGTGTGCCCTGCTGAGCCCGTTGACGTCCTGAAGATTGACCATGCGGACACGTTTTGAAATTGACCAAATGCGTAGGTCGGATATGCGTTTTCGTATGGATTGGCGCGCCGTCAAATTCGATTGGAACCGGGCTCGAGCGTTCCTGGTCACCGCGGAGGAAGGATCGCTATCGGCGGCGGCAAGAGCGCTGGGCATGACTCAGCCCACGTTAGGGCGACAGGTTACCGCGCTCGAGGATGAACTGGGCGTCGTCCTCTTCGCGCGCACGGGGCGTACGTTGATGCTGACGCCGAGTGGCCTCGAACTGCTCGATCACGTCAAAGAGATGGGAGAAGCGGCGGGACGCGTTTCGTTGTCCGCTTCGGGGCAATCCCAACGACTCGAGGGATCGATCACCATCACTGCAAGCCAACTGAACGCTGCTTACCTGCTTGCTCCAATCGTGCTTCGACTGCGGGAGGCACATCCAGGCATCGAGATCGAGCTCATCGCGTCCAACAGCGCTCAGGATCTCAGACGCCGCGAAGCGGACATCGCCGTGCGCAGCTTTCGTCCCACTCAACCAGATTTGATCGCGACCAAGGTGCGTGAGTCGCCAGTCGGGATCTACGGAAGCAAGAGTTACCTAGAGCGCGTCGGCCATCCCGACGAAGGCGACGACTTGAGCCAGTTATGGTTCGTCGGATTCGACGCAACAGACCTCTACGCCAAGACTTTGCGTGAATTGGGGCTAGATGTCACGCGTCAGAACTTCCCCGTGCTCACCGAGAATCACTTGGTGCAGTGGGAGCTCATCAAACACGGCGTTGGGCTCGGGATGGTCCCGATGGAGCTTGCAGATCGTGAGCCCCTCGTAGAGCGAGCCTTTCCGCGCATCAGCATGCCAGTACCCATCTGGTTGACGGCGCACCAAGAGCTGAGCACGAGCCGCCGCGTGCGAACGGTCTTCGACCTGCTGGCGGAAGAACTCGCCAAGCCACCCGAAGCGACCTGATCAGCGGCGCGGTTTCCGCCAACACAGCGCGAGGGCCATGAGCAGCCCAACGAGTGTTGACGGCTCGAGTGGCTTGCGTGAATGCCCGGCGACGAGTGAACATCCGAATCCGTCTGAGTCCGTGGAGTCAGCCTGGGCGCTCGTGGGATCGCCTAGCTCGCCCGATGGCATCGTGTCTGGCGCCGCGAGTGACGGCGGTTCGATCGGCGTTACGCCCGGTGACATTGGATTTTCGTCGCCGTCTGCGCCGTTCGGATCGACATCTGTAGCGTCGCCCGGCGTCGTGTCGTCGACGGACGCATCGTCTGTTTCAGGCGGATCGACTGCAGCGGATGAGTCATCGACGGACCCCTCGTCGTCGCCCGTCGGTTCAGCCCCCGTGTCATCTGTGTCCTCCGCGGGCGGGAGCTCGTCAGCAGTGAGTACGATCGAGATCTCGCGTGTCGACGAGTAGTCCGCCGCGGCGTTGTCTTGGATCACGACCAGCGAACATTCCATGCACGGCTCACCCGGGACCGCCCATACGTAGCTGTGTTCGGTCGGCGGAATGTCCGCGGCGATGATCACCACCTCTCGGCCTTCGCCTGGATGAAACTCGAGGTGATACGCCTGCGTTTGATGAGGGATCGTGTCCTCCCACGAAAGTTCGATGCTCGAACCCGCCAAAAATGTCGAGCCTGCGTCGGTGTTCGTGAACGACACGTGCGCCCAGGCGATGTTCACTCCCAGCAAGCATGCGCCCGCGACGTGTAGCGCGGCGAGACGCCGCCGAGTTCGCGACCCTGCGGTTGATACACGGAGACTCGAGACACGGAGAATGTTCATGACTACACTTTAACGGCGCTACGCCGAGCGAGCTGGGGGAAAACTCATTCAGCCCCCATCAGCACAAAAATCCGCCAAGTGGGATGCTCACCATCGCTCTAGCAACGAACTGTTCCGAATCTCGTCGCTCGGCGTTTGCGCAGATGTCGCGAGCGACATTCCCCACATGCGTTCATGTGATGTGTCTCATCGATTTTCTCGAATGTAGGGGAGCCGACGAGGCAGCCAGCGCGCCGTGCTGCAAGCGCGGCAGTGTGGTCCTACTCGGAGACGGCTTCGTCGCCGCGCCGCCGCGCAGAGGCCGCAGCTCACGACACACAGGTCCCATGACGCGACGCGCTTGTTCGCCCGCCAGCGGCTTGGTATTTCAGACGCGTGACGATAATCAACCCAGACTCGGCCAGTTGCGCACCTGCTGGCACCCCTACCTCAGTCTCGCGAGACGCAAGGAGTGCGAGGCGAGCACTGAAGTGTTCGTTCCCGCTCTCGCTGCTGTGTTCACTCGTCGCCTGCGGTGACGACACGTCGACCAACCAGGATGACGACGAACCCTGGCAGACGGTTTACGAACAGCTCGACGGCGCGTTGCTGAGCGTCTGGGGCACGGCTGCGGACGACGTGTGGGCAGTCGGAGCGGACGCGCGTGATGGCGACGGTCCGTTGATCTTGCACTTCGACGGTGACGAGTGGGAGCGCCTCGACAGCGGGCAGGAAGCGGGAACGTTGTGGTGGGTGTTCGGCTTCGACGGCGGGCCCGTGTTCATGGGCGGCGATGGCGGGGTCGTGTTGCGTTACGACGACGGCGAGTTCGAACTGATGGACACTCCTGGCACGGAAACGGTCTTCGGCATTTGGGGCGCTGACGCGGACGATGTATGGGCGGTCGGCGGCGCGTCGGAGTCGACGGGCGGCTTCGCGTGGCGATACGACGGCGAGAGCTGGAGCGAGGAGGCGTCGTTACCCGATGAGGTGCGCGCCGATGCTGCGGTTTGGAAGGTACATGGAAGCGCGTCCGACCAGGCGTGGTTGGTCGGCAGCAACGGCGTGGCACTCGAGTGGGATGGCGACGAACTCAGCGAAACCGACACGGGCGTGGGTTCGTCACTGTTCACGGTTCACACTCAGGGAGCGCGCGTAGCGGCCGTCGGCGGGCTGGTGACGGGCATCATCGTGGAACGCGACGCATCTGGCGGCGAATGGGAGATCGTCACGCCCGAAGCCGAGCCGCCGGGTCTCGCGGGCGTGGCACTTGGTGAAAATGGTGGAGGAATTGCCGTCGGCAATTACGGAAGCGTGCTCGAACGCGACCCCAAAAATGGGGGCTGGGAGGAGATCGACACTGGTGCTAGCCTCAACGAGAACCTGCACGGCGTTTGGATCGATCCTGCTGGGGGCGTTTGGGCCGTCGGGGGACAAACACTGAGTGAACCATTCACCGACGGCGTGTTGATTCACCGTGGAGATCCAGTGCCGGGAGGCAGCTTATGACTACTGACCCAATGAAGATTCGAAGATTTCAGCGCCGAGCGGCGACGTTGGTCGGGCCGCGCCTGATGGCCTTACCGATGGCGGCCTTGCTGCTGTTCGCGTGCGGCGGCGGAGGGGACGGCACCGTGTCGAGCGAAGAGGCGCTCGATCTGAGCGCGTGTGATGGCCTGCAAAAGGGCGAGGCGTGTACCTGGCTCGGTACCAAGGGCGAGGAAGGTTTCAACGGGGACGGACATCACCGCTTGGCGACTCGCGTGGCACAGCCGCAAGACCTGATCTTTCTCGAAGACGGCACGGCTTGGTTTTCGGACTTCAACAACTTCCTGATCCGTCGCGTCAACGAAGACGACACGGTCGAAAGCATGGTGGGCTGGACGGATCCCATCTTTCCAGGCGACGGCCCCATCGACGGCATTCCACCCGATGGTGCCCCGGGCGACGAGTGGCAGCTCAACCACCCCACCAACTTGCTGGTGCAAGCCGACGGCGACGTGCTCGTGGTGGGTTGGCACAACCACAAGCTGCTCACCATCGACCGTGAAGACGGTTACGTGAAGGTGGTGTGCGGCGGCGGGGCAGGATTTGCTGGGGATGGAGAGCTTGCAGCAAACAGCGCGTTGTTCCGACAGCTCAACGACGCCAGCTTCGACGAAGAGGGCAACCTCTACCTGATCGATCAACAGAACGAACGGGTGCGCATGATCGACGCAGACGGCGTCATCAATACCATCGCAGGTGCGGGCACCGTGGGTTACTCGGGGGACGGCGGGCCTGCACTCGAAGCCGAGTTCTCGTGGGCGAGAGGCTCGAACCCGAACCCCAGCGGCGGCGTCGTGTACCACGAAGGTAAACTGTACATCTCAGACACGGAAGCCGACGTGATTCGCGTGATGGATCTGGAAACGGGCATGATCGACGCGTTTGCAGGCACGGGTGACGAAGGTGACGACGGCGACGGCGGCCCGGCGTTGGAAGCCGAACTCAACGCGCCGCGTGACCTGGAAATTGGACCCGACGGCGATCTGTACTTCGCCGACACGGATAACAGTAAGGTGCGCGCCATCGACCTAGATAGCGGCGAGATTCGTACCGTGGTCGGCACGGGCGAGCTGGGACTCGACGAAGAGGAGCGATTACCTGCCGAAGAGACGCGCCTGCGGCGTCCTTTCGGCATCGCCTTCGACCTCGACGACGATCTCTACGTCTTGGACTCGCTCAACTCTCGTATCGTCAAGGTGAAGTTATGAGACACGGCGAAGTGATGAAGTACGGCGAAGTGATGAAGTACGGCAAAGCAACGAAGTACGGCGAAGCAATGAAGTCCCCAGCCCCGACGACCGACGCCATGAAGAGCTCCAGCAACTCGTACCTGGGGGCCGCAGTCGTCCTCGCTTTGGCGTGTGTCAGTTGCGGCGGAGATGGTTCGGGGGAAGAGGAGTGTGATCCAGACGTGCCCGGAACCGTTTGTACGATCGCTGGCTCGGGGGAGAGCGGCTACGATCGCGACGCCGACGAAGTCTCCATCGCGGCGCTCGACGCCAAGTTTTCGCTCCCGCAGGACACTCTGATGGGAGACGACGGCACGTTGTTCATCTTGGACTGGAACAACCACCGCATCCGTCGGCTGGAAGATGGCAACATCAGTTGGGTAGCGGGCCGTGGCGAACTGGGGGGCGATTTGGACGACCCCGCCAACGGCGATTTCAACCACCCGACGAACATCGTGTTCGACGAGAGTGGTGAACGAATTTGGATCGCCGCTTGGCACAACAGCAAGATCCGCGTGCTCGACATCGATTCGGGGGAGGTCATCGACAGTTGCGGCGACGGGCGGCGCGCGTATTTCGGCGACGATGGGCCCGCGCTCACGTCGTCCCTCGATTTGCCCGCCAGCATCGCCTGGGCTCCGAACGGTGACTTGGTGATCATGGACCAAGCGAACCAGGTGCTGCGCAACATCGATTCGGAGGGCAACATTCATCTGCTAGCGGGGCGCTGTGTCATCGACGCGCCTGGGCCATCGGGACCCGGCAAGTGTGAGGAAGGCGAAGAACCCGTGCAGTGCCCCGACGATGCAGCTGGCGCATCGGGCAAATTCGTTTGCGGCGATCCCGCGCAGTGGTGTTCGAAACCTTGCACCCCTGGCTACAACGGCGATGGCATTCCTGCGAGCGAGATGCGCATGGCTCAACCCTTCGGGCAGTCGGCAGCGCCCGCTGGTCGCATCGCGTACGACGAAGACGGCAATCTGTTCTTTGCGGATACCAGCAATCACATGATCCGCATGATCGACACCGACGGCATCGTGCATCGCGTGGCTGGTCAGCCCCCGGACGAGGACGGTGTCGCCAACAAGGGCTACGAGGGCGACGGCGGGCCTGCTGACGAAGCACTGCTGAACTTCCCCGTCGATCTCGCGTTCGACGATCGAGGAACGCTCTACTTCACCGACGTCTACAACCACTGCGTGCGCGCGATTGACGAGGATGGGGATATTCGTCGTGTCGCAGGCAAGTGTGGCGAGAAGGGTTACGAAGGTGACGGCGGTCCTCCCGAAGACGCGCTGTTCAAGCTGCCCTATGGACTGGAGTGGGTAGACGGTCGTCTGATCATTTCCGACTCGGGTAACAACGTGATTCGGAGTCTGTTGCTCGAATGAGCGTTGGTGCCAACTCGAGTTTTTCGACTCAGTGTGCGTGGCGGTTGCTCCTCTCGAACAGGTTACTGCTGGCCGCGTCGCTCAGCGGCACGGTGGCGATCTGCATGGGTTGCGGGGATCCAGACGAAGAGGAACCCAGCAGCGATGGCGTCGCGTTCCCCGCTGACTACGCGACCAGTTACACCGAAGTGCGCAACTGCCGGCCGAGCGGCGACCACGACTTGAACAACATCCGCGTGGTGGTCGACTCGGCAGCGCTGGGACCGTTTCAAGACCGCAGCACGCCGTTTCCGACGGGTAGCATCGTGCTCAAGGAAGAGTTCGAGTTCGACGACATCGACTGCACGGGCGAGGTCAAACAGTGGACCGTGATGCAGAAGCTAGAAGCGGGCAGCGCAGCGGATACGCTGGACTGGGCGTGGCAACAGGTGGATCGAGACCGACGCGTGGTGAGTGAGAACTCGCAGCGTTGCGTCGCTTGTCATAGCGCGTGCGTGGACGGTGCCGTCGGCTACGACGCGACGTGCGCCGACCCGTGAACGGACGACTTGCGCGCCAGTCGCCAGGAGGGACTGCTAGGGTGTTGTCAGGTCGCTCGGGAACGTCCAGCGACGGACCACCGAGTTGCTCTGATCGGCGATCAACAGTGAGTCGCCGTCACGTGCGATGCGTGCCACGAAGCCGAAGTCCGCATCCAGAGCGTTGCCTCCGTCACCCGCGTAACCTTTGACACCGCTGCCCGCTACCGTTTCGATGATTCCTGCCTGGGACACTCGGCGGATCTTGAAGTTGCCTCGGTCGGCGATCAGCAGGCTGCCGTCGGGAGCAAACGCGAGGCCGTTGGGTTGATCCAACTGCGCGTCTGTGGCTGGCCCGCCATCACCGCTAGCGCCCTTCACTCCAGTTCCCGCTACTGTCTCGATGTTACCGTCCGTCAACAGTCGGCGAATGACGTGATTGCGGGTGTCGGCGATCAGCAGCGAGGCGTCTTCGTCGAACTCGAGCGCGGTAGGCCAGTACAGGGACGCCTCGGTAGCGGGACCGCCGTCACCACTGAACTCGGTTTGCCCCGTGCCCGCCACGGTGGTGATCTGGCCGTTTTGGATGCGGCGCACCCGATTGGCCAAGCTGTCGGAGACGAACACGGTGTCGTCGGGCGCCAGAGCAATGCCGTCGAGTTGGATGAAGAGCGCTTCCAGCGCTGGCCCGTCGTCTCCTTCGTTACCGTCGAGCCCCACTTCACCAGCGCCAGCCAGCGCCTTTACCAAGCCGTCTTCGCCGATGAACAACACGCGCGGATCATGGTACGAGGTGAATATCAGGCGACCGTCAGACAGGAATCGAAAGTCGATGGGGTTTTCGAGTGGGCTGTCGGTGGCGGGTGTTTCCGTCATTGCCAACGCGTGAAAACCATTGCCGACGATCGTCTGAACTTCGTTTTGGTCATCCACGATACGCAGGCGCTGATTGTTGAAGTCCATCACGTGCAGTGTGTCGTCAGGGCCGGGGCGCGCGGCAGAGACCAGGTACAAATCCGTTTCCATGGCGCTTCGCCCATCGTCGTTGAAGCCTAGTTCACCCGTGCCGACGACCGTGCAGATGGTTCCACGATCTTGCTTGCAGCCCACGTCCTCTGCACCACATGCCGCAGCGATGGCCATCAGCGAAAGCGCAGTTGCGCGGGTGTATCGACTCACTGGATCAGTCCTCGACCCTCAGGTTCACGAGAGCCCACTCGTTGTCGCCGTGGTTGTGAACGTGAAAGTAAATCGGTTCGCCTTCACTCAGGGGCGCGTCGAGCACGACCAACTGTGCGACGTCCGTCTCTGCTTTCGGGATGTCCGTGTGGTACTCCCAAAGCACGCCGCTGCGTGTGGCGATCGCTGCGTGCCCGCGCGCGGGGCGATCTGACGTCAGTGCCCAGTGATGCAGGCGAACGTACAGCGATTGCCCAGCCTCCACGTCGCGACCCGCAGCTTGTTCGACCGTCAAGTAAGGGCACGCCTGGGTTTGAACGAAGTACGTTTGCTCGCCATCGAGATCTTCGATGCCATGACCGAAGCTGTCGCAGACGCTCGTCGTGGGCTGCTCGAGGGCAAAAAACGGATCTGCCGCGTCGTCACTCGGCGCCCACGCGCGGTGGGTGATGAGCGAACTCTGAGGTGATGCATCGTCGCTGCAGGCCGCCGAGAGTTGCGCCAGCAGACAAGTCGCGGACAACCACGCGTTCGAGCGTTTCCCCCCATCGAACAGACGCTTTTGTAGTCGGGGTTCTGTCTTTCGTAGGGCGCGATTGCACGGCGATGGCGGCACGTGGCTGGGCACCCGTGTAGGCTACCACAGACATGTGGGCCGCGCCGGGCTGTCGCCGCCCGCGATCATCGGTCGTGCGGGTCCCGAGGCCAGATCAGCGATCGGGTGAGCGATGAGTCAGCGGTGCGGGAGGCTCGGGTGTCGCGAGTTTCTCGTACGCGCTCAAGAAGCCCTTGCGCCGTTCGTCCCGAATCTCGCGTGGTGGCAAGGTGACTGGGTTCGGCCGAACGGCGAGCAGTTTGCCTTCGTCGACTTCGTCGATCTGTGACGCTGGCAAGAAGCGTTCGGCGTACCGCAGGTAGGTTTTCGAGCGGACGAACTCGTCGAACAAGTCGGGGTCGAGGTGATTGTTCTCCTTCATCTTCGACATGATGTCGAGCGACACGCTGATCGTCTTCCCGTCCTTGTAGGGGCGGTCGGATGCCGTGAGTGCTTCGAACACGTCGGCAATCGCGAGCGCGCGCGCGGGAATCGACATGTCACCCGCGTACAGACCACGCGGGTAACCTTTTCCATCCATGCGTTCGTGGTGTCCGCCCGCGTACTCGGGCACTCGCGCCAAGTCGTCGGGGAAAGGAAGTGCCTCGAGCATGCGGATGGTGTGAAACATGTGGCCGTTGATGACGATGCGTTCGTCTTCCGTGAGTGTGCCTCGCGAGATGCACAGATTCTCGACCAAGTCGTCGTCGAGCAGCGTGCCCTCGACGCCCGCGTGAACGTAGGGTCGCTTGGCGATGGTTCGGATACGTTGCTTGTCGGCTGCTTCGAGAAATTCACCCCCGACGTTGGCCTTGCGTAGGAATGCCAAGTCAGAGCGTAGGGCTTCCAGCTCCTCGTCAGCTTGCTTGCGCGCTTTCGCTTGGCCCACGCCGCGGTCCAGCTGACGGTAGTACTCCAGCTCGACATCGCGCTCCAATACGTCGAATCGCGCCTCCACGAGCGCAATGCGGTCCCAGATCGTTTCCAGCTTCGTGGCCTTGTCCATCACGTGTACGGGAGTGATCACCTTGCCGCAATCGTGGAGCCAGGCTGCGACTCGCAACTCACGCCATTCATCTTCGGTCAGATCGAACTCTGCCAACGCTTCGGACTTGGAAGCACACAACTGTTCGACGAACATCTCCATCAGCACGGGAACTCGCTCGCAGTGGCCACCCGTGTGTTCACTCTTGGCGTCGATGGCCGCGGCGATCAAACGGATGAACGCTTCGAGCAGCCGCCGTTGATCGGTCAGTAGGGCTTGATTGTCGAGCGCAATGCCCGCCTGCGCGGCGAGTGCCAGCACCGTGCGCTGAAGTTCCGCGTGAAAGGGCACCACCTTGCCTGTTTCGGGGTCACTGGCATTGATCAGCTGAAGTACGGCAATCACTTGCCCCTTGTTGTCCAGCAGCGGAATCGCGAGTAGCGACACCGAACGGTAATTGTTGCGTCGATCGAACTCGTGCGTGCCACTCAAGTCGAAGCCACTTGCGCAATAAGCGTCCGGGATGTGAACGATGTTCTTGGCGTGATAGGCGCGCGTCGCGACGTTCTGCAGGTTCGGTTGCTGAGCCGCGTCGAACAGTCGGATCGAGGGCAGCGCGATTGGGTTGCCCGTGCTGCCGCCTTGCGCCAACCCCAACGAGTCGCAATGCACCATCGCGAAGTCGAGCTCGCTGCTCGGTCGGTCGACGAGATACAGCGTGCCACCGTCGGCGTGGCACATTTGTTTGGCTTCCAACAGGATGTGCTCGACTAGACGATCTCGGTCTTTCTCCTTCGAGAGCGCGACGCCAATGCGATGCAGGGCCTCGAAACGCAGAGATTTGGCTTCGGCTGAGGCGAGGTCGATACCCATGAACGCAACTGTATCGCTCCCGAGTGTTCGTGTAGAGCGTCAACCTGTCTCGGCTCGGGGTTTTCTACTGATGGCCGAAATCGGCCCCACACGAGTTCGAGGGACGCGGCGGGTCGCTGGCATCCATCTAGCCGTACGTCGAGCTCGCGCCCTCACGCAGCGCGCGCGTTGCGGCCGCGGTGAGTTGACTCATCTGGGTTAGCGGAGCTCGCTAGCCGAAGGCACGTTCAGCGAAACAGAGCCGAAAGCGCTTCGATTCGGGTCAGAGGAGGCTTGTCGAAGAACACGCCCCGACCCTGTCCGTGACTCGGGTGCATGCCCCGTAAGAACAGGTAGAGCACTCCGCCAAAGTCTCGGTCGTAGTCGTAGTCGTTCAAACGAGTCTTCAGGTAACGGTGCACGGCGAGTGTGTAGAGGTGGTACTGCAGCACATAGTGGCTGTGAGTCATGGCCTCTTGCAGATTATTGCTGCCGTAGTCTTCGACATGCGGCCCGAGTTTGTTCGTCTTGTAGTCCACCACGTACCAGCGGTTTTCCCACACGAACGTCAAGTCCACGAACCCCTTGAGAAAGCCGACGAGCGGGGCGAAGCCGAGCTCGCGCAACTGCTGCGTATAGGTCTTCGGTAGGGATGGGCTAGGATGCGCCGAAAACGCGTCGGCGATGGCGAGACTGACAATCGAATCCCCCGCGTCGCGCGCGTCAGCTCTTGCGGGAAGCGTGAACTCCAGCTCGTTCAGTCGCGCGCTGTTGGGCAGCTGACGAAGCTCGAACCCGGGCTGGATCTGCGTGGCCAAGATCTCGTCGAGTGCCTTGGTGACTGTCGGCAAGTGGTCGTTGCTCAAACCATGGTCGGCCAGTTTCTCGACGACGAGCGCTTGTACGAGATTGCTGCTGACCTCCGCGCCGAAGTCCAGGTGTTCGAGTACGTCGTGAAAGAAGTTACCGGTGCGGGTGCCGCCCGGAAACTCCGCCAGGGTAGTGAGCGTCGTGCCCGCGATCGGCGCGCTCCCCGTCGAGGTAGATTCGTCACGCAGTTGTTGCGTGTGGGTATCGTAGTCGTGCCCTTCGAGTAGCGCGGGCTCGACGATCAACTGGGCGGCTTCGTCAATCAGGGGTTCCGACGCATTGGTGGGCGCGTACGCTGCGCGCGCGGTGAGCGACGTAAAGCTGGCGGTGCGGCGCCAAGCCGTCGTTCGACGTTGCTCGTGATCGACCTGCCTACACCGCAGCTGCGAAGCGTGAGGGGTGCTGCGTTCATAACGAGCGATCGTGCGCTCGGCTCTGACCGTGGAGACTGCGATTCTCTTTTGAGAGGGATCCAGGTCCCGGATCGCCTGCAGTACATCTCGTTCGCTCAGTTTCTTCACGGTCTCGGAGAAACGCGATATGGACGGAGGTTGCTCGCCCCGAATGGCACTGCTGTGAAGCAGGTAGGCTAGCGCTGAACGCTCGTGTCCCCAAAACTTCCCCCAAAAGACGATGCAGCGGTACCGAGCCCGAGTCAGCGCCACGTATAGTAGTCGCAGGTTTTCGGCCAGTACTTCCGTGGCCATCTTGCCTTCGTAGAGGTCCTTGTCGTCGCTGCCGAGGTACAGGGTCAGCCGCTTGTCGTGCTCCTCATCGTGGAAGCGCGGCAAGTGTCGATCACCTGGGTGAACCAACATGCCGTTGTGCAACGTCGGGCAGATCACGATGGGGTACTCGAGCCCCTTGCTCTTGTGGATGGTAGTGAGCACGACGGCGTTCTGGTCGCTCTCCAAGCGGATCTGCTCACTGTCGCCAACCAGTGTGCGCTCCTGACGCTGCTCGATGAGGTACTGGAGCAGCCCGCTGGGCCCCAAGTGTGCGGTCGTCGCTTGAGTGTGCAGCAGCTCGACCAAGTGTAGCAGGTTGGTCATGCGCCGCTGCCCGTCAGTGAGCTCGAGCAGTCGTTGACCCATCGCACAGTCGTCGATCAACTGACGAATCATCTGCACGAAGCCTTCATCGTGCCAGCGTTGGTTCCATACGCGCACTCGCGATACCCACACGTCCCACAGCGCGTCGTCTTGCTCGAGATTGATCAGCTCGCGGGCGTCTAGACCGATGAGCCCCGTGAGCAATGCGGCTCGCAAGGCACGTCCGTTGGCGGGTTCCATCACCGCGCTGAGAATCAGCTCCAATTCGGCTGCTTCAGTCTGTTCGTAAACGCTGCGATCACCGAGCACCACTGCGGGAATGTCGAGTGCCAGCAGCGCGGCTTGGGACTGAAAAGCCTCACGATTCGTTCGAGTCAGTATGGCGATGTGCCCGGGGGTTACCCGCTTTCCATCGACCTCAGCGCTTTCGAGCAGATTGCGAACTTCGGCGGCGACCAGTGCGGGTAGTTCTCGATCCTTGAAGCTCGCGTTCAGCTTCTCACCAGGAACGAACCTGAACTGCAGCGGTGCTCGCTCCGAGCTTTCGGACGGTTGCTCGCGTAAGTTCAGTCGCTGGGTCGCGCCAGCACGAGCGACGACTGACGGGTAACGGATCGACTCGAAGTAAAAGGGCAACTCCGCCGCTTCGAACAATGAGCCCACCGCTTCGACCAGCTCGGGCGCCGAACGATAGTTGGTCGCCATGGTGTGGCGCTGATTCTCTGGGACGGAGTTGGCAGCATACAGGTACGCAAAAATGTCTGCGCCGCGAAACGAGTAGATCGCTTGCTTCGGGTCGCCGATCATGAACAGTGGGGATCGCTCACCTGGGTAGATGCGATCGAAGATCGCATACTGCACGGGATCCGTGTCCTGAAACTCGTCGATCAGTGCCACGGGGAAACGTCGTCGAAGGACACTCGCGAGCGCGCTGCCTGTTTCCGCCTTCAGAGCGTCGTGGAGCTTGTGCAGCAGGTCGTCGAAGGTTACAGCGCTGAGGCGAGCTTTGCGTCGCTCGAGCTGCATCCGAGTGGTCTCGATCAGTTGCAGCTTGAACTCGATGGTCTTGGCCTCCACGTAACGCTCGAACTCTTCGATGGGCTCGAGTAGCGCGTCACAGGCGTCGAAGAAGGCGTGGCTGGGCAGCGTTCGCGTGCTCTTCTTCTTGGCCTTTTCGATCTCGGCGTTGGTGAACTTCTGCCACTTGTCGAACAAGGGCAGCTCCGCGGTTGCGCTCTGCAGTCGTTCAGACCATTCACCGACCCAGGTACGCACTGACGCTTCGCGGTACTTGTTGCGGTTGATGTCCGCGCCGAGCAGTGCGTCGCACACTTCTTGCTCGTTCCAGCTAGCTCTTGCCTGCTTGTAGGCGGCGTCGAGCTTGGACAAGTCGGGTTCGGGCACGCTGGGTGGCGTGGCGGGTAGCAGTTGCAACGGCCGGGTGCGACTCACCCAAGCAGCAAACTCCACGAGTTCATTCGGACCCAAACCGCGCTGGGCCAACGCTTCGACGAAGCCGAGCGAAGCTCGTGACATCTGGTTGGCCCAGAAATCCAGCAGGACGTCCTGCACCAGCGGGCGTGTGTCTTGGAGCAGTTCGGCATCGAACGGAGCGTTCGTGAGGAACGAGTTTTCGATCAGGGTGCGGTGGCAGAACCCGTGAATCGTGAATATGGCTGCGTCGTCGAAGTTGCTCAGAGCCTTCTGCAACTTACCGTGAGCTGCAATCGCGCTCCCCGTTGCGCGAATCACGCCCATCAGGTCGCGATCGTCATCATGAAAACTCGTGTCGGGGGCGGACCCGATGAGAAGCTCCGCGACCTTCAGCGCTCGCTTTAGCCGTAGCCGGATGCGTTGTTTGAGCTCAGCGGTAGCGGCCTCGGTGAAGGTGACGACCAAGATCTGATCGATGGGCAAGCCGCGTTCGAGCAACAAGCGGATGAGCAACGTCGTAATCGCGTAGGTCTTACCCGTCCCCGCGCTCGCCTCGATCAGCGCACGCTGGTTCGTGGGCAGATGCGTTGCATCGAATGTTTGCATCACGCCAACACCTCCAAGTGTTCGAGCAGAGGTGAGAACACCCGTAGAGCTACTTCCTCGAAGTTCGGATGCGTCTCGGGATCGCTACCCTCGGGACCGTGAAAGTCCAGGCGATCCGCATCTCCATAGACTTGCGCGAGCGCATCGTTGAATCGTAGCTCCGCCCTGTAGGCCGTCGTCGCCGCCCATAGCGCCTTGTCGCGATCGCTGCGTGGGTCTTGCGCGAAACGAGTGAACGTGAGTGAAGCCTCGGGAAACAGTCGTAGCGGCTGCGTCTGTCCCAGCTGATACAACGACAGCAACGTGCTGAGGTGCTTTTCTGGTTCAGTCACGGGCAGCAGTCGTAAGTGGGCGGCTCCCGTGCCCTTGGTTGGGCGCCCCACGAGCCAGCTGCTCTTGCCGACCGTGATGTCGGGCGCGGAACACAACGCCAGGTGATGAATCCAAAGCTGCAGCAGGTTCTTGGCTTTGACTCGCGAGTACTGCAGTGCAACTCGCCCCACCGCGAACAAGTCCGTCAGCTCGCCACAAATGGCCACGCCGTCGACCACGGTCCGAGCCCAATGTGGCTCGAGTTGGCCCCCTTGGCGCAAAGCCTTGCCTGCGGCGGCAATCGGGTTGACGGACTCCATCACGCGACGAAAAGCACGTTCACCAGGCGCCCATCCTGGAAGTTGCCCCGTGGCTTCGGTCAAGGTCCGAACCTGTTCAGGTGCGATGCCGCGAAGGTGCTGTTCCAACGCGGTAGCGCCGACTTGGTAGTCGTCCAGAGCTTCGAGTTCGGCAGGTTCTCGGTCGCTCACGCTCAGGTGTTCACCGCGCACTTGCACGTTGAGTCGACGCTTGAGCAGGTACTCCGTCGGCGAGCCGAAGAAATCCGCCATTGCCGAGAGTGGCAGCTCGTCCTCAGCCGGGGGCGCAGGCAGGTGTTCGGGGAAGAGCTGCCTGAGCGGTTTGGGCTGCTGAGACAACATGCTGGCGCCGCTGAGATACAGTTCCTGATAGCTGAACAACTCTCCGTCTGGGTCCGTGAAGTAGCGAGGGCTGAAGGGTTGCAGCGGGTGCCGAATCGTGAGCGAGTCGGGCTCGATGCCGTGCCGCGATTCCAGCTCGTCGATCAACTCGCTGACGACGATCGACGGAGCCAGCTTGGTGTTGTCACGTACACTCTGACCAACGTAGCTGATCAGCAGGCGCTCTCGTGCGGACAGCAATGCTTCCAGAAACAGATGCCGGTCGTCCATCCGCCTATCGGGGTCGCCTGCCTGGCGGCCAGTTCCTGCTTGAAGTAGGTTGAAGTCGACTCGGCGCGTGGCTCGAGGAAAGTCACCATCGTTCATCCCCAGCAGGCAGATCGCGCGGAACGGGATACTGCGCATGGGCACCATGGCGCAGAAGGTCACACCACCCGCCAGAAAGCCGTGAGCTTCGCGATTGTTGTCGCAGTGTCGCTGAACCCACTGTCGAATCACTTGCAGTGTTACAGGCTGCTCGAACTCGGCCGCTTGCGAGGAACTGCGCAGTGCCGCGAGCACGGAGAGTAGGTGCTGATGTTGCCACGTGTTGTCGACGTTCCGAGCCAGCAGGCGTTCGAGTAAGCGGCTCAGTTCATCTTGCCACGCCGCAACCGTTCGAGGACGCTCGAGCATCTCGATACTCGAGAATAGAGAGTGTACGAAGTGAACGAAACGTCCGAGTAGCGCACCTGTCTTCCCTTCGATGTGTTCGTAGGGAAGAATGCCCGCGACGAGTTGCTCACCGCGCGTGTCGAGGGCATAGCCGAGCAGCAGTCGATCGATACCGAATTGCCAAGTATTGCGATCGTCTGCGGGAACGCCTTCGCGCTGCTTGTGTCCCGCGTCTACACCCCAACGGATGCCCGCGTCACTGACCCAGCGAGTGATCTGTTCGAGGTCTTCGGCTTCCACGCCGAAGCGCTCACGCACGGGTTGCAACGTGAGTAAATCGAGCACTTCCGACGCGGCGGCGCGCCTGTCCGCAAGCATCAACACCCGCAAAAAGCCTTCCAGTACGGGGTTGCCCCCTTGAGGCTTGCGGTCGGAGATGCGGTAAGGGATGAAACGAGGGTCGTCAGTCGAGCGCTTGAAGACCGCTTCGATCAACGGCGCGTAGTCGTCGACGTTCGGCATCATCACCAAGATCTCGTCGGGGGCGAACCCCGCGTCGAGCAGGGACAGCAGTTGATCGTGTAACACCTCGACTTCGCGAATCGTGCTGTGACAAGCGTGGACGCGAATCGAATCGTCGGCGAGCCGCTTTGGAGCGGACGCATCTCCCGCAGTTTGGCTGCTGGGGGAGGGACTTGCGTCCTGCAGCGCTACGGGCGACAGCAGACCTCGTTGCAGCCGATGCAGCAGCTTGCCCCCTGCCGCTGTGGTGGGGTGGTAGTCGGAACGCAACGTGGTGCGCGGGTTCTTCAGCTCTCGACTGAGAATCCGTTCGAACTCCGCTCCGAGTGCGCCGCAGCTGTCGATCAGTCCGCGCGACAACTGTGTCGTCGCCTCGTGGAGTCCGCGCGGTGGGTGACCATCGGCACCCGTCACGGCAATGGGATCCTGAGCTGGGGCGTCGGCATCTGCCACTCGCTGCCTGGTCGCGGGCGACGTATTCGGATCCAACATGAAGAGTTGAACGTCGCTGACCTGCGCCAAACTGCCGAGCACGCGCACGTACTGGGGCGGCAGGCTGGACAGGCCGAACACCGCGATACGCTCGGGGACGCTTTCCACGCTCTTCTTGCTGCGTAGGCTTCGGGTAAACGCACGCTCCAGATTGGCGATATGGCCTTGGCCGAGCCGCGCCACGAGCTTCTTCCACAACTTGCTCTGCCAGTCTTCGCTGCTCGATTGTGCCGCTTGCCCGAACAGTGGCAGTTGGCCTTCAACGCCGCTCGCGCTCTCCCACTCCGCCAACAGGGCAGGGCGAAAGGTCAAGTACTCGTCGAAACACTGGGCGATCTGCTCGCTCAGGGAAAACACGCGAGTGCCGTCAGGGTCATCCCCGCGATACGCGCTGAGGGAGGCAAAGCTCGGGTCGTCGCGGTCCTCGAGCAACGCTCGGTGTACGGCCCACGTCAAGGCGTCGCGCTGGTAGCGGTCGCGACTGTCATCATCCGCGGGTTGACCCAACACGCGTGAGAAAATCTGACGGACGAAGCGTTTCGGGTAGACGTAGTTGGCGTTGGCCCACACCCCTAGGCGTTGGGCCAGCTGCATGTTCAACCACAGGGCCATGCCGCGGCCCTGCACCACCACCCATTCTCGTGCGAGAGGATCCGTCAGCGGCGTGCCCACGAATTCCGCCAGAACATCCGCGAGTGATTCGAGGCGGTGGCTTCGGTGCACTACGATCTGCCCTGACATCAGTCGCCGTCTTTCGGAATCCGGGGGTCGCGCGAGCTGTAGCCCACGCGTCGCCAGTTGTAGGGCACAGCAGACCTCAGCCGCTACCGCAAAGCGCAGGGGATCGTGAGGTGCGCGAGCCCTGACAAACGCGGTCAGCGCACGCGTGACAGTGCGCTTGACCCGGCAGGGCCGCTTCGCTAGAGCGGCCCATCGCGCCGCGATTCGGTTGCTCGCTGGCTTCTGCACTGCCTTCGCTCGCAGCTCGTGCGCGAAGTTGGCGACCGCGTGCCGCAGGAACAGTTTGCCGAGAAAAAGAGTTCAAGCATGGGCGTATTCAAGGGTTCAGTCAGTTTGACCAGGTTTGCGGTGCGCGGTGACGTGCCGAAACGCTTTGCCACGCCGTTCATGCAAGCGATACGTCTCCGCAAGTTCACGGAACTCAGCATCGACGCAGAAGAAGACCAGAGCAGCGGCTGGTGTGGCGCTGGGGCTCCGCTGGACCTCGAGCTGCAACAGCAAGACGTGATCCGCAACGCTTACATCGTGCTCGGCATGCGAGTGGATCGTTGGCGCATACCGCGACCCATCTTCAAAGCGGAGCTCGAAGCTGCGACTCGAGCGTTTCGCGAGCGAACGGGCCGCGAGAAGATAAACCGGGCCGACAAGGACGATCTGTCCGTGCGAGTGACGCGCAAGTTGCGCAAGAAGGTACTGCCCGTGATGCGTTGTTTCGACGTGTGTTGGAACGTCGACCTCGGCAGTGTGCTGCTTTGGAGCCGTTCACCGCGCACCAAAGAAGATTTTCGCGAGCTGTTCGAGCAAACCTTCTCTCTCGAACTCGACGAAGACAGCCCATACATGGCCGCCAAGTCGCTGCTCGGCGAGGCAGAGCTTGCGCTGCTCGGCGAAGTCGAAGCGATGTCACTCGGCAGCGCGCCCAATTTGATTGAGGAGGACGCGTGACGGATCTGGTCGAGCGCATCGAAACGACTCGATTCCTCGGGGTCGAGTTTCTGATCTGGTTGTGGTTCAAGTCGGAACTCTTCGAAGGGGACATGACCACCCTCGAGGGAGAACCTCTGGAACTGTGGCTGGACTCCCAACTGCTGCTTCAGTCCGCCGTCGAAACCGGGGAACGCACCGTGTTGCGAGGCGTGGCGCCTACCGCGGGCAAAGAAGCCAAGTTGGCGCTAGCTTGCGGCAAGCAGCCGACTCGAGCGCGCGTCTGCCTGACCTACGCGAACCAAGACTTCGCTTTGGTGTTCGACGCGCTTTCGTTCGCCATGAGCTCGGTGTCGCTGCCTGGGGTGCTTTCCGAAGACGACGATGAAGTCTTTTTGGAGCGCATGGGCGCCATCGAGAAGTTGCGCGCGGTGTGGCTCGAGCTGTACGCCGAGTTCTTGCAACTGCGACTCAGTCCGCTGTGGACCAGCGAAGTCGAGCCAGCGCTTCAGGCGTGGGTTGATGGCCGTGAGAGCTTGAGCACGCGTGCATATCGCGGGCTGCTCAAGCGCGCCTCGAAGTAGTTCAGCCGCTGCCCACCACGCGGTTGCGACCCGCGGCTTTCGCCGCGTAGAGGCGGCGGTCCGCCACGGCGATCAACTTTTCAGGAGTGCGCGGCGGGTCGCACTCGACCAAGCTCGCGCAGCCGACGCTGACCGATATTGGGATTTGCTGCCCTTGATAGGTGACCGTTCGTTGATTGGCTGCGCGAATGCGTTCCGCCAGGCTGCACGCCCCTTCGATGCCGATACCGCGCAGACTGACCGCAAACTCTTCGCCGCCGTAACGCGCCAGCACGTCTTCGGTGCGAATGGCGTTGTTCACGTTGGCAACGACCTCGATCAGCACCTGATCGCCAGCCTGGTGCCCGTAGTTGTCGTTTACCTGTTTGAAGTGATCGAGATCGAACATCACCATCGACGTGTCCGTTCCATGACGTTGTGCGAACGCGACCTCGCTCTTCAGGCGTTCACCCAAGTACTCACGGTTGAACGCGCCCGTCAGCGAGTCGCGCACGCTAGCCTCGTACAAGCGCCGCAGGACGTTCTCTTCTTCCGAGTCGGTGATCGAATAGCGCACGCTCACCAGCGGTCCGAACTGGAGGATGTCACCGTGGGTCAGGCGATGACGCGTGATGCGCTGGCCACGCAGCAAGGTGCCGTTGGACGAGCCCAAGTCCTCGACGAAAAACGCGCCGTCCTGGTGCGTGATCCGCGCGTGAACACGACTGACGCCTTCGTACTTCAGCGACAAATTGCAGTCGCTACGTCGACCGATGGTGAACTCGCCGCTCTGCCGCAAGCCCATCACCTTGCCGATGTCAGAGCCATCCATTCGCACGAGCACGTGCCTGGCATCTCGCGGGCTCTTGGGAACGCCCAAGGCGTCCAACGTAAACACCGCAGTGGAAGATTCCTCGAATTCGTCGTCCGACACTCGTCTGCACCCTCCCCCGCGATGACCGAGGGACCGTTCCTGCATACTGCCTCACCTCACAGAGGGGGGCAAATCGGCGGTGGTTCGCCGGGGGCGGGGAGCCGACCGCACGACCACGCAGCGGGCTCTCCCCAACTTTCGTACTAGGGCGATCTGGTAGCAGTGTCGGGGTGACTGGGGGCGAGTGGATGTGAGGTGGGGTCGTCTCACACTCGCGCGAACCTCGCGAGTCAGTGAATCACGATGGATCCCGTGTTGCCGTCCACAGTGACGTCCATTCCATCCAGCAATACGGACGTGGCTGACCCGGTTGCGACCACCGCGGGTACGGCGTGTTCGCGGGCGATGATGGCGGCATGGGATAACACACTGCCAGCGTCCGTGATGAGCGCCCCAGCGCGTGAGAACAATACCGACCAGGCCGGGTTCGTGATCGGACAGACCAAGACTTCGCCCCGTTCCAAACGATGTAGGTCCTCCACGCGGCGAATCACGCGCACCCGGCCGCGATACTTGCCGCCGCTGGCTGGCGCGCCGCGAAGGGTCCCTTCTCCACTCGGCGGAGCTGACAACTCGAGCTTCATCGCCCAGATCAACGCGCCGTTGAGCAGGCGCGCACTGGGAATCAGACCCCGCAGACTCGGGGGCTCAGGCGGAGCTGGACCGAAGCTGACGGGCCCTGGGTTAGCGCGCACCCAAGCGAGTTCGGCTTGCCGCTTTCGCACTAACTTGCGCAAGTCTGGGGCAGCTTTGCCCTCGAGGTTGGCTCGCAGTTCGGCCAGCGACAGTAACATCGCGTCCGTGTCTGCGTCGAACGAGTGTCGAGCGACCAAGCGTCTGCCATACTCGAGGCCGAGACGACGCAGTAGACCCCCTGGCAGGTTGTCAGCGAGCATCACGTTGTCTTCCCGCACTGGGTAAATTCGTTCCGCGCGTTTCAACACCTCTTCGAAGTGTTCCCGCACGCTATCGGAGAGCGACCCACGCGCCTCGGCGATCGCGCGTTGTCGCGCCGCTTCCAAATCCTTCGCATCACTTTCGTTCGACAGGGCGTCCCGCAATAGC
Source organism: uncultured bacterium (assembly GCA_965651905.1). GTDB lineage: Bacteria > Myxococcota_A > Polyangia > Polyangiales > Polyangiaceae > SZUA-265. The sequence continues at coordinate 9,215 of CBFGUG010000059.1, read as the reverse complement.
CCAGCAAACACCGCGGGCTGTTCGGCCAGCGTCGGCGAACCTGGGTCATAGTTCATCGACCTGAGGCCCCAGGTGTCGAGGTAAGCGAGAACGTCAGTTGCCGCTCGTGCATCCGCCTGTTTCAGCTTTTCGAGCCAGTCTGGTGCTGCGTCCTGCAAGACTTGCCGTGTGGGGCCCGTCCGCAGTCGCGCCGCGAGCTCCGCGAGCGCGACGCTCGGTGCTGATGACGCCGAAGAAAGCCCCTGGAGCAACGTCAAACTGCGGCTCTCGTCCCATCCCAAGTGCTGGCGGCACACTTCCGCCAGCTCGTAGAGCGCGAAGAAATAAGGCCCCGTCAAGCTGAAGTGCAGCTGCTGACAACGTTTCGCGAACGCCAAGAGCTCGTCGGCGTGGGCGGCGAGCTCGGCGCTGTCCAACCTTTCCAGGTCGACCGCGCGCAGCGTCGCTAGTTCGTCTATCAACGCGGGTCGATGTTCGGAGATCCAATCCTCCACGAGCGCGTCACGCAAGCCGCTCTCCAGTGCACGCCTTCCTGCGTCGAGGCGCTTGCGAACGCTCGGAAGCAGGCGCGACAGCAAGCCGAGCAGCCACCAGGGCGGCGCTTTTTGGGTTTCCGAAGCGCCGCCGAACGGAACGTTGTGGGTGTACAGTTCGTGTCCGATCAACTCGAACTCGACGTTCTCCACCATCAGGCCCCAAGTGGCCGACATCTCGGCGACCACTCCGTCGAGGCCCGGCAGATAAACGGACGCGCCATAGGGGGTCATGGGTTCGCCGAAGTGACTCGTGTCTTTCGTCCAGATTTGGTCAGCTGGAGGTCGCTCGATCTGGGGCGGGACCGGCAGCGCCGTGATGGGCCGTGACTGGAGCAGGTGAAGTTCCCCTCCAGCTACCGCCCACTCGACATCTTGCGGCGCTTGGAACTCGGCCTCGAGCGCGCACGCCAGCTCCGCCACGCGACGCGCCATGGCTTCGTCCAGTACTGCTTCGGCTGTTTCCGCTGCGCCCCCGCCGTTTACACGCGTCACGAGATCGCCCTCGACCGTCCAGCTCTCACCGTCGACGACGCCGCTGACCAACACATCTCCCAAGCCACGCACCGCGTTCACCACACACTGCTCGCGATTGCCCGTGACCGGGTTCGCGCTGAACGCGACGCCTGCGGTTTCGGCTCGAACCATGCGCTGAACCAGCACAGCGACGCCACCCGCTTCACCATAAGCACGCACTCGCGACGAGTCGGCGGACTTGCGGCACGTCTGAATAGCCGAGCGCAGAGCATCGATCGACTCGACGTTCAGGACCGACTCGTACAGGCCCGCCCAGGATGCGTCGGGTTGATCTTCACGGATACCCGATGAACGCACGGCGACGCATCCACCCAAAGCACTCAAAACTGACTCTAGTTCGTCATCGTGAGGCGTTTGCTGTGAAGCCGTCAGCACGAAGCCACTCGGGACACGGTAACCTGCTTGCAGCAGGCGCGCCAGCGTGGCTGCTTTCGCTCCGCATTGGGCTGGGTCGCGCGCCAGCTTACTGTCGAGCGGCAAGAGCGAGCCGATGTTCAGGGAAATATCGATGGCAGGCATTTTCGTCACGGTCTCACACTTTCTTGGTTGCGCGTTGTCGTTCGTTGGAAGCTCCACGTCGTCGCGCGGAGCGGCTGGCGCTGTTTGGGTCTTCGCTGGAGCGCGTCGCCTGGGCGGCTTTTGCCGCCTGATCGCGCCGCTCGAGATCTTGCACGAACAGCTCGAACAGCCGCGTCAGCTCTGGGGCTGCGCGTCTGCCACTCACGCCCATCTGGCGAAGCTGATGCCATGCGCGACTGCTGAGCATGACGCGCAACACCGCGAAGCTGGTTTCGAGTTCGCTCGAATCCAGGTGCGGAAATCGGGCGTCGAACAGTTTTCGCATCGACACTGTTCGCTCCACGCGGTCAGTCGGTTCCAAGTCGAGCGCCACGGCAGCGACGACGTAAGCCTGAACGAGCTCGGGCACGTCATCGAACGCCGAAAACGATGCGCTGATCGCGTCTGCGCGAATCGTATCGACCTCGGGCATCCGCTCCAGCAAACGTTCCGACAGACCATCGAGCAACGCTTGCCGCGTCGGGAAGTGCCGATAGACCGTGCGGTGTGCGACCCCCGCGCGATCCGCGACGTGCTGCACGGAAAACGCGTGGATGCCATCTTCGAGCACGGCAGCTGCCAACGCGTCCAGAATCGTGGTGCGCGTTTTGGACTTACGCTTGTCGCGGGCGGGGCTTTCGTAGTTTCGGTTCATCTCACGCTTCGCCAATTCGAGTCATAGATTGTGACCTAATCTTCAAGATGTCAAAACATATGACGCGAAATCAAAAATGATAAGTAATTACAATCTTTTGTGGATCTTGGGTTGGCTGGCGCTCCACCAAACGAGCGCGCCATGCGGCGCGCACACCCAGCAGCGAGCTCACCTGTACCAACCCACCCGCGCCATCACCGCGCAGGCCCGTCACTCGTCAGGCGTCACTCGTCAGGCGTCACTCTCGACGAGCGCGTGCCCCAAAAGCGACCGGGTTGCCCAACGCTCCAGCGTCCTTGAATCGACAGGCTGTCGAACGTGCCTCGGTAGTCGCCCGGGATGAACAATCCATCCCAGTCCGATTCGATGGAGACTCCGTCCAGCGCAAAACTACTGCGATCGCAGCGCACGTAACCCTCGACGGTCTCCACGGCAGCTTCGCCTTCGCCCGTCGACCAATGGAACTCGCCGCGCACCAGGTGTCCGCGCTGTTCGAGTTTGGCCAGCCACGCCCAACTCGTGACGTCGTCGTCGCCGCTACCTTCCCAGTCGCCACTGATGTCACATTCGGGCGGATTGGTCGCCTCGCGCGGACTGGGCTCACTGGGAGCGCTAGCGGGGGCAATGTGAACAGTGGGCCCACGAACGGGTGACGTCAGCTCGCCCGACGAAGTGGCGCAGCCGAACGCGGCGCAGCCAAACGTCGTGGCGACCACCAACGACATAAGCAGGCCCTGTCGCTCGGACGCTCGCACTCGCAACTCCTATAGAGCACTGCGGCGATACGCGGTCGCCAGTGAGTCCGCGTATTCGTTCCAGCGCAACCCAGAGTGGGCCTTGATCCAACGCAGTTCCAGCTCTGGGCGCTGCACGTGCAGGGCATACAGCTCCTGTACGAGCTCCAGATTCTTGATCGGTCCAGTCTTGCGCTTCCAGCCGTTCTTTTTCCAACCAGCAGCCCACTTGGTGATGGTGTTCACACACAGCTGGCTATCCGTCCAAACCACCGCTTCGGTACCCGGCGGAACCAGCTTGAAGCCTGCGATCAGAGCTGTGAGCTCCATGCGATTGTTGGTCGTGTCGGGCTCGTGCCCATAGGCTTGGCCGACCACCTCGCCATCTTTGACGTAAACCGCGCCCCATCCCCCAGGGCCCGGGTTGGGGTGTGAAGCGCCGTCAGTGAACACCCCATCGACGGGCCCGTCAGTGTACTTGTCGAGCACCTGTGCGAGCGTCAGATCTTCCTCGGCGCTGCCCGACGAAAGCGCGCGTGTTCGCTTCTTGCGGGGGCCACTTCCAGGCGAGCGACGCGAAGTTGCGGAAGTTGGTGCCGGGGCCTTCTTGCACGTCATGCAGATCTTCGGTGTCCAACCGGGATACTTGTCCAGCGCTGTCTGCGATACGTCGAAGCCCTTTCCACAGGACTGGCAGTCGAAACTCGGCACGAAACTCCTTTGTGCTAGCAACGCGTAGCGTGCAAGCCAGTTTAGGCACCATTGCGCTGCGCCGTCAGTCGCGTTTGCCGAAGCGTCTCTCCAAATCTCGCGCAGTGCGTTCCAAGTGCTCTTCGATCAGGCGTTCGAAGTCTGTGACATCGCCAGATGGTGTGTGGTGTGCGTTGGCGCGCCAACGGCGAGTCGGACGCTTGGTCGTTCTCGGCGTCGGCGGCGGTGGAGCGCTGGGGTAGCTCGCGGCGGGATCGTTCCAGCGCTGCTTCCGACTTTGTCGTTTCGTGTCGAGCAGCATACGGGTAGCGCGTTGCAGCGTGCGCTGCGCCTCGAGACCCGCGCGACGACAAGCGTGGGCCGCTCGGCGCAGACCCGCGCCAAACAGCAGCGAAAGCATGGATAACAGCAGCGGGAGCACCACCAACAACAGCGCGCTGGTGGACAGGCGCGCGATCAACAGGCCGATCATCGCTACCATCACGATCAACGGCTGACCGATCCATTCTCCGCGGGTTCTGCTCCGCGACGCCCCAGCCGCGTGGGAGTGATCGTCGTGATTTCTCCCATGGGTGCGGGACCCTCTTTCGAACGGTTCGCCATCGGTTCCCGCAGAACTCGAGCCGTGTCGGTCGTCGAACCGAGTTTTGGCACGGCCGGCCGTATCTGCTGCCGCTGCGTCGCCGTCCAGCCCACACTCGGTCAGCAGCTGTCGCAGCGAAGTCCCCGAACGAGCGTCGGGGTTCGGGTCGAGCGCACGGCACAGGAGCGACCGCAGCCGCGGATCGACGCCGGCTCCGAGGGCCGCGGGCACGTCGAGACCGAGCCCGGCGTGGGGGAGCTGTTCCGGGTCGCGTCCAGTCAACAGTGTGATCGCCGTTGCTCCTACCGAGTAAACGTCGCTGGCAGCCATCGCACGACCTTGGAACTGCTCGGGCGCCATGAAGCCGAAGGTTCCGACCACCGTGCTGCCTCCGTCGGGCTCGAGCTTGTGGCTGACCGAACCGAAATCGACCAGGACGAAGCGCCCGTCAGCTCGTCGGATCACGTTGCTGGGTTTGATGTCTCGGTGAACGATCGGCGGCGCGCGCCCGTGCAAGTAGTCGAGCGTCCCGGCCACGTCGCGCAGGAACGAGATGACATCAGCCTGGCTCACCTGACCGCGCGCTTGCAGCTCAGCCAGAGTGTGTCCTTCGACCAGTTCCATAGCCAAATAGAGGCACCCGTCTTCTTCGAAGTGGGTCACGTACGCTGGCAGTCGCTCGTGGTCGAGTGACGCCAGAACGAGGGCCTCTCGTTCAGCGAGCTCCACGTCTTTCCACTGCCGCGCGCCGCGGACGCTGAACTGCTTGAGAGCGATCAAACGCCCGTTGGTCTTGTCGATTGCCTGCAGCGTGCGGGCTTGAGTGCCCCGTCCCAACACCGCAGTGATGACGAAGCGACCTTCGCCCACCGTGGTTCCTGCGAGCGTGTTGGAATCGACCTCGTGCACCCGTGCAGTATGGGGCAAGTGCCACGGCCCGCAACGGCTCAGGCCGTTTGCTGCGATTTGCGGTCGGTTCAGGCGCTAACGTGAATATTCAGGGACTCGGGGCACGACGCATCAGCAAGCGTCGCGCCAGGTTCAGCGTGATGAACGGCAGCCCGCCACCAACGCGGATGTCGTCCCTAAACCACCAGGCCCAGCCCACCATCAGGGCGTTCATCGCCAGCAGCCCCAGAGATGCCTTGCGTGCCCAATCTCGAGGTGCGCCTCGACAGGCGACGAAGCCCTGGCGCGAGGTGAACGTCGCGATCACTCCCACCACGAGTGAGGCCACGAACAAGCCAAACGCTTGGGTATCGACGTACCAAGCTTGGAGCGTCCGAAAGTCGAATTGAAAGGTGATCGCGCCGAGCCACAGCCACAATGCAGTTCCGACCAAGATCGGGTTGAGCAGCTGTCTTCGCGCCACGACGAGCGCCGAGATGGGAACGCTCAGGCCAGCACCGAGCATGAAGCCCCAGCTCGCCTGCTCCAAGTCGACGTGACCTGCGAGCACGAAGGGTAAGGCAAGACTCACCACTGGGACCAACTGAATGGCTTCGGCCCAGGCCGCGTTGCCGACTGTTCGCTGCTCGGGTGCCCTGGCCTCGCTCATCTGAGCGCGCACCCTAGAGCAGGGGAGCTGCGCTGGCTACAACCGAACGCCGATTTTCACGGAGCGGTGTGGGTCGCGCGTGCTGCCTAGCGCGTCGTGCCCCGCCGCGGGCCGTACAGCGTAGGCGCCAAGGAGTCCGGGTCTTGCAAGTGGATCACGGACTGACGCACACTTCCATAGGCGTGCCAGAACAACGTGAAGGTTCCGCGGTGGATGGGAAAGTCATTGGGACGACTGCGTACCGCTGGAGTGGGCGAACGCATCGAGGTAGCGAGGGCGACCGCCAGGCGTAGCTCGGCAGATGACAGCGAGTGGTTACCGAGTGCCCTAGGTTCTTGCAGGGTAGTGGCGAGCTCAGAGAGCTCTGCTGCAAGCGCGCGCAACCCAGGCCGTCGGCACTTTCGTCTACTGGCCCGTCTGCGGATGATGCGACGAGCGACCAACCGATCAACCTCTGCCTCCATACGGGCTTTCAGGCAGTTCGCTCTCGCCACGAGTTGGGGAGAGGGAGACTCGGTCACGCGAAGCGTCCCAATCAGCTGACGATGGGTATGGGCTAGCGCACGTGTCGTCAGCGAAAGGCGCGCCAGCTGTTGCGGTTCGAGCCCCGGGGCGATGCCCGGGATTCGAGCTAGTGGCCCCAGCCGATCGATCACGGAAAAACTGAGCGCGATGGCCTTGGGGACGTCGAGGTTCACGAGTTGCAGGTCCGACTCCGCCAGCGCGTGGAGTTCGGGGAGCAGCTCTCGAAACGCCAACGCAAGCGGGCAGGAGTCGTAGGCTTCGAAAAACGTCGGCTGTCGGATGAACGAGGTGGTCATGGTCGGCGTGGTGAGGTGACCCAGCGTGATTGCTTCGGGTGAGGTTCGGGTCGGTCCGCAGCCAACCGAGTTGCGCAGAGTTTCTTCGCACACAGAAACTGCTCGTGAATTCAGGCGATTGGGCTCGGGGGTACGGTGCTCCGTCCGCGCGTGTTATGCCTGCGGCGTGACGAGTTCTCTGGCGCGACGTGGGCTGCTCTTGTCGAGCGGTGCGTTGCTGGTGAGCAGTTGGGTGACCTGCGTGCGAGCCGCCGAATCTCGCGTGCGTCTAGTCCCCAGCGCCCAGTGTTCCCCTTCGCTGCATTCGTTCGAACGCGCCGTTGCTGGCTCTGTCGTAGGCGAGACCGATCCTGAGCTGGTCGTCGAGGTGGCGTTCATCGACCAGCCACAGGGAACGGAAGCCCGCGTATCGATCGCTTCGGAGCTGGTCGAGGCAGAGCGGCGAGTGGTCGCGAGATCGTGTGAGGAAGCCATCGACGCCAGCGTCGCGATCGCGGCACTGGCGCTCAGCTCTGCGCCACCCGACGGGCGGCTACGAGACGGCGACGCCGCTCGAGCCTGGGGCGACCCCGCCGTTACTCGTGAGTCGGACTCCCCAATGACAAGCGCCGCAGCGGCAAACCCGACGTCGGTGGCCCTGGGGGTCACGCCGAGGGAGCTGGACGTTGCAGCGCCCACCACCGACCCCGCCGCGGCACATGGAGTCTCGCTGGCGGCAGGTGTGGACCATGGCGTGATGCGGGGGACTATCGGCGTGATCGAGGTGGGGGCGAAGGCCCGGCTGCCGATTGGTGAGCTGCGCGTGACCGGCCGTTATGGGGGTGGCGTAGAAGTCGAGCAAATGGCGGCGGAGCGTTACTCCCGCCGCGCCGCTGACTTCGGCGCGGCAGCTGTCAGCTACTGTTACGGAGTTGGTCAGCACGTTTCGATACACGGCTGCGGGGGACTCGAATTGGGAGTCGAACACAGACTGTGGGCTCGTGAAGAGCCGACGAGTAGCGCGTCGGGCGAGGAGTTTCTGCCGAGTCTTCGTTCTACGTTGGGTTTGGTGACCTCGTTCGGTGGGAGTTCCGTTAGGCCCGAGGTCGCGGTCTGGGGAAGTCTGCTTTCGGCTGGGGGATCGGACGAGGCCGAGGTCTTGGCTTTGCGGGCAACGATCGGTGCAGCGATGTCGTTTTGATCACGGGTTTCGAGCGACGCGACCATGTCCATGCCAGAGCCCGTGCCCGCTCCTTCAGCTACATCACTCGCGGAACCGTTGCCGCCAACTCCCTGCCCACTGCAGTTCGAGGCCGTATACCGCCAGTACTTTGCCAGTGTTTGGCGGGTGCTACGTCGACTGGGGGTGCACCCCGCACAGTTGGACGACGCGGCCCAAGACGTGTTCGTCGTGGTGCATCGTCGGTTGGACGACTTCGAGGCGAGGGGGACCCCACGGAGTTGGCTCTACGCGATCGCGCTGAGGGTTGCGAGTGAATATCGAAAACGGGCGTCACGACGCCAAACGCAACCACTCGTGGACGTAGCTGACTCGGCTCGCGGCCCCAGTCAGGCGTACGAACTGCAAGAGTCCGTACGTCTGTTGCACCTGCTGCTGGCGGAGCTCGACGACGAGAAGCGAACGGTTTTCGTGCTCTCAGAGCTAGAACAACTGACCGCCGTCGAAATCGCCGAGGTGCTGGAAACTAACGTCAACACCATTTATTCGCGATTGAGGGTCGCGCGTCGACGTTTCGAGGCGGCACTCCATCGTCATCGCGCTGCGGACGGCGCCGCTGGGGCTCCCCGTGCCACGAGTGGACGTGATCCCAGTCACCGTGCCACCCCGAGAACACAGGCAATCGCGGGGAACTTCGCGCGTCGCCCCAGCGGCGTTTCCGACAGCAGTGCTGGCAAACGGGGGAAGCCGTGAGTCGCGAGCTAGACGAATTCCTGAACCGCGTGCGAGACGCCGACACGCCGAGCGCGTCAGACGCGAGACGTGTGTTGTCGCGTGTGAACACGGCGATCGCCGTGGGCACCATGAGTGGCACCGCTGCTTCCGTCGTCGCTTCGTTCTCAGGGCAGGGGGCGCTGCTAGGGCAGGGGGCGCTGCTAGGGCAGGGGGCGCTAGGGGGGGCGACGAACGTTTCTGCGGCGGGGGGAACTGGTGCGCTTGGTACCCCGATGGGCAGCGTTGAGGCAGTGGGCGTTGAGGCAGTGGGCGTTCATTCGGTCGGCGTCGGCAGTGCCGCGGTGGGCCCCATGGTGGAGGGCTCGGCGGAGCTGGGAGCTGCCACCACGTCGGGTGTCGGATCGCTGGACGGCGCGTTGTCGGTGAATGGAGCGGGCCTCGGGGTTGGGTCAGGTGTGGCGGTGGGTGCTGGCCTGGGTTCCAAGCTGGCGTTGTTGTCCTTGTGCGGCGTCGTGGTGGGTTTGGGCGTCGCGTCTGCCGCCCTTTTACAGGAGGAGTCGTCCGCTTCCCATGCCAGCGCTGTGTTGGACAGGGGCGCTGTGTTGGACAGGGGCGCTGTGTTGGACAGGGG